>JAFEBA010000120.1 GCA_018266105.1 bacterium | reverse complement strand
ATCATCGACTACCTGCAGTTGATGCGGGGCTCAGGAAAGATCGAAAACCGCGCCCAGGAAATCTCGGAGATTTCACGCCAGCTCAAAGGCCTCGCCAAGGAACTTGCGATCCCCGTGATGGCCCTGTGTCAAGTCGGCCGTCAGGTGGAGTCACGCCAGGATAAGAGACCCTCGATGGCTGACCTGCGCGAGTCCGGCGCCATCGAGCAGGACGCCGACATGGTATGCTTCCTTTACCGCGATGAATACTATAACCCTCAAACCGAGGACACCAACATCGCCGAGGTGATTATCAGCAAACAGCGCAACGGCCCGGTGGACACTTGCAAACTCTCATTCATCGGTCGCTTCGCCAGCTTCCACAACCTGGAACGAGAACACCGCGACGAAGACCTCCCCCCCCGCTTCCCAAGCCACGGTGGCCCTGCGATGGTGGATATCCCCGACATGTTCTGAAGGATGTGACACTTGCGCGCAAAGCGGGGGCGAGATGTTACAAACTTTACAAACATGAAACATTTCGCCGGTTGCGTCCCACGCGAAATCCTTTAACCTGATATACAGACTTACTGGAGAGAGGACACAGAGGACCATGGCAGCTCCTATTTTAGGCGGACTCATCGGCGGCGTAATTGGCGGAGTACTCCCCCAACTACTGGGCAAACTTTTTGGACAGAAGAAGCATCGTTGCTGCAATCACGGACAGCAATTCAACAACTTCCCCATGCAGCAACCGGGCGGATTTCCGGGACAGTGCGGACCCCAGAACCCATTCCAGGCTGGCTTCCAGCAGGGCATGATGCAGCAGGAGCTGGCGCAGATGCAGCAGCAACTGGCGCAGATGCAGCAAATGATGGGCGGCGGCTTCCCCGGAATGGGCCAGATGGGCCAGAATCCTTTCCAGGCCGGCTTCCAGCAGGGCTTTGCGCAGAATGGCGGCATCCAGCCCGGCATGAACCCCTACCAAGCCGGCTTCCAGGCGGGCCTGCAGCAGGCCGGCGGTGGCTTCGGCGCACAGAATCCTTATCAGGCCGGCTTCCAGCAGGGCTTCCAGCAAGGTAGCTTTGGCGGACCCGGCGGTGGCTTCGGAGGACCGGGTGGCGGCTTTGGGGCCTTCCCCGGCTTTGGCGGCTTCCCCGGACAATTTGGTGGTTGCCCCGGCGGCTTCGGCGGCTTCGGCGGAAATCAGGGATTTCTCGGCAATGGCGGCTTCGGCGGCGGCCTGGCGATTGGCGCTGTGCTGGGCAGCGTGCTAGGAGCTCTTGGAGCAGCCGGCGGTGGCGGCGGATTCAATCCCGCCTTCCAGCCCTTCACCCCGATGCTGAACAGCGGATTTGGAGCGGGCATCCAGATTTCGATGTTCGCCAACGGCTTCTAAAAGCCGAGACCTCCTCAGGGACCCAGGAGAAGACCCCCGGAAAAACGGGGGTCTTCTTTGTGTCGGGCAGGAGGGCGCTGACCGCTTACGAAATCGCGCCGTTGCTGAAAGGATTTGACCAACGTGGCCTACGGACGTTCTGACCCCGATGCTCTGGTAGCGGCTTTTGCTTCGTCGGACTTCTCCCACGACGATGACGCCTGGAATGCCGCCGTTGAGCAGGATAAGCCCCCGGGTGAATTCGATATTCCAGAAATCGACGCGGACGGCAACTATAACAGCCCGGTGCTGACTCGAGTGCTGGACGGCTATGCCGCCTACCTGGAGGACCGCTCTCAGCGCAAGACCTTTATCGGTCTGCTGGATTCCACTCGCACCAATGTCGAGCGCCTGCTCAACACCATGGACGTGTGCATTCAGGAAGGCCTGGACGATCCCAACAATCCGATCCACCAGGCTGCCCGCTCGGGCTTTGAAGACTTCCTGACCGGCCTGGATGAGCTTCAGGACTCAGTCGAGCAACGTGACCCCAAACTGGCCGATGGAGCCTTCGAGATGCTCCGCCTGGGTACCAATCGAATCATGGACGCCTACGCCTTCTTCCAAAAGTTGCGCAATGTGGTCATGACTCTCAATTGTCCTCACTGCGACGCGGAAAATCGCAAAGGCGACTTGAAATGTCACGCTTGCGGCCAGACCCTACCGCAGTTTGAAAGCCTCAGTGAAGGACGCGTGCTGGCCGAAAACACCGAAGGCGTTCTGCGCCAGGAGACCAGCCAGCCGTCCCTGACCACGCCCAACTACCAGAAGTTGGAATCAGCCTTACACCGTTGGCGCGAAAACGAACTCAGCGACGAGGCCCTGTGGGCCGAGATTGCTCAGGTGGAAGCCAACATGAACGGCCATCGTCAGGTGAACAAAGCCGAGATGGACGACACCGAAGGATTGACCGAGCAGGAACAAGAGGTCACTTTGCGCCTATTAGGCCTGATCGATATCGCTCTGGAAGGCTCACTGAAGTCTCTGGCTGAGATGAAGCTCTACTGGGAAGACAAGGACCCCGATCACCTGGACCGCGGGATGGCCATGATCGGCCCACCCACCCAGCAAATGATCGAAGCCTTCCTGGCCCTGCAGTCAATTACAGTGGAAGAGGAATAGTTTTTTGAAACGTTTGTTTCTGTGGCTTTGCCTGTGCCTTGTCGGCCTGGTGGCATGGGCCGGCGAGCCCCCCCGCGTCATCTTGATCGGTCCGCCCGGGGCCGGCAAGGGCACGCAAGCTCGATATCTCTCCGAAAAGTACCACCTGTCCCACATTTCCACGGGCGACATTCTGCGTGAGAATCGCAAGCAGGGGACCGAACTTGGACAGAAAGCAGCCGCCTACATGGATTCCGGCAAACTGGTCCCCGACGACCTGATCGTGTCCATGGTTGCGGAGAAACTGGAAGGGGACGGAGGCTTCGTGCTGGACGGCTTCCCCCGCTCAGAAGCTCAGGCCGTTTTGCTGGACACGATGTTGGCCAAAGCGGGTCATCCCATCAACAGCGTCATTTTATTGGAAGTCAAGGACAACGACCTGGTGGAGCGACTTTCGCTGCGTCGCTCCTGCCCCACCTGTCAGCGCACCTACCACTTAAAGTCCAACCCGCCCAAAAAAGAAGGTCTATGCGACGTGGACGGCACCGCTCTGATTCAGCGTCCCGACGACAAGGAAGACGTCATCCGCAACCGCCTCAGGGTCTACCACGAGCAAACCGAACCTGTCTTGCGGCACTATGCCACCGCTCCAGGAGTGGTGAAAATCGACGGTCAGTTAGGCATTGAAGAGGTGCAGCGACGAGTGGATGAAGCTCTGGGAGCTCCGGTCGCTCCTTAATCAACAGGCCGGACAGGTACCGTAGAAAAAGATTTCATGGCTCTGGACCTTGAATCCAGCCGGACACATCTGCCCAATGCCGGCCAGACAGCCTTCCACATCATAGACCTTGCCGCAGGTCTGGCAATGAAAATGATGGTGATGAGCCAGGTCGGACGTTTCGTAACAAGTAGACTGTCCGGGTACGTCAATTGCTTTGATCTGGCCCTCTTCGACCAGGCTCTTGAGAGTCCGATAAACAGTCGCAATACCCAGTCCGGGCACCTCCGACTGAGCCGCTGCTAATACTTCCAGGGGAGCCAGCGGGCGTTGGCTTTTCTCAAACACACTACGAATCGCGTCCCGCTGACGGGTCTTTCTGTTCATCCTTTGATCTTCGACGCATGCCAGGTAAACCTCTTGAGTGCTACGAAAGCCCGCAATTCTACTCTATCCGGGGGATCCAGGATTTGGAGCCCCCCCTGCTAAGAAGGATCCCTTATGAGCATTATTCGTCGTGCGGCAGTGATCGGGTCTGGAACGATGGGCGCCGGCATCGCCGCCCATCTGGCCAGTGCCGGCATTCCTACTCTCTTGTTAGACATTCCCAGCTCGGACGGACCGCGCAGCGCCGTGGCCCAAAAAGGTTTGGAGCGGGTGCTGAAATCGCGCCCACCCGCATTCCTGCGACCGGAAGCGGCGGCTCTGATCTCCGTTGGCAACACCGAAGACGACCTGGAAAAACTCAAGGACGTCGACTGGGTGATTGAAGCCATCGTCGAGAATCTGAAAGTCAAGCAAGAGCTGCTGCAAAAACTGGAAAAGGTGGTAGGGCCTCAAACCATCGTATCTTCTAACTCCAGCGGCATCCCCATGAAACTGCAGGCCTCAGTTCTGGGTGATGACCTCAAGAAGCGCTTCTTGGGCACCCACTTTTTCAACCCCCCCCGCTATCTGCACTTGCTGGAGCTCATCCCCACCAAGCACACCGATCCCGAAGTCCTTCAACGCATCGCAGAATTGGGCGAAGTCCGCCTCGGCAAAGGAATCGTGATCGCCAAGGACGTGCCCGGCTTCGCCGCCAACCGCATCGGCGTGTTCTGTATGGGCCAGGCTATGCGCTCGATGGTCGAGCTCAATCTGACCCCTGATCTGGTGGACGTACTCACCGGCCCCATCCTGGGACGCCCCAAGAGCGCCACCTTCCGCACCGCCGACGTGGTCGGTCTGGACGTCACCGCCACCGTAGCCGGCGGACTGGCCCAGGCCACCGGCGAGGATTTCGCCATCCCCGAAGTGGTGCAAAAGATGATCGCCAACAAATGGCTGGGCGACAAGACCGGTCAGGGCTTCTACAAGAAAGAGAAGAGTGGCGGGGCCACCAAAATCCTGACCCTCAACCTCGAGACGCTGGAATACGAGGAAAGGCCCAAACCCAGGCTGGCCGAACTGGGTCCCGTGTTGGCCCTGCCCACACCTCAGGAACGCACCAAGGCATTACTCGAACTGGAAGGCGTGGCTGGAGATTTTACGCGCAAAAGCCTGCTGCCCCAAATGGCCTACGCAGCTTCGAAAATTGGTGAAGTGGCCGAGACCGCCGAGGAGGTGGACAACTCTCTGCGCTGGGGCTTCGGTTGGACGGTCGGCCCGATTGAACTGGCCCGCTACCTGGGCAAGGATTTCCTCAAGAAATCCTTCGAGAAGGCCGGTCTGGACTGGCCAGCCGCGCTGGACTCGATCCCTGAACAACCCAAGGAGCCGAAAGCTTACTCTCTCAGCTACCAACGCCAGGTGGGCAATCGCCCGGTGATGACCTCCCCGGTAGCCAGTCTGTGGGACATGGGTGACGGAGTCACCCTGCTCGAGTTCCACTCCAAAGCCAACGCCATCGGCGTGGAAGTGCTGGAATTCATGGAGCAGGCTCACGAACGGGTCTGCAAGGACTTCAACGCCATGGTGGTCGGAAATGAAGGCGAGCACTTCTGCGCTGGTGCCGACCTCAACATGCTATTAGGAGCCGCCCAGCAGGTGGCGGATGGCAAGATCGACGCCCTGCGCCAGCAAGTCAAAGTCTTCCAGGCCATGACCACACGCCTGCGCTACGCTCCTTACCCAGTGGTAGCCGCTCTGCACGGCCTGAATTTAGGAGGCGGCTGCGAGGTCGGTCTCTGGTCCGACGCCTGCGTGGCCTCGGCCGAGCTGTATACCGGCTTGGTGGAAGTGGGCGTGGGTATCCTGCCCGCAGGGGGCGGCACCACCGAAATGCTCTTCCGCATGATGGATCGGGTGCTGCCGGGTGCGGACCCGTTCCCGGCAGTGCGGGCGGCATTCGAAATGATCGCAATGGCCAAGGTCTCGGGGTCGGCCTTTGAAGCTCAGCAGATGGGAATCTTGCGCCCCACTGATCATATCGTCATGAACGCCGACCTGCGTTTGTCGGAAGCGAAACGCATCGCTGCCAGCCTGGCTCCCGGCTACCAGCCTCCAGCTCGCCGCAGAGTTCAAGTGATGGGCGAACTGGGCCTGGCCAATCTCAAAGCAGGCGCCATCGCCATGCACGAGGGCGGCTTAATTACCGAATATGAAGTTCATCTGGCCACCACCGTGGCCACCGTCCTGTGTGGCGGCACGATGAACTACAGCGACACCGTGGATGAACAAGTCATCCTGGACCTGGAACTGGAAGCCTTCCTGCAGCTTTGCGGCCAGGAAAAGAGCCGCGAACGCCTGGCTCATATGCTCAAAACCGGCAAGAATCTGAGGAATTAAGCAATGGAAGAAGTCGTCATCGTTAGCGCCGTGCGCACCCCGGTGGGCCGCGGCAAAAAAGGCAGCCTGGTCAACACTCGTCCCGACGACCTGGCCGCCCTGGTACTCCAGGAAGTGCTCAAGCGCATCAACCTGAGTGCCTCTGAAATCGAGGACGTGGTGATGGGTTGCGCCATGCCGGAGGGCGAACAGGGCCTGAACCTGGCTCGCATGTCCGCTCTGCTGGCTGGCTATCCCAATGAAGTGGCGGGCGTCACCGTCAACCGCTTCTGTGCCAGTGGCCTGCAGGCCATTGCTCAGGCCGCACAGTCCATCGCCTGCGGACAGATCGACTGTGCCGTCGCTGGCGGAGCCGAGTCGATGAGCCAGATTCCCATGGGAGGATTCCGCAACGCCGTCAACATGCGCCTGCTAGACCAGGTCCCCGGAGCCTACATGGGCATGGGACACACGGCCGAGAGGCTGGCCGCCAAATACGGCATCACTCGGCAGGAAGCGGACGAATTCGCGATTGGGAGCCACCACAAGGCCGCCGCCGCTCAGGCCCGCAAAGCCTTCGAGGAAGAAATCGTGTCCGTTCCAGTTCGGGTCGACAAGCGAAAAGGAACTCAGATCAGCAGCACCACCGTAGACTTCAGTGTGGACGAACTGGTACGAGCCGACGCCAGCATGGAAACCATGGCCAAACTGAAGCCCAGCTTCAGACCCGACGGGGTCACCACCCCGGGCAACGCCTCGCCGCTATCCGACGGCGCGGCCGCCCTGGTTCTGATGAGCAAAAGTAAAGCGGAAAAGCTGGGCCTGAAACCGCTGGCGCGCTTCGTCAGCTTCGCCGTAGCCGGTGTGCCCCCGGAAATCATGGGCATCGGCCCGGCTTACGCCATCCCCAAGGCGCTGGCCAAAGCCAATCGCAAACTATCTGACCTGGCCGTGATTGAACTGAACGAGGCCTTTGCTTGCCAGGCCCTGGCGGTCGGCCGGGAACTGAAGGACCTGGACTTCAGCAAAGTCAACCCCAACGGCGGAGCCATCGCGCTCGGCCATCCGCTGGGCTGCAGCGGGGCCAAGCTGACCGTCTCAGCCATCCACGAACTGCGTCGGCGCGGTGGCGGACTGGGCATGATCACGATGTGCATCGGTGGCGGCCAGGGCGCGGCCGGATTGATCGAGGTCTAGCCGAGGTGGGACTGGCGGAAAGACGCGCGACCAAGGCCTTTCAAGACGAGCGCTATCCGGGTATCAAGCAAGAGATCGACGCAGCCGCTCAAAAAAACGTGCTGCTGGAAATCGATTGGGAAAGCCTGGCAGTGGATGACTACGCCGACGACTATGCAGAAAACTGGCATAAAATCTACTTCTTACCTCTCATCGAAGCCTTCAAGTCGATTGCCTTCGATGATATGGGACGCGAAGCCCTGGCCAGCGGGCTCAAGAAGGTCGTCATCCGCAATAGCGGATCGATCGAAACCACTTTCCAGGACGGAGTCCTGCTACTGGACTACCCGTTCACCAATGCCGACTACTGGCAAGACCGCAAGGAAACGTGGCAGAAGCTTCTCGAGAAAGGGCTGTAGAAGAGCTCCTGCGGCTGCGCCGGGTCTGGCCCGGCAGCGCCGCGGAGCTTTTGCAACTCGTTGAAGAGCAACTGGCCGCTCGCCCGCGTTCCATCAGCGTTCGCCTGGATTGCGGCGGCGGCCAGACTCTACAAGGACAGGTGGTGCGCTATCAACCTCGCACGCGCACGCTGCTCCTGGCAGACCAGGGCCGGCTCAGCTGGGTGAACCTGGATCAGGTGGTCGCCATCACGCTGGTGGACGTGGACCCCTGGCTGGAAGATCTGACTCGAGGGCTGGTTCGTGAGGCGCTTGAGCCCGCTCCGACCCGGCTACAACTGCGTCGACAGGCTGAACAGCTCTTGCAGCATCTACAACTGACTTGCCTGACCGTGCCCTGGTCTCAGATCCCTGAAGACGACCAGAGCTCCCGTCATCTGCAGCTTCTGCTCAACGAAATCCAACAAACCTGGCAGGAACTGGCTGGCGATCAGATGGGCCGCGAAGCCTTACAAGGAGTCAGGAAAATTGTTCTGATTCCATCTGTCCAGATGCACCTCCGGGTCGAAGGCGACAGCGCTCTAATTCAGATTGAAGTCCAATCCGAGGGGCTGCTGGCCTTCCCTCCCGGCAGCCTGCGCAGGCTACTGGAAAAAGCTCTCTAAGCCGGGGGCCTGGGCACCGGTTCGGGCTCGGTAAAGCCGGAGGCGTTCTTATGCCCTCCCCCGCCGAAGCGCTTGGCCAGTGCGGCCACATCAAAATCCCCGACCGAGCGTAAAGACCAGCTACGGTGCCCATCCTGGGCATCATAGTAAGCAGCCGCAAAAGGTGTCTCGGGATACAAAGTGCACAGGCGATTGGCGATTTCGGAGCGCAAGTCGCTGGCGTTGACGATAGGCACTCGGTAACCGCCCAGTTGCTCCCAGCGAACCCGCTTACAATGGGCCAGAACCTGCTGCTCCTGCAAGCGCAAGAGAGCTACTCCCTCGACCTTGAGGCGTTCGACCTCAAAATCGTTCCAGACCTGGAAATCCATCGGATAGCTCCGAATGGCGGCCGTGACTTCTTTGCTCTCGGGTAAACGAAAATGCCAAAGATCCTTGTCCTCAACATAAGCCAGCAGCTCCGGTAACGGCTGCCCGGGGTGAAAGTAGTTCCAGGCCAGATGGGCACCCGAACGGTCCATGTCAAAGACCGCATAATCCAGATCCTGCAGATCGGCCTGGGCGGTCACGTGATGATCCAGGATGACCACGCCGCTGACCTGGGAGCGTAACTCCTCCACCACTGGCCGCTTGTAACTAAAGTCCACCAGCGCCACCACCGCCTCAGCAGGGAGGACAGGCACAGCATCACCGTGCTGTGCGGGGATATACGTGGCCCGATCGCCCAGAAGCTTCCAGGCACTCCAGGCAGCTCCAAACCCGTCGTCACAGCAGCCATGATAGATGACGTGGGTTACCTCTTGCGGTTTCACCATGGTCTGCTATTCTCTGAAGCCATGTCCGCCATCCTGCGCCTCTGCCTGTTGCTTCTCATTTATGTCCCTCTTTGGGCCTGGGCTGACGGGCTCAGCAGTGAATGCCAACAGGTCTTACTGGTCACGGCCCCAGATCCCAATCGAGCCCAGGCCAAACTGCAGCGCTATCAGCGCGGAGCCGAAGGTTGGCAGCCGGTGGGCAAGCCCATCCGAGTCGTTCTAGGTCGAGCCGGCCTGGCCTGGGGACTTAGCGAAGAAGAGACTCCTCCCCAAGAGCCGCATAAGAAGGAAGGAGACAACCGCTCCCCGGCCGGGGTTTACGAAATAACCCAACTCTGGATGCGCAGGGGAATCGCCCCGCCTCCTCCGGGAGGTTTCCCGGTTCACTGGATTTATGCAGACACGGTGGGAGTGGACGACCCTAAATCCCGCTACTACAACCGCATCCTGCGAGCCAGCGAAGTACATGAGCCGGACTGGGAGAGCTGGGAGAAGATGGATATCTCCGATTACGACCGCGTGCTGGTGGTCTCCCACAACACGCGTCAACCACGACCAGGGGCGGGCTCCTGCATCTTTATGCATCGCTGGGAGGGCCCCAATCAGCCAACCGCAGGTTGTACAGCCATGGCCGAGACGGATTTTGTGCAGGTTATCAACTGGCTGCGACCCGAGAGTCACCCCCGTCTGGTGCAGTTGCCCGCCCAGAGCTTACCGGCCTGGCTGGATAGCCACCAGTTTCCCACGGCCAAATGAAATAGGGCCCGTCAGGGCCCTATCTGGGGAATCGAGCTACTTCAAAGTCGCTATCCTGGCGGCTTCCCTCCTGGCCAAACTCCAGGAGATGGGCACTGACACAGCGGCCGAGGGCGTGCATGCACAGGCCTGCCAAATCGGAACTTTGACCCAATCCAGCCGGGTTAGCCCCGACCCCTTACACTGCGGACAATCTTTCATCCGAGCACCTCTTTCCCGAAAAGAATGCGAACAGCATTCGCAGCCAGGAGAGAGACTCCTTGAATAGATTTCAAAGTCCGATTCGCTGGGAGAGGTAATCCTCAAAACGCTTTTTCTGACCGGCTTTCATCGTCATGATTTTGAAGCGCAAGACGCCCTGTTCTTGACCGAGAAGCTGGCCATTGACGGTAATGGCCTCCTCGCCGAAAGGCAAAACCAGACGCACTTTCTCTTTCTCGGGTAAGCTCTCGGAACATGTCACCTGAGCCTGACTGCTGGTGATATCCACCAGACGGGCCTCCAAGGCGCGGTCCTTGGAGTCAAAAAGCTGAATCGTCTCGCCTTCCTTGACCGGCTCAGACACCGGGGCCGGCTCGGACACCTGGACCGGTTCGGACTCCTGGACCGGCACGGCTTCGACCGGCTCAGGTTGAGGCTCCGGCACAGAGGCCTCAGGAACCTCCACCTGCGGGCTGTCCGAGGGAGCGACTTCGGTTGCCTCCTGAACTGCTTCAGCCGGAGACGATTCAACGGCCTCAGGGGGAGCGACCGTCTCGCTGGGGGCGGGCTTGTGAAAAGTGCCATTGGTGGGAGCGGGTAGATCTTTGACCGGCTCGGGCGCGCCTTCGGGGCCGGGTTGAGGCTTCGGATCGGGCTTGGGATCTGGCTTGGAAGGTGGAGACTGCTGAGTCTCCTGCTGAGATCCACCTTGACTCAGCCACCACAACACGACCGGAACGGCTGCAATCAATAACCAGTAGACTCTTTTCATCAGCTACCACCTTTTTCCGCGTATAGTCAAAACTGAAATCTCCTTTTATCGCCCGGTCAGGAAGTCCTGGCATTGCAGGGGTGCCCCGAAGGCGCGACAAAAGCACCTTTTTACCCTTCCGGAGGTGGCTATGGCTCAAGTTCAAGGACAGGTATCCCCGCAAATGACTCCCGCTGAAATGCGCGAGTATTATCTGGAGCAGACGCGACGCAGTCTGGAAGCCTACGAGGCCAGCCACGGCAACATCACCCAACATCCGCCCTTCGCGCTCGACCGGGGCAACGCCAGCGAGTTCCTCTTTACCCCTCAGATTGCCCAGCAGATTCAGCTCCGAAAGCAAATCGATGAGTTCGCCGCCGAAGCGAAAGTCTCCACCGCAGGCGTGCGCGAGAACCAGAATGTGCTCTGCAGCTGGGACTCGCGCTATCGCATCAACCAGTATATTTTCGCGCTGCTGGCTGAATCACTGGCCCGCCTGGCTCAAGAACTCCAGGCCGAACGAGTGGCGGCGCTGCCTAAACTCAACCCGGACGACATCCGAGCCAAACTGGGTCAAGACAACGCCAAACTGGTCGAGGAAATCTTCGCAATGGACCTGGGCCAGGCCATTGAGTTCGCCCGCTCCCATCCTTTGCGCATGGTAGGCGGAGAAGTTCGCTCCAACACGCCCCAGTATGTCGGCCTCATGGGACGCATCTACGCGGCTCGCGGCCTGCACGTCTTTGTCACCTCAGACCACGGCTTTCGCGACACCTCCACCATCTTCATGTGGAGCTTCCTCACCTACCTGCTGGGGATGTCCGGAGGTGACTATTTCACCTCCAGCCACGGCGCCCCTCAGAAGCAATCGGACAAAATCCTGGCTCCGGACGGAGCCCAATATCTGCCTCCGCTGTATGCCAGAATCGTCGACCATCTCTATCAGATCCTGGATGAAATCGAAAAGGATGGTTACCTGATCAAGCTGGCCGCACTGGACGATCCCCATCTGCACTTCAACCTGACCTATTCAAGAATGGCCAAACTTTATGCCAACTACCTCCGGCAGGGACCGGCTTCGGCCGGGGCCGTAGCCACAATCCAGAAGGCCATCCAGAGCAATCTTAGGCTTCAGCTGGATTTCTTCGGAGGGGCCGGCTACCGCACCATTTATCCGGTCCTGGAGGAACTCGGAATTGCGGGAGCTTTTGAGGGCGGGCTGCTGCGCACCGAGGAAGACCCGTTCTTCCATAACATCGGGTTCCGGGTGGCCAAGAAAAAGGGCTCGGAAGAGTATGAAGTCGTGCACGACTCCGTGGACGCCAGCCTGCCGGTGGTCGTCAAAAGCGCCGGCTACGACAAGCTGCTGGCGGACGCGCCCGACGGCCAGATGATTTTCAATGTCGACCCGGATTCCGACCGCTTTGTGGTGGGCCAATTGGTACCCGCCAGCCAGAAGCCGCTGCTGGACAAGCTTGGAATTACCTGGCTGGAGGTCGGTTCGCGCCTCTTTGCGCTCTATAGCCCCAATCAGTTCTTCCTTTTGCTGGCCGAGAACGACCGGGTAGTCGCGGTCCACGAAGGCACTTGGCAGAAATACAGCAATTTTGATGTGCACACCTACGTATCAGCACTGGCCTGGGATGAGTGGGCCGAGCATCACAAAATCCCGGTCGTGCGAGTGCCGGTTGGCTTCAAAGAAATTGCCGCCATTATTCGTCAGGTTGAAGCAGGCGTGGCTTCGGGCGGCCCGATTCAGGTGAAAAACGAACTCGGTGAGATCATTCCCATCGGGCCCAACCCCAAATTGCATCACGCCGGCGAAGAAAGCGGAGGCAAAATCGGAGGCCCGAGTCATCCCATTTACAACATGCTGGGCGAAAGCGTGCTGGGGATGCGCGAAAAGAGCAGCGGTGAGGCCTGTGTTTCGGCCGTTTCATTGGCCGCCCGACTCTGGTTGGAGGCCGAGAAATCAGGAAACCCGGAACATTACTACCTGCACAACTACCTGCAGCAGGTTTTCCAGGACAACCAGATTTCCAATCCGATGGAATCTCGGGGGGATATCGTCCACTACAACGAGGCGATTTTCGACCCGGAGGAACTGGCCAAAGCCAAAAAATTAGGCATCCAGGAGCGAGTTCAGTTCAACGCATTCTTCACCGAGCCGGTAGAACGACACCTGGCGGGCGGGATGTCCCTGTCAGAGCTGGCGGACATGCTGGCTCAGGCCATGCCGGGAATGGCTCAGGAGTGGAAAAGACTGGAGAAGGTGGACCGCTGGTCGGACGGCCTCCAATTCTGGTTCGCCAAAGGTGGAAAAATGCGGGACCTGTGCCTGCGCCCCTCGGGCACGGACGCGAAAACCAAGGTCTATATGGACGGAACCGATAAACACTACCTGCAGGAAATCTTTGAGAAGAACTTCAAAAACTTCAGACCGAACGGGGGTTAGAGAACATGGACCGGCGCCAGTTGCTAAAATACCTGGGACTTCTGGCACTCTGCCCCAGACCCGGGCAGGCCACTCCGGACGTCAGTAAAATTTTCGGAAAGATCCAATGGGTGGACAGCTTTCCGGATTTTAAGATCCAGGTGGTCAACTCGTTCCCGGATCTGAAGGTTCAGCTGGTCACCTCGTTTCCAGACAAAGTCGGGCTCTGGGAAATCGTCGACTCATTTCCGAATTTTAAAATTCAAAAAGTCGACTCTTTTGGCGACTTCAAGGTCCAGTTTGTCGACTCGTTCCCAGGTCTGCCCTGAAGCAGCTAATTGGAGAGGACCCGACAGGTGGCCACCTGGAAATCGGCATTGGGACAGAGCACTCCCAGAAGCATCCTGGTTGATGCGGCCTGGTGAATCTGGTCCCCGTGCATGCGGGGTCGCTCCACCAGCACCGCCCGCTTCACCTCACCGTGCTTGCGCCCGTGCGCGTAAAGCGAAATCAAGGCACCTTGAAGCGGACTCAAACTCGGATTAAAGGCCGCGTTTTCACAGTAGGACCCCACGAAGCTCTGATCCTCGGTGGCCAGCGCGATCCCCGAAGGACAGTGCGAATAAGGCGCATAGGAGCGACAGGCGGCTTCCAAAGCGTGCTCGACGACCGGGTCGCGGGTTGGCTCAACCAGTTCCAGGTTGTTGCGCGAACTGTTCATGAGCGCACCCGTCTGACCCATCTCTCGAGGACCGAAGCTGTAGGGGAGCAGGGCCTTCAGTTTGGCGGTGCGGTCGGGCAACATCACCTTGAGCTCACCGCCGCTGGGAAGTTCATAGAGAAACTGACGAACTGAACCGGAGGGTGCATTCGACCCGGCGATGCAGCGCAGTCCCCGTTCTCCGTGACTGAGAGCGTTGATCACGGCACAAATCTCGGCATTGACGGTCTGCACCAGCGGGACCTCGGGAAACTCGATATTAAATCCCAGATAGAAGTCTCCGCTCACCCCCTGAACCACGATGCCAACTCGATACTGCGAAATACTGGCTCTGGCGTGCTCGCGAGCGATTGGCAGCAACTCCTGCATCAACTGGGGAGTGGTCAGGTCCAATCGACGAGCGATCTCACGGGCCTGCTGAGCAGGGAGGTGAGTTGAGCCCTTAAGAAACTGGCTGAGATGTTCCGTCACCAGACGCCGACCGGACTGCAGAATGCCCGTCAAGGGCTGCCCGGCGGTAGCCAGAGCGGCCACCGCAGCCGTTTTCAAGCCAAGCATGCCGGTGGTCTCGAACTGATGAAGCGCGTCTAGCAAGTCTCTCTCACCCGGCGGCAAAACCCCCTGGGCACTGAGCTTCTGCGGTTGTAGATCCAACTTTTTGCGCTTTGCCACCGAACTTTACTCCTCAGCCAGATGATATGCTCTCGTTCCCGAGGAAGGCCCGCACCTCCTTGAGACCCGGGGCCTGGCTGAACCGTCCGGATTTATTACGAAAACACAATAAGCAGAATTAGCTAGTCCGAGGGGCAGGAAAAAGGGGCTCCCACCAGGATAAAATGGAAAGCTCACTTGAGAAAGGACGTCCGCATGCTGCTCGATGAATCCATATTGCTGCAAAGTTGCGGCGGTGATGAGGAGTTCGCGAGGGAATTGTTCGGCGAATATCACCAGCGCGTCTCTGAACTCAGGGTGAGCATGCGCGAAGCCTACGCCAGCCAACAAATCGAGGAAATCCGCAAAGCGGCCCACGAACTCAAGGGCAGCAGCCTGACCTTGGGGGCAGCCGAAATGGCACAAATCAGCCGCACCATCGAAGACGGCTGCAAGAGTGGGCAGGTGGACTCTCTGGGCGACTGGCTGAAGAACCTCGAGGAACAGTCCCAACTGCTTTTTGACCACCTCAGAATCAAGGGCTACCTTTGAGCGAAATCTGGATCCTTTCGGCCACTCGGACCCCGATCGGACGTTTCGGAGGCTCGCTGGCCAGCCAAACCGCAGTCCAAATCGGTGTCGTGGCCGTGCAGGCCGCGATTCAGAAAGCCGGCCTGAGCCCGGCGCAGATTGAGATGACCGTGGTGGGACTGGCCCGTCAGGCGGGCTGCGGCCCCAATCCTGGCCGCCAGATCAGCGTCAAGTCCGGTATTCCAGTCACTTCGCCGGCCTACACTCTCAATCAGGCCTGCGCATCCGGCCTCTCGGCCGTACTGGCCGCCGCCCGACACATCGCCGCTGGCGAAGCTGAGGTGGTGGTCGCGGCGGGAAGCGAGAGCATGTCCAACGTGCCTTACCTGGCCCAGGGCGTGCGCTGGGGCACCAAAATGGGACACCGCCCATTGGTGGATGCAATGTACCAGGACGGCCTGCTCTGCCCGTTGTGCGACAAAATCATGGGCGAAACGGTGGAAGCCCTGGCCGGAGAACTCTCGATTTCTCGCCAGGAACAAGATGAATACGCCTTGCAATCCCAACAACGCGCCGCCGCAGCGGATTTCTCAGCCGAACTCTGCACCATCGCGGGCCTGGACCACGACGAACATGCGCGCTCCAGCACAACTCTGGAATCACTGGGAAAGCTCCCCCCCGTCTTCAGCAAAACCGGCAGCGTGACCGCCGGAAACGCCTCCGGCATCACGGACGGCGCAGCCGCGCTGGTGGTGGCATCGGACGCCTTCGTCAAAAAACATCAACTGAAACCCATCGCTCGCTATCTGGGGGGCGTGGTGGTGGGCCTGGAACCGGCTCGCATGGGTTTGGGTCCGGTGCCCGCCATCTCAGCCTATCGCCAAAAATTTGGCGGAGACTTCCAACGTTACGAAATCAATGAAGCCTTCGCCGCCCAGGTGCTGGCTTGCCAGCGCGAACTGAAACTCGACCCCGAGTCGCTGAACATGAAAGGCGGCTCGATCGCCATCGGACACCCCATCGGCTGCAGCGGAGCCCGAATCGCGACCACCCTGATCCACGGCCTGCACGAGCGAGGCGGCGGGCGCGGCCTGGCCAGCCTGTGCGTGTCAGGTGGCCTGGGCATCTGTGCCGGCTTCGAGGTCTAAGCCAACTTCGCCTAAATTGCCGCCTTCGGCCCGACTAGCCCACTAATAGAAGACGGTCCTTACGCGATGATAGGGCCGCTCCTCAGGCAGTTTGCTCTGCCCCAGGTTCCAGAACCACCAATCCAACTCGTAAGCCATCAGGGTGCGGCCAAGGTCATTCATCTGGCGCCGAATCAGCTCAACCGCCCACACCATGGCGGCGCGAATTTCCACCTCCTGAGCACTGCCGGGAGCCAGCAACTCCTGCCGATCGACTCGCGCGGCCAGATCAGCGCTGTACTCAAGAATACCAAGGGCTCGCAGCACCTGTGGAATCTTGTAGTCGGCAAAGGCGGTCAACTGATCCAAATCAAAGAACTGGCCCGGCCCCTGAAAATCCAGGCTACCAGCAATGTCCACCACCGTAATCTGGGCTCTCTTGTAAAGTGGAATCGAACGCCCCCGATAACTGGAAACGTCGTGAAAGCAGGGGAAATCGCGAGCGATCAGGGCCGCCAGCGCAACCGCCGACCCCTGGCAGGAATCCACCGCCCGAGCAAAATCGCCGCCCCAGAGCGCAAGCAACTGCCGACCGACTTGATTGGCGTGCTCCAACCGTTGCTCCAGCATAGGAATCTGCCCCTGGCCTCGGAGAAGATGAGCCAATTCCTCCAGAGTCAACTCGGCCAGAGTCCGGGCCTCAGTCAGCCGAATCCCTTCCTCCATAGCCCGGCGCAGGGCCACCGAAAGCGCCTTGTAGCCGTTGTAGCGCTGCCCCTGATAGTCTACTTCCCAGCGCGTCTGGCCCGGGTCGACCCAGAAACAAAAGTTAAGAGCGTCCAGCAGAAGCACATAGTGCAGAGTTTCCTCAACAGTGCCTCGCCAGTGGATGGCGTCATCCCAGCCGGGAACCTGAAAGGGCTGGTCAACCCAAGCCCGCGACAGTTCCCGCAAACGTTCCGAGTCGATGCGCACGTCTCGCGCATTCTCCACTACAAATTCGCAAGCGGACAATATTCCCAGGTCAGCGGTTTCCATGGCGCCCCGTTCTATAAGGGGAGAAGATTCCTCCTTGAAGCTAGCGCCCTGGCCACGCCGCTCTGGGCCAGCACCTGGACAATAGGAGTTCCTGGCCAGGCGCGCGAAGCCGGACGGCCAAATTATCGGAAGGATCATTCATGGATTCTTGGCGCCAGGTGCTTGCACCAGTCAATTTCACAGGTCGGGAATGGTTTTTTGCCCGCCTCGAGGCCTGGCTCAAGGATGATCTCTACCCGGTCTGGATCCTCGAGGCCGAGCCCGGCTACGGCAAGACTCGACTGGTCGAGGAGATCTTGCGCCGATATCCGGATGCAGCCTATTTGGGAGGGCCCGATAAGGGCCGCTTCTATGTTGGCGATGAGGGCACCGCCAGTGTGCTGTCTCTGGTCTCTGGCAAGCGCCTGCTTTTTTCGCGACCCAATCTGCGCCTGGCCAGCAACCGCGGTATGGGGGTGCGCTACGAGCGCCTGGATCCGATGGCCACCGAAAATCTGGCCGATCTGGCCGCCCATCTCAGCGGCCACCCGCGTGCCGACTCGATCTTGCGAGGCTGTGCTGGCAACTTCGGCATCGCCGAGCTGATCGCCGGAACCGACTCCGATCTGGACGTTTTCCGCAGCCTCTGGCAGCTGGCCGAGGACTGCCTGGAACGCTCGCCCAATCGGGACCTGTCTTCCCAGATCCTGACTCTGCTGGGAGAGACCGGGGGCCCGCTGGAGGCCTGGCGCATCTGTGATTTCCTGGGAACCAGCGCCATGCGCGTGCGCCAGGCCCTTGGACCACTGGAGCCGCTACTCAAGCGCGAAGACGACCGCTATCAGGTTTTCAGCCCCTGGCTGGGCCAGGCCGTCACCTGGTCGCATTTTCGCGACCTGGAACTGCTGCATGCCTCGGTCATCACCTACTTTCGCGAGACCTACCCATCCTGGGAGGAGATGTCTGACCCTTACGGTTGGGACTACCTGGTGCATCACTGCGACCGCTTCGCACGCACCGCCCGCAAGAAGGACTTCTCGGTTCTGCACTGGCTGGGAGAAGGACCGTTCCTGCGCCAGAAACTGCGCCAGGGAGGCAAGCTGCCGGGCGTGCTGCGCGACCTGGAGCGCTGCTTGGCCGCGGCCATGGAGGAAAACGACCTCTCCCGTATCGCCTTTTACGCTTTCCAGCTTCCACGCGTGCGCCAGGAGCGACTGGCCCCGGAAATGCACAAACTGGCGGACCTGGGCCAAATTGAAAGCGCGCATCAATACGCCCTGCTGATTCCCCGCGAGAACCACAAGCTACTCGCTCTGCTGTTGCTGGCCTGGCAAGCAGCCGACGAACAACGCCTGGAGCTGGCCGATCGCTTGCTGAATCAGGCCCTTCAGGTGGACACAGGAGGAATGTTCCCCGAACTCAACCTGCTGATCGTGAGCATCTGCGCGTGCTTGCTTAAGAGCATGCCGGCCAGAGAACGAGAGATCCTGGAGCTGCTCAGTCGGGATGACCAGACCGGTCGCGCCGCCAGCAACTACTTAACGCTGGGATTGATCGAGGGACTGGAAGACCGCTTGCGCAACTGGGTGCTACGCCGGGGCTGGAATCAGGCTCCTCACGGCAGCGGGCGCGACCAGCAACGCCTGAGCACCTTCATCGGTCAATCCTTGCGCGCCCTCAAACAGAACGAACTGGCGCAAATGTGGTCTGGAGCCCTGACTCGGCCGGCCATCAGTCAAGAAGACTTCGACGCCCGGCTCAAAGACCTGATGACTTTGGAAAGCGAGATCGAGCGACTCGACCAGCTGGTCGACCTGGCCGATCAAATCACTCGCCAGCACCCCGAAGATTGGCTGAGCCACGCCGTGGCCGCTCTGACACAGGCCCTACAAAACTTTGCTCAGCCAGATTGCTGGCTGCGCGGATTCGCCCAACTGTCGCGACTCTGGATGACCCTCGGTCCCATACCGGAGGCCTTTGAGGGACTGGAACGCCTGACTCAGCTGGCCAATGAACTGGAGCTGGAAAATCAGCTGCGGGTTCGAATTATCGCCGACCTGGCACTCGGTTTCTATCGACTGGGGGACTCCACTCGCAGCCAACAACTGATCAGCAAAGCCGCGGCCGGAGCTGTCTCCGAAAGCGAAGCCGACAAGAAGACCGCCGCCCTGGCCTTCGTTGGGGCTGCCACGGCCCAGCTCAATCATCCGGCTCGGGCTCGGGACCTGGCTTTTACCCTGCTGGAGGCCCTGGAACCGGCTCCCGGACCCATGCAGGACCACTTCTGCCGTCTGACCTTCCGACTGGCCAGCAATGCCAATGGTTCCCCAGAACAGCTACGTCAAGCCCTGGGTCAGGATCAGCGAGAGCTGGTGGGACTGGGCAACAGTCCGCGCGAGCGCGCTTACTTACTGCTGGGCCTGGCCCGAGCCGCCCACCACAGCGGCGACGCCGACTGGGCCGACCAGTTGATGCAGCAAGCAGCCGTGCAGGCCCACCTGTTGGTGGTGCCCAAGCTCAAGGCCTGGACTCTGGCCGACCTGGCCTGCCTGGCCTGGGATACTGGCCAGCACGATCGATATCGAGCGTTCATGCAAGAAGCCGAAGAGATCCTGGCCACCGAAAAGAACGCCATCCACCGCCTCGAGGGCATGGTGGACCTGTGCCGGGCTTTAGGTCACAGCAAGGACCGCCGGGCCCGGGCCGTGCACCGAGAGATCCTCCAAGGACTGGATGAGGTGACTCAACTGGAAGTCTGCCTGAGTTCCACCCTGCCCCGCCTGCTGCCCCTGCTGCAAGAGACGGAGACACGCGACATGGCCAGAAAGTTGCTGGAGAAGTTGCGCAACTCCCCCGCCGAGCTCAATCAGCGCGACCGCGATTTCTATCAGTCCGGCTTGCTTCACCTGGAGCTGGCCTTCGGGGAATACGACAAAGCCCTATCCGCACTCACCCCAGTGGTAAGCCCTCAGGTGCGTTCGCAGGCCCTGGTAGACCTGGCCGTGGGCCTGACGGCTCGCGACCCACGTGAAGGCCTGGCCTGGCTTCCTGTCATCACCCGCCAGCCCGACCGCCTGAGAGCGGTGCGCTTGATTCTCTCGGAACTGGGCGCGGAAAAGCGTCCCTGGCGCCGCCAGGCCTGTCACGAGGCGCTACAACAACTGACCGTGCTGGCTCAGGAAGACGAGGCGACCATGGATCTGGTGGTCAGTTATTGGCTGACCCGCGAAAGCGACCGGCGTAAATTCGAAGCCACCGGAAAGCGCCTGGGTTGGATCCAGGAAGCTCCGCCGATGGCACCTCTGGTCGTCAATAAAGCCTGAAGTCGCTGAGCATGCAACGTCTCTACTGGAATGATTGGAGTCATGCCTTACAGCGTCCGATGCAGGCGCTGACCTATGGCCACAGCGGCGCGCCCGTGCTGGTTTTTCCCACCAGTCGGGGCCGCTTTCATCAGTGGGAAGACTTCCACATGATCGAAGCCCTACGCCACCCCATCGAGCAAGGCTGGCTGCAGCTGTTCTGCGTGGATGGCATCGATAACGAAACCTGGTATGACTTCGAGAAGCCCGTCTCCCAGGTCTTAGAATTACACCAGCGCTACGAGCAGTATCTGCTCCAGGAGTTCTTGCCGCGCCTGCGCCAAACCAATCCGACCGACTACCTGATTGCGACCGGAACCAGCTTTGGCGCCTTCCACGCGGCCAGCTTCGCCCTGCGCCACCCCTCTCAGGTGCGTCGGGTGGTG
>JAFEBA010000011.1 GCA_018266105.1 bacterium | reverse complement strand
CCAGATACAGGTCGCGGATAATCAGCAGCGTCCAGCGGTCCCCCAGCAGATCCAGGGTGCAGGCGATCGGGCAAGGCGAGCGTTTCACCTCTTGACAATAGTTCAGAATGCTTGCAAAATGCAAGCATTGATTCACTTGCAAAATGCAAGTGTGGGAGGTGTATCCTGGACTTGCAAAATCACCCCACCGTGAGCGCTCACCGTCCGCAACCCGTGCAGCCTATCAGCGCCAGCGAATTACGCGGGCTCTGCCTGGAGGCCGGGGCGGACGACGTTGGCTTCGTCGCTCTGGACCGAGCGGAGTTGGAGCCGGAACGCCAAGAAATCCTTCGTCTCTTCCCGAGTACCCGCACTCTCATCTGTTTCCTCTGCCGAATGAATGTCGAGCCCGTCCGAAGCCTGGCGCGCAACGCCGCCAATCAGGAATTTCATTCCACAGGAGATGAAGTGAATCAGGTGGCCCGCAGAATCGTTCGCAAACTGGCCGAGCGGGGTATCAGATCCATGAATCCTCCCATGGCCTTCCCCATGGAGATGGACCGCTTCCCCGGCAAAGTCTGGTCGATCTCCCTCAAGCCCCTGGCGGTGGCGGCCGGGCTTGGCCGGATCGGAATCCATCGAAACCTGATCCATCCCCGGTTCGGCAATTTTGTCTTGATCGGATGCATCCTTCTGGCACAGGAAGTGGACTCCCAGGGCACAGCTCTGGATTATAATCCTTGCCTGGAGTGCAAACTCTGCGTGGCCGCCTGTCCGGTGGGCGCCATCAGTCCCGACGGGCGCTTTGACTTCGGCTCCTGCTACACTCACAACTATCGAGAGTTTATGGGCGGCTTTACAGACTGGGTGGAAAACATCGCCGCCAGTGGAAGTGCCACCGGCTATCGACAAAAGGTCGAGGACTCCGAGTCCGCCTCCATGTGGCAATCGCTTTCCTACGGAGCCAACTACAAAGCCGCCTACTGTCTGGCCGTTTGCCCGGCGGGAGAGGACGTGATCGGGCCCTTTCTTGCCGACCGAGCCAACTTTTTGGGTGAAGTGGTGCGGCCACTGCAGCGAAAAGTCGAAAACGTCTACGTGCGCGCCGACTCGGATGCCGAGGCTTATGCTAAAAAGCGCTTCCCGCACAAGAAGATCCGACGAGTCCAGTCTGGCCTTCGCCCCACTACCCTGGCCAACTTTCTGTCCGCCCTGGCTCACGTCTTTCAACCCGGTCAAGCCGGGAATTTGCAGGCCACCTACCACTTCTGCTTCTACGGAGCCGAGTCGGGTGAATACACCATCGTGATCGAGAATCAGGCCGTGCGGCTTGAAGCCGGACTGCTCGGAGCCTGCAACCTCAGGGTTCGCACCGATTCACAGGCCTGGATCCGATTCGTTCGCAAGGAATGGAGCCTGGCCCGCTTGCTCCTGACCGGCAAATTGCGCCTGAAAGGAAATCCTCGCTGGCTGGTGGCCTTCGGTCGATGCTTTCCGAGTTGAGGCTGGTCACTCTCGGACCCAGGATTTTCTTCCCAGGTCCATCCCCAGGGTCCCCGAAGGCATGGATATGAAGAAACTTCTCTATGCCGCGGGCGGCTTGCTGGTCCTGGCGCTCGCTCTGCAAGTCCGGCAGGTCTACGCGGAAAAGGGACTCGAGAATCCGCTCTATCGAGTGGAGAAGCGCGACGGTCTCTTTGAATACAGGAGCTACGAAGGCTATCTGGTTGCCGAGGTCACCATCCAGGGCTCCCGAGATCAAGCTGCCAACAAAGGTTTCACCATTCTGGCCAACTACATCTTCGGCGGTAATCAGTCTCGCCAGGATCCAGAGCGCTCCGAGAAGTTGGCCATGACCGCTCCCGTCACCCAGTTGCCGACGGGTCAAGACGAATGGCGAATTCGCTTCATGATGCCCACGAAGTACACGCTGGAGAGCCTGCCTGTGGCCAAGGACGATCGGATTCGATTCTTCAGGGCAGAGCCCGCGCGTTTTCTGGCGCTCAGTTTTTCCGGAGCCTGGGCCGAACACGAGCTCGTGGTCCATAAGGAAAGGCTCTTAACTTACGCTCGCGACCGGAGTTTAAAGGTCGAAGGCGAGCCGTTTTATGCTTTTTATAACTCCCCCTTCGTGGCTCCGCAACTCCGTCGCAACGAAGTTCTCATCAAGCTGGCGCCGTCGATTTGAATCGGCAAGGGGGTGTAGCCGGTTCTCAGTCGCCGGGTGGCCAGAACCACAGTTCCGGCCTGCCGCAGTTGCAGTGCACGGCCCGGCTGAGCAGGCTTCCACACAGCCACGACGTGAGCAGGGCATAGCGAGCCAGGTTCCAGGGAACGAGTTTGAGTTCGCCCGGCCGCGCCCCAAACTGCCGCTCTCGCTCTGACCACTGGGGGATTGGATGAAAAATGCGCTCGGTCATTCCGTGGCGGAGTGGGTCCTCTTCTTGAAGGACTTCCAACCAGCGCCACCATTCAGTCCTTAGCTCGCTTGAGCGGTCGGCCGCCAGCACCCCGGGTCGCGACCCGCTGGGCAAAACCAGTAGCCCGCCAAAGGACAGCATCGTGACCCAGCAGGCCGTGCTGGTGGGGTGACCGTCCGACCAAGTCAGAGCATAACCCAGCGCCACCGCATTGAAGGCAAGCGCCAGCAGCACTCCGACCGCTCGGGAGGAGCTCAGGCTCAGATTGCGTCTGCGTCGGATGCACGCCTCCAGTCCGGAAGGAGCCTGAGGAGCCAGCCATTGGGAGGGCACCACCACCTCTTCCCGGCCGGGCCAGGGCAGGCCCAACAGGCCCCCGCTGAACCGGGTATCGGCTGTCCCGACTTCCCAGCCCCAAGGCTGCCGGCGTAGCGGTACGCCCAGCCAGTCCAGCAATCGCAGCTGGTGAGCCAGCAACCCGGCTGACGCCAGCCCAAACAGCAGAAGTGCCGCCCACAGGCCCAGGCTTCGGTAGAGCCAGCTGAGCAGGCTGACCTGGACCCACCAAATGGCAAGATGCAGAACCGCCGCCTTGACATAGAGTCGGCACCAGCGCAACGTCCTGACTCGCGGCTTTCCCCACATCAGCGGCAAGAGCTGTCCCCCCAGCAGGTCTAAAGGAACAGAGGCCAGCAAGTAAATCAGGCCCAACTGGCCCAAACTGAGGCGCTCATCGGCGCCCGTGAAGAGCGCCAGTGCGGCCAGAGAGACCCACCAACCCACGGCGCAAATGCCGAGGCGCAGACGCGCCTGTGCGTATGTCATGCCTCATCTTTAGAGTTTTGTATCGCTTTTGTCAAGCTTTTTTTGGTGCCTTTGCACAGGCCGGTTGGCTGCTGGAGAATTCCATATACAGTTAGTTAGTATTAGGGCTTGTTGGCTCCACTCTTGCCCTCCTCTGGTCATGGGTTGTATAATATTTGTATCGAATTGAGCTGGCCTCGCGTTCTGGAGGAAGCCTTGAACTGCTTTTGCTACTACCTCAGTCTCTTGCCCACACGCACCATGCGTGCCGGCCTCGCGCTGCTCTGCGCGCAGCCCGACCACCCACACGGATTTCCCGAAAAAATGATGACCGCTCTTGAGGGTCTTGGGCTGGTGTATCCAAAGGCGGGAGCCTGGAGCCCGACCTGGTGGGGTATCGGTGTCAACAATTGGCAGCGTCAGCAAGAGGCTGCCCGCCACCTGGACCTCTGCGTTCCTGTGCCCGAGCCTCGCCCGGGCGAGAATGGCCATGACGAAGGGCCCATCTGCGGGCAATTCCGCGAACTCTACTTTCGCCCTGGATTTTGCTGGTGCGGCCGGCCCGCCGGTCTGCACCCGCGACGGGGGCCCCGGGTCGCGCTGGAGTTTCTCCGCTGGCATCGCCTCAGTCAGAAGGTCGTGGGCTCTGGCTCGTCTCATTCCCAGGCTTCGCCTCCCAGGTTGCTGGCCCGGCTGACAACGGTGCAGAGGGCCGTCCTGCAGACCATCTGGGACTATCCAGGCATCCAGCTGGCCGGCCTGGCCGGTTTCTTTGCCGGTCTGGTTGGTTATGGCCAGCTCAAAGCTGCCCTCCAGGATCTGGTTGAACTCGGGTTGCTGACTGCTCAAATTCCATTGCTCACACGGGAGGGCAGGGCGATGGTCGGCTACTTGGCCGAACTCGACCTGGCCCGAGCTCTTGGTCGAGCGCCCCACACGCCTCGGCCCGGCGAGACGGGATACGATCGATTGGCCCGGCCCTGTCAGGATTTTCGCGGCTTGCTGGCTCGGCCCAACACCTGTTGGTGTGGCTGGCCTCAAGCCAAGCATTCTTCGGCTTGAGACCTCAGCCTCGGGATCCGTTTGCTTGCAGTTGCACAAACAGTTCAAGACGTCGGGCTTGGTCGGGTGCACAAGTCAGCAAAGCCATGCTTCTGAAGCCCGGCTGACTTTCCAGGCTCCATTGGATGCGCGCGCTGCCTTTCCAGGCACCCGCCCCCTGCAGGAGCAACTCCAGCTCCAGGCTCTCCCCTTCAGTCAGAAGGCTGGACGTTTGAAAAATTATGTGAGCTGTCGATATTTCCATTACAAAGAGTTTTACGCTGGCCGGATCATCGCTGGTCCAGCCTTCGTAGTCGTAAAGCCCGGTCGAGCGACGAAGTTCCGGCTTGCGGCCGTGGCCGAGCAACAGGTGCTGCAGGCGTAACGTGGTTGGTTGGGCCGGAGCCGGGGAGGGCTGCTGCTTGGAGCTGGCCGTCTTGAACATGGGCAGAGCTCGAGAGAGAACACTCAGCAGAGAAGAGGCCAACAGCGCCATTCCTTTCGTGTCGTTCTGACGGCAGGCGACTAATGACTCGCCACCGGCCCAGCCTGCCACAATCTTCAGGTTTTGTAAAATAGAATATTTCAAACAAAACGTTTCTTTTTGATGAACGAAAGGGGTCTCCCTCAGGAGATTGGTTGACGCAATGTCTGAATTTTGAAAACCTTAAATCATGAATCACCAATCAAGTTCTCATCGCCCTGATCGAAAACCAGCCCTCGTCTCCGGCGGATTCTGGAATCTCTACGCACGCCTGCGGCGGGGAAAGGCGTCCGGCCTGGCTCTGACTACCTGTTGCGAACTCGGTTGCGAGCTCGAGCGCTGGCTGGCTCCTACTCGGGCTGACCTGAGCTGGCAAAATGGGGGAGGGGAACTACCTCTGACGGAGCTGCCTCTCTATGATTTCCAGGAGCTTCTGGTCGTGCACCATCATCCTTGCCATTTCAGGCCAGGCCTGGAGGCGCACCAGTCCTTAAAAAGGGAATGGGATCGGCTTCGCACCAGTCTTGAAGCCCAGAGCTCGCGCCAGCCGCTGGTCGCCCACTTCTGGTCGGTCGACCCCGTCGGTCGTGATGTCAGAGTCTATCAACCCGAGTTGGATCGATTACTTCATCCGATGGATTTGCTGGGCGAGCCCTCTGTTCTAGAGTCTTCACTCTGACTCCAGCACCTCCGGAGCGCTGCGCTTGAGGAGTTCCCGCAGCAGGGGGTGCTGATATTGCCGGCGGATACCGATGGCATAGAAATCCTCATAAACACCGGGCAGAGTGCAGTATTCCGTCAACTGGCCGGAGCGTAGTTCATCACGCACCACCACCCGAGGGACCACCGCGGCCGCCCGGGCCGAACGGGCCAGCAGTCGGAGCATGGCCATGTCATCCACCTCTGCCAGCACCTTGTAGTGAAGGTCCAGGCCAGCACATAAAAGGTCGAAGCTCACCCTGACTTCGCTGTCGGGGCTCGGCAGAATGAAGACCAGCCCCTCCATATCCTCAGGAAAGCGAAAGGTGGCCGCTCGCGGCCCGGCCTGACCAATCAAGCTCACCTGCTGCCGGGCGATCCTCTGGCAGCGCCAGGAGCGTTCCGGTTCAGATCGCACGGGGCGGTTGCTCAAGACCAGGTCAAGGGAGTGGGTGGCCAGCCGTTGCAGAAGCTCATCCAGTCCGGCCGAATGAAGCACCAGGTGAATGTCGTCCCGTTGAAGCAGCGGCTGCAAAAAGCCTTGCTGGAAGTTTCGCGATAAGGTGGCCTGGGCGCCAATCCGCAGCACCTGGCGTTGACTGTCTCGGCCGGATCGAAGCGTAGCCAGTAACTCCTCACCGCGAGAAAAGATCTGGTCGGCATAATCCAGTGCGATTCGGCCCGCTTCGGTCAGCTCCAGTAGTCGCCCCCGGCGTTCAAATAGATCCTGACCGAGCTCATCCTCCAGTTGTCGAATCTGAGTGGAGAGGGCAGACTGGGAGACGTGAAGCTGCTCCGCTGCTCGCGTCAG
This sequence comes from bacterium, assembly GCA_018266105.1. GTDB lineage: Bacteria > Vulcanimicrobiota > Xenobia > Xenobiales > JADMJV01 > JADMJV01. The sequence goes on along the minus strand of JAFEBA010000011.1, from coordinate 25,766 downwards.
ATTGCCTTGTTTGGCCACGGCCCAAAAGTAGTGGAGATGGTGATAGTTCAGGCGTTGCATAGCAGAGTGTTCTTTAAAAGTGAATGATTCGTCATAATATTTCTATTTTACAAAAACTTGAATATCCTGCATGGTTGCTTAATGTTGAAATTAGATCCCCCTCTCACCCCCAGGCTCTCCGGCGGCGGCGGTTGGAAGCTCTTGCAGCTAGCCTGTCTACTTCAGTTGGGTCTTGGAGTTTTTCAGCTGACTCACTCGGATCCGCTGGCCGGAATCATGTTACTGATGGTCGGTTTCTTGGGGGGAGTCATCGGGCGCTTTGCCGAGAATTACCTTCAAGGTGACCCCGCCCGACCTCGCTTCCTTCAATGGTTCTCGTGCGTTCTGGTGAGTGTGACGATCCTTGTCACCAGTCAGAATCTGCTTATCGTGGCACTGGCCTGGACCGCAACCAGTCTGGCCCTGCATCACCTGCTCACGCTCTACCCGGACCGCCCGGGTGCGATCGAGTGCGCCCACAAGAAGTTCCTGTTGGCCCGTCTGGCCGACCTGTCTATGCTGGGTGCATTACTCTTGTTGACGGCTGAGTTCGGGACTTTGGATCTCGGCTCCATGGCGCGCATTCTGTCGGAGCGGGCCCAAATGACACCGCAATTGGAGCTGGCCGCTTGCCTGGTGGCCGCCGCCGCGATCTTGAAAAGCGGCCAGGTACCCTTTCATGGTTGGCTGATCCAGGTCATGGAGGCGCCCACTCCGGTCTCAGCTCTGCTGCACGCCGGACTGATCAACATCGGAGGGTTGGTGCTGATCCGAACCGCCTTCTTGTTGTCCGGCTCCGAAAGCGCTCAGTTTTTGTTGGTGGCCTGGGGGGGCGGCAGTGCCCTGGTGGCGGGGTTGGTCGGACTGACCCAGACCAGTGCCAAATCTATGCTGGCCTGGTCCACCTGCGCTCAGATGGGCTTTATGCTGGCTGAATGCGGGATGGGAGCTTACCCGCTGGCTTTGCTTCACCTGGTCTCGCACTCGCTCTACAAAGCCTACCGCTTTCTGGGAGCGGGCGAGGTGGTCGCCGCCCAGAGAAGACTGCGCATGAGTTGCTCGCCCGAGCTTCCCTCGCGGCTTCACTGGCTTGCCGCCATCCTACTGGTTGTTTTCGGCTGTTGGCTGGTTCCCGCCTGGAGCCCCTGGATACTGGCCATGCTCCCGCTCTGGTTAAGGTGTCTGCGCCAATTGCGTTTGTGGCTTCTGGCCGGATTATTGGCCTGCCTGTATGGCGGGCAGTACCTGATTTTCTCCAGCCTGCTGCCTGCGGCGCCCAGTTGGTCCTCCTCTCTGACTCTGGCGACCGTCTACTGCCTGCTGCTGGCGACAGCCTTCGTGGCCATCCAGCTGGCGCCAAATGGCTCTTTTGCGCGTTGGCTCTACCCCCGGGCTGCACAAGGATTCCAGTTGGAACAGCGTTTCTACGATCTGGCTCGGCGTTTTTGCAGTCAGCCGACTTACCAGCCCGGACCGACCCGCGGGCTACGTCCCCTGGAGGCTCCATGACCGCTTTCATCCAGGCCGCGGTACAGACCGCCTGCTCCCGAATCGCCCCCACCTGGCCGCTGGATCGGTTCATCGCGGTCAACCCCTTTTGGGGGTTCACACACCTGCCCTTCCAGCAGGCCTCGTCGCTCCTGCAGAGGCTGTGTGGTAGCTCGCTTCTGCCCGAGTCGTTTCGAAATCCAGAGGCGACGCCCGCTGCTCTCCCTCTTTGCCTGGACAGCCTGAGTCCGGAGAATCGCGAGGCCATGGTTCAGTCCCTGAGCCTCTGCTGCGCGGCCTTTTTTGATCAGGGCCAGGCTGGTTGGCGACCCTCTCGCTCGCAGGGCCTGTATGCTTTCTGGCGCTCCCAGTGCGCCCACGACTATGTCTTTGGCAAGCTTTTCGGAGCCAGGGCCCATGAGGATTTGCCGGATGACTCCGTGGAGATGATTCGGCGAGTCATTCTGGCTTTTGAATTCGAACGACCGGGATTGGAACACTACCTCACCGCCCTCTTGCTCAGTTTGAATGGCTGGGCGGCCTGGTGCGCCTACCAGGGCTGGCAAGCGCGTTTATCCGGTCAGGAGGATGATAGCCTGGAGCAACTGCTGGCCATGCGCCTGGCCTGGGAGTGGCTGATCTACAAGTCCTCCGCCATTCATCCGGGACGTCGCAGCGCCTGGTTAAGTCGAGTCAAGCTGGATGCACTGAGCCTGGAGTCCAGCGCGCCCGAGTCGGGGTGGAATCAGCTGGATCAACACGAGCTTCGCTTTCAGCAGAGCGTCTCCCGGCAGCTGAACACGCTGGCCGCCGCAGAAGGGCCGCCGCCGCGGCTCCAGGCTGTCTTCTGCATCGATGTGCGCTCCGAGCCCTTGCGAAGAGCGTTGGAGAGTTGTGATCCCCACATTCAGACTCTTGGCTACGCCGGTTTCTTTGGCATCCCGGCTGACTATACCCCCCTTGGCACCCAGGCCACCCGTCCGCAACTGCCGGGCCTGCTCGCTCCCAGCCTGTCCATTCAGGACCAGGCAGCGGCGGCCTCCAGCCTGGCCGGGCGCAGGGGACGGCGGCTGAGTTTGGAGAGAGACTGCCAGACCATGCCGGGCGAAGCGCTGGCCAGCTTCCATTGGGTGGAAAGCCTTGGACTGAGCTATGTTTGGAAGCTGCTTAGGGCAACTTTCGCGTGGGAAAGCTCTCCGCCGCCCGACCAGGCAGGTCTCACCCAAAAGGAGAGCGAGCAGATCCAACCGGGCTTGACCGGAATCGACCTGGGGCGGTCGATCACCCTGGCCTCCTCGGTTCTTCGGGGGATGTCTCTGACTCACAACTTCGCCCCCACAGTGTTGCTGATCGGGCATGCCAGCACGAGTCGCAACAATCCCCATGCCGGCGGACTCGACTGCGGTGCATGTTGCGGCCAGTCCGGGCAAGTCAACAGTCGGGCTTTGGCCGGACTCCTTAATGATGCCCAGGTGCGTCTCGGTCTGGCCGGCCAGGGCCTGAGGATACCGCCCGAGACTCGTTTTGTGGCTGGACTGCATGACACCACCAGCGATGAAATCACTCTGTTTCAGGGGGACGGTCTGGACCCCATCATTTCCAGCTGGCTGCGCCGCGCGTCGGAACTGTGTCGCCAGGAGAGAGCCCCGGCTCTGGGGCTCAATTCCAAATCCCCGGCAGCTCTGGCCGCCGCCTGCCGGAGCCGGGGCCGAGACTGGTCTCAGGTTCGGCCTGAATGGGGCCTGGCCAATAACGCCGGCTTTCTGGCCGCTCCTCGCGCCCGCAGCCGGGAGGCCAACCTGGCCGGTCGTTGCTTTCTGCACGAGTATCGAGCCGAGCTCGATCCCGACGGGTCCATTCTCGAGCAGATCATGACCGCCCCGATGATTGTGGCCCACTGGATCAACATGCAGTACTACGCTTCCGCGGTGGACAATCGGCGCTGGGGCAGTGGCAACAAAGTTCTTCACAATGTGGTCGGAGGCACCATCGGTGTCTTCGAAGGCAATGGCGGAGACCTCCGGATCGGTCTGGCTCTCCAGTCGCTGCACGATGGCCAGCGCTGGATGCATGAGCCGCTTCGTCTTTCGGTCTGGTTGGAGGCTCCGCAGGACTCCATTGAACGGGTTCTGAGCCGTCACCAAAAGGTCGCCGAACTGGTTCATGGCGGCTGGATCCACCTTCTGCGTATCGAGCCTAAAAATGGTGAATCTTATCGATATGATTGCCGGGGCGCCTCACCTCGTTGGGAGCGCCTGGGAGTGGAACCAGCGCAGCCCCCCGAGGCCAGAACCGATCCTGTGCACGAAGGGCTGGCTCAAGTGTTCCCGAACGGTTGCCCGTGAAGAAAGCCCTTTTTTCCATCTGCCTGCTTTTCGTCTGTGCCTCCGCTGCTCTGGCCCAGGGGCCTGAAGAGGTTTCCTCCACCCGCCTTTGCCCCGTCCAGGGGGGACTGGAGCCGGAACAGTTAGACGCCCGAATTCAGTGGTTCCTGGCGCGGCACCCCTCGGAGCGGGTCTACGCCGCTTTGTTTCAGGGCGAGACAGCGGGCCACCAGGAGTTTCGCGGAGGTCGCTGTTGGACAGCCGGGAAGCCTGAGCTGACTCCACCCCCGTCTGACCCGAGGGGGGCCGACAGCTACCTGCCGGCCTTGCCCAAGTTAAGCGGGTCTTTTCGCCTCTACCTGGTGGCCGAAGACCGGCCTGCCATTGGAAAAGCCCCCGTTCCGCCGATCTACCGACAGTCCCATCGAAGTGAAACCTATTCCTTCCGGGACGGGGGGGCTGACGATGATCGACTGGAGATCTTGGAAACCAGGGAAAGTGGCGATACCTACAAATTCCGTTGCTGGCTGCCGCCAGAGTCGCGCTGGGGCCAGCTTGCCCGGCCTGGCTCGCTGCGGCGTTGGCCCGCGGAGCGCTGGCAAGAATTGCGCGTGAGTGACGAGTTTCTCGAGGAGGCCAACCACCTGGAGCGAGTCTGGCAGGAGGCGGAAGATAAGCTGGCCCACTATGTCCCCTACTACTATGCCGCCCAGGCCGCCCGGGCTATTCCAGGCGCCCGCATCCTGGAGTTGGGTAGCAACCACTGGCCCGTCATGCCCATCGGAGTCTTCCCCGATCAGCCGGGCGTTGAATTCCACACCCTGGACTGCCACTACTCGGGCCTCTGGCTGATGGAGAAGCTGATCCAGGCCAAGCGACCCCAGTGGGCTTCCAGGATTCATCGCTACTTGGTGGACTTCACCGAACCCATGCCCTTCGCCGACGCAACCATCGATCTGGCCGTCTCCGTGGCCGCTTTCGGAACGTTCAATTTCGAGGCCGAAGAGGCCTGGGCCACCTTCCAGGAATTGGATCGGGTGCTCAAAGCTCACGCCTGCTTTTACGGAGATGGCCTGGAGCTGGAAAGCCGTCCGGCCTGGTTGACCTGGGCCGTGCTCCAGAAGTTTCGTGTTCGCACAGACTGGAATGGTGGACACCATCGGGAGCTTTGCCTGGAAAAGCGAGGCTTGTAGGCGTTGATTGGCAGCCCCCAGCTAGGGCTGCACCATTGTCACCAGGTCACCCAGAGTTCGGTGAGCTTCCACTGAGTGTCTCAGCGGGAGGTCCAGCACCAGCCGGTAGCAATTACGGCGACCGATCCTCTCCCTTTGGAGGTAGCCGTGCTCGACCAGATCATTCACGATATTTTGCACCGCTCGCTCCGTAATTCCCACCCGAATCGCCAGATCTCGAATGGTGATCTGCGGGTCGGTGGCCAGGCTCAAGGCAACGTGGGCGTGGTTGGTTAAAAAGGTCCAGGCGGCTTGTGACATGGTTCATCTGGATTCGGAATTTGACCCAGACCAACCTGCGGGATAGAAGCCTAAATCAAGAACCTGTGTTCATGGATTCATCCCGCTGATTTCAATCGGCGATCTCAGGAATCCGGATTCGGGGTCAAAGATCCTCAGCCCACCCTGATGGTCGAGCAGCCAAAAATGCACGGCCAGGTCTGGTCCGATGTGCAACGATTTTCTCTGGGCTCGCAACTCCTTCCATGTTCGCACCAGGGACATTCCTGGAGTTCGGCATGAGAAGGCGCAGGGATGGTGGTGCAGCACCAACAGGTCCGTAATGCTTGGGTCCAGTTTGACGCCCTGGCAGCAACCGCCTTCGTTTTGGAAGAGCAACTGGGGAATCGCCGGGTGCAAAAATTGCTCAAGCCAGCCGGCCAGTTCTGAGCAGCCGATCACGGCCAGGCCGCTCATTCGCTCTCGTTTAAATCGGTTGTAGAAGTCCCAGAAACGTCCGGGTTTCAGAGCCTCGGAAACACGCATTGGACCAAGCTCCTTTCGCAGGCAGGTGCCTGCAGTGGGCTAGAAGCGATCTTGTATTCGTGAAATAAACTTCAGGTATAGGGTATTCCGAATGGGGGACTGTGTCAAGAGTTCTTTATAAATGGTCGCGTCCCAGCCGGGTATCCACCCTGCCGGCTTGCCCGACAGCGCCAACCTGACCATCTGGAGCGCTCTGAACACCCAGGCCGCTCAAGCAAGCTCTCCATGCTTTCCCGGTTCAGGCCTTTTTCATGGGCTCATGCTACCCTCCGGGGGCTGACGACTGAAAGGATGCTCCATTGAAAATCGCCCCCAAAGAGCCACGCGTGATTCTCGACCGCCGTCCGGTATTGGACCAAGGCTGGACACCCGTGTCAGGCTCGGATCTGGCCTACCAGAAGGACAGCCACGATCTCATCTTTCGCGGTCGGATGATCGAGCAGAAGAATTTCGGCGTGGTTCGTCAGCACGCCCTGGACGAGAAAGGCCAGCTCTGGTTGCAGAGCGATCGCTATTTCGCCCGTCTCACCGCCGAAGGTCTGGAAATCCTGGCCCAGAGCCGCGGCATGGAGTCCTTTCGAGGTCTGCTCATCCGGCCTGACGGTGTGTGGTGCGGGCAGGGCAGCAGTCTGCAGCATTGGAGCCGAGAGGGCAAACAGCTGCAGAATTTTCCCCTCGGCTATCGGGTGGCTCAACTCAAGGAAATTGGTGACCAGATCGTCGTTCAAGGGGATATGCTGCAACGCCGCCTGAGCGTCTTTGACGGCAAATCGGCCGTGGCCGAAGGCCACGAGGTGGTGCTCGATTCTGTGCGCAAGCACCCCCATGGAGGACTGGCCTGGCTGGAGCGTGGCCAACTGGCCCGCTGGAATCAGGGTCAGCTGGTGCGTCATCCAGTTTCCCCTCGGGCTGATGGTTGGATGGCCCGGCAGGACGGCGGCACCCTGATCAAGGCTTCCGAGAAAGGCGGTTCCCAGCTTCTGCACTACAGCGGTCAGGGCAAACTCAAGAGCCGCTTTGATTTTGGCAAGGATACCTACCTGCGCGATCTTCTGGTGGACGAGTCTTCGCCCTGGGCGGTGGTGCGTCTTGAGGTCTACCAGCCCGGCGCAACCACCCGCCAGATCGTGGAGAAGCTCGACCTTACTTCCAAAGGCGACCTGGCCTGGTTTGGAAGTTGGAACCGCCAGCGTCTGGCCACCAGCTCGGGAGCTACGCTCCATCCGCTGGTGGACACTCAAGGCCAGGTCCTGCTCACCGATGGCCGTCAGATTTTTCAATCCGATCCGCAAAAACCCCTGGATCCTGAGCAGATCCAGGCAATTCAGATCGGGATGCCGCGCCAGAGCCTGGACTTTAGCATGACCCCGGCGGCCGGGACCGAACTGGCTCAGTTCTATCGACCCGAGAGCCGATTACCGGGCATGCAACGCACCCTATTTGAGGACGGTCGCGTCTCTGCCAGCACCTTCATGCATCAACCCAAACAAGGCCCTTTGCAGGTCCGATGTCCCGGACTCTACCAGAAGTTTGTGCTGGCCCACAGTTTTCCCGGACCTTTAGGGGCGACCCTGGCTGCCGTCACCGATCAGGGCAAACTGGTCATGAGTCTGCCGGCTCTGGGACTGCGGGAGTATGAGCTCGGTTCCTCTCCGCAATCCATCGAGGCCCACGCCGACGGCTTTCGTTTACAGCTCGCGGACGGTCGTCAGGCGGAAGTCGAGCTCGAAGCGCCGGCCTCCAGCTGTTGACCTCCTCGGCTCTCCAGGCGCTCTTCCAGATACCTGCGGGTGGCCGTATTCTGTTCTAATTCCAGGGCTCTGCGCCAATGGTCCGCAGCTTCAGTTGCTCTTCCGGTCCGCTCCAAGAGTTCGGCCCGGGTGGCATGGAAGTGGGCATAATCTTGGAGCGGTTCTTGCAGCTCGTGGAGCAACTCCAGGCCGACTTCAGGACCTCGGGCCATGGCCGCCGCCACGGCTCTGTTGAGTTCGACTACAGCACCAGGGCGTAACAGACAAAGACTGTCGTAAAGTCTCTCAATCCGAGTCCAGTCGGTCTCTTCCGCTCGTCGGGCCAGGCAGTGCAGCGCGGCGATGGCTGCCTCCAGCTGATAAGGACCCGGCCTGCCCAATCGGCCGGCCCTTTCCAGCAGGGACTGGCCCCGGCCGATGGCGGCCTGATCCCACAGACTTCGGTCCTGGACATCCAGGGTCAGGATCCGACCCTGGATGTCCAATCGGGCTGAAGCTCGCGCGTGGTGAAAGCACATGAGGGCCAGCAATCCCAGTGGCTCCGGCTGACGCGGCATCAGGTCCACCAGCATTTGGCCCAACCGTATCGCCTCCTCGGCCAGGTCCACCCGCACCAGTTGCTCTCCTTGGCTGGCCCGGTAGGCCTCGTTGAAGATCAGGTACAGAACGCCCATGACCTCTTCCAGGCGCTCATCCAGAAGTTCCGGAGGCGGAACCCGGAAGGGGATTCCGGCCTCGCGGATCTTGCGTTGGGCGCGCACCAGTCGCTGGGCCATGGTGGCTTCCGGCACCAGGAAAGCGCGCGCAATCTCCGGTGTGGTCAGCCCACCCAGGCTGCGCAAGGTCAGGGCCACGGCCGCCTCCCGGCTAAGAGACGGGTGGCAACAGGTGAAAATCAAGCCTAAACGCTCATCGGATTCGACCGGCTGGCTTTCCGTTTCGGCCAGTTCAGGCAGCTTTTCGGCCAGCACTTTTTGTCGGCGCAGGATGTCCAGGGCTTTGCGCCTGGCCACAGTGGTCAGCCAACCCGCCGGGTTTTGAGGAAGGCCCGATTGGGGCCAGTGCTTCAAGGCGGCCTCGCTGGCCTCCGAAAAACAATCTTCGGCCAGATCCAAATCACCGGTCCAGCGCATAAGGGCCGCCACGATGGCGGCCTTCTCATTGCGGAAGATTTGATTGAGGGCATCCACGCCAACAGGGTTCCCCTCCAGCCTGAGAACTCTTGCCCGGCCAGCTCTCTAGCTCCGCAGGCTGGCGCCGGCTTTCTCGGCATCGCCTTTCGGATCGGCGCCCATGTCGGCCACCGGACGCACCTCGACCGAACCAAAACGCGAACCGGGAATCAGAGCGGCCAGCTCCAGGGCCTCATCCAGATCCCGGCAATCAAAGACATAGTATCCGCTCATCCACTCTTTGGTCTCGGCAAAGGGACCGTCTACGTGGAATTTCTTGCCGTCGCGGATGCGCACGGTCGTGGCCGTGGGCGGAGCTTGCAGAGGCGCACCCTGGTAGTCCTTCCCGCGGCGCTTGAGCTCCTCACCAAAAGCGAAATAACCGGCCAGCATCTCTTCAAAGGCGGGGGAACCGGGGCTGGGCATCAGGGCCGGGTCAGTCGTGATGGTAAACATATATTTCATAGGATCCTCCAGGGGTTGATGATATGGGGACTGCTCCCTCGACTCCATGACGGACGACGGGGGGGCGAATTCGACAGTGGGGTCAAAAAAATCTCGAAATTTTCCGCAGACCGGTTGGCACCCTAAAATGGCTGGTAGATCTGGACGTTTTGACCTCGCCACTTCAACTGTTACACTGGGACATCTCCTGCTGATTTAGGAAAGGAGCTTTCTGTCATGCTTCGCTTGTGCATCTTTCTCCTTACTCTGGTGATGTTGCCTCTGCTGGCTTTCGCCGAAGCCCCCGACACGGCCAGGCTGATCGTCAAACTCTATCGCGCTGCCGGGCCGCGCATCGGGGTCACTTTCGTCGAGCCCAGCGTGGTGCTGACTCTGGGCGGAATGAAGGCCCATAATGACGGCTGGGCCAGCATTAGCGACCCGGAACCTGCCGATGCCCGGCGCCTGCTGACCCTCAGTGAAGACCTCAAGAGCCAGGGTATTCGACTTCAGCCCATCGACATGATTGAAGAGGAGCAGCGTTTCCATGTCTCTGTCACCAGTTTGCCCGGACTGCGCCGCTGCCTTCAGCGCTCCACCCTGCTGGCCGGCGTGACTGCGCCGGCCGAGAACACTGCACAGAGCTGGCGTGAGTGCACCGAGCAAATCCATCAACTTTGTGCCGCAAAATATCCCGGCACGGCCGGGCAGTTTCTTCCGCGGCTGTTTCTGGACGGGCTGACCGACGAAGGCCTGGGAGACGACTATCAAAACCGCCAACATGAGCAGGCTGAACTGAAGACGATTTTGCCTGAAATGGGCGACTATTTCGACGGCCCTCAGCCCCTCCTGAGCGTTTCCCCCCGACTTTCCCATGACCCGCAACTGCTGGCTCAGCAACAGGAGTGGGGACAATTCTTGCAAGAGGTCTATGCCAGTCCTGAATTTCGGCAGTTGGCCGCCGAACCCGCGTTTCTGGCCGCCCGGCGTCGCAAGATCGAAGGCCATGCCGCCTGGCTCAAGGAATATCGGGATCTGGATCTGGGCATCCAAAGCAGTCCGGAAACGGTCCGACTTGGAATTTTCCGGTCCTGATCTAGGGTCTGGGAGTGGCGCCGGTCAGCTCGGCTCGGCAGGCTTCAATCCATTCCATCAGAGTTTGTCCCGGGCGCACCAGCATGGTTTGCAAGATGGTCACCTGGTCGCGAATGGGCACCTGCTGTCTCAAAAGCCCCCTGAGCACCTGCCATATTTGGATTGAACCGATTCCCTGGCTGCGCAGGGCTTTGTAAAGGTTCGGGCGGGCCTGGCGATGACGGTTGCGGAGTTCGCACCAGATGTCGTAATCCAGCAGCTCAGCCGCGTGGGCCCGGAACAGGTCGGTCAGGTGATTGCTGAACTGGGCAACTGTCGTCGGTGGCAGAGGCCGTTCCGGGCTCAGGTGCGCGGTTGCGATCACCCGTTGACCGAGTAGAACCTCGTAGCTCTCGGAGTCTAGCCTCAGATTGTCAGCGAAGGTTACGCCGGGGAGTGGGAGTCCCAGTTCTCTTGCGAATTGGTCTCGAATTTTGTCCACGCACTGGATCAGGGGACCTCCGCGGCGAGGGTCGACCAGCGGAACAAGCTCGCGACTGACTCTCACACTCAGGCGGTCTGCCATAGAAAGTGCGTAACAATCTGGGCCTTTCGCCCTGCCCCGAGGGGCCGGTGGGGGAGCAGGGGGAGGGGGCAGATGCTGGCTGGCCTGAGCGCGCAGTTCGGGTCGCAGCTTGGAGAGCTTTCGCAGTTGCTCATCTTCGATAAAGGCATTGCGCTGTTGATGAACCACCCAGCCCAGGCAGGGCCTGAGAGCCAGGCCGCGCTGTTCAATTCCCAGCATTCCCGCCACAAATTCCAGCTCGCTTGCGCCGTCCGCCGCCTGCACCTTGACCGAGGCTCGCGACAGGCTTGAGCGGAAGCCCGCCAACCTGAGCATTCGGGGCTTTTCCACGGCCGGGTTGGGGCGACCCTCGTAGTAAGGAAAGAGCCTGGCGATCCAGCCACTGAAAAACTCGATCGGCCCTCCATAACCCGTCTCCAGAGAGTCGTGCTGCTGGAACAGATCGTTCCAGAAGATCCGATTGACCTTACCTGAGGCTGCGGCCTCGAATTCGAGCAGAATGGGGTCCACCGAATCTAACCACCAGTCCAATCCAAACTGTTTCCAGGCAGCCAGGGCCTGGCGCAGCTGACTCCAGTCCGATGGGGTCCCCTCCAACGAAATCTCGGGAATTCCGCAGATGCAGTTCATTTCGTAGTCGAAATAGACTTTCATAGTGTCCATCAGGGCGATGGAGAAGACGGCTTGCTCCAGAGCTCCGGTGGTGGAGAAGCGAACACTGGCCAGGTTGACCGCCGCGGGTTGAAGTTGCTGGCCAATGAGCTCGTGAAATTGAGCAAAAACTCTTTCCCAGGGGGACTCCAGCGATTCAAGGATGAGGTCCGGGGCTCCCACGACCAGGCGCTCTCGTTGGGTTGAGCGCACCAGCAAGGGGCGGAGCTCTTCGGCGTGAGACTCCAGGTGCTCGCAGAGTCCCTGCAGCAGTGTCAACCAGATCATATCGGGGGAGAGAATCAGCGGCCGATGTTCAGCAAAGGCCAGGTGGGCTGCCACCAGGAGCTGATTGCAATCCGGGCTGACTTGCTCAAGAACCGGCGTGTAAAATTGGGAAACGCCGCGCAGCTCGGTGAAGCGTTCACGGCAGTGTTCCCACAAGGTTGTTTCGAGTTTGGGCTGGCTGGCGGGAGTGACCTCAGCCACCTGAAAGGTCACCGCCGGCACAGTGGTCCGGCTGACCTGTCCCTGGGAGGGACGACGTTCTCCAAAATAGTCCCAGAGGGTCTTCTCGTAAACCGCCCTGGCGACCGGTCGGCATTCCACCTCCGGGTAGCGCTGCTTGAGACGCTGCAGCGTGTCCTCCGGGATGAGCTGACCTTCCACGTGGGCCACCTGCAGGCGACCGGAGGCCTCTTCAAGGGCCAGGAATTCATGGCGATAGCCAAAGTACTCCAGCAACACACCCAGATCCGGTTTGAGAGCCTCGAAATTCATACCATCAAAACCTCCCTTTCGTTCCCACTCAGTCTGGACCGACTCACTCAAACCCCACTCAAATGAGGACCCGGCAGTTTACAAATCGTCAACTCAAGTTGGCCGCCCGGTGGCATATGCTCGCCGGGCTGTGATAAGAGCTCCTTTACGCGTTGTTGTGACCGGCTACGGTCCGTTTGGCGGTCGCACCGTCAATCCGTCTGATTCTCTGGGACAGGCCCTCAGCCAGATGCCGGTGGAGGGTGCCAACCTGGAATACCACCGTCTGGAGGTCAACCATGACGACGTGGACCGCTTTATGGCTCAAATGAGCAAGAACCCCCCGGACGTCATCTTGAGCATGGGAGTCAGCTGGAAGCCTCAGTTGGAGGAACTCCCCAACAACCGGGTGGGAGGTGGGCGTGAGGGCGAGACTCACCCGGCCGGGCCCATTCTGCCCGGTCATCCTGAAGCGATCGCCACAGATCTGCCAGCCGACAAGATCGAAAAAGCTCTGAGCGGCTTTCCCGGCCGGCTGGTTGGCACCCATTTCAGTGATAACAATTACCAGCCGGACCGCAGTGCTTACCTCTGCAATTACCTGAACTACCGCCTCAGTGATGCTTTCGCGGGAGCCTCAGCCCAGGCCAGAGCCACCACGGCCGGCTTCTTTCACATCACAGAGCGCGTCAGCAAAGAAGAAATGCACCTGGCCCTCCAGACCATCTGTCAGCATCATCGGGAGAGCGCATCCTCCTGATAGTCTAATGCTACTGGTCGGCCCGGGCATTTGATGGATTGTCGGTGTAACAGTTATTCTGTTAGCCTTGAATCATGGGATACGAATTTCAAACCAATGAGCTGCCTTTAGCAGAGGTGGACGAGCTACTTGCAGAGGTTGACCCCTCTCTGTTTGAGCTGATTCCTATGGAGGTTTGTCATCGATTGGGGGTCGTTCCGCTGACCCGAAAAGGCAATGCGCTGGTGGTCGGCTTCTATGAAAAACTCTCCACCCTGGCCGCCTACGAGCTCAAACTCCTCACCGGCCTGCGAGTGGTCAGCCTCAAGATCCAACCCTGCAGCGGTCGGTCCATGCCTTCTTTCTCGGGAAGTCAGGATTCCGGCCCGCCCCGAATCTCAACCAAACGGAGCCTGCTCAAGCCCCGAAGGATGCCGCCGCCCAGCACCCGTCCGTCCGCCTTTTCCTGATCGTCACCTCTTAGGTGGAGCCGCCCGTCCTGCCGGGGTCGAGGATGGTGAGTACCTCCCACAACTCAGAACCGAGTTTGGCCAGGTCCTGAACATCATAAGAAAACTGATAGGTGGCGCGGGCCATGTTGGGGCTGAGGAGGCCGTCGGCCAGCATCCGCTCCAGGCTGGATCGGCTGATCTGGCTGCGAGCTTCAGGGGCTGTCCGCAGCACCTTGGGCGAGAGCTGGAAGGCATCCAAAAAGAAGGCTGTCATCAGAACCTCAGCCTCCAGACTGGACGGCCTCAGATCGTCCCCTTTCAGAGCCTCGAGAGCTTGAGTCAGTTGAAGCAGCAGTTGCTGATAGCGTGCCTCGCCCGCCTGGGAGCGTGGATAGATCGTCTTGGAGAACACCAGCAGCTGCTTGACCGTGCGTTCCTCCAGCAGTCCCTGGGAATGCAGTCGACGGGCAAAGAAATCGGAGAGCAAGCCTTTCTCACAGTCCACTCGCAACATAAACCAGCGATGGGTCTGGGGTTCGGGGCGCTCCAAAGAGGCCAGCATTTTCTCGAACTCTGAGCCGAGCGTGCACGGTCGCACCGAACCGGACACCACCTGCTGGTCCTCAACCACAATCGCCTGCACCCTTTCCATCTCCCACATCAAAGCCGTCTGCAGGCAATTCTTGACTCGCGGATAGTCGACTGTGGAGACGTCACCATGATCGCGATGACACAGAAGAAAGTAGAGCAAATCGGCGACCATGAAAGGATGTTCTGAAAATCCAGGGTGCCTCCTTCGCGGAGAGGCTGGCCCCGCTCCCCGGGCCGGCCAAAGAAGCTGTTTTCCGCGCGTGGTCCGGCGAGGGCTAGGTTTTTTCTGATCCCTACCGAATCGGCGCGGGTGATTTTCTCCAGAGGCCATAGCCTGCTTGAGGTCGTCTTTGCGCTGGCCCTGTTTTCCTTTATGTCACTGGGCTTGCTTGGGCTCTTCCTGTATGCCCGAGCGGCCAGTCAGGCCGGGGTGTCTTCGGTTCAGGCTACCAGTTTGGGGACCGGGGAACTGAATTCGTTGCGAACCAGGCCTTATAACACCCTGGTCGGCTATCTGACCACTCCACTTCCACCCTATAACGTGACCAACCAGGGAACGGTCTATCAGATCCAGCTCAGGGTGTCTCGTCTGGGCTCCACACCGACCGTGCCGGATTACAATTTGCTCGACCTCCAACTCAAAATGAGCTGGCTTCAAAAGCAAGAGTTTTCACAGGAGGCCGGGGCCGGGCAAGCGACCCGTAGCCTGCTGATGCATACCACTGTTGCGCCCACCGTGAACTATTAATGAGACACCGCCGTGCCTACAGCCTGGCCGAACTGATGGTGACTTGCTTTTTGCTGGGATTGGCGACCACGCTCATTTTTGGACTGTGGGACTATGGCCGTCGCCTCTTTATGATGAATCAAACCGAGAGCGACGCCCAGAGGCAGGCTCTCAAGTTCCTGCATACTTTCAGTCGGGAAACGCTTGAGGCTCCCTGGACCAGCTTCACCACCGCCTACCAGTCGGGCAATCCCGCTCAGGCTGATCTGGCGGTTTCGTTCCTGACCGACCGAGATGGGACCGGCTCGGTCCAGTTTGACCCTGTCACCTATCACCCTCAGTATCAGGCCTGGATCGTCTATTTCTTTCAGCCTTCCAGCGGGAGTGTTCGTCGCTTCCGACAGGATCTGGCTTCTCCCAGCCTGGATTCTACCGCCCTGTCCAACCCGCAGTTGCTCAATTTCATCGGGGCGGCCCCATCCACCGGTATCATCGCCAATGTGCTGGGATGGCAAGCTCTCGATTACGACAGCGGGCTGGTCACAATGCAGTCCCAGAACCCGGCCCGTTACGCCGTGACCGTCCAGCAAACCAAGAAGCAAACCACAACCATTGAATTTCGCACCCAAATGATCCATTGAAAGTGAGAAGCCTTGTGTTAAGAAAGAGCGGATTTGCCCTCATGATCACTCTACTGGTGGTCACGGTTCTGGTCATGCTGACGGGCGCTCTTTTTAAGTCCGGGCTACTCGATGACCTCAACGGGACTCGCTTTCGGGATAAGTCGCGTGCGCGAGCAATGGCTCGGGCTGGATTGAACCATGTGCTCTATGAACTGGGACAGAACTCGGGATATGCGACCACCATCGATCGTGTGGTGGACGATGAAAGCTATCACATTGAATTTAGCCCGGGACACTCAATCAACAACCTGACCGGCAACGCCCCTTCAACCACCCTTGACTGCCGTGGACAGTCCGCTCCGCCGGGCAGCGCCGACCTTCTGGTGCTGGCTCGGGCAGGGATCTGTCAGGCGCGGCTTCATGCCGTGGCAAGCCGTGGGTTTTTCTTTCACCGGGGCGTCGGTGCGGATGGGCGGATTACCATTAACGGAAACGCCAGTCTGGACGGCGTGACCAACCTGGCCACGATGACTCCGGCCGGAGGCGGACTCTTTAGCAACTACGTGACCACTGGCGCCTCCGATCCGGCCGTGAATGTTTCCAGCTCATCCTTTACGATGTCGCCCCAGTCCCTCATCGAGACGCGCCCGGCCAGCTCGGGGACGGCCGTGCTGGGCGTGCCCGCCACATACGCCAATCGGGTGGTGCAGAGCGCGACCCCGGCCGATTCCATCCCTCAGTTCCAAGTCTCTCAAATGGTCAGTCAGCAAAGCTCTCTGCTGGCTCCCAAGGGCGTGGTTCCGGTTGGTAGCAACTATGCGGGCTCGCACCTTTTGGTCAACAGCAACAACTACGTCAACGGCAACCTCACTCTGGTCGGAGACATCAATCTGGCCGGGGGGACCCTTTATGTCAAGGGAAACCTGGATCTGAGCGGCGGCATCGTGGGCGCGGGCTCAGTCTTTGTCGATGGCAACGTGACCATTGCCGGTGGCGTATCGGCTTTGCAGACCAACCAGACCAGCGGCGCGGCCCTGTTTAGCAGCGCCAACGTGTCGCTGCAAGGCATCGATTCCTACACCTACCTGCAAAATCTGGCCAACCTCAATCCCGCAATCCGGGCCGATATGACCAGTTTCCAGTCCGCTCTTTCAACCATGTATTCGGCCTTCAGCTCCGCCTCGAGCGCCAATTACCAGTCTCCCTGGAGTGCTCGAAGTCCGTTTCTTTCCCCCACGCCACAGAGCTCCAGCAACTACCGTCTGATTCCCATTCCAAATCCCGATGGGACCTACTCTGTGGCCAGCAACGACAATTCCAGTTTGACCCTGGCCGCAGACATCAGAAATGCTCTGGGTAGCAACTTTACAACCACTCCCCAGGCGGTCCAACTGGTCAAAAATTTGGAGGAATTCACTTATGCGATGCGTTCAAATTATAACTATGTTCCCGCCAACATGGTTGTGAACGCTCAAGGCATGCCCACCATCGATAGCAACTATCACGTCAGTGGAGGTATCCCCACCGCTCTCCCCAGTAGCTGGGGGGACGGAGTGCTGATGGTGGATTACAGCCCCACCAACCCCAACGCGACCAGTAATTACGCCAACGCCTGGAGCACCTCGGACATCGCCACCAATGCCGCGATTTTCAACAATCTTTCCCTGGACCATCAATATCGGGCACTTTGCGGCACGGGCACCAGCCTGGCCTCTCCCAATGATCTCAACGTCAAGAAATTGGCCAACAGCTATCTCGTCGCTCACCAGCAGTTCGCTCAGCGGAATCCGGCGGATTTGAGCTGGTTGGGGAGTTCAAACTTTCAAGGCTTGATCTACGCGGGCGGCAACATCAATGTCTCCAACAACTTCCAGATCATCGGAGCCCTCTTGAGCAATGCCAACGTGACCCTGACCGGGGGCGCCCAAATTACCTATAATCAAGAGTATTTCCGTCAACAAGGCGCGGCCGGCACCTTCCTCCTGCAATTTGTAGAAGAGCTCCCTTAATTGAAGCCTCACTCCGGATCTCTTTCAGGTTTCGAGCGTATCTTGATTCACGGCCAGAGGCTGGCGCAAGGCTTCCAGAACGGTAAGCAGGCAAGGAAACCGGGATTCAGGTTGTTTCTCCAGCATACGATGGATTGTTTCCACGATCCGATTTGGCAGGTCGGGACGAAGCTCATCAAGTGGGGGGACTTGCTGGTGCTGGTGCAGAGAAGCAAACAGCCTTAGATCCTGGGTGACAAACGGTGGTCTCCCGGCCAACATTTCGTAGAACATGACGCCCAGGGCGTACTGGTCCACGGCCGGGGTGGGACGCCGGGTTTCCTGAGAGAAGCGTTCCGGCGCCAGATAACAGGGGGTTCCGACCAGAGCGTCCAGGGGCGTGAGTTGGGGAGCGACTTCCTCGCGGGCCAGGCCGAAGTCCAGGATCTTCAACTGCCCCTTTCTGCTCACCATCATGTTCTCGGGCTTCAGGTCGCAGTGCAGAACCCCCCGCTGGTGGCAATAGGCCATGGCTTCGGTCATGGCCAGCATCCAGGGGTGGGCATCGGTCAGTTCCAATCCTCCGGGCCGCATGTGGCTGCGCAGTGTCTGACCGTCAACGTACTCCAGGGCCAGATAGCACAGTTGCTCGTTCTGGCCAAAGTCCAGAACCTGGACCAGGTTGGGATGGTGCAGGCGGCTGGAGGTCTGAAACTCACGCTGAAAACGAGCCTGGGCCAGGGGCCTGGCCTTCTCCAGAGCGATCAGCTTGAGAGCCACCCGCTCTCCTGGTTGGGAAAGGCGCTCGGCCAGGTAGACCTCGCCCATGCCGCCTCGGCCCAGGCGGCTTTGAATTCGGTAGTCTTTAAGAATACGGCCGATCCAGGCGTCCCCCTCGTCCACTTGGAGGGCTTCCAGGGCGCTCAAGCGAGAGGCCTGGCCTCGCAGCCGCTGGCGATAGGTCAGCAGTATTCCGGCCGAAAGCAGGCCGACAAATCCGGCCAGCCGGGCCGAGTTCCAGCCCGCCGACATTCCCAGATCCACGACCTGGGCCGAACTCAGCACGCGACGCTCGGCCGAGTAGCGAGTAAAACCCTGGTCGGACCAGGCCTGCAAAATCACGTCCTGGTCGGGTAACTCCAGCGTCTGCGTGCCTTGAGCCCGGTCGGGCAGACTGATCCAGGGAGAATCCGGCCGGTCCAGACGGTAGCGCAAATGGCTGGGCCGATCCAGGTTGACCATCAATTGGCGTGGCTCACCCCAGCAGGCAGCGGTGAGAGCCAGGCCGAGCGCCAGACGAATGCCCATGGGCCCAGTTTCCACGCGCCTCTCCTGCATGCCTCGGTCGACCTGCACCCCCGAAGGACATCCAGGTCCTGTTAAGGTTTACTCGACAAAGAGTCAAATTTCTGGCCAGGCTTGAAATCCCCAGAGAATGTCCAGAAACCGAGGCTCGGCACTCTTCAATACTCTGGTCGTGGTCAGTCTTTTGGGCCTTGCCGCCTTCTTTCTGGCCGCCTCCACCACTTCACAACTTCAGCTCGCCAGCACCTATCAACGCCGGGCCCAGGTCGAACAGGCGGCTCAGGCTGCTGTTCAGGAGGTGCTGCTGAGGCTGCGCGGCCAGACTCCCACCAGCGCTCTCAGTTCCCCCGCTCGCCTGTTAGGCCAGTTTCGCAACCTGGAAGTGGTGATGGCACCCACGCCCCGCCTGCCCGTCACGGCCAGGATCTTGCTCGACCGCAGTGTGGAGAACAGCGGTAACCCTGAGTCGGTGGCCAGTGCTTTCGATCATCCAGGCCATCGGTCGGTTCCGCCCTTTTCGCTGAGCGTGGCGCTGGAGATCAGCTATCAAGGACGGGTTTCCGTTTACGAGGCCATTATTCAGCAGCGCTGGCCCTACGTGGTCACGGCGCCGGGTCCGATTGTCATCGGGGGAGCCGTTCCCAGTTCGGCGGGAGGGCTGACGCTTCCCAGTCAGATTCAGGGTCGGGTGCTGGCCCTGGCGGCCGAGGCCGTGCCGGTCCAGGCCTCTACCCCGCCCATCATGCTGTCGCCGCAACTGTATTTCTTGCTGGCCCCTTTCTCGCCGCTTGGAGCAGGCCCGCAGTTCAAGGTGGTCCGATCAGGTGGCGATGCTCGCGTTGAGGTGGGTGGAATGCAGAGCGCCGATGGCGCTTTGGCGGCTTTTCTGGACGGGGGGGTGGATATGGTTGAGAACGGGCCCTCCCGACTGGCCAGCGAAGTTCGAGTCTCGCCCGGCAACCGGATGGATGGAAACGTGCGCAAGGACTACCGTTTTCAGGTCGGAGCCTCGGATTCTCCCGAAGCGCGCCAGTTCCTGAGTTCGCTCTTTGAGAAGCCGGACACCTCCTCCTGGCCTCGTCTGGCGGTGGACGTTTATGACCCCACCCAGGTCTTTGATCGTCAGACCGTGGTTGGAGGAAAGGCTCGAGTTCGCGCGGGCTCCACCGAGCTGAACCGGGCTGATATCTTGCTCCAGGATGTGCAGCTGGCGGTCGAGGGGGACATGGTCTTGACGGGCTGCAGTCTGAGGGGGTCCGGAGCCTCCCTGATCGTAGATGGCACAATGGTGCTGGACGGTGGCGAATTGGATGCGGGCGATAACGGTCTGGTGCTCTATTGTCGTCGCTTGATCATGAAGACCCGGGGACATTTTCGCGGCATTATTGTGGCCCGCGAGGGCGCCGCCTTTCACGGGGATGGGAAGGAGCAGTTGGTCATCGAAGGCGGCCTGCTGGTGGGAGCGAACGCGGTCGGATTTGATAGCCAGGGCACGGATCAGGGGACGGATCCGGAGGCTCGTCAGCTGGGCGGCCTGGTTTTGACCTCCACCCGACTGGTCTATGCTCCACGCTATCTTCGCAGCCTCAATCGCTATGCCGCTTTCGAGCTGCTGGGTGTGGAACGTCGCCAGTGAGTCGTCGCGCTCTGAGCTTAATGGAAGTGGTCGTGGCTTTCGGTTTGCTGGCCACGGTGTTGCCTTTGTTGCTCAACCTGTTTCCCACCTCGCTGGCCACTTTGCGTCGCTCGGGGCATCTTCAGACGGCCACCTCGATGGCAATCTACAGGCTGGATGAGTGCTCCCGACTCAATCCTCGCCCCGGGATCGATCTTTCTGAGACCTTTTCCCTTGGGGACCAGCGCTTTCAAGTGGTCCGCGAGTTTTACAGCCTGGATGCTCAACGGCTGGAGGTTACAGTGTCGGTAGTGCCCTTGGGAGCGAAGCTGGCACCGGTGCGTCTGACCACCCGCCTGATTCGGTCCAAATCTTGATGCACCCACGAGGGAGCACTCTGGCCGAGACTCTGGTGGCCGCCAGCCTGGGGCTGGTAATCCTGGCCGTGCTGAGCTTTTGTATGGTGCTCAGCGGACGTTTCTGGATTCGTGCCGACGAAACCCAAACCGCCCAACAGGAGGCACTGGCGGTGCAGGTCCGTTTGGAACACGACTATCGGGCTTCCAGGTTCGGCTCACTGCAAGTGCAAGAGACGGTCGAGCAAACGGAACTGGCCTTTTTAAGCTATGAATCGAGTGGATCGGGAGACACTCTCTGGACGCCGCAGGGAGAAATTGTCTGGCGCAAATGGGTACGTTACCGATACCAAAAGTCCACAGGGCGACTCGAGCGTCGCGAGTTTCCGCTGCCCGAACCTTCCAACAAGCCTGACCTGACCGCGCCAGGTTGGCCGCGGGGCACGAGCGGTACGCTGCTGGCATCCCACCTCAGCCAATTCGAGTTGGTGCAAGCCCGCCCCGATCTCCCCCTGCTCCACGTTCGCTACACGGCTCGGGTCGGTCAGGCCGGAAATCAGGCTCAAACGCTGGTCTTGCCCCGACTCTATGGGCCGGACATGCAATAAGGTTTACAACCCGTTCACTTCGATTGTCATCCGATTGCCTGTCCTCTCCTAGTCTTACTTCAGACGACACAAGGAGGACTTTAAAGAGTATGGCATCCATCATCGCCCCAATTCAGAGCGCGCTGCGTAACGCTTTCCCGGCCCAGCCGACCGGGTTTGCTTTACCGGGTGCGCCCGTCCGTCCCAGTTTTGACGCCTATGCTGTGGCCAGCCTGGTGGCCAGTTTGAGCCAGGCCCTCCAGCAAATGTCTCAGGCCTGGGGGAGCCTGGCCGGCCAGACTCCCGCACCCGCCCTTTCGACCCCAGCTCCGGCGGCGCCCGTTGCTCCAGCCGCCGCTCCGGCCCCGTCCCCGGCCAACAAGTCCAGCCTGGAGGCCATCGGTCGCTACACACAGGCAACCGACTCGGCGGGTAACGTCAACGCCACGTTGATCGGAGGCGACGCCCGGCGCACCATCGTCAATAGTTATGCTTCCGAATTTTATGCGGGCACAGGCACCAGCGACGCGAATTTGATCGCTCAGGCCCAGGATGCCCTCTATCAGGATCTGAATGGGAATGACCCGAAAGCCCGGGGGGCCGCCACTTTCGCCTTGGTCGCCTCGCGCTTTAAGAACGCCGGTGGCAACTACGATAACAACCAGATCAAAGCAGTTCTGCAGGCGACCGATAACGGCGACTTGATGGGAGGGACGGTCGGGATTACCGACGTGGAGACCTTAGGAGCTGTCGCCAATGCCATCAAGCGAGGAACTCTCAAGCTTTCTCAGCTGTACGACCCGGCCACCGGGAAGGATATGCTGGGTGGAAATTCAGTCGCCCAAGCGGACAAGGGCAAATACGACGACGCCATTGCCAAAATAACCTCGGGAGACCTGAACACCGATATTTCGGGCGGGGCCGGAGAGCAGGCCGGCAATGCCGGCAACGCGGGAAATGCTGGAAATGCGGGCAATGCCGGTGCCGGAGCGGGCGGCAATGCCGCCGGTCTGAATACATCCAGCGCCGCCTCGCGGAAGCCCGTTTCCAACGAAAACAGCGGCGGGTTTATTGGCGGCGCCGCCTTCTAAGGCCCTTCAAGGAGCGCTCAGGGCTGCCCCAGAAGCAGGCCAGAGCGTGGAAAATCAGGGTGAAACCGTCAGTGTAGAGGATGCTGGCCAGAGACCGCTTGAGATGGAGCTGCTCGACGTAAACGCCGAGCAGCTTCATCCTGTACAGAGTCCGGTGATGGATTTGGGCCAACTGTGGCCCCAGGCAGGAGGCGTCCGCCTGCGTTTTCGAGCCGACTGCTGCGAGATTCTCTCGGAACGAGCAGACCTTCCTCAAGGTCCGTTGGATTTGGATCGAGACTTTCAGATCGGTGAGCTGACCTTGCGGCTGGTGCAGACTCGGCCGTCGGCTTTGCTGCAGGGTCTGAACGAACCTCAGCGCGGCCAGGTCTGGAATCTGGGGGCTCGATCTCTCAGCCTGATAGGCCGTTCGGGTAAGCGAATCAATCACGTCACCCTGGAAGAGCCCACCGTCTCTCGCGCCCACGCCTGCCTCTCGCGCCAGGGGGAGACCTACTCGTTGCAAATCGAGAGCAGCGCCGCCAGTTTTCTGAATGGAATGCCGCTCTCGCCTGGTCAACCGGCCATCCTCAAGGACGGTGACTTGATCCGCCTGGGCAATGCGCTGCTGGCTTTCTATCAGCCTCGAGTGAGGGCTCCTCACAAACCAAAGTTGAGGATCTATTCTTTGGGTCGATTCGAGGTCCAGCTGGAGGCCGTGCAGGTTCGTGCTGACCAGTGGCGCAGCCACTTGAGTCGCTATTTGCTGGCCTACCTGGCGGCCGAATGGCCCTCGGCGGTGGCCATCGAGCGCCTGCTGGAAATGTTCTGGCCGGAGATGGAGCCCGAGCGAGCTCGCCACAACCTGCGTACGGCCCTGACCAATCTGCGCAGCCATCTCAAGCTTGCTCCACAGGCGGCCCTCCTGGCTCGCACCACTCACGCTATCGAGTTCGACCCGAGTCTGGAGGTGTGGCACGACCTGACCGAGTTGCGCAGGCTCTTAAGTCAGGCTCAGCAGAGCACGGGCCTGGCTCGCCAGAAGCTTCAGGCCCAGGCGCTGGAACTGTACCGCGGGAAGTACCTGGAAGACTGCTATTTCGAGTTCGCTGAACGCGTGCGCGGCCAGTTGGAGCTCCAACTGTTGGCAGTGGCCTGCGACTTGCTGACACACTTCTCTGAGCTGCAGAACTGGGGCCAGGTGCTCCAGGTCGGGCAGCAAGCGCTGGGTTTGGATTCTTGCTGTCAGGAAGCCTATCTGGCCGTGATGAAGGCGGCTCGGGCCCTGGGACGCCCCGAAGAGGCCGTTCGCTGGTATGAGAACTGCAAACGAGCCTTGCAACGAGAATTAGCCGTTGAACCGAATGTGGAGATCGAGCGCGAACATCAATTGGCGCGATTTCAGCTATAGGTGGTCCAAAAGGCTCAGGGCAGGCAGCATACTGGCCAGCGTCACGAAGGCCACCAGCGCTCCCAGGACCAGCAGAATGATTGGCTCTAAGGCCCGTACGCTGGCGCTCAAGCTTTCCTCGAAATCCAGTTTGGAAACCCGCGCCACCCACTGCAGAACACTGACTGTGCGCCCGCTTTCCTCGCCGGCGCTGAGCAGATTGCTGAAGGATGGCCGCAATTCTGGTAGCCGCCGTAGAGCGTCAGCCAGCGTCATCCCCTGGCGTAAGTCTTCCAGAACTTCTGCTCTGAGTCCCTCCCAGGAGGGCCAATCGCAGGCGTCCAGACTTTGCCCGACCGCCGTCAGCAAGGGGACTCCGACGTTGAGTTGCAGTCCCAGAGTGCTGGCCAGGTTGACTTCCAACCAGGTGGATTGAAGGTGGGCCAGGACCGGCAATCTGCCGACCAGTTTCTGCATCCTTGCTCGAAGGGCCAACCGCCCTCGTGAGAGTTCGAAAGTCAGCCCCATTCCAAGCAGGACCAGCAAGAGCCAAAAGACTGGCTGACCGGCCAGGAGTCCCAGGGACTGAATGCAGCGGGTGGGCCAGGGGAGCTTCGTCCCCTCATAGGTTCCGATGACATCCCGCAAGACCAGAGCGGGCAAAGCCAGCGCCGAGATGAGCGCCACCGACAGCACCACCGCCGGGTAGGCCAGGGCCGAGTGAAGACCGGCACGACGGCTCCGACTCTCCTCCAGATGCTGGACGATTTCTTGCAAGACCAGATTCAGCTGGCCGGAGGTTTCGGCGCAGCCTAACAGTTGCAGAACGAAAGGCGAGGTGGCCTTCAGTTTTTCGAAGGCAGACGATAAGGATTCACCTTTCAGCAGGCGCTGATGAAGCTCCACCGCCAGGCTCTGGGCCGCCTGTCCTTCCAGCTGGCGGGCCAGACAGTCAATACCCTGCAGCAAGGGAATTCCAGCCTTTACGAAAGTGGCCAGAGTGCGAAAGCAAAGAATCTGCTGGGCCAGATTGAGCTGTCCGGAAGGCTGCCGCGGGCTGACCTGAGGTGCCTCCAGTGCGACCGTGGAGCCCAGGCGCCTGGTTTGAACCTGACCCAGTGCCAGCACCGCTTTCAAATCTGAGCTGTCCAGCTCGGGGCCCTCAGCGTAGAGCACGCCCACCAGCTTGTTCTGGTTTTCCAGCAGAGGCACGCAAAGGATTTGCTCTTCCCCGATCTGCATCTCTTGGAACTCCGAGAGATAAGCTTTTCGATGCTGGCACACCCAGTCCAGAACCCGTTGGCCTTCCTCGCTCAGGGGGGCGGAGCTGACGAACTGGCCGTGATGGTCCGGGCCCAATACCAGCACGTGCTGCCTGGCCCGCACTCGGACCTGAAAGCGGTGCATCAGCGGAGCCAGGCTGAGGCCAGCATCGAGCTCCTCAAGAGGCCGAGGCAGGGCCAGCAGGACCGCCTGAGGGCCAACGGGTGGCTCAGGCCGCCGCGTCAGGTTCTGGGTGCTGAGCAGGTCGGTATAACTAAGGGCGTTGCTGCTGCGTCGGTCATCCGCATACAGCAGGGCCGTCCCTCCGGCCAGCCTCCAGGGCACGCAAAGATAGGCCTGGATACCGGCAATCAGGTACGAGTTGCTGACTTCTTCCTCCTCTGGCTCCCCGCTCCATTGGGCTTTGCCGTTTTCCAGGGTTGACCGCAGAATTTCCAGCGAAAGAGGCATCTCATCCAACTGGGAGCCTTCTTCGAAACCAAAGCTGGACAGGATGTGCAGACGGGAGTCGCCCAGAGGAGCCCAGATGACCAGGTAGCGTTCCGCCTGCACGCGGCTTTTCCAAGTCCTCAAAACAACCGCGAGCTTTTTAGGGGGACTCACGTCTGGCTGATTTACCTCGATCGGTGGAAATCCTCGGTCTTCGGCTTACAAGCCGATCCCCACGCCGGCTGGCTACTCACCCCCGCCACCACCCCCGCCACCACCCCCGTCGCCGCCGCCGGAGCCACCGCCCGATCCACCGTCGCCGCCG
>JAFEBA010000119.1 GCA_018266105.1 bacterium | reverse complement strand
CCGCAAGGGCCCTGCCTACCCGATTTCTCTCTCGGTGGGCAGGCTGGGAATCACGTCGATCTGCAGTGGGTCGGTCTGTTGGTAGATGATGCGCCACGGAGTAGTCCCGAGCAGCCCAGAATGTTGACAGAATGTGGCGATTTACGATCGCGGCCTCAGGCGCTCATAGAGATTATTCGATTCTATTTTGAAGTAGGCGGCGATCTCGTCTTTGGAGATCGGCTTGATGAGTCGGAGTTGAGAAAAATGGGGAATTTGCTGGACGTTGGCCAGCAAGCCGGCAATTTCTAGCAGCGCCCACTCGTCCTCAAAATCGGCGGACTTCACTTTGGCCATCTCCAGGAGGTCAGCCAGGCTCCAGGGACCGGTCTTGAGGATGAGATAGAGGTCTACGAAGTCTTTGGCTTCCTCGCGATTTAGGGCCAGTATTTTGTTGACGGCTAAGTCCTGTAGGGACGCGATGGTTATGGCTTCGTAGCTCTCGGTTGGACGCAGGCAGATTCCGGAGTGGGTGACCAGGTCCAGCAGGGTGGACTCGTGGAGGCGGGTCAGCTTGAGTCGGCAGAAGTTGGGTTGCTGGCGCAGGAATGCGATGTCTATTCCGGCCTGACTCAAGTGAGCGGCCAGAAGGCGCGAATCTCCGATGGCATCCCGATCAGCGGTGCAGAAGAAATCCAGGTCTTCCGACATGCGGTGATGCAGATAGGCGAGCGACAAGGCCGTCCCGCCGGCCAGAAAATAGCCCATCGATTCGAGAACGATGACCGATTGGCGGAGAACGTCGTTCTGGAGGGGGGACAGGCTATCCGACATCCTGCAACCAGAATTCCAGGGCTTTCTCCAGGGCCTGTTTGCGTTTTGGAGGGAGATTCAGGTCGGGTAGATATCTGGCCAGAATTTCCGGACTGACCCGGCGGCGCACATCCTGGAGATTGCCCTGCTCCACCAGGCGCTTGACCGCCCATTTCTGAGCTGGAGTGCCAGTGGCGGCCAGGGACTGCTCAAATTCTCGGGACTTTAGATCGTATTCCCAAACCAGGTTCCTCTGCAAGTCCTCATCGAGGCTACGTTGAACGTTGGTCAGCCAGCCGCGGAGCCTTTCGGAAGGATGATGTTCCAAAGGCTCGGCTATGAAGTCAAGGAAGCGTCGCACCCGATCGGTGGCTTGACCCCAGAAGGATTCACCACTGCGGGTCACTGCTGCGTACAGACTGGCTTCCACCTGAGTGTCGCCGGGGTCTATCGAAAGCAGCGTGTCACAGGCGTCCCAGAAACCGGGATGGTTGGAATCAAGACAGAAGGCTACGGCGGCCGCGTGTTCGGGTTGGGAAAGGGCGTGGTCGAGCAGTAGTTGCTGCTGGTCAGGCTCCAGCGATGTGCGCAACTCCTGGCTGAAGTGGAACATGCTGATTTCTTTTTTCGTGACCAGATCGAAGAGAGTGGCCAGGAATTTTGTGGGGGTCGCTTTGAGTAGAGCCTGGAAAAACTGACCCCGACCCAGGCCTTGGACGGGCAGCTTTCCATCGAGTCGCTTCTCCGAACGGAGGCCGGCTACGAAGATTCCAAGCGCCCGACTCGGGTCGAGAGGGACGATCTGGGCGGCGATGCGCTGGGCCTGGAACTTGCGAACGGAGTTGCCCAGCCACGGGGGTGGCGTCACCTCCAGACATTGCCAGGCCAATTCTTGGCCGGCAGCTGTTGCCATCAGCTCGTCAGACAGCAATTCCAGCAACCAGCCCGCCAGTTCGGGACGCTGCCCGGGTGCACCCAGCCAGCGCTGGGGCTGCAGAGTCCAGCGCCAGAACCCGGCTGCCCGTAGCTGCTGAGCGGGCGTATCTACCCGCAGGGCCCTCTCGTATAGAAGGTTCTGGGCCCATTCCTCATCCGGACAACGAGCCAGGATTTCCAGAGAAATCGGTGTTAAGGAGTCTGTCCAGAATTTTGGATCCTCCAACAAAGCAAGCTTGCGATCGGGCTCGTAGGAGCTGATGTAAGCGGCGAAGCCCTCGGGCGGGATGTTGGGCAGGAATTCTTGGGACGCGCGCCCGAGGTGCTCAAGGAACTGCCTGCCGTCGTAACTGGAAGAGAGAGAACGAGCCAGGTCGTCGGTGAAAAGCTGAGGGTGTTTTGCCAATTCTTGAGCAATTTCGGTGAAGGCCTGAGCGCGCTCCGCCAGGTAAAGCTCATAGGATTCGTAGTCTAGTAGACGGTCGCTGTCGAGCCACTGCTCCAGCCGACTCATTGGGTCGTTTCGCAGGCGGGCTTCCATTTCAGCCAATCCAGGCTCGTCGGGAAACTCTTCGCGGAGGCGCTCCAGAGTTGCTCTCAGCAGCTTGCTGGGGGCTTTGGGGGCAAGCATCTGCAGTGAATGCGACGCCTCTGGAGGGCTGAAGATAGGCGCCGCTTCTCGCAAGAAGTGCAAGGCGGTCGGGACCAGCTCTTCGCTCAATTCAGTCAACTGAGCCGTGGCCAGCGAAACGACTGCCCGCAGGTATTTGGACTTCTCGGAACGGTTGGCAGTCCGGTTATGGGGAGCCAGCTCGGTCCAGGGAAGGTCACAAATCAGGAGGTCCTGGACATAGCAGGCAGCCACCAGTGCCTTCCAAAGCAGTTCGGGCGAATGAATGGTCTTGAGCTCAGTCAGTCGGCTTTCCAGGGTCAGGCCGCTGGGCCAGTCCACATAGAATTGGAAGAGGTAGAGATGCTCTAGTTCCTGGACCTGATTGTTTTGAACATAGTCTCCCAGCAGGCGCAGGGCGTCGGCGGCCGTTTTGGGGAATTGGAGCAAGCGCTGCAGCCAGAACAGGTCCGGTTTCATCCCCTGGTCGCGCACATAGGCAAGCACCGTTTCTGGTTCCTTTTCGGCCAGGCGGATGAGCAGGTTACTCCGGGGATTGGGGTTCTCACTGAGGAGCGACTTTCTGAGGGCGGACGCCCCGGGAGTGTCAAGCGACAGGATTCGCTCCAGAAAACGCTCGGCCGTCGGTTCGTGCAAATGGCCGAGAACTCTGTCTGCATTGTTCTGGCCTGTTCCCAACAGTCTCTGTGCTAGAAAATCGGCCAGAAGCTTGGGACGCACTTGAAGAAAACGTCCGTTTCGTTCAAAGAAACCGAGCGAGTCCAGGGGTTCTAGCGATGAATAGAGTCCGAGCGTTGGATATCCAAGCGCCGTCGCCAGCGCTTCCAGTTCGCCAACATCCGGATCCGCCGAGAAGGCCGCCAGCAGGGAGCAGAGCTGCAGCGTGAGCCAGCCTTCGTTTCCGGCCGCTTTGCGCACCTCTCCCTCCCACTTGGGAAGCAGGTTCTCGGAAAGGGAGCGGTTGCAATCGAGTTGTTGGGGAAGCATGCGACTGAGCAGCACCAGGGGAAGTGGGAACCCGCCGCTTTGGGCTACCACCCAGTCGCGCTGATTGCCGCTCAGGTCGGAGCCTGACAGACTGAGAAGAGATTCCGATTCTGTGGGGCTGAGAGGACCCACGGCAAGCTGCTTCAGGCGCCCGTCTATGGGCGCGGGGACTGGGGCGCGGGTGACCAGGATGGTCCTGGCCTTGGTCAGGTTGGCTAGAGAGGCGTAAATCCAGCGTTCCAGTTCGGCACCGGCGATATCCTCGATGACCAGGATAAGATTCTGTGAGGCATAGTCCTGGAGCAGCAGTGGGTCGCTTAGATACAGCGTCCTGGACTGGTGGGCTTTCAGGGCCTGGAGCAGCAGAGCGGACTTTCCGATGCCTGCCGGTCCGCTGACCAGGAGGACTCGAGCGTCCGGTTGCTTGAGGAAATCTTCGATGGCTTTGACTTGTTGTTCTCGGCCAACGAATACGCCGGCGGCGTTGTAGAACCGGTCGTGCTGCTCGCGCCGCTGCTGCCACCCTTCGCCCGATTCCGGAAAGAAAGATGCCTGGAGAACCGGGTTATTGTTGACCATGGCAGCCAGGCCTCCGGCCGCCACCACCTCCGCCGCCGGATGGACTTCGCGAAGGCAGGTTAAAAGCTTTGCCTGCTGATGGCCGGATAGGTTCAGGTTGGTGACCAGGGTGTAGCGGGCCATGGTCTGGCTGAGCCTGGACAACTCTTTGGGGACCGTCTGGAGCAGCGAATTGAAGGCGGCCTTGTGGTCGTAGGGGCTGCGCCACTTGCACTGGAAGACGTTGCGGCCGGGACTGAGCAACCTGGTGGCCGGGCCGTCGTAGTCGAACTCGGCGTCGATGCCGCCGTCGGCCACGTTGCCCCGGTCGGTGAGGCGGGGAAAGTGCTGCAGGGGTGTTGGGGCGTCGGCCAGGAGCAAGGCGTTGCAGAAGGTCTCGAAGCGGGAGCCATCCCAGCCCGCCATGACCACTTCCAGCTCCTTGCCGTCCAGTGTGCGCCGCATAGGCCTTGCTTCGACTCGCTGGCTGTGGTCTCCCTGGGGCCGGTTGTCAGGCTATAGGGCTGGGCCGGTGAGTGACCACCAGGCCAGGTAGCCGGGAATCAGAAAGGGGAGGCCGACCGAAAATGCGGTTCCCAGACCGTAGAGGGTTTGGCGTAGCGTTTCGGGCCGGTGAGGGTTGACGATGGTTTCGACCAGGGGACCGAGCAGGTAACAGAGATTCGCGAATCCCATAGCGATCAGGTAGCCTATGCCTTGAAACAGAGTTGTGAAAAGCGTGATTTCGATGTCGACGGCAGGGACCACTCGCGGGAGCAGGGTCCAGCTCACCAGGCAGTAGGCGGCAAAAGCAACCCAACCGGCGATGGCCAGCCTGAGGTTGTAGGTCCAACGCCGAGATTCCCACCACTCGCGGGTGCTGTTGGAATCTGCTGCGAACTCGAGGCCGCCAATCGGACCAGACATATCGAGATTCGATTTCGAGAAAGCGACCAGTTCTCCGCCCGTGGTGAGGGGCCTGAGAGGGTTTAGAATGAGCCTCCGGAAAAGCTTTCAAATTCCCAGGTGCTTCCAGGCCCGGGAACAGCTCGAGTCGAGGGCGGCTCAGAATTGGAGACTCCAGATGGCACGGGGCGACTTGCTCAAACAGTTGTTTGAGAGTTACCAGAATCGAGACGATAAGCGTTTCCGCGCGGCCGCCGAAGAGATCATCGAGGAGGAGCGGAAGAAGCACCATCCGGTTCTTTCCAATGAGCTGCAGCGGATTCTGGCCAACGGAAGTCGCGCCATGGCGCCGGTTAGCGGCGGGGAGCCGGTGCCCATGGACCGCGAGCGGAGCTCACCGCTGCTGCTCACCCGCTTTCCCGACCGCTATTTCGCGGATCTGGTGTTGACCGAGCGGACCCTGGAGACATTCCAGCGCATCCTGCGCGAGATTCGTGGCTGGGAGATTCTTGAGGCGAATGGGCTGCGCCCGTCTCGGAGACTGCTTTTTTGTGGGCCTTCAGGTTGCGGCAAGACCGCTGCGGCGGAAGCGATTTCTACGGAGTTGGGATTGCCGCTGCTCTACGTGCGTTTCGACAGCGTGGTTTCGTCGCTGCTGGGCGAGACGGCGGCGAATCTACGCAAAGTCTTCGAGTATGCCAAGCGCGGCCAGTGGGTGATTTTCTTCGACGAGTTCGACGCTATCGGCCGCTCTCGCGATGATGCGACCGAGCACGGTGAGATCAAGCGGGTGGTCAACTCTTTTCTGCAGCTGCTGGACAGCTTCGAAGGGCGCTCGCTGCTGATTGCCGCTTCCAACTTTGAGCAGGTGCTGGACCCGGCCATCTGGCGCCGTTTTGACGAGGTGGTGCGATTTGACCGGCCCGATCAGGAGGGGTTGAGCCGCTTGCTTCGGCTGCGCCTGCGGCCGTTTCAGGCGGAGGAAGGGGCGCTGGCGTTTCTGGTGCAGCAGCTGGAGGGCGCCACCTTTGCCGAGGCCGAGCGGGCTTGCTATGACGTGCGCAAGCGCTGTGTGCTGGAGGGGCGCAAGGGCCTGGCGGAGGAGGATTTGGCCCAGGCCGTCGAGCGGTTCCGCTATCGGCGCGCGATTCTTCAGAAGGCTTCCGACACCGAGGAGTTGCCGCGCATCGACCGCTAGCGTTGATTTCGGTTTGAGCAGGACTTGCGAGACCCGAGAAATAAATCGCGACGCATTTCGTAATAATTTCGACAGAAGAGGCAGAAGTGGCGTTGAATAGAATATTTAACCCGGACTCGAGAGTGGAATACGAGGCTGCCGAGCGAGCTTTAGCAGCCAACTTGCCGGGCGCCGCCATAATCCTGCTGCATCTAGTTGTGGTCAACGACTTGATTCGCAAAGTTGCGTTTCTCCACGAAGACCCAAGCTATCCGGCGGGACTCGGGGATGCCAGCAAGGCACCGACTTACGAAGCCGTCTTAAAAGAATTCAAAGCGCAACTGCAAGCGATTGACACTCAGCTTGAATCGAAAATAGTCGAAAAACTCAAGACGATTCAGTTGATCGACGTGCCCTTTGCGGAAGACCTCGATTTGCTACGACGAGCCAGAAATGCCGCAGCCCACAACCTGCCGTCCTTGGCGAGCACGAAGACCGCGCTTCAGCCTACACACGAATTGGCGGTCCATCTTCTCGGTCACTTCAAGGGAGTACTGCTCGAGGAACCTCCTTTCTATCGGATCGTCGAACCTGGGAGGATGCTTTCAGTGATCGCTGACAAAATGAAGTCGATTTCAAAATCAAAAGAAGAAAAGATAGAGGCCATACGTTCAGAATATGTGTCAAAAATACCTCATTCATTCGTGTTGAAGTTTCTCAGGTCTTTTTGGAAGCTCTCTTTCGTTAATGTAGGCGTAGAGGCGGTAAAGAATAGGCAGAATACGCTGCTTTGCCTGAGCGCCCTAATTATTCAATTTTCAGCAGAGATTTCAGCTTCGGATTTTGATTTTCCGTTAGAGCCGGAAGTAATCAAGGAGTCCCTCGTCTTCTCAGCCCTCGCTGCCCTCATGCTCAAATCTTCGTTTCTCGTCGGAAAGATCAGTGGTTCTGACCTGCAGGCTTTCCGGGACATTGTGGAAGATAGGGGGCATCCGTTTGCAAAACTGACTATTGCGGTCGTGGACGGACACGGCGCAGCAGCGGTT
Source organism: bacterium (assembly GCA_018266105.1). Classification (GTDB taxonomy): domain Bacteria; phylum Vulcanimicrobiota; class Xenobia; order Xenobiales; family JADMJV01; genus JADMJV01. The sequence continues at coordinate 54,657 of JAFEBA010000119.1, read as the reverse complement.
AGGGATTTGCTTGAGCGCCAGGATAAAATGAAGGTCGGCCAGGCTTTTGGGAGAAGCTTTGTGCCAGAGTTTGACCGTGCTGATGCCCTATTCCGCCGGTTACTTGGAACCCCGTTCGACAATGACCGTAAAGAGGCGAAGCGGCTCGTAAGCATCTATTTAACAGATGGATGTAGTTGGGATGATTCGTCCAAGAGGTATAGCGGAATTTCAGAGCCGGTCATTTTATCTCTCTATGAGAGCAAAGACTCGCTCACTGAATACCTTCAGCTCGTGGAGAGCAACGTTCAGTGTTGGAGCGCGGCACTCAATTGTCACATTGAAGCACTAACGGAGGCGTTGCGCAAGAATGAGATAGAAACCTCTGACTACGAGAATATCGGTAGCGATCTCTCGAAGTTAATGCAGTGAGCCGCACGTAGGTGGTTACCGTTTCAGGCCGACCCAGAGTCAGATCAAAATTGTTCGGCGGCCATATAGCGCGTCCAGGAATGCGTTGACAATGTTCTGGCCCTGCCGGTGCAAAGCAGCATAGACACTGTAAAGCAAGGCGGTCCGGTCGGCGCCCCTGCGACTCCTGTTTCCTCCTGATAGCTTGCGACTGATTACCAGCGGCCGCAGTTCCCGCTCCGCCAAGTTGTTTGTAGGCTCGGCGTCCGGATCGTAGAGAAATCGAAAGATCTCCTCTCTGTACTTGCGAATCCGCCTGCAGAGCTTCAGGTTGTCATGATCTCGTGGCTTACGCTTCAGGAGCTCGTCTACCCGGCTTTGTATCCAATCCGCCTGCTTCTGGTAAGGCTCACTCTCCATCTTGGGCTTGGCGTGCCAGAGTCCAATCGCGTCCTGCAGCAGGGCTTTCAATCGTGCCAAGAAATGAAACCTCGCGTCGCGGTCGAGGGTCTTGCGCCGTCTCTGGAGCTTGTCGATAGTGGCCAGAAGGTGCGAAACGCACTTAGACTTCTTACAGTTTAGTGGGTAATAGCTATTCAGGAAGTCGCTATGCAGACAGCCCGGGTAGTTGGCACCGATGAGCGACTCAGCGACTTCGTGGCCACGGCTCTTAGCAATCACGTAGAGTGTGCAGGTGGAAGTCGCCGCCACCCAGGCCCAGTGGCTCTCGGCCGCCAACCACCATCCGGTCTCGTCTACATGCACCTTCTTGCTGGTTTTGATGTTCTTGGCGATCTGTTCGTAGGTGGGGCGGAAAGCGTTCTCAGCACGAGCCAGAGCCTTCTGCAGCCCAGCCGGCGAGATTGAAATGCCGAACCAATCCTTGAAGAGCCTGCTCATTTTGCGGAACGTCATCCCTGACTGGGTCCGCAGGAGTGTTGCCAGCGCGACAAGGTTGTGGCCGAAGGTGACGCCGGCTGCTCCCACTGCTCTCGATGGCATGTCCGGATGATGAGATGATTTTCTTTGGTTGCAGTTGTCGCAGTGCCCTGACTCCGTTTGATATCTAACCCATTCCGGATCGATCCGAGGAATGTCGACCACGAAGTGCTCGTGGGTTTGTTTTCCCTCAAGGGCACCGCCACAGTCGGGACAACACCCAATCCCCACTTGCCGGGTCTGCTGAACTTGGTCATCGGCAGGTGGCTTCTTATAGCTTGCTGGGTGACCGGGTTTTTGGCCCGGAGTCTTATGCTCTTCCGGCGGCTTGCGCTGATCGCGAGGCTTACGGAAAGGGGCCGCTTGCTGCTTGCCTTCTCTCTCAACTTTCTCGAGCTGAGATTTCAGGTCGGCGACCTGGTCGCGCAGCCTACCGTTCTCTAGCTCCAGCTCCTGAAGCCTGGAGTCCTGAGCTTTCAACTGGGCCAGAATTTCTTCGAGCGTTCCCACTCGTGTGATATTCCCGCCGGATTTCCGGGTACCTGCTCAAGCAACTTTAACGGTAACCACATACGCCGCACTCTTTCAATTCTCCGAGAGTCCACTCCATCAAGCTAGATCGCCGATATCTGGCTGGAATTCAAGTGGTGGGCGATTGGTTCTATCCAAAATTTCCGTTTTCCATTTACCGTGTCCGAGGTCATGGAAGCACCACAGCAGTTTCTGCTCCTCGTCAATGAAAGTGTATGCAGATCTCGTCAATTGACCTTTGCTCAGCGAAGAGTAGACTGTTGCTTTGTCAGGGGGGCGCTCCCAGGCAACGTGTTGGCTAAATTTCAGCGTTAGTCTCAAAGTGTAGATTCGGGCGTGAGCGCCACGATAATGGATTCGCAGTCGGCCGTCGCTTTGGTAACGCCGGATTTCAATCTGTATGAATGGTTCCAATGAAACTAACCTTGCGCCAATCCACAGCGGGTGCGATTCTTCACTTTGACTACGCTCCTCGGGGTGGCAGAACCAGAATACGTAATCTCGTTCGACGCTAGTCCCATCCACCACTTCTTGCCAATGCGCTTCCTCGTTCAGTGCTAGGCAACTGAGAAACTGCTTTGGAGTGAGCAATGGGCCTGACTCTCGGAGATCTTCGAACTCAACGCCGTTCATGTCGAGATTTCCCTGTTGTACTTGGCCGCTTTCGCTGCTCCAAGGTCCCAGTCCGAATTCGAAGTTGGTAACATCAAGACGCCTTTTGCCCATCACAAACTTGAACCCAGGGAAAAGGGAGGCTACCTGCTCAGGAGTGGTTAATTCGGAGAAGACGCGCAATTCAATGCCTTCGTCAGCAGCAATTCTCTGAGCTTCTTTGCTAAATCCACTTGAGGACAAGAGGATTGATCGGGGGGAGTTTAGGCGCGCTCTTCGGCCGATACACTCATGAATCCATTGGATTTCTTCGACACGGCCTCGCTTGCGACACTCCATTGTAGCCTGGAGCTCACCTGTTTGTGCGTTTATTACTACAACGTCCACTTGGCGCATATTTCCGGTGGTCTTATCTGGCAGTTGCCCGCTCCAGGTGACCTTTAAGGTGGGCGATAGAAGGCTCTCCAATTTCGCGGCCAAGCGTTCCAGGAGTTTGTCGTCGCTTATGTTCGAAAGCTTCTTGCTCGATTTCTTCTTCATTTGCCCATTGACTTTGGCACCTTGGCTCTGCTGCCTGCTTTTTTGCCTGTTTAGATTTTCCATCAAGCTCATTTTAGTTGTTCATTGTCTCCCTGATTGAACTTTCCAAAATGCGGTGTCGGCATACTTGCGAACAATGGGGTTTCTGTCTTCTGATAGGGCTCGGTGCCAGCGGAGGATCTCTGCGCGGTGGGGGCCGCGGTAATTGGAGGTGACGGTGGGGCGGCAGAAAATTGCCAAAGCTATTCGACGTTGCAGTTCTGGCTTGGAGCGATAGACGGCGTCTAGCAGTCGGAAAGCGAGCGGCTCCAGGTTTCCTGTCGCTTCAAGTTCCTCAGCGGCAGCGATGATGCCGGATGATGCTACCTCATCGTCGCTGTCGGAAATGAGTCGCACTAAAATTGGCGAGAGCAGCGGGTCGCTGATGTCGCAGCATTCGAAGTAAACCTTGATGGATGTTCCGACGCTGACTCTGGTCGAGACGACGGCGGAGAACGCCAGTTGTGCTAGTAGTTCGGCATACCTTTCGATATCGCGGACTGAGGGGTTCTTTTGAAAGGCAGCGAGCGCAATCAAAGCGTCGCGTTGAATCCGCAGCGGGAGGTCTGCGCTAACCTGGAGACCCGAATAGATAGAGTTGTTGGCGTGGCGGTGGTTTCGATCAAACATGTTCTCGGATTGGCGGCCTTCGAGGCGCTGATAGAGCAGTTCGATACTTTTGGTGAGTTGCGCGGTGGGCAGGCCTTGAAAATGGGGATTTTTTAGAAACTCGAAGACTTGGCCACGAAGATGGGCATCTGCTTCCGAATCGGACGCCGTTTCGAGCATCACTTCGTAGAGCTTAGAAATTTGTTCCGGGGAGCAATGCGGGAGGAAGGGTCTAATTTCGTTGATATTATCCCCAAACAGGGACGTTCGTACTGAGCCGTCTGGAAGCCTTTCAATTCGTCGCTCTAAAATAGTGAGGGTTGCAGCCAGGGCCTTCGAGACGGCTTCCTCTGCTACTGAGGGGGTCGTGAATGTCAGAGCGCTTTCTGAATCTCGCAGACGACCGTATTTCTTGATAAAGGCAAGGGCCTTTTCGACTAGATTTTGGACTTTAGGGTTGTTCTGCAGCAGGGAGCTTGCGATGTCAACGGCACAGCGCTTTTCATTTTCGAGTCCGCTATTCTCGCTTAGTATGCGGTCAAGCTCGCCTAGTAATGCTTCGAGTTGGTGGAGGGCCAGGGTTGGACCGGTCGCAGACCAGAAGGCCCGGCGAATCGATTGCAGCGCTTCACGCCCGATTTCGAGAGGCTCGGACTTTACGAACCCCAAGAGAATTGACAGCTCTCTGGGAGCCTCTTCGTTTGAAGGGCATTTAAAAAAGGCGCCCACTAGTTTCGCAAGTTGCCTCCGGGCAGATGTTTGCACCTTTGTATCAGCAGATAAGGCAACCTCGCGCTCCGCGAACTCAAGGATCTTCACTCGGCTTCTGACGTCGATCTTGTCTGCCAAACTGACCAGCAATTCCCAGCCCCTTGTACGCCGGGTATCCGACAGCACGGGGACTATCACCAGGTCTACGATCTCCGACGCCTCGCCCTCGGTTAGCTTCTGGCTCAATTCCTTCAAAAACGACTTCTCAGAATTCAAAGTCCCATCATTGATGTATGCGTTGGCGGCTTGAATATTCAAATCGTCCGCTAACCAGAGAATGGCCAACATGCGTCTCGCCTCGGTCCAGGATGACCAGCAATTCTCATGAAGCGCGGCATCTAACGCTAGATAGACGGACTCCAAAGCGGATCGATGATTCCCGGCAGCAAGATAGGCACCAGCAGTCTGCAGTTGCTCCCAGGCGACACGTTGATTCTTGCGTTTTATCGATGCCGCTGCCAGACGCTTTGCATCCTGCTTCCACTCAATCAGTCCTCGTTGCGTGCCGATATGGAGTCTGTCGAAGAGGTAGGTCGCCCAAATTTCGTCATCCTCAATGGATTCATCGAGACGGAGCCAGTCTTGAAAGGCATCGTTTAGTTCTTCCCCGTCGTCAGCAAATAAGAATTGGAGATGTGCATACAGGGCTCGTGCCTGGACGAGGGAATTCTGGAGCTTAGGCTTCAAGTTGTCTTGGTGGATAGCTTCGCTGGCTCGCATGAATGCGGCCTGGAACTTTCTCGCCACGCCCTTCAGTTCGGCCGCTCTGGCTATTTGCAGGGCTAGCAAATGCACTTCTATTAGGACTTCAGCGGGTGCATTCGCTATCCGGGTCAGCATCTGTTCGGTGGCCACCACAGCTTCGTCTATGGTGCCGTGCATGAAGATCGCTCTCACTTCGGCGATGCGCACCCTGAAAGAACCTTGGTCTTGTGGAAAGCTCCAAGGGATTGAGATCTGAGGGTCGCGCTCCCTGCACACCGATTGGAGCGTCCCAAAATCGCTGCGAATTGCAGCATTTCGTGCACGAAGAATATCGTAGCGAAGTTGGTCTTCGGCTGACAAGAAGTGGGCCAAGCGTCCGATCTTACGGAGGTCCCCGGGAATCGATGAGTGTGAACGCCCGCTCATAAGAATCACCTCTACCGATTCCAGCAGCAGCTGTACAGCCTCAGCTCGCTTGTGGAGTTTCTCGAGGATTGAACCCCGGACTTCATTGATCGAGACTAACAGAAGGTCCAGACGTTCGTTGCGACATTGTTGGGCCAAAGACTCAAGCGCCTGCAGGGCCATCATTTTCGACTCTGTTCCATCAACCTCTGCCAGCGATCTCATTTCGGAAAGACCGGCAGCTATAAGCCGCTCCAGGCCTTTTCGTTTGCCGCTTGGGAGTTGATCGCCATCTCTGGCCGGAGACTCCGATGTGAGTGGGGACGGGTCTTGCTCCATCCAGTCAGGAATCGGGTCCGAGAACACAAGAGTCTGCTCAATGGAAACTGCGTGGATCGACGGAATTTGCTCGCAAAGTCTAGTGAGAAGATCCCGGCAGGGCTTTTTGTAGAGTTGGTTGATTCGGCCAAGGTCGGAGATTTCTGCGGTCAGATGCGAGTCAACAAGAGTCACTTCGTTCCCACGGCTGAACAGACAGAGTAGGCGCGCCAGTTCATGACCTTCGAATGCCATCTGCTGGATTTCGGGAGTGACAAGCTGACCACTCAGGACAGATGCAAGCCTGACCAAACGGAGGATAACGATAAAACTTGGTTCCATGCCTGAACTACCCAAACCACGTTCATCCCAACTCGAAGCTGAACTGGCGAGACGCAGTTGCTCGATCTTGGTTGATTGTAGTCCGCTCAACAGCTCGGGCGGCTTATTCGAGACTGCTGAGAGTAGCAGAAAAATATTTTCCATCCCCAGGTCCTGCAGGCCCCAGCCCAATATTTCTTCAAGCTTGGCCAGCAGGTCTGTGTCTACAAAATCGATATTCAGTGAGTATTTTTCCGCAAGTTCCCGAAAATTGGGAGGGCTTTCGAGAAAGTTCTTAACGCGCTCAGCAGTTAGCGGATTGTCTCTCCGCATCGCCCATTTGGAAAACCTGGTGCGATAGGCGTCCACCAGCAGGCTGATATGTTTGCGTTCCGGCGGCTTCGATCGGTTCAGCTTCGAAAGGCGTGCCACCAGCCCGTGTAGTGAAGCTGATATCCTTTCGTACAGAGGTGCTCTCGTCAGATGAACACGCCCCAGAAAGCTCCGTACTGATATGTCGTCTGTGAGTTTTGCTGCGGCCAGTGTCGCCAGCGTTTTCGCAGAAGGGGACCCCTGCGGCAGGTCCGCCAGCGTTTGACAGCCAGCAAATCCTTTGGGCAGGCCGCCATTTACTAAGAGAAATTGAGATTTTCGACTGTAGAATTCATAGACCTTGAGGAAGCGCCTGATCACTTTCTTCAGGTCATCCATTGAAACTGGACCGGACTTGATCTGAATATGTAGCCTGGAGCCGTCAGCGCCCAGCAGATTTACGTCCTCGCCAATGGGGGGCTTTCCTTTCCCCGAGGGTTGGTCGCCGGTCAGCTCAACGATGGGCCCGGTCCACTTGCGGATATGCGAAAAGATGGGGACCTCTTCTTCGTCGCACGACCAGTCCGTCTTGAACTCTGGCAGGAGGGAGACGAACGCGATTTCGGCTCCCAGGAGGAATTCGTAATCAAAGCCGCCGCCCAGCCCCAGGTTGATGTTCTGGTGAGTGGTGTTAATGGGCATCTAGCCAGTCAACGTGGCGGCAGCGTGCTCACGAATCAAAATCGCGTCTTCTTCAGTCAGGGTTCGCATACCGACGCGGAGGAGGAGGCCGATGTAGGATCGGGTTACGGTGGATTTGCTGGCGAAGCTTAGGTTCATTATCATCTCCAAGTTGGCTCCGTTGCCTCCATAGAGCTTGAAGTCGCGGAGGGGGCGGCGCCAGACGAAGTAGGGGAAGAGATTGCGGTCGAACGTTGTGGGGCTGTCTTTGGTGATGGGGACAGCAGAACCGGCCACGGTGGCCTCGGCTACGATGTGCTTGACTTTGCTGCCGAGGTAGAAGAAGAGCCGGTCGCTTTCTCGGAGTTTGGCCTGCTGGCTTCTTTCGGGGAATTCCCAGCAACTGTGTTGCTGCATCAGGTCGAAGACGCCGCGAGCAGGTAGCGCTTTGCCTTCCAGGGCGGGGAGGTCGGAGACCATGATGAGATAGTGGGTCACCAACTAGCCACCGTTCGCGACGAGTTCGCCGCGGAAAGCTTTTGAGAGGATCGATTGGTCCAGGTTTTTGCAATCTTCGTCAAGCTTTTCAATTAACGCCTGTTTTTCGCGTATGAACTCGACAGCCTGTTGGACTAGTTGGCAGATAACTAGTTGCTCCGCTAAAGGTGCCACGGGCACAGGTTGGTCTCTAAAAAGAGCAAGGTTGATTCGCGCTCGAGTCGCACCATAGGATTCCTCTGTGGCGTATTTCCTTGCTCCCGCTGAGTTCAAATATCCTAGGAGGTAACTTGCACTTAGTTCGGGATGAACGGAAATTTTGATAACGTCCGGAGTAACCATCGCCGGGCCGAGGCCAATGGGATATTCTGCACAAGCCCCCGGAGGGTCCCCCAGCTTAGTGACAAGAAGTTCGCCGCCAAATACAGAATATGGCTGAAATAGCTCTTTCCAACGGCCGGTATCCATGAAGCCTGGTTTGTGTTCCGGCCTATAGTTAAATGGCATTACGTGGCGGAGGAAAATGATCGGAACCCCCTCAGGCCTGAAATCGTGAGCCTTGAAGATAGTTCCAAATGGACCGGCGCAAATGGAATTGGCTGCTTTTTCAGCGCATTCCTCCAGAGTTGCCCAGCACCAACCGTTAGGCAATGGAGGTTGACTGGCCCACGAGCTACGATTCTCTACTTCACTCTTCTTCCGCTTGCGGGGCTCGGCGGATTGCTGTGTCCTAATTCTTCGTAAAATCTCGCTGGCTGGCTCGATGTGCGGATGGTGTTGCCGCCAGTTTGCGGTCAGGTCGCCGCGGAAGGCGGCGGCCAGGACGGATTGGCGGAATTTTTCCAGGAGGGGGGGGATGGCTTGGAGGGCTTGTTTGGCGGTTTTGCTGCGGGCGGTGAGTTCTTCGATGCGGGCGACGATGCGGTGCTGTTCCTTGACGGAGGGCATTAGAATTGGGAACTTTGCTATATCCGACGGGCTAATGTTGGGTTGGGCCCCGCCTCGGGCCGATTGGAGTACCTTTTCAGACAAATTCCGCAGAAGCATTGAGGCAAATGGCCGATACCTTTCGTCCTTCGGACGAAGGCGACCTACTCGCTGGTTTAGTAGAGCGAGGTCGTCGAGATTGTAGGTCGCTACTTTACCAGTGGTTGCCCCCGAGAGGGCAATAAGGAGGTCTCCCTTATTCACTTTGAAGTCGCGGTATTGTTCCGCGAAATGTGGTGGCAGAAAGGCGGTGCCGTCTTCTAGGCTAACTTCGCCGCTCGATGATAGGTTCGAGATTCGAACCAAAGGGATACCCGCCTCACAGTAATCGCCACTTTTGAAGGCATATCCGCTTTGGATTGTGCCCAGGCTAGAGAAGGTTGTCTCTTCCCACCCAACGGCTCGATTCGGGCGCACCTCCTAGTCCTGCTCGCTTTCTAAGGCTTCCATCAGCGCCTCCATTTCTTCCATCGCCGTCCGCAGATGCGTCATAATCTCAGCCGCGATCTCGGCTGGCTCGCCCAGGTCCTCAGCGTGGTCGGCGTTTTCATCTCTTAGCCAGGTGATATCCAAATTCTCGCCGCGCTCCCGAATCTGGTCGCGGTTATAGCAGCGCATGCGGCCGGTTTCTCCCTGGTCGACGCGCGCCCCGTAGGCCGCCTCGAAGTCGGCAAAGTGCCCTCTGGTGAGGGGCGTTCTTTTGCCGAACTGGGGCACGTTGGTCCTGAGGTCGTAGATCCAGGTGGTGGTGGTGGGCGTCCCCTGCACAAAGAAGAGGACGTTGGTCTTCACGCCTTGGGCGTAGAAGATGCCGGTGGGGAGTCTCAGGATGGTGTGCAGGTTGCATTTCTCCATTAGATCGGCGCGGATTTTGGCGCCGACGTTGCCTTCGAAGAGGACGTTGTCGGGGAGGACGACGGCGGCGCGGCCGCCGGGTTTGAGTCCTCGGTAGATGTGCTGTAAGAAGGCGAGCTGTTTGTTGGAGGTGGGGTAGGTAAAGTCGTCGCGGGTGGGGAGGCCGCCGCCTTTTTTGGAGCCGAAGGGTGGGTTGGTGAGGATAAGGTCGGCTTTGGGGAGGGCGGCGCCGTCGGGGCTGAGGGCGTCTCCGAGGGTGATGTCGGAATCGAGGTCGTGGAGCATGAGGTTCATGAGGGCGAGGCGTTGGACGTCGGGGACGAGTTCCATGCCGTAGATGGCGCGGTGGCGCTGGAAGTATTGTTGGTCTTCTTTGAGTTCGAAGAGGTCGTCGGTTTTTTCGCGGATGTGGCGGTTGGCGGCAATCAGAAATCCGCCGGTGCCGGAGGCGGGGTCCTGGATGACTTCGCCGGGTTGGGGGTCCATGAGGTGGACGATGGTGTCGATGAGGGGGCGGGGGGTGAAGTATTGGCCGGCGCCGGATTTGGTTTCGTTGGCGTTCTTCTCCAGCAGGCCTTCGTAGAGGTCGCCGAGGCCTTCGCTGCGGGCGCTGTACCAGTCCAGGCTGTTGATGCTGTCGGTGAGGGTTTTGAGGTTCTTGGGGGCGCGCAGGGCGCTGTTGGCGTTGGCGAAGATGGCGCGCACGCGGGGGGACTCGGAGTCGGTGCCGAGGTGGAGCAGCATGCCACGGTAGAACTCGAGCTGCTCGATGCCGTCTTTGGAGGCGAGGTCGGCCCAGCGGTAATGGGGCGGCAGCTGTTCTTCTTTTTTGGTCTCCTGGGCCATTTTGAGGAAGAGCAGGTAGGTGAGTTCGGTGACGTATTCGTGGTAGGTGATGCCGTCGTCGCGCAGGACGTGACAGAGGTTCCAGAGTTTGGCGACGATGTCTTGGGTTGGGGCGACGAGTGACATAGGGCGGTCTTCGCTTTGCGAGGCCTACTCCTGCAAGGCATTGTGGCCGCCCCGAAGGAGGCGGAAGAATTTGTCCGTCACGCTCCAGCGGAACAGCTGGTATAGCCTGGTCTGGTAACCCTCGAGCAGCCGGGTGATCTGGTCCGGTTCGGCCGGGCGAGGCTTGAGGCTGAAGATGTCGGTGTCCAGGAAAAATTTCTCTGGGTTCTCATCGAGCTTGCCAAAACGCATGTCCATGGTCGAGTCTGGATATTCGGCCATTAAGGCCTGCACGTATTCTTGCGGGTGAGCGAACTCGGGTGGTCCAGGTAACTCTACCAGCCTTTTGTTGAGCAGCCCCTGCCAGGCCTCAAGGCTCGACTGGTTATCGGGATGCTGGAATTCGTTCACATAGCGAGCGCCGACACGATGCAGCTCCTTCAAGTTCAGGGATTCCGCCGCCAATCTTAGAATCGTGCCAAAGGCCTTCGCCATCGTCTCTACGACTTCGAAACTATGGTTCTGGGCGCGTATAAATAGAAAATCTCGCCCCACCGAGACCGTGACTTTGAGATTGCGTGCTCCCGAAGAAGACTGGCTCAAGAGCTCGATAAATTTGTCGAGCTCTCGCTCTTCGTCGGGGAAGCGGATTCCCAAAGTCGCAAGAACCAGCGGGACGGTCCTTAAGGCAACGGGTTTCTTCACGAACTGAAGACAAGCTCTCTGCTGTCGGCGCTTTGCTCGGCTCCTGTGCGAACGTTTGGTTGCGCGGCTTTGGGTTGTGGTCGCTGAGCTAACGCATAAAGTCTACCGCGGCCGTCCGAGCCGACCCGACCAGGAGGCTGAAGGACATGACCGGCCAGCACCAGAGCTTTCAAAGCCCGACTCACCTGGGACCGGTCTCGATTGAGCTTGTCGGCCAGTTCGCCGGAGCGTTGAGGACCAGACTGCAACTCTTCCAAGATTTCTTCGTTCAGGGTGCGGGCTACCCGAGTTCGATGGTTGGCGACATCGGCAAAGCTGCTGACCAGGCAAAGGAACGAGGTAGTCGCGCCTTTGGCAAGCCCGTCATGAAAGCTCTCGGTCAAGGCTCGTTTCTGCTGCAGGATTCGGTCAAGCTCGGCACAGAGGACACCCAAGGCTTGCTCATTATCAGCTGTCTGAAGGAAGCTGACCAGTCGAAAGCTCAGCTGCTCCACGCGCATTCGGATTTGGGCCGTCTCTGTGGTCCAAAGATCCGACACGTTTTTGGTCCACTGTTCGATGTCCATTATGTGTCAACTATAAACAGTTGATGGACAGGTTTCAAGCGGGGGGAGTACTAAACTTTGATAAGGTCCAACAAAGAAGTAGGGGTGGCTGTGCATTCTCAGGCCAGGTGTGGTGTATTCCGCGGAAGCCATCGATGGGCGCATCAAACTGAGCCGCGTGACAGGCGTAACCCTTGGGGTTCTGTTCTGGACACGCGTTGGAAACAGTAGCGAATGTCTGGTTCGCGGACTTCAAGATCTGGCTTTTCTGGTGAAAAATGTCCGTTTTTGAGCTGAGGGCGGGCACTGCGACCAGATTGACCCCAGAGGCAGCCAGTGCGTCTAAAACTTTTCCGTTGTCGTCCAAGAAATCGAAGCAAATCACCGATGCGAAATTCCATCCCGCTCCTCCGGGGAGAATTCTGGCGGGCACGTCGCCCGGATCGGAAAGCCATTCCGTCAGTCCGGCCTGGCCGTCGACGTAGGGGGAGCGTTTTTGCTGTTTGGTCTGTCTGCCGATGGACCAGGTAATGCATTCGTTGATATATCCGGCTCCGCTTGCTGGTTGGTGGACCACTCCCCCTACGATGATCCGCGGCCATCGATGGTTCTCGGCGTAGTCCGCAATGAACTCCACGGCCTCAACAGGAATCGACACCTCTGGAAAGACCAGCACATCCACCCTCGCGGTCGTGGCCTGCTCCAGGCAGTGGATTATTCTTTGGATTTGTGTAGGGACGTCCTCCAGCGAAACCCAGGAATAGCAATTCTTCTGGTGAGTGCGGAAGTCGGCGGTCTTGTTCAGGTTCAAAACGGCGGCGGCAAGCGTCAAGTCCTTATGCGCCAACGGGCGCAGCCAATCCGTCCAGGCAAAATTGAGCTCAATTTTGAACGGAAGGTTGTTGGGTAGGCGTCGTATTCCCACGTCGCGAGTTCGGGTGGTAGGGTGCTTGACTCCCATGGCTTTCAGGTCCAGGCCGAAAGCGGGAACGAGGTCTCCTGAGCCGACCGTTAGCAGGTAGTTTTCGCCCGATTCTAGCCAGGCTCTTTGGCGAAAGAGGTAAAGGTAACTCTGGCCCTTTGCGTCGTGGAGTTCTTTCAAAAACCAGTGGCTCGCCTTCCGCTTGAACCGGGTGTTTTCGATCGCTTTTTTGAAGCGTTGTGCTACCTCAGCATCAGGGTTTTCAGGGTCCAGGCGCCCGATGTCTTCGCGGAACAGCTTTTGATTCTCTGGAGAGATCCCGCATTCTGAGGCTGCGCCAGAATCCGGAGACTCGTCGTAGCGTTCAAAGATCCACGCCACCAGATCCAGCAGATCGGCCATGTCAGGCGACGTCGTCCCAGATGGTGTCCTGGAATTGGGCGAGCAGGTGGTCGAGCTGGCCGTCGAGGTTTTTGTTGATGGTCTGAAAGCCGCCGTGGGCGGCGAATTCGCCCTGGTCGAGGGCCTGGCGGTCGACGATGACTTCTTTTTTTAGTTGTTTGGCGATGCGGTCGAGCCATTTGCGTTGTTTGTCAGTCCAGGGGCGGCTGGCCGAGATCTTTTTGAGGGCTCTGTCGACGCGTTCTTCGTAGGGGATGAGGGGGGAGCCGAGGGCTTTTTGACGGATGAATCCGATGATGCTGGCGGCGATGTCCTGGTTGGTGGTTCTGCGGTAGGCGGCTTTGAGTTGGGTTTCCGAGAAGCCGGCGGCATCTAAGAGGAGGCGGAGTTGGCGAAGGTCCTCGCGGGTGAGATCGCGGGGGCGTTGGGTGACCAGGGTGAGGGCGGCCACCTGGTTGAGGTTTTGTTGGATGAAGTGGGCGAAGCCTTCCAGGTAGTCGGCCGGGGGCTGGTTGCCGTGGCCGAAGCCCTGGGCGGTGTAGGCGATTTCGTCTTCGTGGGTGGAGACGACATAGAGGGCGGGGTTGGGTTTGTGGGTGTCGAGGTAGCTGATGAGGGCGAAGCGTTCTTGGAAGTAGGCCGCAACTTGTTCGGGGGTTTGGGCGCGTAGCTGGTGGATGAGGTCGTCCAGGGTCTGGCCGGCCAGTTCTTGGAAGGTGGTGCCTTTGAGGCTGCGCTTTTTGCGCTGGAGTTTGGCCAGCAGCTGGTCGAGCACTTCGTGGCGGGCGGCTTCGGGTGCGGTGGTGAGTTCGCGCACCAGTTGCTCGACGGTGGTTTTGGGGTTGACCACCACCGGTTTCATGTCGGAGAACTCGTCCATGTCTTTGTAGAGTTCGACGGCGTCGTAAATGTGGAAGCACTCTTTATCCAGGTCTTTACAGAGGCGGGTGGCGCGGCCGATCATCTGTTGGTAGAGAATGCGGCTTTTCACCCGGCGCAGGAAGACGATGTGGCAGATTTCCGGGACGTCGACGCCGGTGGTGAGCAGGTCGACGGTGACGCCTACACTGGGATATTGTTCGTTTTTGAAGCGACGGATGAGCTCGTTGGGTTTGTCGGAGGCGCCGGTAATTTTGACGACAGCCTGGTCGGGAGCGTCCTCAAAAGCCTCTTTGAGCAGACGCACGACCATGTCGGCGTGCAGGTCGGTGGCGCAGAAGACCAGGGTTTTGCCGGGCAGGGTGGGATCGATGTGTTTGGCCAGTTCCTGGCAGACGACTCGATTGAAATTCTCGGTGAGGACGTCTTTGTTGAATTTCTCCAGGTCGATTTTGACTTCGTCGGGCACCAGGGTGGTATCGAGGGTTTGGGTCTGAGAGTCAAAGAGCAGCATTTCGGATTGGGCTTCCCAGACCATGCCTTTTTGAGCGAGCTGGGTGACAATCTGCAGGGGGGGTTCGTGGTCGACCAGGTAGCCGTCGATCACGGCCTGGCGGTAGCTGTAGAGGAAAACAGGCGGTCCGAAGATTTCGGTGGTGTGCAGGGCGGGCGTGGCCGTGAGGCCGATGCGCACCGCGTCGAAGTGATCGAGGGCGCGGCGGTATTGGGAAATGTAGTCCAGTTCGTTTTTGTAGGTGAGCTCGCTGTCGCTGAGTTCGCGATCGAGGCTGTAGCCACGATGGCATTCGTCGACCAGAATGCAGTCGTACTGGTCGACGGGGGCGTTGGCTTCGTCGCTTTCCAGGCTGCGTTTGATGGTGGCCTGGATGGTGGCGATGTGGACTTTGGTGGTTTCGTCGGGAGTGACGTCGCCCAGCGATTTAACTTCGTAGGTTTCGGTGAATGTCTGGTATTGTTCGAGTCGAAAATGTTCGAAGGCGTTGAAGCTCTGGGTGCCCAGGGCGGTGCGGTCGACCAGGAAAAGGATGCGGCGAAAGCGTTTGCTCTTGAGCAGCCGATAGATGAGTCCGATGGCGGTGCGGGTTTTGCCGGTACCGGTGGCCATGGCCAGCAGGATATCTTGCTTGCCCTCGGCGATGGCTTTTTCCACCGCCTGGATGGCCTGGACTTGGTAATCCCTTAGTTGCAGGTAGGTGAAGGATTCTTGGGCCAGTTTTTGGTGGGCCTGGTCGAGGTCTTGCGCGAGCAGAGCTTCCAGGCCCTTGGGGGTATACCAGCCTTCGAGGGCGCGGGCCCGGTTCTGGGGGCGGCGCTGGTCGCGGAACCAGATGCCGCTTTTTTCGATGAGCTGTCTGAGGTAGGGGCGGCCGTTGGTGGCGAAGAGGAAGGGGATGGACTCGGGGATGGCTTCGGCGTAACGGCGGGCTTGCTCGAGGCTGGCCGAGACGTCTTTGGCTTTGCGTTTGGCTTCGACCACGGCCACCGGGGTGAGACCGAGGTAGAGCACGTAGTCGGCGGGACCTTTGGGGGTGGGAACCTCGGAGATGGCCAGGCTTTTGCCTGATTGGGGCCGGGCGCCTTTGGAGTAGGTGAGTTCGACACTGTCCACCTGCCAGCCGGCGGCGCGAAGCTGGGCGTCGATTCTGATGCGCGTGTCGGCTTCATCTTCGTCCAGGGGTTGTTGGGCACTGGCCGTTTTGAGGTCCTCGAGCGGGACGGTGGGAACAGGCGTTGGGGGCGAGGTGGTTTCTTCGGCCAGGCTTTTCCAGATGGCCGCCTCTTCGGCCGCCTGGAGCGCGTTGAGTTCGGCTTGAGCGCGGGCCTGGGCCTCTGTTTCGGCAAGGTTTTGGGCACGTTGTTTTTCCAGCAGGGCTTGTTGGAGCTGATCCTGGAGTTGCTGGATCTGCTCATTGTGGGCGTGGTGCGGTGGCACGAAGGGGCCCGGGTCGAAAGAACGGTCTTTGGTGACGCGGTGATACCAGGTGCCCATGGCTCGGGCGGTTTTGAGCTTGAGCAGCGCTTCTTGATGGTCGCCGCGAAAGCCGTGGACGGCGTCATTGCCGGCTCGGCGCAGGTCGTGAAAGCCCTGGATGACGCTGGCGTGGACGCCTTCGCGCTGGAGCAGCTGGATGGTGGCGGCGAAGTTTTCGGCTTCGGGCAGGCGGTATTGGGCGGCTACGTATTTGATGAGCAATTCGCCGAATTGGCGTAATTTGATGAGGCAGGTATTGGGGTCGTCAATTAGATAGCGTTCGGCCCGCTGAGCCAGGTGCATGAGCTGGGGATCGTGTTGTTCCAGAAATCCGAAATTCGCTCCGCCCGCCATGAGGGAATGTGAGTTCGGGCAATTCTGGTGGCGGCCCTGCCGGGGGCGGGCTTTGCGTTGTCTGGGGGACGAGACCTGCCAGGTTCGGCCTTTGCGCCACCAACAGCCAACTCTGGGTCGGATACCACTCCTTCGCAAAGACTGAGTAATCCGACTTGGGCGGGTTCGCAGGCGGCGTGACTATGGGCTTTCGCGAGGGGCGGTGCGGACAGTCTGGTGGGGCCGACAAAGTTTACCCGCGAATTCAGGGAAGAACCACAGGGACGTCGACGCCTCGAAAATCCTGGTCCAGCGTGAGCAAGTCGAGATTGCTTGTTTTGGCGAGTGCGTAAGCGAAGCAGTCTCCCAGGTTGAGGGGAAATTTCATTCGAGCCTCAGCGGCCAGGCGAGCCTGTTCGACATCCGGCGCTACGAATCGGATTCCGCTGTTCAGAATTTGGCTTTCTAGCTGGGCCACGTCGTGGGGTCGTCTGTCATAAAGGCGGATGAGAACTTCGGTGAGATTGACAGTGCTCATCGCGAGCTTCCCCGCATTTGCCGTAAGTTAGGCTTCGGCCCAGGGGGCCGTAGGCTCTGCGAAAAGAATGGCGAGCAGTAGGGAACTGTCGACGATCACGTGGACTCCCAGAGCTGATCATTGTCCGTGAATTGGGGCTGTGCAGTCCCAAGACCTTTCCCACGCAGTCCCGCCCAGTTCATCGCGGCCGTCTCGGGTATTCGGGCCAAGCCCTCTTCCACCGCCTGGCGAATGGCCTCGGATTTGGTTCTTATCCCGCGCGCGGCCATATATCTCCTGAGCTCGCTCTCGAACTCGGCGGTCATTTGGATGTTGAGCTGTGACATATCTATATGCATTTCTATATAGGAGTTGACACTCCTGTACCTGCGCCTGGCTAGATGGGCCGCACCGCTAGTCAGGCTAGTCGGGCCGAAGGCACGATAGCCTTCCCGTGATTTTGCACTAAATTGCCCCACGAACAGCTCGCGGGAGTGACCGACCGCATGGCTGGGGGCAATTTAGAGCTAGTGGCCGCAAGCCGAAGGAGACTGGAACAGTCTCCACGCCTAACCTGATTGTGCCAAAAACTGGCCCACTGACCTTTGGCAGAAGTGGAGCGGCTCGGCCGCGACCGGAGGCTTGGGCTGGGGTGCCCCGGAGGCTCGGACGAGGCCTGCGAGAGGGTGATCGCTAGAAGAGCGAAAGCAAGACCAGGTGTCAAGGGAAGATAGGCGTGGATGAATCCTGCTCTCAGTCCATCCAGAAAAAGAGAGCGTCCCAGTGGTTGTGGGGGGCCGGCGCAAGCAGGTCTTGATGACCAGACCGTCGGCCAGCGGTTCGGCCAGGTCCTCCTTGGTCAGGCGGGTCAGGCCGTGGGATTGGAGGTGGGCCTGAACCTTGGGCACGAGTTGGGCCACTTCGGGGTGAGGAAAAAGGTCCAGGTCGTCTCAGCTTTCCGTGAAGGAACCGCCTGACCAACGGCTCCAGAAGCGGGAGCCTTGCTGCAGGCAGAAATAAGGGGCGAGGGCTCTGAAAGAAACGTTCAGTCCCGCATAGCCGAGGCCCGACTTCCATTCAGGCTTTTCGCGGAAAAATCAGGCCTGGACGTGGCAGGAAAAGCCGGATTCGAGGTCGTCGGAGTTGAAGTGAAAATCGAACTGGTGCAGGTTTCGGATTTCGCGGCAGCGCTCGGCGAACCACTCGATGCGGTCCCTTTCCTCGAGGTGGATGGGAGGAGCGCTGGAGATGACTTTGCCCGTTTGCAGTCGAGTCAGCTCCGCTGGCGTCCATCGAACAGGTTTTTGTCTCATTCCAGTCGATTTCCCGGCGGAAGGGCCGGCCAAACTTGCTCGCACCAGGCTTGCAAGCGGAAGCTCCGGCGTCCCTGGTCTTGTCTGAAAGACTCGGGAGGATCGGCTGGTACCCAGGCGGATAGCCTTTCCCAGGTGGCCGGATCGACCAGCCAGAGCAGAGCAATGGTCAATTCTATCCGTGGGGCCACGCCCAGACTCTCGATATAATTCCAGGTGGCTTGGGGACAGCGAATCAAGCCTACGGCAACTTCCATCACACTCAACTCTCGCCAGCATCCGCCCAGATCCCGCCATAGCCAGCCGCCGCAGCGGGCCACTTCGCACCAGTCCAGCAACACTTCCCGAGGAATGTGGAGGTCCCCCTGTATATGCATCCGGGCCAAGACTTGCAGGGCCCAGTGCTGCTGGCTTCCTCGAAACACCCAGTCGCGCAGCTCGCCCTTCCAAAGTAGGTCCAGCAGAATGCGATCCAGCGGGTCGAGTAACAGGTTTCTATGCTCAGGTTGGGCCAGACGCAGATGGGCTGGAAATTCCGGAATGACGGCGCTCAGCAAGGAGAGGATTTGCAGGCCTCCGCGCAGGTGCCGCCAGAAGGCCTTGGGATCGGGTCGCCGTTTCCAGCTGATCAGCAGCAAGCACAGAGCGGGTAGGGTCTGAACGGATCCCAGCCCGCGTAAAACCGTGCACAGGTCAGCAAACTCCAGGCTGACCAGGGCGGCCGGCGGCAACGTGGCTCCGCGCGGAGAACGCGGCCCCAGACGAAAATACGTCACCAGCGGACGGCAATCCGCCCGGTAGTCCAGGTTCTTCAGATAATCTGTGGGCAGCCGGCGACGTCGCCATCCTGGCAGCCAGCTGGTCTGGCCCAAATTTCCCAATTCCTCGGCAATTTGCGAAATACAGCAGGCGCGAGCCGGCCGACCGGCTAGAACGGCGCCAAGATGGCGGGCGGACGCCCAATGACTGGCGCAATCGAGGCGGTTAGGATGGGAAAGAAAGTCGGACTCGTCGCCTTCCAGGACCGGGCGTTCTTCCGGGTAATCGCAATAATAATTGGAATACGGGTGAATCTGCTTCACCTTTTCCGACAATTGTGCGCCTGGCAGGCCGCAGCAAGTGGCAAACTGCTCCACCAGTTCCGACCAACGTTGGCGCAGGCCAGGCGAAACCTGACGCTCATACAGTGGGTAACGCTGCAGGCCCCCTTGCTCGGTGATGGCCAGCATTTGGCGCAAGATCGGCTGGCCATCGGGCCGGCGTAAATAAAGCACGTGCTTGTTGACATCCAGGCTATTGATCAAAGCGCTGCCCCGATAGATGCCGTTGCGCAGGGTAAGGCAGGTGCCAAAGTCGCTGCCCATTTGCATGGTCTGCCAGCGGTCCGCCGTATGCATCCGATACTCCACCCCCTCAAAGGAGACGGTCCGATCCCATCCCTGCAACCAGATTTCCAGGTTCACCGATTGGCGACTGAGCCAGCGCTGATTGCGCGGCGACTCCCTTTGAAAGAGCGCGGCCAGCAGTTCCCCGGTCAAGTCCGGACAGACCACCAGCCAGCCCAGTTCAAGGTGCTGCTCCGGCACCGTTTCGCCACAGAACTGACTGAGCAGTTGACGGCAAAGGGGGCGCAGAAGAGCTCGCCAGGCCAGGGTCCCTTGCTCGGCCAGCAGCTTCTGGAAGTTCTGTTGCAGCTTGAGCAGGCCTCGCAGCTCGGCATCCTGACAACGCCAGTTGCAATCCCGTTTCAGCCAGCGGCGCAGGGACTTGGGCCAGGGATGAGCCTGTCCGCTGAGTTTTCGCCAAGACTCTAGCCGAGCCAGCAGTTCTGGGGCCAGACCGGGCACGCTTAGCGAAGGGCGGACCTCGCTCCCGCTCCAGCGCTCAGCGGCCTCCAGCACCTTCTGGCCGCCTTCGAGGCAGGCAGCCAACTTCAACAATTCCGGACTGGGCGCTCGGGCCTGCTCCAACTCATAGAGACAGGCCAGCAGTAGAACCCTCACCTGCCAATCCGCGCAATCGCTGAAAAGAGCCACCAGTCTATGCTCTTCCAAACCGGGGCAGCTTAATTGTAGCCGAATAAACTCGCTCAGCCGGTCTGGGCACTGTTCGACCACCTCCTGCACAGCCTCGTCCGGGTCCAAAGTCACCTGATGAAGCTCTTCGCAGGAAAGGGGCTGCTTCCAGACGCAAGCCAGGTCACGCGAATCCACCGGGCTATCCAGCACCAGGCGCCAGTGCGGCCGATGTTCCGGGCGACAGTCCGGCAGAACCGCCAGCAGGCGATCCAACTCTTCCTCGCGCAGGCACGGTTCCACCGAGATGCCAGATAGGAAAGACAGCTTCCAACGCAGCTTCTGTATGGCGGGCGAGCCGCCCACGACCAGACTGTTCCAAACCGCCGCTCCCACCTCAGGCCCCAACCAGTTGCCGGCGCACAGCGCCAGTTCACTCAGCCAGTTTTCGGACGCATAACCGGGCTCCAGCAACTCGCCGCGGCAATCCTCGAGAGCCATGTGATAGAGCAAACCAAGCGGCCAGATAGCCCGCCGTGCCAGCGCCGCCCAGCGTTTCCAGGTTGGCCAGGGATTTGTCGAGCAAGGCCGCTGCTGCCCCCAGACCAGGCAAGCGGCATGGGGATTCGAGCTGCCCAATTCCAGCAGTTCGGCCTTACTCAGCCTGAACTCTCGAACGGCCAGGCAGGACCAGACCGGCTCAGGCAATCGGCGAATGGCCGTAACCCGAGACCGCCAGGCTTGTTGCTGGCCGCTGAGGCAGAAATCCCAAAGAATGTCGGCCCAATGGGAAAGATGACCAAGGGAATTTGGGCGCGCCTCCACCACCCCAAGGGGCGTGCGCAAGCGAACCCATGGGCGCAGCCGCCCGGGGTGCACGGATTGCATGGAAAACACCTCAAGTGAAAAAAATGCGAATAGGGATTAAATGGGGGATGAAAACCCAGGACGCTTCCGAGGCGTTGGAAGGATTAGCCGAAGGAAACGACCTGAGGGCGGGCCACAATACTGAAGAGCATAGGTCAGGTCATTCCTTTCTCCGCACCGCGATGATTTCTTGGGGTAGGGGGTACGGCTGCCGAAAAGGGTAGCAAAAGAATAACAGCCTGGCAAGCCCGACCAAGACCACATGAGGACATCGCCTCAAGAGTGCCTGAGAGGCGCGATCTCCCACCAGAGGAGGCGGGCTGAGCGCAATTCTCGTAATTTGCTCAATAGGAGAAGAGTTTTCTCTCGCATTTCTACGCCGATGCCTAGACTTTGCGGGTAGCACTCCGTGTTTCTATGCGTTTGATCCTGCCCCCTCGGTTCTGCTCAAGCTTTCTAAAACAGGGCCCGCGAGGGCCGCGCTTTTGCAGCTAAGTAATTTAGTCTTTGGGAAACAACTCCACGAGGGGTTGTTCTTTGCTTTCCATTGTCCCTGATAGTCTGTGGTTACTGAGATACAGGCGAGCAATTCGGAGGGCACTATGGGATACGGTACGAGCTTCAATCTTTACAGACAACAATCTTATAGCGACTCAGCAGGCTCAGGTGGCCGCACAGCCGCACTCTCAGCCGGTCGCCCAAACGGAAGTTCAGCCCGATGTTCAGCCGGAAATTTCGACTCAAGAACAGGCCCGTCAGGCTCAGGCGCTCGCCGCCGATGCACTGAACGGCGCACGCGCCCTCGGTGACGCCTGGACCGACCTGGCCGGTGGCTCCGCGCCCCAACCGGAACTGGCCAAGCCCAGCCTGGTGGACACCGTTTACGCGGCCCAGGATGTCTCCAATGCTATTTCGGAGCCTTCCCCAAGTAATGTGGCCAGCGGGACCGCCGGCGCGATCGAGCTTGTCAATCAGTTTTCCAGCCTTACCACCGGCCACGATCTCATCGACCAGGGGACTGGACAGGCTGCTGCCCAAACGCTTGAGAGCGGTCTGGCCCTCAACGACGCCTTGCACGGGGACGGAGCCGGGGCCGTGGTGGCGGACAGTCGGCCCTAAACCTTTAAGACGGGCTGGACAATCTGGTGGGTGGCAGCGGCACCGCCGCCGGTTCGAAGCTTGCAGGGTTGGGCGCCACCCTGGATGCGGCCGGCTCCACTCTGGCTACCGCCCTGGGAGGCACAACCAGCGCGGCCGGAACGGCCGTGGCCGTGACACTGCAACAGAGCAAGCCGTAGCGCGAGTCCCCGCAACGCAGAGCTTTTCCATGATCTTGGCCGACTGTAGGGGAAGAGGTCCGTGAGACCGCTCCAGAGCGGGAGCCGTAACCCTAAGAAAGCCTCCCCGTGATCAACCAGTAGCCTCCACAGAGGACTCTGGTGGATTTCTCGTTGGCGGTAGAGCGCAGCCTGCGCACAGGAATGCACCCTTTGTGTCTCTCCGAAGTTCGCGGGCGTGTGATGAACTGGGTGCGGCTAAGCTTTGACAAAAGAATTCGCCGGTCACTGGAGGCTAACTCCGCGTGGGCGTCCCAGGTGCCGTTAATCGGTCGTTAACCGAATCTTGCTTCCATTGCCAGACGGAGAATAGGATTTCACGAACAGTTAAATTTCCCGCCTGTCCGACAACCTTTTCACCACCTCACCTTAGTAATATCAAGACATGAGCTACCAACTACGAATGGCCCAGCTGGCGCTGGCTCTTCAGGACTCGCTGAGCACCGAGGAAGATGCGGAGATTCTCCAGTCGGAAGAAGCCGATGAGCTGACCTGGGATGCCCTGGAGCTGTTTGCCGAAACGCTGGAGATGGAAATTGAGGGAGAACAAAACCAATGGACGCACTAAAGACGGGGAATTTTCAGATTTCAACCACGGTAAGTGGCGCGAAGCTTCAGCAGCGTTGCCCTTCCCAGTCTTTGCGCCCGGGCCAACCTGTCGACCAGGCTTTGCTGGCTCCGCTGGCCGTCCGCCAGGAGAACTACAAACAGGCTGCGGCGAAGTTCAACGAGGCTTTGAAATCGCTGCCCGCCGAGACGCGCGGCCAGCTGGCTCAGAACATGGAGTTCTACAAGAAAGAGTTCGGCAGCTGGGGTCCTGGCGCTGTGATGGACGCTTTTCTGGGCGACGCCAAGGGCCTCAGCTACCCTCAAGAACATCAGTGGGCAGCCCACAATATGTCGGAAGCCAATCGCGCTTTGCATTGCCAGGCTCGACCCACCCCGGTTTGAAGCCTGCTAACAGCGCATCCGACTGAAAGCAGAATTCCTGCGGAGAAAGTGTAGCAATTGAGAGCGTCCCAGAGCGAGTATTGCCCCTGGAACAAGCTGGCGCGGTGGGTCCAACTCGGGAATAGACTCCGCCAGAGTCCGACTGCCAGGGGGTGAGAAATTTGAGGAAAGCAGTCCTGTGGCTGCTATTGTTTTTCGTTGTGGCCTGGATGCAGGCCCTCGCGGCGGTCGGCCTGATCGACCAGAATCCGGAGGTCCCACCCGAGACGTCGGCCAAACTGGTTGAGGTTCGCCGCGAGAGTCTCCAGAAGGGAGTTCGTGGACCACTGCGGTCCATTCATCTCCGCTACCGCGATGTCTGGCATGGGAAGCGGCGGAAGTTTCTCTGGTCGGCCGAGAGTTACCTGAACCCGGACGGAACCATTGCTTATGCGATCGTTGTGGCCGAGGAGAAGCAGGGGCGTTTGAACTTTCTGGTTTCGGGTGGGGCCAGTTCTCTACGGGGCGACTACAGCGGGGAAGAGGGAAGGGAATACCAGGTCGTCTACGAGGGCCTGAATCGCTACATTCTGGATCATCGACTCGAGGACCAGTTGAAGCCGTGAGTCTATGATCCGTGGGAGAAACGTCTAACCAGCCTGTCCGAGGGTTTTGGGCCACGCTGACCGAAGGCGCGCGCATGAGAAAAACACTGTGCCTCCTCTTGCTCCTGGTGAACTTGCCTGCTTGGGGTCAGGACCAGGCGGAACTCCTGCGAAATTTCCGCAACTCCTGGAACGGCTATCCCATTTTGGCCGAAGTCTTCGACCGCTATGTCAAGGTAAACGCCACTCCCGATTGGTGGGCCTTTCTTTGTGCCGACCGAAACAGCGGTTACGCACTCGTCAATCTGACCCGTGGGTTGACGGACCTGGGCGTAAACCTTGGTTGGGCGGACATTAAAACCATGGACGAGGGGATGGGTGGCAAAGGCGATGCTCCCCCCGTGCTGGAGGCTCTTGATTCTTGGAAGGGCAAACTGGCTGTTACGGTCACGCTTCCGGCCGGCTTAGACGAAGCAAGAAAGACGCAGGTCATGTCCAATTACGACTTGATCAACGGAGTGGTCGGATGGAAAGCCGGCTGCTTACCGCGCGGCGGCCAATTTTTCTTGAACGTCACCACCTCTCCCAAGGCGACCGAAGCCCAGGGCAAGGTCTCGAAAGACGGCAACCACTACGAAGTTGTTCTCCCAATTTACGCGTCCATCACGTCCGGTCAGCTCGAAAAGATCTTCGTCAAAGGCATGAAGTAGACGGCGAGTCAGCGCTCCAAGGCAGCGAGGCCCGATTCAGTCGACCGGTAGCTGGTGTTGCGAGAGTAAGCCCTGGGCCAGGGCCTGGCGCACCGCAGCTTCTCGCTGGCTTCGGTGCATTTCTTCGCCCGCCATCAAGGCCCACAATTGGTCGTTCCAGGTCGGGTTGCGCCCGCTGGCGATCAATCGCAACATCGGACCCCAGTAGCTCTGCCTTCGAGGCAACCAGCGCAAAAAGCCCATCAGATCCTCGGGAGGGAGCTGGCGAATCTGGCTGGAGTTGACCAGCTCCAATAAGTCCCAGAGGAAGTCCTCGTCGGGCAGAGGCTTCTCTCCCTGTAGCAGCTCGCTCAGCACTTTGATTAAGTGAGAGGCCAGTTTTTTCCCCAGGAAACCCTGACTCATCCAGGCGTCCACTCGAATCAGGGCGGTCAGGGTTCCGCGGAAGCGGGCTGGCAAGGAGTCCGGCAGTGTCTCCAGGCTCTCGAGCGCCAGCTCGGCGATTTTCGTTTTGCCGCTGCTGGCCAGGGGCCGACCCTGACAATCCAGGTCTGTGCCCGGGTCGCCGAGCCTCTCACGCAGAGCGTCGAGCACTTCAGGCAGGGCCAGATGGAGCAGGAGCTCCGGGTGGTAGATGCCCACCTGCACGATCAGTTGGCGTAGAGAGACCATCGCGGAAGTTCTGGGCTCCAGCCGCGAGCAAGCAAGGGCGGGCAGGGTCAGACCGAGGATGAACTCGCGATGATGCGGGAACTTCAGCTCCTGGGTGTGCCGCTTCAGGTGCTTGAGCAGCCTGTCGGCGATGTCCAGACTGCTAAAGTCGCCGCTTCGCTGGGCCGCCAGGGCTTCGGGCAAAAGCGGCAGTAAACTCTCCCCGGCTCGAACCTTCTCCATCGGCTGCATGGTCTCGGGATTGCCGATCAGGCTTTGCGAGCTGAGGCCGCTCTTTGCCAGTCCTCGAGGCTGAGTGCGCGGAGAAAGTTGAACTCACCGGCACCCTGAAGCCATTCGCCTCCGTCCAATGTGACCACTTCGCCATTCATATATGAATTTTGAGGGGCGACCATGAACACGGCCAGGTTGGCCAGCTCGGCGGGGTCGCCGAATCGTTGCAGCGGATTTTGTTTGCGCATCACTTCCAACAAACGGGGGTCGGGAGCCAATCTTTCGGTGGCACCTTCGGTCGGGAAAGGGCCGGGTGCAATGGCGTTGAGACGAATGCCTCTGCCGCCCCATTCGACGGCCAGACTGCGAGTCATGGCGACAACGCCGGCTTTGCCCATGGCCGATGGCAATACCCATCCCGAACCTGTCGAAGCATAGGTGGTGACAATCGAGAGGACGTTGCCGGGGCGACCCTCGGCCAGCCAGCGGCGGCCACAGCCGAGAGTGATATAGGCAGTGCCGTGGAGGACGGTTCCCAGCACGGCGTCAACGGCCCGATGAGAGAGGCTCTCGGAGGGAGCCGCAAAGTTTCCCGCCGCATTGTTGACCAGAATGTCCAGAGGAGATTCCCGCCAGATTTGTTCCAGGGCCTTCTCGACGGCCTCGGCATCGCGTATGTCGCAACTTACGATTTGAACCGAGCCTGGCAACTGAGCGGCGGCTTCTTCCAGTTTCTGCTGACGTCGCCCCATTAAGCACAGACTGGCCCCGAAATTTGCGAAGGCGCTGGCCATGGCAAATCCCAGCCCGCTTCCGCCTCCTGTCACAAGAATGCGCTGGCCTTCCAGAAGATTGGGTTGAAACATGGCTTACCTCTTCTCCGTTTTCTGGTGGCGCCTCTTCACGAACGGGACAGAGAGACCCTGGGCCAGGTCTCGATCGTGGCAAAAGCTGGCTGAAGGCGAGAGCTTTTGGAGCCTTGCAGAGCAGACCCTGTCGTTGGGACCGGGCAGCTGAACGGGCGAGGCAAAATTTTCTCAAATTGTTAACATCTGGCCGCTGGCTTTCCAAAGATGCGCCTGTTGCCCTGGCTATTCTCTGGTTATACCCCAAGCAGTAAAGGAGACAGTTACAATGGCCATCGGCGGAGCCAACATCACCAATTTCACCCAGGCAGCTCTGGACCAACAGCGCGTCCTTCAGGAAGCGATTCTGGCCAGAGCAGTGCAGAACGGCAGCCTGTCCCGCGAAGAGTTTTTGGACCTCAACAACGATCGCAACGCCGACGCCCAGCTGCGCGACAGCTTTGCCAAGAGCGACGGTATCAGTCCGGAGGAGCAGCAAATCCTGGACGCTCGCCAGTTAGCCTACGGTCATAAGCTCGACCAGTATCGTGACGGCGACTTCAAGCCGGCTGCTCCGGGAGGAACCCCCTACGAACGGGCTCAGAACGAGCAGGGGGGCAAAATCTTCGATGGGATTCGTGAAGGCACCATCAACTCCGAGGAGAGTCTCTCCCTGTTGTTGCAGCAGCGACAGATCGCGGCCGGTTCCCAACAGCGGGATCCGGTCTCGCAGCAGCGGCTGCTGGATGAGTCCGACTTTGAAATCAAGTTGGCCCGCAAGGAGGCCAACCCGGTGACGCCGCCCGTGCCGCCTCCTAGTTTCTTCAAGCCCCAGGTGGCGCCCGGTAAATCTTGGGGTTTCTTCTAAAGCGGAAGGTAAGGGAAAGGTTATGGATGTGACAATGAACGAACAGGACCTTTTAGACTGGCTGTGGGAAGGTAGGGGAGAGCTTTATGGGTGCCATCCAGACGAGGAGCTCGTGGGCCTCTCCGGGGAGGTTGGCCTAGTGGATGGTCTCTAGCCGTCAACGCTTGGGAGAAATGGATCCCCAATGGATGCGGCAGGCGCGTCTGCCTCATCAGCGGTTGCTTCAGTTCACCCGACACCTGTCCGTGCTCTTTGGATCGGGAGTTCCTTTGCTGCGTTGTCTGGAGGTCATTGAGCAGCAAGCCGACCATCCGGTTCTGGCCGAAGTGACATGGTCGATCAGCAAGGACGTGCAGTCGGGCCGCCGCCTGTCTGCAGCCTTTGAAAGATTCCCGGGGATTTTTGCCGCGACCTTTGTGAACGTGATTCGTTTGGCGGAGTTGACCGGGCAGCTGCATCTGAGTCTGGCCAGACTGGCTGACTGGCAGGAGCGGGATGCGCGTCAGCGCTCGCAGCTGAAAGCCGCGCTCATCTACCCAGCCTTTGTGCTGGCCCTGACGCTGGTGATGTCATTGTGGATCTGCTACGCCATCCTCCCCAGTATTTTGGCGGGACTGCACAACACGTCCGACTTGCCCTGGCCCACCCTGCTTTTAATGCATTTCGTCTCAGCCATTCGTCGACCGCTGGGATTGTTGCTCTTGCTGGCCTTGCTGGGGAGCAGCCTGGGTGGAGGGGTTCAGCTGGTGCGCAATCCTCCCCAGGGTTGGCAAGGTTGGTTCTGGCGGCGCTTACTGACATGGCCGGTGGTGGGCCCGGCCATGCGGGATTGTGCGCTGGTTCGGTATTGTGCGGCGGCTCATATCCTGGTTGGCGGAGGCTGCGATTTGCTACGTACCTTAACCATTGCTGCCGCCGCCAGCGGCAACCCCTGTCTGGTCCACGACCAGAGGCGTTTACGAAGGGCCGTAGAGCAGGCCGAGCCACTGGGCCTCAGTATGGCAAAGGCCCGCTGGCTTTATGGGCCGCTTCTTCCCAGTCTGGTGGGGTGCTGTGAAGAAACCGGTCAGCTTGACCGGGCCTACGAAAGGACCGGGCGTTTCTTGGAAGACGAGGTGCACTATCGATTCCAGACGCTGCAGCAAATTCTAGAACCTCTGCTGCTCTTGTTTTTAGCCGCCGTGGTGCTTTTTTTTCTGCTGGCGGTGATGTTGCCGCTCTATTCCCAGATTCAGTTGGGTTGATCAGGGCAAAGCCAAACGGCAGCGCTCGTGCAACTCCAGCAAGGACGTCAGCGGCTCAATTCCCAGCTCGCGCCGTAACACCTGAGCACACTGTTGAAACTGGCGAATGCCCTTTTCTGGTTGCCCCAGGCTCAAGTAAGCCCTGATCTTGAGCGCGTGCAGTTCCTGACTGAGCGGGTCGATTTCCAGTCCCTGGCTGGCCATTTCCGCGCTTTGGTGGGGGTCGTGTTCAAGCTGCCGGGTGGCCAGGCTGTGGAGGCAGCGAAGCAGCTTTTCTTCGCACTGGGCGCGCTGGCGCAGGGCCCAGTCGAGATAGCACCCCTGTAGATAAGGCCCTGTATAGAGCTGCAAGGTTTGCCGGTCTGTCTCCAGGTTTTGGCCGAAGTGAGCCACCCCTTGTTCGAACTCTTCCAGGTCGTGCCACACGGCCAGCTCGGGGCTGAGGCGCAGTTGGTCCCCCTCTCTCTGTAAGATGTCGTGCTCGCCTCCGGGCTGTCGCAGAGCCCGGCGGATGGCGGTGGTGGCGGCGTAGATGCTGCTTTTGCCGGAATCTTTGGAATTGGGCCAGAATTCCTCGACCAGCAGGTCTTCGCTGACCGCCTGGCCTCGGCGGGCCACCAGATAGGCCAGAAGGTAACGAAACTTTTGCGTCTTGAAGAGCTTCTCCGAGACTCTCTGGCCGTTGACGCTCACCTCGAAGTTGCCCAGCGAGCAAAATCGCAGATAGAGCGGACCGGGTCCGGCTTGCACGCGTCCCCGCAATTCCGCTTCGCGGCCGCCTGCCTGGGGCCGACTGGCCAGAGCCTCCACCAGGGGGCCTGGAGCCAGGTGAGGATGGGCCTCCAACGATTGCAAAAGCACCTCGCAAGCTGCCCCAGCGGTGGCGGCCCAGGCCAGCGTCTGACGCGGGAACTCGCCAGCCAGTCGACACCATTGGGGCCCCGCCTGGCTCTGCGGGGACAATTGCCAAAGAGCCTCGATCAGCCAATCGGTTTCGCTGTGGAGATGGACTCGATGCTGGGGGAGCAGTAGCAGGTGGGCGGCGGCCAGGGACGACCCGTCCGGCTTACCGGCCAGGCGGGCCTTGGCCTGGTCCAGAGGGCGACCCAGCTGGGCAAATTCTTGTTCTAACTGAGCCAAATATTGGGCCGTCGAACTATGATTGGAGGCTCTCAGCAGCCTGGCGATCGACCAGCGGATTTCGGCTCCCAGACTGGGACTCAGCGCTCGACTCAGGCGCTCGGCCTGTTTTAGCTGATCGTACCAGCCCTCCAGGCTGGCATGCCAGCCGGTTCGAGCCAGACCCAACAGGACTTGAATTTGCAACGTGCCTTCGGCTTCGGCCTGGTCCAGCAGGCGCTGGTAGGCCTCCCGAGCCGAGTGAGAGTGGCCCTGCTGTTCCAAGGTTCGGGCCAGAGCCAGCATCGGTGCCTGACGCCTGTGCTCTCCCTGTTCGTACTCGGCCATGGCCTGTTCAGCCAGCACTTCGGTTGAATGTCGCAGGTCGGGGCTGAGCAGTTGCCCCAGCGCTGGGGAAAAATCTTGGGGACAGTGAGCGAAGTCGGGCCCCTCTTCGCTTTCGCAGAGCCAGCGTACGGCCCGCAAGATTTGGGCCGGCAGGTCGTCCTGGGGGCCGTTGAGCAACTCCCAGCAGGGGCCCAGACCCAGTCGGTCCAGGCGAGTGAAACCAGGCAATTGTTGGAGCTTGCGCATTTCGGGCCAGTTGATCATGGCGGTCAGGCGCAAATGTTGGGCTTGCTCCAGCGACAGTTGTAGTTGCCGGGCCAGGTAGAAGGCCAGCTGACCGGAATCAAAGGCCTGGCTGCAAAAGCTCTGGCAGGCGCTGTGCAGACTCCAGCTCAAGGAACGCTGCAGGCTGACCAGATCCTGCCGGCGCTGCTTTTCGGCCTCTCGCTGCTGCAAGAGCTGTCGGACCGTTTGCAGCAGGTCGGTCAAAGAAAATGGCTTTTTCAGGTAGCCGCCCACGTTCAGTTGCAAGGCGCGCAGGGTCTCGGCTTCGGTGGTGTAGCCCGAGACCACCAGGCTGTCCAGGTTGGGCAGGTGATTGCGTACCTGCTTGAGCGCCTCCAGTCCGTCCACTCCGGGCATACGCACGTCCGTCACCAGCAGATCGAAGGGCTGCTGCGAGGCCAGCAGGATGGCCTCGCTGCCGCTGCTGGCGGTTGTGACCTGATAGCCTTCGTCCCCCAGTACTTCCCGCAAGAGCAGCAGCAGGTCGGCGTCATCTTCCAGCACCAGAATTCGGGGGGGATCGCTCAGACTCAAAATACCTCCGTAAGGAATGCCGTCCTTCTCCGCGAACCGGCCCAGGTGGCCCGTCCCCAGTTCGTGATGCTCCTGATGGTTGCCCTCCTGATGGGGGTAGAGCTCTGCATCTGTCCGCCTCAAATGCCGGTGGCAGGGCGCCTGGGCGTCTGGGTGGTGGGCGTGCTGGCCGGGCAGTTGGCCACGCGATCCAACCCCTACTTCGGGGTTTTTCAGCTTCAACTGGCCTGGTCGTTGGTCTGTTGGGGCTCGCTGGAGACACCGCCCGCCAATTTCTTGCTGGCCTGCGCCAGCCTGTTGGGGTTGCTTTTGTTGCAACGGCCAACTTCCTGGGCTTTGCTGGCCGATGGTCTGGCGGCGCTGGTGGTTCTTCCTCTCTGGTTGCTGTTTCGAGGATTTCCCTCGGGTCTGATTCGCGATTTGATTTGTTGGGGGCTGATTGGAGGCCTGGTTCTGTCCATCCAGGCCCAGGTGGGCCGCCAGTTGGCCGCCACTTTGGGCCGCAGCTACGCTTCCTGGTTGCGCCTGGAGTTGAATCTGGCGCCTTTGCGCTGGGCGGCCTGGTGGAGTGCCTGCGGTGCCCTGTGGCTGAGCGGACCGGACCTGCTGCGCTTGCTCTGGTTACCTGGATTGCTGGGTTTGTACTGGGGGGCTCAGAACTCTGTGTATCGGGTGCAGGCCGAACTGGCCGAGGCCGCTCTACGCAGCTTTACCCAGACGCAAGAGGAGCTTCGTCGAGCGCTTCGCGAGCGAGACCGAAATCAGCAGGAGTTACAACGGGCAGGCGAGCTGCAAAAGCTGCAACAGCAGTTGTCACAACTGAGCGAGCCGGCCCAGTTGGGTCCGCTGCTGGGGGATTGTTTGATGGGCCCGCTGGGCCTGCGCAGCTGCTGTCTCTACCAGAACCAGCTCGAGCCGCTTTGGTCCCACTCCCCGGGGCGCTCGAGGCTGGAATCAGTGTCTTTATGGCTGCCCGACAAGGAGATTTTAGATGGTCAGCCCCATCTGCTCTCGCCTGAGTGGCTGGAGGGTGAGAACCAGGCTCTTTTACTGCCCTTGGAAGGCTGCTGGTTGTATTTGGGACGGGCCGATCTGGCCTGGCAGAGGGGGGAGTTCCAGCGCCTGGGAGAGGTGCTGGAGACCGTTCGCCCCTGGTTGCGCAATTTGTTGTTGCGCCGGCAGCAGAGCCTGCAGCAGCAGCAGATCGAATTGCATTCGCGGGGACTGCGCCAACAAGTGGACTCTTTGGGCTACCTGTTGCAGTGTGCCCAACGCCTGTTGCAGCCCCTGGATTTGCAGCGCTTGTGGGAGGAGCTGTTGGCCTGTTTGCAGCAACTGGTGCCGCTCCAATCGGCCGGCTGGGTGGAGCGTGGCCAGGCTCTGATAAGCTGGGGCCTGCAACCTCCCCTGAATGTGCTTCAGTGGGCGGTCGGCCTCAATGGTTGCGGTTACATGGCTGGCCCGGACCGAGCGCGCTGGCCGGCGGCCTGGCCCGAAGCGGGCAGCGTGGTGGCCGTGCCGGTGGTGGACGGGGAGCTGCTGTTCTTTGCCCACTCTGACCCCGCCCTGCTCGGTCATCAACAACTGCAGGCCCTGCAAGGTTTGGCCCAACTTTTCTTTGTCTCGCTGGGGCGAGCCAGGCTTTACCATCAATTGGAAGATTCACGTGAATTCTGGCTGCGAGCCCAGAAAACGCTGGCCATTTCGCAAATGTCAGCGGGAGTGGCTCACGAGCTCAACAGTCCTCTGGGAGCCATTCAACTGGCCCTCGAGTCAGCCCTGATGAAGCAGCCGGACGTTCGGATTCAATCAGCTCTCCAGGCCTGTCATCGGGCTCAGGAGATCATCGCTCGCTTGCGGCAGCTGTCGGCCGAGCAAGAGCAACAAGTGGACAGCGTGGATCTGGTCCAGGTCTTGCGCGGGCTGTTGGCCCAGCTCTCCGAGCTGGGCTCGTGCACACGTTGGGACACGCCCGCTTCGCTCATCCTGCAGGCACCCCGAGCCGAGGTGGAGCGCGCCCTGCTCCCGGTCCTCATAAACGCCCTGGAGGCGGCCGGGTCTTTGACCTTGAGTTTGACTTCGGAGGTGGGGTTTGCCGTGGTCCGGGTGGAGGATCCAGGGCCGGGACTGGCACCGGAGGTGCGCAGCCGCCTGGGCGAAGCCTTTTTCACCACCAAGGTGATCGGTAAGAATGCCGGCCTGGGTCTGGCTACCGTCGATCAGACTTGCCGGCGTCTGGGCGGACGCTGGGAGGTGGAATCTCGCCCTCAGGTGGATGGGACCCGGGTCAGCCTGTGGTTGCCTTTGAGTCCTCTATAAGCTGCCCTCATCTTGCCAGTCGATCCAGCGGTAGTAGGTGCTGTGAGTCGGGTTGAGATCGAGCTTGACGCTGATCTTGCGACGACTTTGGGGCTTGTCGGCGTTGGGCCAGCAACCCACCGAGGTGATTTTGACGATGTAGTATGGGGCCTGGCGCCAGCGGTTATCCAGATCCAGCACATAGAATCCTCGCAGGCTCTGGTTATCCACGTCGTAGACGGGCTCGGTCAGGGAAAACTGGACCTGGTCGACTCCATGAGGAGGAAATTCGGGGTCTTTGTCCAGCCGCAGCCGGGCCGTTTCCAGTCCGGCCAGGGCCAGCTCATAGGCCATACTGGATTCCACCAGGCTTTGGGAAGAGCTGTATTGATTGGCCTGCCTTTGCAGCAGCGCCAGCCCCAGCACGAGCAAGATCAGGCCCAGCCAGAGCACCACCATGAGAGCTAAACCCCTGTTTCGTTTCATAACAGCGGCAGTCGGGTCAGCAGGCGAAAAGATTGCTGACGTTCCTCCAGGCGAATGTTCAGGAGCATCTGCAAGCGACCGTCAGGCAGAAGCTGGGCGTCGCAACTTTGAACGCCGCTCAGGTAGGTCAGGCTTTGACCGCTAAGTCGGTCCTGGCGAACCAGGCCCTGGTCCAGGAAGTAGCGGATCTCTTGTTGCTGACCCGAGAGATCCCAGGTGAGCGGGGGAGGCAACGGTACCGGATCGGGCCAGGTCAGGCTCGGGTTGAGTCGGCGGAAAACGACTTCCTGGGCAGGCTGAGAGGGTCGTGGGAGCACCAGCTGGCTGGCGCTTTTAAGCTCTTGGGAAAGGCGCAGCAACGAGGCCAGCACCTCGCTTTCGCGGTCGGCTTTTTGGTCCACTTGAAAGTCTCTTCGCAGGTCGGAGCAAAAGAGAGCGACCAGACTGAACATGACACTCATCAGAGCCAGCGTGATCAGGGTTTCTCCCAGGGATACTCCACGCCTCATCGCAGCTGAATGCTTTCGGTCTGCTGACGCAGGGGCTGGCCGTGATATTGGGCCGTGCATTCGAGTTGGACGGTGCCGGAAATATGCACGGGTACGCCGTAGCGCCGAAAAAGGTGGCGAGCCTTGACCTGCTGCTGACTGCGCGGCCCTCCCTCCACAATCGAAGCATTGCCGGTCAGCGGCTTGACGAACCAGCGCATTTGCAGATCGGAGAGGGGTTTCCCCTGACCGTCTGTGACCGTGGCCGTGTAGCCAAAGTCCTGGTCTGGCTGCACTGGTTGGGTAAAGATGGGGGCCGGCTGCAACTGGATGGCGTAGGGGCCCGGGTGCCAGGGCTCACCCACCAGCGAGTTGAGAACCAGGCTGGCTGACCCCCAACTGACCTGGACCCGGACCGGTACCAGACTGGTGCGCAACTGTTTGGCGTTGCTCCCGTATTGAGACTCCAGTCCCAGGCAGGGTGAGTAAACCGGCTGGCCGGCCGGATTGCAGGCCACTCGTACTTCAAAGCCCGGCTCCGGTCGGCTGATTTGCCCCTGATAGGCGGACCAGTCTGAGCTGAAATTCGAGGGCAAGGCCGCCCAGGCGCGGATTTCATCGAATTTTTGCTCTGCCAGCGTCACCGCGCGATGACGCTGCTGCGACAGTCTTTGGGTCTGGCGAGATCGGGCCAGCATTCCGGCAAAAAGCAAAATCTGGGCGGCCAACAGGAAGACCGCCAGCACCGTTTCGATCAGACTCAGGGCAGTTGGTTTTCGGGATAGTTGGTGACGCAACAATCATCCTCATCTTCTGTTGGAGTGCGCTGGGTGCTGATGTCGCTATAGCGGTCCAGGCTGAGAGAGAAGCGCGCCAGGCATCGGCTGCTGGGCGAGATGCGGCGCTGATAATAGACGACGTCTGGATCCATTCCCATGCTTGGAGTCTGCCCTTGACCGGCCTGGGTCAATTCGACGGGGGGATCTATGACGGCCCGAGTTCCGTCAAAGTGAAAGCGGGATTTGTACATGCTTCTCAGTCGTGAGCTGAAGATCAGCCACTGTCCGTCGGGGCTAAAGCACATTTCGCAGCCGTAGAGTTGCCCGGTCTGGCTGACGTTGTAGCTGATGTGAGCGTCGGGGTCGACAAAGAAAAAGCGTCCGTCCATGTTGGCCAGCAGGAGGTTGCCGGTGGTGGGATGGGTGGCCATTCCGTTGAAGCTGGCGGAACCGCTAAAGGTCGACCCTCCCATTTCCAGGCGCACACCGGTGCCGTCCCGCGCCACTGAGGCCAGTTCAAAAGTTCCAGGACTGCCCGCCACAAAGAGCACACGCGTGCCGTCGAAGCTGTAATTGGCGGAGTAAATCCCGGACCAGCGCGGGGCCGGGTTGACCAGCAGACGCTGCTGGGTTCCGTCGGCCTTGACCTGGTGCAGTTGGAAATCGTCCAGACCCCAGACCCCTGCCGGGCTTCGCAGATAAATAAGCTCTTCGCCGTCCATGGACCAGCGCGGGGAAATCAACAGACCCGCCTGGTTGACCAGCATCTTCCGCTCGGTGCCGTCGGTGTTGCAGACCAGCAACTGGAATAGACCCGGATTGGGCGCCTGGCGATTGCTCAGGTAGGCCAGTCGTTGGCGTTTGGTCACTAACACCCGATGGTTCACGCCGATTTGACTGGTGTCGTAACGACCGTCGCTATCGTGCACCTTGCATGTGAGCTGATAGATATCGTTGGTTCGGGCTCCCGGCGGAGGAGTAAAGGTCCAATGGGAAACCCATTGTTGCTGGATGGGATTCCACTCCATGCGGGTGGCGTTGACGGCTGAAAAACTGCCGGAGCTTTGTTCCCAGTCACAGATAAGGGAAGAGGCTGAGCGATCGGTTGCGTAGGCCTGAAAGGTGATGTAACCGCCCGGGGTCACCGAGGCATTGATGCCGGCCGGCAAGGAATTTGGAGCGGGAACTGGCACGGGTTCGACCGACCGCAATTGGGGACCAAGGGTTGGCCAGGCGGGGCGGGAGGGGGGCGCAGTCAGAGCCGGCCAGCCGCCCCCTGTGGAGGCGACTTGCGATCCGCGGGGGAGTCCCGAGCGGATGTCGATCTCTCCGGTTGGGCTGAGTTCTACCACCCAGGGACGCGAGGCTGCGGTCAGCCGGTTGGAAGAGGTCTGATAGTTGCCGCCGCTGGCGCAAACCAGATAGGTTTGCCCATCCAGTGTGGACTGATTGCTGACCAGGGTGCCATTGGGAAGATAGGCAAAGAGGGGTTGCCCGGAAAAGCCAGCCGCCCAGGTTTGCAGGTCCAGAGGGCTGGAGGCGGGAGGCTGCCACTGTCCGCCGTCGAGAGGCCAGATTCCGGTAAAGCAGGCGGCCGTCTTAAGCTCGTGATCCCAGCGGTCTACGCCCTGGGCTCTGGGATGTTCTTCGCCCTCCAGCCGGACACAGCTCTGGTAGACAGGTCCCATCCCGGAGAAGGCCATGGCCGTGGGAATTCCCAGGGCCATGGCTCGCTCCCGCATTCGTCGAAACTGGCTGGCCATCCGTTGGGCCAGGGCGCGGCTTTGCAGTGAGCCCTCGGCCGGGCGCAGGGCCATCATCCCCACCCCCAGCCCGACGCCGAGAATGGCCAGGCTGACCAGTACCTCCAGTAACGAAAAGGCCGGGCGGCGGCTGCGCATTCCTGCAGTATAGCCTTTAGCGCCACCAACCGCCAGTGAGGCCCCGCAAGAGAGCGCTGGCTCCTTTGCTGACAGCATTGCCAGCGTCGATGGCCAGATTCACGGTGCCATCAGCCAGAGCGGCGGCCCCATTGGCCACCGCCTGGGTCCCACCTTCAACCAACGAGACCGCTCCCTGGGCCAGCGTAGCCGCGCCATCCACCACCGCCTGCCCCCCTTGCTGGGCCAGGTCAATGCCGGCATTGGCCAGGGCTCCATTTCCCAGCAGGGCGTGGGCACCGGCAGCTGCCCCCGCCACCAGGGTCGTACCTGTCTGCTGGATTCCCTGCACCGCCAGTTGGCCGCCGCTGTCGATGGCGTTGGCCAGCCGGGCACCGCCGCTGCGCAAGGTGTCGCCGGAGTTCACCAGGGCGTCAGCGATGGCATCTTTGTTCTCGTAGGTCCAGGTGCCCGCATAGAGGATGGCGCCGGTGCCCATCAGCACTGGATTGGCGCTCAGGGCGCCGGTCAGCATCAGGGACCCGGCACCGGTCTTGAGGCAGCCAATTCCGGCTTTGTCGGCGTCGCCATTCTGGTAGCCGGCATAGATGTCTCGCGCCCCGTCCGCCATGGCGGCTACGCCGAAAGCGCCCGGCCCTAAGCAGCGCATCCCCACCCCACCAAGGCCAAACCCGCTCAGCGTAGCGGCCACACCACCTACACTTGTGGCCACGCCGGAAGTGGCCGTCAGGCCGCCCTCAACGGGCTTTCCGTCGGCCATCAGGTCCATACCCCGCCCGGTTTCGCGAATTCCTGAATAGGCTCCGTAGAGGCCCAGCGCTCCGCCGCCGATGGCCTTGCCCCAGCCCAAATTGCCGGTGGGGGAGGACACGGTCAGAAAGCTTTTGCCCGAGAACACCTGGATCATGGAGGGAGCCTGTCCGGGTAGACGGCCGCTCAGTTCCTGCGAGGGCTGGAAGCTGTCGACGGGCTCGCCACTCTCCTGGGGGGCTGGCGATTGGCTGCGGCTGGGCCGGTTCAGGCTGAGAGTTGGGTTCAACCGTAGGGTGTTGATGGCGCTCATGGTGTCAGGCCTCCTTGCTTGGATGGCCTAAGACTAGTCGGTCGGTTTGCGCGACTTTAAGAAAGGGCCGTTGGGAATGTTGCCAGACTGTTAATCTTTGGTTGCCGGGGCCCGGGGCGAGAATTTCACACTCTCGTAACATCTGCAGCTCGGCTTTCTTAAAGCTCGCCAGACGACTCGCCTACTCTGAGTTCAGGCCTCAGCGGCCTCGCCCCAAACTACCTCCAGAGGAGACGAGACAATGCAGATTTATGGCTACAATTACCCGGTCTACGCGGGACCTGTCTATGCTGGAGGCTACTCGGCCCCCGTCTATTATGGTGGCGGCGGTGGTGGCTACGACAGCTATATGGGCAGCTACGGGCAGGGTGACTATCAGGCCGTTTTCGCCCAGCAGTGCCAGCAAATGCAGGCGGCCTGGCAACAGCGACAACAGCAGATGCAGATGCAGGGGCAGCAGCGCCAGGACAGCCAGCAGTTCCACGGCAGAATCGCCAAGTCCATGGAGGCCTGCGATTCATTGGAACTGCGCGAGATCGGGAAGGGGCTCAATCGCGAGGAGTTCATTGCCATCAGCGCCGAGCAGAACCAGTTGGCCAGGGCCCTGGCCAAATATTCGGCGGACGGGGTGCTCACGTCGGAAGAACGGGCTGACCTGGCTTCGCGCCGCAATCAGTTGCAGCAGAAGCTAAAAGCTTTCCGCGACGGAGATTTTCATCCCACGCTGCAGTCCAACGACCCCGTCTCCCAGCGCGACGCGGCGCTGGCGGGGAAGCTCTACGATATGGTCCACACTGGCAAGATGAGCCCGGAGGCGGCCAAGAATCTGCGCGTTCAAATGTCTCTGGCGGCCCAGCAAGACGGGGTGGACGAGGCCAACCAGGGGCCCGGCCAGGACACTTTGGGCCAGGCGCTGGAGCGCCGTGAGGAGCTGGAGTTTTTGCTGGACATGGAAGGCTAGTGGAAAGGCTGCTGACGGACTTTTGTACTGGACCGGCTGAAGTCGGAAGAGGAAGATGACGTCATGAGCTACTCGCTGATGTCCTTTTACTGCCTCTTTTTGTTGCTTCTCCAACTGGTTACGGGACTGGCGCTGATGCATGGCGACGAGGGCGCGCGCGTCGGCTTCGACACGATGTATTTGTTTATCGGGCTCAATTTGCCCACGGTTATCCTGGGTAGCCAGTTGGACCGGAATGACACCACCCAATCTCTGAAAAGCCCGGCGGGGTGTCTGGTCATGGCTTTGATTATGGCCAACTTCATGCGCGCTGGCACTCTGGCTGGGGATTGGTCAAAGTGGAACAGTATTCTGCATCTCTTGAGTGCCCAATCTCTCTGGATTGCGGTGCCGACCTGGCAGGCGCTCGCTCGGCGTTAACCTGGTCCGCTCCCCGGGTTGGAAGTCCCGGGCGGAAGGAATTGAGACGAAGCAATAGGCCGCGGTTTAAGCTTTGCGTTCCAGGAAGTCTAAAGGCATCAGGGGTTTGATGTCGGTGGTTGACCCGTCCCTCTCTTTTATCTGGTAAACGCCCTGGTCATCCAGGCGGATCGGCAAAGGGTTGCCCGCGCTCAGGAAGTCTTCTTCCCGGTGTTCATTGGCGGCGGGTGGTTCACCCGACTTGTGCTGCAGGACGACGGTGCGGTCTCCGTCTTTCAGGTGCATTAACACCTCGCCTGGCAGTAGCGATTGTTCGAGCACTCCCAAAGGATGCTGGGTCTGCAGACGATAAGAGCCTGGATTGTCAATCAGACTGCCCTGGATATCGAGCGTGGTTCCATCGGCGGCAGTGGCGCGAGTGGTTCCCAGTTTGCGGTCGCCGGTCACGGTGAAGCCAGGTCCGAAAGGCGTCTCCAGCGTGCGCACGGTGAACTTCGGATCTTCAACCGAATTAAAGGTCCCAATTCCCAACGAGGTGGGCAAAGCCGTCTCGTAAGTTCGACGGGGGCTATCCTCCCAGACAGGCTCCGGGATCACGCCCTCGGGCATCACGGGCATTGGGGTCAGGTCCTGGAAAGGAACGACCGGGGAGGCTACAAAAAGCCTCCCGTGATCCATCCGTCCCAACTGGCCATTGTCCCACACGATGATGGATTCCTTGAATGGCTTCCCCGTGGCGGCTGCAGTCTCAGTGGAGAACCCCACGCAGATGTTTTTGGCCTGGTATGTGTGAATATGGCTGCTGCCGTCCGGACAAATGATCTGTGAAATCGGCCCCTCGGTGTAGGCAGCCCGCCCGTGTGTGAAAATCTCGAAACTTGACCCTTTCAGTTCGAGGTGGCCATCGAAAGTCTGGTCCCCCTGAGCAGAACGAACCGCAACCGTATTTTGGGCAATATTGGCCTCCAGTCGCCGGGGGTTAGGGCCGCCCAGCTCGATTTGAGTCCGCAGAGTTTCACCCGACTCCCGCGAGTGCACGGTGGCTACCTGGCGAATCAGGTCATTGGTAAAGTAGCGCCTGTCGGTATATTGGTCCGATCGTGGGCCTTCACTCACCAAGGTCGCAGCATAATCGTCCGCCGCTTCAATCATGGCCTGGTGCGTCTCGTCGGCTTGTTGGGCCAGACCTTCGTATTTTTTCGCTTGAGAGTGTTGATGAAAGCCCAGACACGCCGCTGCGGTGGCCGCCAGGCCCAAGGCGGCGGCCCCCAGAGGCTGGGCCGTCAGAGCCATCCACACAGCACCTCCCGTAGCTGTGGCGGCCGCTATTCCCCAGCGATCACGGCAGGCGGCAGAGGATCGGCTGCGAAATGTTCGTTCCAAAGAGACTTTACTGACACTCTCAAGGGCCTCGCCGACCGGCTTGCCGTCCAGTCCGTCCAAAAGCGGTTTCAAGTGCTCCCCTTGCAAGGATGGGGATTTTTTGACCTGGCTGAAGTTCAGACAGTTGCGGGCATCAATTTGGGGGCGTTCAATTTTCACAGGTCACTCCTCGAGCTCAACTCCCGTTTCCTACGGGCTTTGACCCATTGTAAGCAGACCAGGTTATGAACCAGAACGTTGCTTTGGTTCCGAGTTTGTTAACCAGGTAAAATCAAACGACCAGGGTGCTTACGATTTGTTTACAACAAGGTAACTTTGCTGGCAGGTGAGGGCCAGCTGATCGTCATTGATGGCCCGGGTTTGCGCGGCGGGTCAAACGGCCGTTAGCAATACGGCCAGGTCCCGCAAGGCAGCCGGGAGCTGACCGCACAACTGGCCTACGTCCATAAAGGCAGCGGCCAGACGGGAAAAGACCTGGGGGGGGTAATGCAGGCTGCCGAGATTGTCTTCGCCTTCTGACTCAAGTTGGGCCAGCATTTCCTGAAGCCCCACGCGAACGGCTTGCGAATCACAGCCCGTGATGGCTTGACGCAGGGCTATTGTGAGAGGCACGCCCGTGTCCATCAGATCAGCTGTATCTTCCAAGGCGAGGGAGATGCTCGAGGGGGGGACTTCCAGGCAACCTGAGACCAGCTCCCTGGACAGAGAGCGCTCGTAGAGTCGGCGCAAGACCTTGGGCAGACGGGAAAATTCCTCGCCGCTCTCGATCTGCTCGACCACCTCGGCGGAAAAAAGATAAGGATGTTTGCGCAAGGCCGAGGAGAGCGTCTGGCCTTCTTGCAGATCCCGCTCAATTTCGTCCAGGAAGAGCTGCGCCTTGGGGTTATGAGCTTTGATCAGCCGGATTGAGCGAGACCATGAGATGCCCAGGTCCTGAGTGACGGAGAGAATGTAGGTGAACAGCACGAAGTTCAGGGCCTCGGCTGGTTTGGCTGGGGTTTCGGGCTGGCTTTCCTCCTTGCGGCGGAGTTCCACCCAATCCAAGAAAGCGCGTTCCTCAAGAGCCTGGGTGATGAATCGGCCTTGGGCCAGATCGCAGCCGAGATGGCCCAGAAAGTCCCATTCTGCTCCGCGGTGAACCCCCTGGACCACCAGAGTCAGCTTCAATTCTGCGGCTAGAGCCTGACAGGTGCTCACGATTTCGGGCAGACGCTCTTGCTCAGGGCCACGCATGAGCCGGGCCGGGTTCACTTTGACGAAGGAGAGGGGCAACTGCCTTATTTGTTCGGGGCTGGCTGAGGCGGCGTAGCTGGCCAGGGCAAATGCAAAGCCCTTGGAGCTCATGCGATTGAGGTTGGACTCGACGTTCTTAAAGTCGCCCAACAGGCTGGCCTCTTCCACGTCCAGGACCAGGGCGGGAGGGGCTTTACTGGAGTAATCCAGAAAGGCGCCGAGCAATTGATTGGCGGCACCGCGTTGTTGCAAATAAGCCGCGCCAAGGTTGAGGTGCAGATCCAGTTCCAAACCCTCTTTGCGGAGCCGGACTTGAGCCTCCAGAGCGCGCTCGAACAGATAGAGGGCGAGGCTCTCTTGCGCCTCCAGAGTGCTGGCCGCTTGCTGCAGGGCTGAGGATAACTGCAATCCGAACTCCGAGTGGATCCAACGCAAACTGACCTGGGCGGCGGGCAGGTCGCCGTTTCGGGGCGAGACCAGCGGCTCATACATCAGTGAAACTTCTCGTCGCTCCAGGGCGCCCAGCAGGTCGTCCACGGTTGGGACGGGCAGTCCGCCCTTGAGCACACGCAGTCCGCTTGAACTGGAAAACTCCGGGGCGGCGACGGACTGGGTTGGTTCCTGGCCCAGAACCAGAGGATAGCCGGTTTTTTGACCCTTGGGCGTCAAAAATTCCACCAGAGCGGGATTGAGAGGGCCTGTGAGCACAACCGAGGAGACAGACTCGGCAATCATGCTCATATCGCCCGTGAAGCGAGGCTCACCGTTCTCAACGCTCATTCCGTAGACCACCATGTCGAAGGGAATCGTTGTTGCGGCTACCAGGGCTTCGAACT
Source organism: bacterium (assembly GCA_018266105.1). Classification (GTDB taxonomy): domain Bacteria; phylum Vulcanimicrobiota; class Xenobia; order Xenobiales; family JADMJV01; genus JADMJV01. The sequence continues at coordinate 12,144 of JAFEBA010000119.1, read as the reverse complement.
GGTCATCCACTTCTTTGGGGCCCAGAATCCCCAGGCTGTCTAGAGCCTGGAGCAAGCGCCGGCGCTCTTTGGGGTCCTTGTCCACGACCAAAACGAGTAAGTCTGAGATATCGCCGGGTGGGTCCTGCGAGAAGCTCATGCTAACGGGCGAATCGTTTCAGAGGTTCGATAACCATGGTCTGCACTGGGCGTTTGACCTGACTGGAGAGAAATCCTCGGTCGCGGGAGCAGTTGACATCGTGTGGATTTGAGGCTGGGATTATTTCTTTGATTATGCTTTGGATGCATATCCGTGATTATGATTATGCATTGGACAGATGGTGGACTGCGATCTAGGATGTGCCCACGGCGCCGGACGTGAGCCGGGGCGAAATTCAAGAACAGGTGTGGCAATGAACGTGCAAGCAGTATCCCTCAATCAGCAGATCCTCGATAAACTGGCCGTTGCCTATCAGCGCACCTCCACCACCTCGGAGACGGCTCTGGCGGTCTTGAGGGAAGTGATGCAGTGCCGTCGCGTGGCCGGCAGCCACAGCTGCACCGCCGAGGCTCCTTGCCCCGCCTGCGCGGGGTCGCACCTGCCCAAGATTGCCGCCAGCATCGAGAAGGGTGAGCCGATCACTTTTGTGCTGCCAGCTTTTCCTGGCAAATCTCCCAACCTGGCCAAGGTGCTGGGAATCTTGCCGGATATGGCGGAACGCCGCGCGCTGATCTTCCTGCAGCAGCTTTGCGAGCGGATTGGCCGTATCTACCAGCCCGGTGCCCGGGTCATTCTGGCCTCGGATGGTCGGGTGTTCAGCACGGTGGTGGGCATGAGCGACGAGAATGTGACCGCCTATCGCGACGAACTGCGCCAGATGATTGCGCAGATGGGATTGGATAAGATTTCCACCTTCAATCTGGAAGAACTCTACGAAGGTTCTGGCTTCGACGAAATGCGAGCTCAGATGATGGAGAATTTCGGGCAGTCGCTCGAGGTGTTTCGCTCGGCGGTTGGCCGGGCCGCCAGAGGTCTGGAGGCTACTGACCAGGACCGCGAACTGCATCGCCTCTACTGCGGAATCACTCGCTTTCTGGTGGAGGACGCAACCTTCCCCGGTCAGACCCTGAGTCGCAATGCCATTCAAAAGGAATCGCGTGTGCGAGCTTACCAGGTGATCCAGCACAGTCAGGCCTGGAGCAGCCTGGTGGAGCACTGCTTTCCCGAGGCCGTCCGTCTCTCCATTCATCCGCATGGTTGCGGCTCCAACAAACTGGGAATTCACTTCATCGAGACCGCCGAGGGCGACAACTGGATGACTCCCTGGCATGCTGTGGCCCTGGAGGTGGAGAAGGGACGTTTTCTTCTCACTCGCCGCTCGGCTGCGCAGGAGCTGGGCGCCCGGCTGGTGGTTGACAATGGCCGCCCCAGTCACTTCACTCTGGTGAATCACTAGAACTTCGCGAAAGAATAGGAGCACGTCATGACCAGCCCCACTCCGGTGAAAACCACTCCCAACCTGCCATTTGGCCTGTTGATTGAAGCTCAACAACCTCAACAAGACATCCGCGAGCTGGATGTGGAAATGCTCCGTCAGCAGCTGTGGAAGGAGCGCCTGATCGTGCTCAGGGGTTTTGGCACCTTTGAAAGCAGCCAGGCTTTCGCGGATTACTGCGAGGGCTGGGGTGAAATCAGCATCTGGCCTTTCGGTAAGGTGCTGGAACTCATCGAACGTCCCGATGCTCAGGACCATATCTTTGACAACAATTACGTTCCACTCCATTGGGATGGTATGTACCGCCCCCAGGTCCCCGAGTTTCAGCTCTTCCACTGCGTCTCGGCCCCGCAACAAGGCCAGGGTGGACGAACCACTTTCTCAGATACCGTTCGCGTGTTAGAAAACGCTTCCGAGCAAACCCGCGCGCTTTGGTCTAAGGTCACGGGTAAGTATCAGCGCAAGATGGAGTTTTACGACAGCCTGACGGTCTCGCCCATCATCGATACCCACCCTCTGCGGGGCTATCAGGTCATCCGTTACAACGAACCGCCCCGCGCCGAGGGGACCTTTCTCAATCGTCCCAATTTGGAGTTCCTTGGCCTTTCTGAGGGCGAGCGTGAAGAGTTTTTTAGCAGTCTGAACGAGGCTCTCTATGCCCCCAGCAACTTTTACGCTCACGCCTGGCAGACCGGTGACGTGGTGATTGCGGACAACTTCTCGCTGCTGCATGGCCGGGAAGCCTTCGAGAGTATGGCTCCGCGTCATTTGCAGCGGGTGCACGTGTTGAGCAACCCCCCTTGGGACAATGCCCGATTGGTTTCCCACTCCTGAAGAAGCGAATCTTCAGGCGAAGAAAAGGTCGCGCAGCCAGCTGTGAATTGGATTGAGCTGGTTGCGGATATGCCAGTAGAGAAAAATGGAAAAGGGCGGCACCTCCACGGGCAACGGAAGTGTCTTCAGGTTGCTTTGCTGTTGCTCAAGGTGCAGACCGAGCTGGCGGGGCAGGGTGACCACCAGGTCGGAGTTGGCCACGATTTGGGCGGCCGCCAGAAAGTAGGGAACCCGCACGCGAATGTTGCGCTTCTGTCCGCGCTCGGCCAGAAAGCGATCCACAAATCCCGGAGTGTGCGGCTCTGAGAAGGAAACGACACAATGTTTCATGGCCAGGTAGTTCTCCAGGGTCAGTGGCTCTTGGGCCAGCTCGTGGTCGGAGGCCAGTACGCACACAAAGGTCTCGCGGAGCAGGGTTCGTCGGGTCAGGGTGGCCAGGCTACGGTCCGTGCCGGCGACCACGAAGTCGACCCGATTTTCCTCCAGCGGAGACAGGTCGTCTCCCACCAGGGGCCGCAAGCTCAGGGTCAGTCCCGGGGCTTCCTTGGAGACGCGCGCGATCATCGAGGGCATCAGGGCGGCCATCTCATAGTCGCGAGAGGCAATCACCACTTCGCCTCGCATGTCGGCTGGGTCCACACTGGGCGAGGCGATCAGATGACTGACTTCATGCAAAACGTCCAGAAGCGGCTTCAGCAGTTCGTTGCCTCGGGCCGTTCTGGTCATTCGGCCACCGCTGCCTCTGACCAGCAAAGGATCTCCAAACATGACTCGCAGACGCTGCAGGGCCCTGCTCATGGCGGGCTGGCTCAGGCCCACCTTCTCGGCCGCCTGGGTGACGTGGCCCTCCTCCAGCAAGGCTTTGAGGGGGACCAGCAGGTTCAAGTCCAGGGAGCCTAAATTCACTTCGCGCATACTGAGAATATAGTCTATGCAGCCAAGGCAGGTGAAGAGCCACCCGAGGCCAAGATTTCCGCCCCAAATCACTTTAAGCTATCGGCCGAAGGCCGGTAGCGTTCACTTGGATGTGCACTCAATTGGCCCACCAACATGGCTGGGGGCAATTTAGGGCCGGAGAGGATAGCCCCATGAACATTGATCTTGTCGTTGTAGGAGCTGGACCGGTGGGGCTTTTGTCGGCCTATCTGGCCCGGCTGTGCGGGCTACAGGTGGTCATCTTTGACCGCTCGGACGGTCCCCTTGAGGTGGGTCGAGCCGATGCTTTGAACGCCAGGACGCTGCAACTTTTTGAGATCGCGGGGCTCTTCGGCCAACTCTACCCTCAGGGAAAACCCTGCAACACCAGCTCGGTTTGGGCCAACGGAGGCTTTGTCTCGCGCCAGTCCCATTGGTGGGAGAGCTTAGAAGGGTGTCTGCACAAGCACTTTTTAATGCTGGGCCAGTCATTTGTCGAGAAGCTGCTGGACGAGAAACTGAGTCAACTCGGCTGTCCGGTCAAAAGACGCACGGAGATCACGAGCCTGCAGCTCTCCGAAACGGGCTGTGAGGTGGTCACCTCGGCGGGGGAAACCATTGCGGCGCGCTACTTGATTGGAGCTGATGGTTCCAGGTCTTGGGTTCGGGAACACCTGGAGATTCCGTTCTCCCTGGTTCGTCCCCAGATCATCTGGGCCGTAATGGACGGTGTGCTGGAAACAGATTTCCCTAAGGTTCCCGAGATTATTGTCTTTCAAAATGAAACCTCAGACGTGGCCTGGATCCCTCGCGAAGGCAATCTGGATCGCTTTTACGTCCGCTTCGACAGCCACGACTTCACCTTCGAGCAAGCGCTGCAAAAGATCGAGAAGGCCGTTCAACCGCATTCCATCCGATTCCAGAAGGTGGTCTGGTTTTCCCAGTTTTCCGTTAAGGAGTCGGTTGCTGCCCACTACTCCGTGGCCCATCGGGCCTTCCTGGCCGGGGACGCCTGTCACGTTCACTCGGTCAATGGTGGCCAGGGACTCAATACCGGGCTGGCCGACGCCTTCAACCTGATTTGGAAGCTTCATTGGGTGATCAACCACGGCGCCGACCCGGCTCTACTGGCCACTTACGAAGGCGAACGAAAGCCCGTGGCCCAGAGCGTGATCGAGTCTTCAGGGGAGCTGGTGCGAGCCACCAAGTTTTCCGAGCAGGGCAGCCACGCCCAAGACTATGTGAAGATTGTCGAGAAAAGAGCCGGCAATATCACGGGAATGGGAATTGGCTACGGCCAGGGCGGCCTGGAAGGCAGCCGCTTTCACGATTTTGAGTTTCTCCACCAGGGCATTGGCCAACTCACCCGGGCTTACTCTTGTTTGAGCTACACCAAATTCAGCCTGTTCCTCTTTGGTGAAGTCGAATCCGAGCCGATGCTTCCCGACTGCTGCCAGGGGATTGGCCTGGGTCAGCAGACCCCCGAAGGTCTGACCTCCGAATACCTGGGAAAGGCCATCCTGGTGAGACCCGACGGCTACATCCAGGCGGTGGCTCCCCTGCACCAGGCGCAACAACTTGTGGCCAGGCTTCCCGGTAATTCACTTGGTGCATAGAGAAGATTCGATCAATGCATTGGACAAATATCGGCTCTTGAGCTAGTTTCTAGAAGAACCAACCAGTCGGCTGGTGCATACTTTAGATTCGAGCCAGCACCATGATGTGGAAGAACCTGATATTTCTAGCAACAGGCATGTTTGCGGTTGGTTGCAACACCTTTCTGTTGGCTGGACTGCTCCCGCAAATCGGCCAAACCATTGGACAAAGTCTAGCCGTGACCGGTCAGGGCACGAGTATTTATAGCCTGACAACTCTCTTTTCGGCACCATTGTTTTCGATGTTTTTTAGCGATAAACCGGCCAAGAAGAGCATTCAACTTGCTCTTGGCCTTTTTCTGCTGGGCAGCCTGATCACCGTTCTTTCCCAAAATTTCGCTGTGTTTTTAGTTGGAAGAGCTCTGGCGGGAGTCGGGGCAGGCATCTTTACTCCGCTCTGCATCAGTATCGCACTCCACTTTGCCGACGCATCCAGCAAGGGACGCGTCCTGAGTTTTGTCTGGGGTGCCAGCAGCGCAGGTGTGGTCTTCGGCATTCCCATCGGGCTTAAAATTTCTTCGCTGGCTCATTGGCAGTCTTCGATTCTTTGCCTCATGATTTTAGGGGCCATTGCACTTGGTGGATTCTCACGGCAAACGGCCGAACTCAAGCTGCCGCAATCTCCTTCGCTGGGCGAAAGACTTCAGCTCTTGATTGATCCAAGAACACTCTCAGTGCTTGCGGTTTCTTGTTTGACCGCGACAGCAAGCTTGGGGCTGTATGCGTATGTTTCGCTGGTTCAATCGGGATCGGCCAACTCACTGAGCATGACTTTGTTTAGTTGGGGTCTGGGAGGATTCATCGGCAGCTCGCTGATTGGAACCGTGACCGACCGAACCAGAAATCCGCGATTGACGATGGCGGTCATCTTGCTGGGACTCATCCTGGCTTTCCTGTCGATCCCTTTCACCAGCAGTCTGCCGTTTTTCGGATTGATCCCGTTCTTCGCGTGGGGAATGTTCGGCTGGGCGATGACCACCCCACAGCAACAGATTCTGGTGGAAGGCCATGACAACAAGGGGGCTCTTCTGGCTGCTTTGAACTCTTCTGCATTGGGAGCAGGCTCCGCATTGGGCGCTCTGCTTGGAGGCTTCATCCTTTCGGCTGGATTGAAGGGAACGGATCTTCCGTTTCCGTTCGCAGCCTTACTGGTCTTCGTGTTAGCAGGCCAGCTCTTCTTGAACAATCAAACAAAGGTGCAAAAACTATGAGTAGACCCGTCGTGATTGTCGACCCACTGTCATCCGGAGTCGAGCTGGCTCCTGCATTTAAGGCACGGGGAATCCCTTCCATTGCCGTCACACTGAAAGCGGGGGAGTGGGACGGATTTGGCTCAAAGATTCGCACTGCGGACTTTCTGGAGATCATTCCAGATCAACCGGATCTCATCGAAATCCTTAGAGAATACGATCCGATCGCGATTCTACCCGGCACGGAAGAAGGTGTTTCTCTGGCAGAAAGGCTGACGCTTGCCTTAACGCCGCAGCGCGCCAATGATCCGGAAAAAGCCCAGAATCGACTGCACAAAGCGGGCATGCAGCAAGCCCTCCAGGATGCTGGAGTTGCCACTCTGAAGACGCTCGATACGGCATCCGAGCAGGAAGTGGTAGCCTGGATTCAGGCCAACGGATTCCAAGATTCTCCGCTCATCATCAAGCCGCCGATCTCGGCCGGGAGCGATAAGGTGTTCCACGTGCCTGCCGGTGGAGATTGGAAAACGCCATTCCACAGAGTTTTAGATGAGCCGTCCAAAACCACCGGAGAGAGAAATATGACCGTGGTGGTTCAAGAACTGGCGGTTGGAACGGAATTCGCGGTCGGTACTGTGAGTGCCGGCGGAAAGCACTATCTGGCCCATTTGATCCAATACAACAAGACCTCGTCCAGTGATGGCCAGACCAAAACCGTTTATGACTTCGTTGAGTTTGTGCCCTTTGATGCGGATGCACACGGTGAACTATTGGAATACACGAAAAGAGCCTTGGATGCCCTGGGAATCCGCTGGGGAGCAGCGCACAATGAGATCATGCTGACCAAGAACGGGCCTCGCCTGATCGAAACCGGGGCAAGAATGTGTGGCGGTCCCGTGGTTGGCTTTGCCAGAGTGGCCAGCGGCAGCAGCCAGGCGGACAAGTTGGTTGAGATCTACGCGGACGGCGACGTGGCCAGCGAGGAATATACTTTCAGAAAAACGGTGATGCCTGTGTTTCTGGCGTCCCCTGCTCGTGGAAAGATTTCAAACGCCGAAGCCCTGGCCGAGACTTCAAAGCTGCCCACTTTCTTGAACGAGAATCTTTGGTTCAAGAACGGGGATACGGTCCCGCACACTGTGGATTATCTGACCGCAATTGGGATCATAGCGCTGTCCGGGGACCGACAGTCGGTTTTGGCGGATAAAGCAAAGGTTCGCGAGATGGAGTCAAGGTTGGTGGTCCGACCTTCTTCCGAGCAGAGCTAAAGCGAGTTCGCGACAGGGCCTCGTGTGTTGGTTCAGAGGGTTCCGCGACTGACCAGGGCAATCGGAGTGGCATTCTGAATTTGGCCGGAATCGGCGCGAATGCGGCCGTCTCGCTGCTTGGAAAGGCCCAGGGCTGTGCGCACCCCGACCAGAGTTTCCTGGTGGCACACCAGCAAGACTCTGCGGCCGGCGTGCTGTTCAACTACTTCCTGAAGCAAGGATGAGACTCGAGCGATCACGTCAAGGCGGCTCTCGCCCTGTGGAAAGCGATGCTGAAAGTCCACGCCGGCCCCGCGGTGGCCATCCCAATTGGCGGCGAAGACCGGATGCTCACGCATCAGCCTGGAGGCTGGTTTGCCCTCGTAGCTTCCGAAACTCATCTCGAGAAGCCGCGGATCTTTCCTAATGGGCAATTCCAACGCCTGACCCAGCGCCAGAGAGCGCTCTCGTAGCAGATTGGCAAAGGCCGCCGCGGTCTCACTGGCGCGAGACAGGGGGCTGGCGTACACCACCGGGAGGAGTTCGGGCTTTTGCATGGCCTCTTGCAGCCACGCATCCCCGCCCAGTTGCTGAAGCAACTGCTCGGCGGCCGCCCGAGCCTGCTGGTGGCCCTTGGCCGTGAGAGGGGTCTCGCTCTGGCCAGTCAGAACCGGCTTCCCCTCATTGGCGGCAGCGTTGGCCTCTGACTCGCCGTGGCGAAGACCGGTCAATTCCACTCCCGCCGCCACCAGCCGATCGCGCAGCTGGAAAGGAGACTGGTAAGCCAACGACCCCTGCTCCGCGTCCACGCTCTTGAGTCCCGCCGGAACCGGGGAGCTTTCCAAACCATCGGGCCGATCAGGCAACTTGTCCGAGGCCGGCGCCTTATAAGCAGCCGCGAAACGCTCGGGGCGAGCAAGGGCAAACAGGCCAGGCTGGAGCAACATCTGTCGATTTTAGACCGTGGGCGAGCGGGTTGGATGGATAATTTGTAAACGCACACTCACTTGAGGGCCGTTCTCGGCGAGGTGGCAGTCCTCGACTTCCTTCTTTGGGGGAGCCTGGGTCAAGCCGTAGAATCCTGACTTCTTCATGGGTCGCTCTCTAAGATATCGACTCGGACCTATTCTGGCGGGGTTGCTTTTGCTGTTTTGGCTCGGTTATGGGGTTTTTCGTCTGCCGCCGATCCAATGGGAACTTCTGCTTCAAGAACAGAGGAGCATCGATTATTACTCGCGCTCCTGGAAGGCCCCCGATATCTGGATTTGCGGTCCACAGGCAAAGCGGCTGCTGCTGGACCGCGGGGTCGTCGACAATCGGTTGCGAGCCCTCCAGGAAGCGGGCGCTTACAATGACGCTTCGGAGTGGTTGCTTATCTACCTGGGGTATCGTTTGCAAGGCCTCAGCACCCAGCAGATTTCCGAGCTTCCCCAGGGTGGACTGATTTTGGTCGGCGCGCTGGTTGGTGAAGCGAAGCCGCCGCGCTGGGCTCAGGATCTGGCTGCGAGCCTTTCGCCCCATCCCCACGGTACCTTTCGTCTGGGACTGTTGTCTGCCAAGGATCTGCTGCTGATCCGAGAGGACTCTCCTCAGGTTGAGGAACTCAAGCTCCAGTGTATGTTGTTTCACGACTTGGCGTGGACAGAAGCGGAACGGATTCAGCTGCTTTCGCGGAGAAAGGCACGTCTTGAGGGTCACGATGCGCTCTGCCTTCAGGCCGCCATCGACATGCGCGCTCATCTTCTGGAAAGACTTGCCTTGAAATACCCCCCGGGGTCTGAGCTGCAGCTGCAGATCATTCCACCGAGGCGCTCCGGTGGGCGAGCGTCGCATCATTTTCAGTTGTTGATGGCGCAGATTTTCCGTTCCCTGGGTTATCGAGTCGACCCCGAGAATCCGAGCCCCGGAGGTCTGCCTCTGCGGCTGGATCTGGATCTTCGGCTCAGTACTTTTGAGCAGCTGCACATTCAACAGGCGCGGCTCGAGACCACCACCACCCGTCGCGCCGTCACTCGCGCTGGCGTTAGCAAGTACGGTAGAACCAGTTCCACTCATTTTGAGAATCAGAGCGACACCCGCACGGTGCTCGACGAGAAGGTTCAGGCTGCCTCGGTACCCACACTGTGGGTCAAGATGCTCGGTGAAGAGTTCGTCCTGCCCCCTTTTGGAGTACTCGACTCCAGAGACCTGGAGAGGATTGAGCGGATCTATGCGGCGTCCCGAGTCGAGCCGGATGAATGGTGGTACTGGGACTATAACCTCCGGTGGCGTGCCAGTGCCCCCTGGCGTTACGGACTGGAAGAGTGTCGTCCAAATCCGGACTACTAGAGGCCAGTTCGGATTATTCCCAGAGCAGAGTGCTGGTCGTTTTGGGTCGCACCATCGGGTCGCCTTCCTTGGCTCCGAAGGCCTCGGCGAACTCGGGCAGGTTGCTCAGAGTGCCGTTCACGCGGAACTCTGAAAGCGGGTGGGGGTCGGTGTTGATTTGTTGCAGTTCCGCTTCGGGGCGTGTGTTGCTGGCCCAGACCTGGGCGTAGCCCAGGAAGAAGCGCTGTTCCGGCGTGAACCCGTCGATTTTGGCTTGGGCCGGCTGGCCTTCGCGAGAGCGCTTGAAGGCATCAAAGGCAAGCTCGACGCCGCCCAGGTCGGCCATGGCCTCACCCACCACCACCGGGCCGTTCAGATGAGTCTCGCCCACCTTGAATTCGTTGGCCTGGTTGATAATGCGCTGGGTCCGTTCCTGGAAGCGAGATTTGTCGTCGGGGGTCCACCAGTCGCGCAGGTTGCCCTGAGCATCGAATTGGGCGCCTGAATCATCGAAGCCGTGAGTGATCTCGTGGCCAATGACCACTCCGATACCGCCGTAGTTAATGGCCTCGTCGGCTTCGGGATTGAAGAAGGGCGGCTGCAGGATGCCGGCCGGGAAGACGATTTCGTTGTTCAACGGATGGTAGTAGGCGTTCACCTGAGCCGGAGTCATGCCCCACTCGGTCGGGTCGACCTCCTTACCAATCTTGTTGAGGTCTTGCTGAATGGCCCAGCGATTGGCGTTGATGACATTGTTGACGAAGGGGCCCTTTTCGACCTGTAACTGGCTGTAGTCGGTCCATTTGTCGGGGTAGCCGATCTTTTCGCGGATGGCGTCCAGTTTCTGGATGGCTTCCTTGCGAGTGGCTTCCCCCATCCAGGGGAGCTTGCTCAGATCGTCCTTGAGTTCAGCGCGGATGTTATGCAAGATGTTGAGCACCCGCTCCTTGGACTCGGGAGGGAACTTCTGCTTCACGAATTCGCGGCCGAGGGCATCACCCATGGCTCCTTCGGTGGCCGTGACCACCTTCTTCCAGCGGTCGTTCTTGGTTTTCACGCCGGTCATGACTTTGTTGAATTCGAAATTCTCGTCCTGGAAGGGCTGAGAGAGGGCCCAGGAATTGGCGGCAATGGCATGCCAGCGCAGGTAGCCCTTGAGGTCCTCCAGCGGAGTCTCGCCCAGCATCTTGTCCAGGCCTTTGAAAAACTCGGGGGTGGCCACATTCAGACCCTCCAGTTTTTCCATGCCTCGGTCGGCCAGATACTGGTTCCAACTCATTTTGGGAGTCAGGCTTTCAAGTTGAGCGCGGCTGTGTGGATTGTAGAGCTTGTTGGGATCGCGAAGTTCTTCCATGGAAAGGGAGATGCCCGCCAGTTTGGTCTCGACATCCATCACCTTTTGGGCGGAGGCGGCAGCCGCTTCCGGTGTATCACCCAGCAGTTGGAAAGTACGGGAGATGTGCTGTTGATAGGCTTGGCGGATTTCCACCGATTTGGCGTCGGTCTTGAAATAGTAGTCTCGTTCCGGGAGACCCAGGCCGCCCTGGGCGGTTTCGCCAATGATTTTCTTGGAGTCCTTGAGATCCTGACTGCTACCGAAGGAAAAGAAGGCGCTGACGCCCTGGCTGTGGAGTTTGGCCACCTGAGTTTGCAGGGCGACGAGGCTGTCGACGGAGGCGATGCCATCAAAGAGAGCTTGCAGCGGTTTGGCCCCGGCCGCCTCGATGGCGGCCTCGTCCATACCGCTGGCGTAATAGTCGGCCAACTTTTGCTCATCGCTGCCCGGCGTCTGGGGGCGTGAGGTCAGGTCGGTCAAGATGCCGTGTAGGGTGGTGCGATTGGCCTCGGCCAGTCCGTCGAAAGCACCCACCGACATTTTGTTGTCGGGAATGGGGTGACTGGCCTTCCAGCCGCCTACGGCAAATTTGTAGAAGTCATCCTGGGGACGGACGCTGCGGTCCAGATTGGCCGGGTCAAAGCCCGAGCCCCCGCGAAAGTCCACCGGTTCGCCGGCTTCAGCCACCTCGGGAGGGGGAGTGGGAGCCTGTTTTTTGAGCGGCGGGTGGTTGTGGCAGGAGCAGGGACGGACATCCATAGCTGGGCGAGACCTCTTTCAGAGCACAAGGTTGGTCCTGCCAGGTTAAGCCAGGCTCCTCAAAAGGTCCTGAAAGGCGGCCAGGCTGGCGGCTTCATTGGAAGTGCAGAACTGGAATTTATCAGGCTCGGTTGCCTTTTCGCAGTACGCGAAACTCGCGCAGCACGGATTCCACGGCCTTCCAGGTAGGCCAGGGCCGCCAGTTTCATGAGCTCGTAAGGAATCGTTTTTTGCGTCGGGGTCTGGCAGTGAGGGCAAAGGTTCCGGTTCAGCAACGCTCGCGTGGCGTCGTCGTTCGGACACAGCGTCCGCGAAAGAAAGCTTGGCGTGTTCTTGCAGGCCTGGTGGGGCGAATCCGCACCCAGACTGGGAGAACCCTGAGAAACGCCCTGGAATCGGAGTGATCCCAGGCCTGGTGCGCGGAAT
>JAFEBA010000118.1 GCA_018266105.1 bacterium | reverse complement strand
TCGAAATTCCACAGCTCCGAGTTGAGCAAGAACTGGACGGGACGAGCATCCTCGGGGAAGGCCGCCTGACGCTGCTGCAAGAGCGCCTCCAGCAATGCCATGGCTTCCACGGGTCGGTTGATCTGCACGGGGCCCGGCCGGTCTATGACCTGGTGACGGTGGATTGGATGCGAGGTCCCAGATCGTGCAGTTCGTCGGCGTAAATGACGTGGAAATGGGAAGGCAGGTTCGCCTCCCTGGCCACCCGATCAGAAGCCCCCATGGGTTCGGAGCCACGTCCGGCCACCAGGAAGACAGGCGTTTGAGTCTGGTTGCGGGCCGCCTCGATGGCCTTGGCCACAGCTCCACCTCCGCCGATGAAAACCGCTGCCCCGTTGCTGGCGCCGACATAATCAGCGGCTTTTATAACTGGCAAATGCCAGTCTTCCAGGCCGCCTTCCACCACCATGGCGTCAGGCTTCAGAGTGACTTCATCCAGATTGAGCACGCTGGGCATGGCCGCAACTCGTTTGGGTCCATGGGCCTCGTCCCGGTTGGCCGGGAATAAGGTCTCCTGAAGGATGAGCTCAGGGGCTTTTTCACCCTCGTTGGACTTGACCGAGGTGCCGCCGTCGATGACCATAATTCCGTTCCCAAAGGTGTCTTTCAGGCTTTGACTCATGGCCAGCAACTGTTCTTGGGTGGCCGGGTGGCGGCCATAGGAGGAAGCCGCCGAGACCAGCACCGGGGTGCGATCGCCACGGACCTGATCGAGGGTGTCAAAGGTCAGCAGAGGACGGCCCCATTCGCTCATCTTGTTTTGAATGGCGGCCGACACTTGCTGGTGGACCAGCACCCGAGTATCCGATACTTCAGGTCTGCGGGCCTGTGGATCCATGAGCTGCAACTGCTGGGGAGTGACAACTTTCTGGTCGAGCTTGAAACCGGCCCCGTACTTGGAGAGGAAATAGTCGCCGTTCAAAGTCATGCCGACCACGGCGTAACCATCCTTGGTGATCTTCCCGAAGGAGGTATCTACCCCGGGCTGATGGGCAAAGAACACAACCTGGCCGTTCTCTTTGTCGCCCACCCGACTGACCGAAATGGTGAGGGGGCCTTTGCGGGCCACCATCGCCTGGGAGCCGTCCTTGGCCATCGAGTTGTCCGTGTAGATCTTGGCGGTTCCTTCCGGGCTGACCCGCATTTCGGGGACGGAGCCGATGGGAGTATGTCCGACCAGTTCGGTGGTTTTGCCGACCTTGAGCATGGCCTGGGCAACCTCAGGTTCGTGGGCTCTCAGGTTGCCATCCTCGACGTTGCGTTCGGAATAGATGACGCTCTCGGCCCGAGGGGCGTTGATACCCACCGAAGCCATCCAGTTGGAATCACCGAGCGAAAGTAACATCGACTTGACCGGGCGCCCGGCCAGAAGATCCTTCTCGCATTGGTCGATCAGGCGGCGTCCCAGATCATACTGACCTTGAATCACGTCGTTGATGTTTTGAGGCAACACAGCCTCGCCCGGAATGGCGGTGATGTTGTCCCGAGCAGCTCCTCCGTGGAAGGCCATATGGGTCTCTCCGGTCAGGTGGAGCGGGGGAGCGAAGCTGCCCTGCTTGACAAACTCGAAGAAGGTGCCGCCCGGCGACCAGGACTTGACGTAGTGCCGGGCTGCTTCATCCAGATCGACCGGACGTCCGAGTTTTTCTTCCAGTCCTTCGCGATGGAACTGCAGGGCTTGCGGTGCGCTGTGCTCTTCCAACCAGTATTGCACGCGATTTGCGTCGGTATTGGCGCTTTGCTCGGGTGGCTTTTTCGAGAGCCAGTTGGAGTAGCGCTCACCGGCCTCTCCAGTCATGTCCTTCAGAGCCGGCAGATCATTGTGAATGGCCAGCTTGGCCAGGTCGCGATTGCCCCACACCAGCCCCACTCGATCGGGGGCCGATTGCTTGAGCGAAAGCATCTCCTCGCCCAGTTTCAGGCCGGTTGGACCCCAGTCAGTCAGGTCACCCATGAAGACAAAACTGGTGTCGTCATCGCGAAAACGCAGTTTACCGTCGGCACCAGCCACCAATTTGCCTTGTTCTTTCAAAGTGGCGAAGTCGTTGACCACTTTGCCTTCGGTGTCTCCCGAGAAGTAAACGTTCCCCTCGTTGACTCCGAGGCCGGTGCCAAGCTGGTCGGACAGAATATCCATCAGGCGCCCCAGGTTTTGCCCGCCGGTGCCGTCCTGAGCCGCCTGCTTGACCTCAGGATTTTGTAAAAAGCTATGAATCAAACCGAGCAGTTCAAAGTTGGTCCCGGCCTCAGCCTGGACGGTGGGTCCGACGCTTTCGGCCAGGATGGTGTGGGTGGGGGATTTCTCCTGGCTGCCTGAGCCGATCAGTGGCTGGGTGGAATCTGGCTCCATCAACAGGGGACCCAGGCCGGGTGACCTGACCACGGGTGCCGGGCTCAAAGCGGCGGTGGGAGCCTCGATCGGAGCTGCCTGAGCCTTTTCGGTCGAGGGTTTTTCACTCTTGGGCGGGGCGGTCAGAATCGGGGCGCCGCTCAGGACGACCGAGCTCTCGAGGGCGGGGGAGGTCAGGTCTTCGGCCGCTGGCCTGGTTCCAGGCGCTCGGGTGGCTGGCGTGGAGCCCTGGAAGTGAATGGGGGAGCCAAAATTGTTGACTTGCACCAGCATATGTTCTCGATTTGTTTACAATCTCCCTGGAGACTGGTTCTTAAGATTTCCCCGCAAAGCCGCGCACGGGGTTTTGCCTGGAGGCTGCGAAGGCTCCGCGCATGATTCTTGAATTGGTGGAACAGTGCAGTCAGGGACTGGTTGAGCGTCGCACCCTGGTGGAGGCAATCGTGCTGGCGGCCGTGGCGGGTGAGCACGTACTGGTAATCGGGCCTCCGGGGACAGCCAAGAGCGAAGCGGCCCGACGGGTGGCCCGCGGCCTGGGTGGTCGCTACTTCGAGTATTTGCTCGGCAAGTTTTCCGAGCCCTCGGAACTTTTCGGGCCTGTGGATTTACGCAAGCTCAAAGAGGGAGTGCTTGAGACAGCCACCCAGGGCATGTTACCTGAAGCCGAGATCGCCTTTTTGGATGAGGTTTTTGCCGGGTCCACGGCCATTCTCAACTCCCTGCTGACTTTGCTCAATGAGCGGGTCTTCCGACGCGGTGGAACCCGCCTGAATTGCCCGTTGCGTGTCTGTATCGGCGCCAGCAACGCTCTACCGGAAGACGAGAGCCTGGCCGCCTTCGCCGACCGCTTTCTGGTTCGCTGCTTTGTGGAGCCGGTCAGTGATTCACTGCTGGAAAGTCTCTTGGCCGGTGGGCGTCAGGCGCCCGCCATTCAGCCCTGCAGTTTAACTGATCTGGATGAAGTGGCTCGGCGGGCCAAGACGGTCGATTTGACCCCGGTCGTGCCCTTGCTGGCCAATGCCTTGCGCCGGTTACGCAGGGAGGGCCTGGGCCTTTCCGACCGACGTTCGGTGCGGGTGCAGAATCTGATCGCGGCCGCCGCCGCTCTGGCCGGACGCGATCAAGCCTGTCCGGCCGACCTCTGGCCTTTGGTGCTGGCCGTACCCACCGCCAGTGAGCAGCAAATGGCCCGCCAGGCGCTGCACGAGGTATTGGCCGAAAGCGATAACCCCAGCCTCTACCGCCTGGCCGAGGAAGTCTCGGCCGGGCAGAAGGTGCGCGCACGTCGTCTGATCGAAGCCGGTCAAAAACTGCTGGCGGAGCATCCGGATCCTTTGAGAGTGGAGGGCCTGCTGCGGGATATCGATGGGCACTTTGCTCCAGACCAGCTACCCCCTGAGCTGACCGAACTGCGAGCTCAACTCAAGGTCAGGCTTCCATGAAGCTGAGCTGGTCATCCCGCGCTCACCCGCTCGCAATCGAGGGTGCGTGGGCGCAGGGTGCAGCCGCCCAGCAACTGCAGCGCAAAATTCGCGAACGCGGGCTGAACCTTCAGTGCCTGGACTTTCCTGAGCAGGGGTTGGTCGTGCTGGGAGACGATCTGCCCTGGGTGGAGCAACTGACTTATCTGGGCCGGCAAGGCCAGATTTATACGCCCACCGTGTTGCAGCCCGACCTGCCTCTTGAATGGTTGGCCGAAGGATTGGCGAGGAAAGGCCCCCCGCCCTGGGTGCTGCTCCCCGAGGGCCGGGTGCTGAGCCTGCGATGAGCCTGGCCACACATTCCCGACGCTGGTGGGACGACCTGAGCTTTTTTGCTCCTGACGTGCGGCGTGATCTGGGACGACTTTTCTTACAGTTGGAACGTGCCTTTTCGAGCGTGGCCGCCCGACCGCAGCAGGGCGAACCGGCCGGCTGGTCGGGGCTGACTCGGCGCGGCCATTGGGATCGTCTGGCGCACTCGGAGTGGGCGCTGGCTGAGGCGGCCCCCGAAGAATTCGTGCGCCGGGCCGGCGAGGGCGAGCTGTCCTTCTGGCAGATGGCCCAGCAGGCTGATGTGCATCAAGAGCTGGTCTGGTGTTGGTTGGATGTGGGGCCTGACCAACTGGGGGCCTGCCGCCTGGTGCAGTTGGCCCTGATGTTCTATCTACAGCATTTGCTGGCGCCCGCTCGAGGCAAGTTTTGTTGGGGCTGCATTCAGAAGCCCGAGGTTGGCTATGACGCCCTCGAGGAACGCCAGGTTAAGGCGTATTTGCGATCGCGTTCGATGGATCCGGGTCGGCGCCCGCCTGACCACGAGCAGGTGGTCTCCTGGTGCATTGGCTCTCCCAATTGGCTGACCCAGGTGCCTACCAACTTTCATAAAGTGTCGCTGACACAGACGGGAGTGGAAACGGTCCAGCTTGTCTATCGCTCTCGCCAGCTCAATTTGCAGTTGCCACCGGGCGAACGGGCCGCGCGCCTGATGAGAGATCCTTTTTCCCAGGTTCGCACTCCCGTCCTCACCCGGACAGGAGCGGCCAGCGGTTCCATGACTTTTTCGCTGTCGGGCCGCAAGCTGATTCTGGTGAATGACCGCACTGTCAGTCTGGTGCCGCTGCCTTCCTCGGTCAGTGAGCCGCCCGGCAAAGTTCGCCATTTTGAACTGGAGCGACCCGGCTCGGTGCGAGCGGTGGGTTGGGAGCGCAATGCCCTGCACGTATGCCAGGAACATGACGGCCGGTGGTGCTTCTACCGCGCCAACCCGGCCAATCAGGCGGGTATCAACTACTTGGAAAGTGAGGCTCGAAGCAGCCAGGGGCTGGGGTGTTGCTGGCCGTCCGCCGGAGGCTACCTTTTTTGGTCGGGGGACCGCCTGTGGGATTTGACTCAGGAAAGCTGCCAGCAGTATGAGACCTTGAACGACAGGCTCTGGGGCAGTCGGGCTCCGGTTATTGCCCGGGCTGACCTGCGCGCGCTGGCCAGGTTGGACGGGACGATTTTACGGGAATTTCCCGCGGGCCGGGTGGAGGGCGTCTATCTCTGTAACGGGCGCGGCATGGGGTTAAATGGCATCGGGCAGATGGCCGCCTTCCTGTTCGGAGAGTCAGAAGCCCAGATTCTCTGGCGTGATCGAAGCACGGACAAAGATTTCGTGACGGGTCTAAAGGTCAACGGGGCGGTGGTAGGCCTGACTTACGTTGCCCGCTACAAGCAGCCCGCCCTGGTGTTACGTCACGCACAACATTTTCAACTGCTGGGGTCGGATTTCTCTGAACTGGTGGAGGTCGGAGCTCCGATCACTGAAGGGTGTCTGCATCCGGACGGTTTGCTGGCCTACGGCACCCGGACCGGCCAGTTGCGGTGTTTCGACACCGTGACTCAGTCTGAATTGTGGGCCAGTTGCTCTTGAGTTGGCGAGGTTTTCAGTCGGTTTGGGGCATCTGGTTTCCGCCCGATTGGCTCCAGCCCGAGCGGTTGTGTGCTCAGTGGCGGGCTGGCTCACGGGTGTTGCTGGCCAATCAGGGCTGGCTGCTGGTTTTTCCGCGTCCTCAAGACACTCGGGTCGAGTGTCTGGGTGGACTGGCGGTGGTGGCATCCCAATCGGGATGGGCCAGTCACCCGTGCCTGTGCCCCCAAGCCGGAGAGGTTCGTCTGCGCTGGCACGGCCAAGTCTGGGCTGCCGGGCTGGGGGATTTGAAGCGCCTCGATCTATCCGAGCTTTGGAACTGGCAAGAACTTCATTTCTCAGCTGCCCTGGCCCTCAGTCGGGCCCCCAGTCTGCCGGCGGTGGTGCGCACCGCTCCTGAACCGGTTCGCAAAATTTTGCCGTCGGTGCCGCCTCCCGCTCCAGAGCAAGAGAAGTTTCTACGAAATTTTCGGGGTCGAGATTCGAGCTCGGTCGAGACCAGGAACCCGCTGCTGGGCTTGTTCGANNCTCTTGAAGTCCTTTTTCGCCAGTCCCGAGAATCAGCGCTACATCAACAAAATGTTTGAATTGTTTGAGCAGAAGAATTGGGAACAGGCCCTGCGTCACGCGATTCCCATCGATTCTAATGGTAGTTCTGAGCTGGCCGAGTTTCTGGGTACTCTCAAGCCCCGGGCTTCGTTGGATTTCACGTCTGCCGCCCAGTCTGGGGGCAGCATCGGCACAGGACTGCAGGGCTTGGAACTGCTCAAGGCTGTCTACCGTAAAGCCCTGGAGCAGTTGCTGCAGGCCGGCCGCATTGAGGAAGCCGCCTATGTGCAGGGTGAATTGCTCAACGACGCGGCCGGGGCCGCCGAGCTTCTGGAGCGTCACGGTAAGTTGCTGGAGGCGGCCCGATTGGCCACTCTCAAGGGTTTGCCCGCCGCCATGCAGGTTCGACTCTGGTTTATGGCCGGGCGCACCGAGACGGCCATGATTTTGGCCCGGCGTTATCACGTCGAGGCTGAGGCCTTGCATATGTTAGGACGCAAAGATCCCAAGCTGGCCGCGCAGTTTCGGGCGGTCTGGGTCACCGACCTGGCCGACGCCGGCTGTCTCTCACAAGCCATTTCGGTGGGCTGGCCCGTGCGGGAGCAGCTGGAAGACTACGAGCTCTGGTTGGCACGAGGCCTGGCTGCTGGTGGGCCGGCAGCCCTGGAGGCCCTTATTTTCGGCCTGCAGGACCCGGTTTATTGCGAACGGCTCAAGCTGGTCGAACGCCTGGCAGCCGAGTTTAAGGATGATGATTTGATCGGGCAGCCACGCCGGCGTGCCCTGTTGGAGCGAATGGCGGGCAGCTGGTTTGAAGCCCGGCACCCCGAGCTGCGCGCCTGGGCGGGTGAAACCGCTCGTCGCGTCATGCGTCAGTCCAATAGCCCGTTTCCCCTCGGCGATTATCGCACCCTGGAGTTCCTCGTCAACCTGAGCGGCGATCCCTGGCTGCGGGCCGACAAGCCGGCCGCTTTCAAAGAAGCCTCAGCTGCTCTGGGTCATTGGAATGAGCGAGTGGAGGAACAGGGTCTGACCCCTGTTTATGACGCTCACTGGCTGGGAGACGGACGCTTGTTGCTGGCTCTGGGACAGGCCGGCGTGGCCATTCTGGGGCGTTCGGGCACCTATTCTCAGCGATTTCCGCAGCCAGCATACCACTTGGTGGCGGGGGAGCGACCTCTGGTTGTTGGCAGCGGTCACCTCAGCCGCCTGGAGAGTGGAGGGCTGCGCTATTGGTGCCAGGCCAGTCCCGAGGGTTGGTCGGAAACCCACGATGGATATCATTGGTTGGTCTGGTCGGATCGTGATCTCTTCTGCATTGATCTCACTTCCCAGGCCTGGCGAGCCTCCAGCAGCAGGCAGCTCTATTCACGTCCCAATGAGGTGAATGTGACCGGGCACTCGGCCAGTGTCGATATGGGCTCGCGGGTGCAGACGCTGCGAATTCCGCAACTGGACCTGACCCGCGATCTGGAAATTCCAAGCGCCCATCGATTGGTCACTCCTCATGGTTTTGAGCCGATTCGGGTCGAAGGAAACTTCTGGCACTACCGCAACCAGCGTTTGCCGTTGCTGGGCTCCCACCCTCATTTTCGCGAGCGGGGCGGTTACTGTCTGGTCGAGACCGCCTGCGCCGAGGGCCAGCAGTTGCTGATCTTCTCCACCGCTCATCCCTCAGAGCAGTTTTCGCTCCTGCTCCCGCGAACGCAACGCATGCGGGTGAGAGTCTACAACTGGATTGTGGTCGTTTGTGACAACCTGGGGCGAGTTCTGGTGGCCGACCTGCGGGCCCGCACCTGGCTGGGTCGATTCTTTATCTAGGGCCGCAGGGATTGAACCGGCAGGCTGCGTTCTCGTTTGAGAAACACGCCCGGGGCCTTGATGACCGAGCGCACCTCGACTGGCCCGGTAGCGGCCAGGGCTCTTAAAGTCGGGCTGCTCTGGTCAAAGAGTTCGCGGGTCAGCCGTTGACCTGGTCCGAGCGGTGGCAGTCGAGGCCATTCTCGCAAGAGCAGCCACGGACCCAAATGAGTGCGCCGGGCCCAGCACTGCATGGAAAACCCACCCTCCCAGTCTGGCTTGGGGTTGCGCAGGCTGATTTTGACGTAAACGTGGCTGCCGCGACGCTGGACTTTGAGGTCGCTCTGGGCCCAGACCGGATAAACTATCCAGGTCATCAGCAAGAGCAGCAGGGCCCGGCTAGCCATAGCCAGGAGCCGATGGCAAGGCGCTCAGGCCATCGTGGAAGACATCCAAAATCAAGTTCAGTTGCTCCTCGGTAGCCCAGATGGCGTCCACATTCACTTTAAAACCCTGGCGGGGGGGCTGGCGCATCAGCCAGGCATTGAGTGGACGCAGATGCAGGGTCACCAGCCCGACTTTGATTTTGCCTTCCTGGGACTGGCTCAGGCTGACCGTTTCCTCCGGCATGTGGCGCTTGCTTAACTCAGAGCGGATGCGCTTTTCGATCACGGGACGAATCAGTCCCCAAAGGCCGCCGGCCAGCATGGCGGCCATCCCTCCGGTCTTATCGCCTCGGATTTGGTCGAAAGGAATGGAGAAAATCAGGCTGTCGGGAGTGGAGCGGGCCACCGCCACCAGGGTGACCCCCAGTCCCATCGGGAGTTTTGTGCGCAGACTGAAACAACCTGACTTGAATACCAGTGCCAGATCAGCAGCGAAGGTAGCCAGCAAAGTGTTAAGGTCCCGCTCGTTCAGCGCGACCCCAAACTGGCCGAGCAGCTTGCTCACGTCAGCAGGTTGAGTGAAATCGTCAGGCCTTGGGAGCCCAGCTGCAGCTGGTTGAGCTGGACCGTAAACGGACCCAGGTTGCCATTACGCAGCTGCACCCTCAGGGCCTGGGAAATCAGAAACGGGTCCACGCCCACCTGCAGGTCGCCCTGTTGCACCTGGAGGTTGCCCGACTCGCCGAGCTGCACCTGCAGTCCACCGGGCTTATTGACAAAAATGGACAGCAACGAGTTGAGCAACTTGCTGTCTAACTCGATTTTGCTGCTTCCAGCTGACGATGAAGATCCGCTCATGGATGTACCGCACCCCCCACAAAATGTTTTGCCTTCGCGAACTTCCGCGCCGCAATTTGGACATGCCGGCATTCAGTCAGCCCCCTTCGTTTCAGGTTGCTGGGGATTCTGAAAGCTTGCGCAGGCTTCCTGTTCACAAAACAGCTCTAAAACAGGCGGATAATTATCCCGTTAAAATGTTGCAGGTTGGTAAATGGCTCCTAACGGTTGAGGATTATACTGTCTTTAGTGGCAGAATCAGAGGGGCGCGCAGGATACCGCGAGAGTACCGCGCGCGGACCAGAGAGAGCAAAGACATGTGTAATATGGAGCTGCAAATGCTGAACGCCGGACTGATGCAGACCGGCCTTCAGAGCGGGATGCGGGCGGTTTCGCAAGCCGCTCGCGGGATGCATTGCCAGGGTCAGGTGAGCAGCACTCAGACGGCTCGCCAGGCGGCCCTGGCGCAGGCCAACGGTGAAGCCTCGCCGGGGCGACTTTTCAAGCCCTTGATGTGCCTGGGAGAGTATTCTCTACACAAACTGTAGCGTCAGGGGTCCGTTGATAGTGGAATCGGTCGAGGCCTTCTGGTTGGCCGTGCAAATATCGATACGACTGTTGCCTTTGCCGGTGAACGCACCGCCGGTGTCGACCACCCGAAATTCAATGGGGCGGCCGTATTTCTTTTCCAGTTCCGGGATGCGTAGCTTTGTTCCGTAAGGGATATTTTCGTTTTTGTCCATGGCCACCGAAACGTAGTCCGCCTTGCCGGCCAGAAAATCCTGGAGGGTGTTGAGCTTCTTGCCCTTGCGGTCGACATAGCCACCCTCCATGGCGCTGTTGTCGGGAAAGTAGCCGGTGCCGGTGGCCCTGGCGGTTTTCTTGACGTTGGAGGGAGGACTGACCTGATTGGATGGGCCGGCCTGGTTGGCCGAGGAGCTGCCACCAACCGGACTGGTGTTTGTCTGGGGAGCTTCATTTTTCATGAGGCTGGCAAACAGTTCCATCAGTTTCTGCAGGTTCTGCTGCATGGTGACTCGGGCAAAGCCGTCCAGCAGATTCTGCGTTTCGGCCAGCATAGCAGAGGTCTGCAGGCGCTCCAGGGCGGCGTTGCTGTAGTTCAATCCCAGGGCCGGTAGCGCGCTGCCTGAAGTGAGACTGGTGCTGGTGAGGTTGAGAAGTTCCATTGGATACCTCCGTGCTTTCGTTCTTAACATGACTCTAAGCTCGGACGGCAAAAACCAGGTGAAAGATCTCTCGAACTTTGTTAACGGATGTTTCCGCCTTATGGACTCTTGGCTAAGTCTTTGGGGCCGTTTGTAAAATGCGGCCCTACCAGGCAGGAGAGTTCCTTTTTGACGCTGAGTTCCAGTTCCTCACCGTCTCCGGCTTCCCGCAGATAGACGCCCTGCTCGCCGTCTTTGAGGCGGGCATGCACATCGTTGGGACGGCCCGGAAGACGGACCAGCACGCCTTGCTCCAATTCCTGGTCGCTTACGTTGGCGGCCTTGAGGTCGACGTGAAGGATCTGGTCAAATCCGGCCGAGCCTCCGGCGATGGGGTGAACCAGGTAGGCATCCTGGCGTTGCCCATAGAGCCAGTATTCCAGCTCCGGCGCAGCGGCCTGCTGGTCGCTTAGATGATGGGAATGGAGTACCTCGTCGATATGGGCGGTGACGCCTTCAAGAACCGGCTTACCGCCGTCTTCGAAATTGCCCTCGTAGACGGTGCCCTGGATCTTCTCGATTTTTCCGTTTAGCAGGTCGCCCAGCGAGAACTTGTCCGGCACGAAGGTATGTAAGCTTTCGCCGAAGCTTTCTTGGGGGCCGATCTGGGGGTGTTCCAGATGAACGTCCATGATGATCTGATAGTCATGGGGCTCGTGGAACATCGGAATGTGGGAAAGATAGTTCTTTCCGAACATCACCATGCCGTGTACGCCCATGTGGCCGCCAGGAGGTGGGGTCATTTGCATGACCCCACCTTAGGCCCAGAATGTGTCCGCTATGCGTCGAGGTTGTTAACCAAGAAACGGATAGCGGTAGTCGGTGGGCGGCACGAAG
>JAFEBA010000117.1 GCA_018266105.1 bacterium | reverse complement strand
AGTCTGCGCCCGCCCGTTTTTTTGCCGCCCCGTTCCACCAGCTGCAGGCTGACCTCCAGAGTTTTGTCGTCCTCATTGAAGGTCGCCTGAAACTCCTGGACTGCTGAGCAGAGCACCCGGGTGCTGGTCGCGCCCGGATTGTTTCGAGGATTATCATCCAGAAAACTTGGCCCCGGGAAGCCTGGCATGGTGGAGAGATAGGGGCTGCCGGCTGGTCGATAGTTCTGGCGCACCAAGCAGCCTTTGGGTTTGCGGGTGGCATAGACCACTGTATAGGTGTCCCAGTAAATCCCGGCCTGGACCTGATTGAAATTTTCAGGCTTGTCCCAACGAGAGAGTGTGGCCAGACAGAAGGCATCGCGTTGGACGGAGTGGCCGCTTTCGTCGGCGCAGCTCCGACTATCGTCTACCGATAGGGTGTCCGCATCAGCTAACCGCACATCGCTCATAATGGCCAGCAGGCTGCGCCGAGCGTCGGAGGCCAGGTCGTTCTGAGCACCTCCCACCGAGAATGCACGGGTGCCTCGCTCAAAGAGGGCAAAAGTGGCCCAAAGTCCCACAAACAGAAGTGTTAAGGTGACTGCCACTTCAAGCAGACTGAACCCGCGAGCCTTCAAGGACTGGCCAGCCGACCCAGACGTGTGCTCAATCGGCCTTGACCCGCGCGACTGCCGCCACTCCAGGAGACCTGGACGTCTACATAATATAGATTGCTCTGCACTCGAGTGCAGGTGACCTGATAGGTAAATTCTTCAGCCTGGGAGCCGTCGCGGTTATAGAGGACCTGGAGTTGATTGGCGTAGGAAAGAAAGTCCGGACCGATACTGTGCTTTTGAAGAATTGTCTCGGCCAGCATGGCCCCCGCGGTCAGGTCACTGGATTTTTGCGAGCCCCCCAGCAGTTTGAGGAAGAGTCCCGACACGGAGACCAGCACGATGGCCAGCAATGCCAGTGCCAGAACCGCTTCCATTAAGGTCATCCCGCGTCGACCAGTGCCCAATTCAGGGAGCCATCCAGAAAAAGGTCGGGCTCAGACCCACCTTGCTGAGGTCGAACTGATCCTCAAATGAATTGGGGTCATAGACCACCTGGCCGCCTGACAGGTGGTCAAATCCGACCGAACCTTCCGCGCTGATCATGGTGCCCAGCAGGTTGAATCGATTGGCCATATGGGCGTAGATGTTTTTCTGCGCGTAGAGCAGCCCGCCGAAGATAAAATCAAAGCGTTGTGAGTCGCTGTAGCCGTTGGAGGAACTGATGTACTGTTGCAACGTTTTGCCGTGGAGTCGGGCGTCCTGGTTGTAGGCCGAGATTTGATTGCCGACCAGGCTTTGGATCGAGGTGCTGTAAGAGTTGTAACTGACGTCGTTGAGGCCGGTCGAGCTCAGTCCAGCCACCGGAGCGGCTTGAAACCAGACCGAAAGCAGAGCGGGGTTGGGTGCCCCGCGTTCCACCGACTTGATAAACTCTCGCACCCGGGTGTGCGTGCCCAGGGTCATATTACCCTGGGAGCTGACCACTTGTTGAATGTAATCAGTGATGAGTTGTTTGGCCGAGAGAGTAGCGATAAAGGAGGAGCCAGGGTCGCCTTGAGCCACGACGACCTGAGTCCCAATCAGTTGAGCGTTGCGGTTGCCCTGGCTCAGAATGTCGTTCAGCACTGAGGTGTAGTTCCCGATAATTCGCCCACGAACCGTGGCTCCGGGAAGGTCATCGGAGCCGATCACGGCCGCAAGGGCACTCGGTCCCTGGCTCTGCCAGTTCTTGAGGGTGTCCTTTTGGGACTGGGAATAGTAGGGGGGGCCTGCGTTCAGGTTCAGGGCTGAGGCGTAGAGGTCGAATTCGTTGGTGCCCATGGCAAAAGGCTGAACAGGGGCCAGAGCGTTGACGTCCTTAAAGTGGACTGAGTCCTCGACCACCACCGCCATTCCGTCCGTGCGCGTGGCCGATAGCCGGCTATTGCCTTCCACGGTTAAGGTGCCGCCGGTTCCGTTCCTTTTTTGCACAAACAACTGCCCGTTACCGACCATGTCTCCTTCCACCTTCAAGTTGCCCGAGACTGTGAAACGAGTCTTGGTCACGTTTGGATTTCCCAGGTCATCGACCGCCAGGGGTAGGCCATTGGTTCCGTAGCCCACTGCCAGGCTGACCGGCATAGGCGTGGTTACAGATGTGGAGACCATGCGGTCTCCGCTGGCCTCCAACTTGGTCTGTTGACCTACCAGGGTTAAATTACCGTCCACCTTGATGTCGCCCTCGGGCATGAAGCGATACTCGCCCAGGCGCACCACTTTATCGCCGACGGGAATTTGATTTACGTATTGGGTTGAGGAGCCGCCGTTGGATGGAGTAAAAGTCACGGTGTCGTGGCTGGTAAAACGATAGGTTCCGGCTGGAAGATTGGATGAGGAGCTCGGTTGCTTTAGCTGGTCCGGCTTGAAACGAGGGGGACTGGGCGGCGAATTGGTGTTGATCGACGTTTTCATCTCCGTGGAGGCCTGTTGGGTCAACAGTGGGTCGGCCGCCAGGCTGGCCCCGGAAATGGTGGATTGGTCGATGCTACCATCGGTCGCAAAGCCAAAGCTGGAGTTGACTTTGGTGTCCCCGCCGGACTGGATGCGTCCGCGCGCGGCCTGGGTTCCAAAGTCCACCTTCGAAGTTGAGGGCAGCAGCACGTTTTCATTGACGTTGACGTGGTTGCCGCGGGGAAGCGTGCTGGAGAAAGTCAGAGCTTTGTCGGCGGCGCCATCGGCCAGGCTGATGCCCAGGTCTTTCCCGGCAAAGATGCCGACTCCAACCCCCACTTTATGACAGAGAATCACCTCGATGCGCCGTCGGCTTCCCCCACTGAGACCGTCAATGGCCACCAGCGCGCATCGCGGCGGAATGGTCATCTGGCTGCGGCTCCAGGCCGGCGCTGGCACAGAATAGCGATTCCCCAGGTTGTTTTCCACCCGCAGCTGAAACTTGGAGTCTTCCAGAGGGAGTTCGCCCTCGGCCTGGTTGGCGTCCACCGTCTGGCCACTCTCCTGCACCACGACTTGAGGCAGGTCGAGCACTTTGTGGGCGGCCGCGAAGGCTGTTCGTGACCAGGTTGAGTCCTGCTGTAACCGAGCTCGGGCGTAGTCCAGGCCGGCGTAACAGGCTTGCATGGCGCGGGCCCGGTTCTCATACTCTCCCAGCGAGAGGAGTCCATTGCGGTTCATGCACACCAGGGCGGTGGAGAGCATGGCCAGCACGGCTGCCGTCAGCAATACCGTGATCAAGGCGACGCCTTTATGCCGTCTCATTCTACGCACCCCCAACGCTGAATTAGTCTCTATGGTCGGAACAGCAAGTACTTGCCGGGCGGCCGCCCCGTGGCCATCTTTGGGTAGCCCGGGGGCATAAAGAAAGCCCGGTGGCCACCGTGACAGGAGACCGTGTAATTGTGCCCGACCACCTCATAGTCGTAAGGTTCGTCGCATTCTGGAATTTCCTTGATGTAGATAGGAATCAACTTCTTGGGCGTAAGGGGCGGGTAGCCTTCATTGTCAACCGCATACCAGTTGAGGGCGGTGGTCAGCACCCGTTCATTATGAATACATTGATTGGTGTGGGGCCACTGGAAGTGCTGCCACAGTCGCCAGCCCCCGTAGGTAAGAGCCAGCAGCAGCACCGCTCCAAAGAGCAGGCGTTTCATCCGCGACCAAATCGGCCGAATAAGGGATTTCCGAGGATTTCGATCTCTTCTTCTTTCAGTCCGGGCTGCCAGCAGTCCACCACCAGCACCACTCGGGTCTCCTGGCCGCTGTGGAAAACCTCGTGTTCAAATGAGTCATCAAAGGCCAGTACCTTGCCTTGGGCCCAGGGACGAAAATCGCGGGCTACTCGAATTTTCACGTTCTCCGTGTCGGGAACTTGAAGGCCCAGATGAAATCGGAGTCTTAAATTGGAGGACCCGGTGTGTGGCTTAACATGGGTGCCCGGTGCCAGTTCTGAAAACATCACGAAGCCAAAGTTGGTGCACAATGGTAATTGCTCCAGCACTCTGGTGGTATTCGGACACAAGGCGCACAGTTCTTGGTTCTTCTGGCCCCGAGCGGCGTAGAAAAACAACCCTTTCCATTTGCCTTTGCCGGCCAGGGAAGCGTCATCGGGATGAGTCTGCAGCAAATGCTTGACCTTCAAGTATTCCTGCACGATTTGCTCGGCATTGCTCTCCAGGAGCTCAGTAATCGGGCTGGGGTAGTCATGCCAGGGCAGGCCCACCAGGCTGCGGCAATGCCAGACCGTGGGGGCAGGCGCGTCCAGCCCGGGCCCGACGGGGTCGGCCAGATAAAGATTGGTGATCGCGTAGTTGGCCGAGATTTCATCAGTTTTGCGTTTAAAAAGCCCCCACCAAAGGACTTTGAGCATGCCCTTTAGACTGATGGCTTCGGGCAGTGAGAGGTCATACCAGTAGGTATTGCGCAAATTGTGGGTCCAGCGACCCCTGAGCAGGCGGCGTAAAGCCAGGCAGTTACGGATATGGCCCAGGTAAGCGCGCAAGTATTTAAGCATGGCGGCGGGTTCGTCGCTCAACCCTCGGTGCCTGCGTCACACACCGGACGGTAATTACAGTTGCGGCAACGGTGGAGGGCTGGCCTGGCTTCGAAGCGTCCCTCGCGTATACCGGCCACCACGTAACGAATCATGCCTGTATGTTCATCCAGAGGGTGTTCGATGGGTGAGCTCAGGCCTTCCAGGCCACTCTCGATAAAGTGCAGCGCCAGCAAATCCGGCATTTTGCCTTTCAAGACCTGATAAGCGAAAGCGTAAATGGACAGCTGTAAGCTGCTCTGAGCCTGTTGATGGGCCAGATCCAGCTGGGTTACGGGGCTGGACTTGTAGTCGGTGATTTTCACTCGCCCGCGATGGTCCAGGTCAACCCGATCGATGCGACCGCGGATGCGCACATCGTCGAGACGCACTGTAAATTCCTGCTCGATCATGTCCGGGATTTGCTGGCTGCCTGCTTCTTCAGTCCAAAAACGTTCGAGGCAGTCCAGACCTTGTTGCAGGCGGTGCTCAGCGTGTTCGCCACTGACGCAGCCCACTCTTCGCCACTGTTTGCGGAAACGATTGTGCAGTTCGCAGAGCTCGGGAATTCGCTCTTCCTCTTTGCGTTGCCGCAGAAACCAGCTGATACATTCGTGCAGGGCTGTGCCGAAGCTCAGACTTTGCGATTCGGGTTGGGGAATGCGTAACACGTGGGCCAGGTAGTAGCGATGGGGGCAATCCTGATAGTCGGCGATGCGTTGATGGGAAAGGTCCAGTTGCCGAGGCCGAGGGGGTTCTTCCGTGCGTGGTGCCGGTTCGACCGGTGCTGCTCGGCGAATCCGTTCCAGTGATTGCATTCTGGGCGCTGGACGGGCGGCCGCCTGGGCCCCGATGGACTCTCGCACAAAGCGGCTGGGCTTCATTTTTCGGCGCATGCCCGTGTCGTTGGCGCCGGACATCCACAAATGACGCTGCGCTCGGGTTACGGCCACGTAAAAGAGGCGCCGTTCCTCCTGCAGATGGGACTCCTCGTCGGCCGGCGCCGAGGCCTGTAAGAGCGGCCAGGGAAATTCCAGGTCCTCGGGGCGCAATTTATTGGGAAAGCGCTCTTCGTTCAGCCCAACCAGAAAAACTACGGGAAACTCCAGGCCCTTCGAGCGATGAATGGTCAATACTTGAACCGAGTCATCCAGGGTGTCGGATTCCACCACTCCGGGGCTATCCCCTGATTCGATCAAAAGGTCCAGATGGCGCACAAAGTCGGTCAGATTGGCCTCGGGGTATTCTTCCGAGAATCGGCCCAGCACGTCGAAAAAGCGGGCCACGTTTTGCACCAGGGCCTGGGCGTTCTCCACTTCGCCTTCGCTAACCCGGCGCCACCAATCGCTGCGCTGTAAATACTGATAAACCAGCGGGCCCGGCTGCAGATTGGGGATGAGTTCCACGAAGTGGCGGTAGTCGTCATAAAAGCGTTGCAAGGTGGCCAGGCCCTGCAGCTCCGGTGACTGTTCCTGGAGGGCTTTTTCCACCTGGGTGAGCAAAGTGCTGTGTTCGCGTTGGGCAAGGTTGGAAAGCCTTACCAGGTCGCGAGGTCCGCAGCTATAGAAATCGCTGGACAGCAGGTAGAAAAGGGACTGGCCATCGTGGGGGTCGACCAGCACTCGCACCATCGAGGTCAGCAAGCGAACTTCGGGCCTGCGGTAGAGGCCTTCGTTGCCGGAAAATCGGTAGGGGACCTCATATTGGTTCAGGGCGCGCAGGTAGGGCTGCGAATCACGGTTGTTGCGAATGAGGATGGCAAAGTCGGCGAAGAGCAATCCGTGCTGTTTGACCCAATCAACAATGCGCAGGGCCACGGCCTCAGCCTCGTCCGATACGGTTTCAAAACGGGTGTATTCCAGCGGCTGTTCACCCAGTAATTCCAGGTCCTGGCGGGCGGCGTGGAGACGTTTATCGATCTGATTGATGATCTCAAGCCGGTTGGGGTTGTTGTTTTGAATCAGCTGGTAGCTGGAATCCAGGATGGCCTGGAGGGAACGGTAGTTTTGCGTGAGCACGACGGGTCGGGCGTCCGGGTAGACTTCTTTGAACTGTAAGATATTGCTGATGGCTGCGCCACGGAAGGCGTAGATGGACTGGTCGTCGTCTCCTACCACCGTCAGGTTTCTGTGTTTCTCCGCCAGAAGGCGCACCAGTTCAAATTGTGAACCATTGGTGTCCTGGAATTCGTCTACCAGAATGTAGCGGTAGCGTTCCTGGAGCCGCTGCAGAACTCCCGGACGTTGACGCAGAAGTTGTAACGGCCGATACACCAGGTCGGCGAAATCGCAGCGACCATCCTGCAGCAGCAGCTCCTGATAGGCCCGGTAGCATAAGGCCAGCTCCTGTTGCAGCTCAGCCCGCTCTTGAAGAGCAGGCACCTTGTCGGCCGCCTTCACCAGATCTTGGGCCCAGTTGACGTAGTCCTCCGGCTCGATGCACTCATCCTTCAGCCTCCCGAAGTGCTGCTTCAGGGCGCGCAGGTGGGTGGTGGGATTGCCCAGGGGCCTGAGTTGCCGGAGCGGCAACTTGAATAAGTGGTGGCGCAGGAACAACACCTGGCCGGTGTCGTCCAGCATTCGGTAATCCTGTTGGAGGCCCAGTTCCAGAGCGAACTGACGCAAGATCTTATCGCCAAATGAGTGAAAAGTGCAGATGGTGGTGTCGACATAACCTAAGGGCAAGAGCTCGTCCACTCGGCCTTGCATCTCCTGGGCAGCCTTGTCGGTAAAGGTCAGTGCCAGGATTTCTCCGGCTCGAGCCTGACCGCTCAGGATCAGGTGAGCAATGCGACGGGTGATCACGGTGGTCTTACCGGTGCCCGCCCCGGCCACAATCATCAGCGGCCCTTGACCATGCTCTACCGCCTGCAGTTGCTCGGGCGTGAGCCCTTCCAATATCTCCACAACTTGAAGCTTTTCCAAACCGGGCTGGAGGCCTCCAGGCGTCAGAAGGCCGCTGTGCAGTGAGGAATGGGTTGGGTCTTTCAGGGCGAATAGGCCCCAACTTTGATGAGTTATTTTAAGAACACGTTGCTGGCTTCATTGAGTTTTCTGGGGCTGACTGGCCTGGCCTGGGCCGAGCCCCCTGTCCAGCCTGAACCCCAGGCCGCGAGCGAAGCCGCGGAGGCGCCACCGGTGAATCAAAGTGGTCCCTACCCTCGGGGTACTTTTAGCGGCACCACTCAGGGCGTCTTCAACACCGGAGATGATGAAGGTTTCGGCCTGGGTCCGGTGTTGCCTGACCCGAGTGCATTCGACGGCAGTAACCGTCCCGAAATCGTCCTGGACGGCAGCCGCTACAACGACAACCTGAACCTGACCGCCCACTATGGGCATTATCTCACCCCGACTCAGCGGCTGATGCTGACCGGTCAGGTCGGCACCACCAACTTCAGCACCGATCTGGATTACAGCTTCATTCCCGAAGGAATGGACGGGTACTTTTCAACCTATGTGAACTACACTCGTTCTCAGCACGTCGCGTTTCGCCCCTCGGGCTTTCTTTCCAATGCCCAACAGCCCTGGGTCGCCCGCGCTTGCGCAGGCTTTGGCTACACAACCGATCCGTCTCAGCGCTTCATTCTCTCGAGCGCCCTGATTTACGAGAATATCAGCCTTTACAACGGTGCCTTAGGCGGTAGAATTCCAGGGCTAGATCGACGTGGCCGCGCCCTGACCGTGGCTCCCGGTGGGGTGGACAACACCCTGGCCTTGCGACTTGTGGGTACCTATCTTGGCCTGGATGACCTGCAGTTTCCCACCAGCGGTGATAAGTTCAACTTCAGCCTGGAGCAAGATATTCCCATTGGCGCCACCCAGGTCGATATGACTCGGTTTAACTTCAACTTCAGCCATTTTCAGCGTCTGGGCGACCCGACCTTGATCTTGAACCTTGAATGCGGATTCACCCGGGGTCGGGTTGCACCCTATGAGGCCTATAACCTGGGGGGGTTCAACTCAGTGCGGGGCTTTCAACTGGGAGAGCTCGGAGCGGGCACGCGCTTTCTCCAGCTTTCGTCCGAGTTGCGCGTGCCTTTGGGAAAGGTCGAGCTGTTTGGCTCTGAAATTCCGATGCGCTTCACCACCTTTGTGGACTACGGCAGTGCGCTGGGCTCCACCAACAAGATTTTTGGTCAGTCCCAGGTCGTCCGACGTTTGCCGGATAGCGGTTTGGGCTACGGCGTTGGCTTGCAGGCCGTCACCGACTTCGGTTTGGTTCGTCTGGAGTCGGCTTTTGCCAGCCGGGGGCGGTCCCAGTTCAGTTTATCCATTGGGGATCGCTACTGAGCTTGCCTGAGGCAGGGGCATTTCTCCCCACCTCTGAATGTCATGTCGCGTGAATTGGGATGGTGAGGAGCTGGTCGTTCCCTTTCGAGAACCTCTGGCCCCTGGAACTCGGATGCAGAAAGGTCTGTACCGCCTGGGGGAGGTGGTTGGCGAGGGCAGTTTCTCGTTGACTTACGCGGCGCGCCAGCGTCCCGGCAAGCTTCCGGTGGCAATTAAAGAGTTCTTTCCTCGGGGATGCTGGCGTGAGGATTATAAGATTGTGGCCGGAGAGCCCTACACTCCCGAAGAGCTGACCGCTTCCGTCCAGGCTTTCCTGCAGGAGGGGACCTATCTTGAGCGTTTCAATCATCCCGGCATCGTACGTCTGTTGGGCATGTTTCAGGCCAACGGAACCGCCTATCTGGTGGAAGAGTTTCTGGAAGGAGTTTCGCTGGGCGAAGGTCTCAAGAGTGCCGGAGCCATGCCCCTGGAGCGCGTCTTGGAAGCCGTCCGCCAGCTGGGCGAGGCCTTGATTCTGGTTCACGAATCCGGCCTTCTACACAGCGATCTCAAGCCTGACAACCTTTTCATCACCTCGCAGGGCCGTTACGTCATTCTGGACTTTGGCACCGCCCGTCCCTACGGTGAAGAAGCCGGCCCCACCACGGTGCCGGTGGTTTCTCCCGGCTATTCGCCCTTGGAACAGTACCAAAAGGACCAACGGCTGACTCCGGCTGCCGACGTGTATGCCCTGGCCTGCACCGTTTATCATCTGTTGCAGGGGTATCCGCCCCCTGACTCACGCGAACGTAGCCGCGGGGCGCACTTAATCCCCCTGGCCAACTCCAACGCCAATGTTGAGCGGGCCCTGGCCGAAGCTCTGCAACTGCATCCTCTACGCCGAACTCCCAGCGTGGGCCAGTTCCTGGACCAGCTCGGCATCCGACGTGCAGGCGCCGCCGACACCACCAACTGGATCGAGCCTTTCCGGCTGGTTCAGGAACGCACCGCCCATTTGGGTGCAACCTCGGTCCTGGTCCTGGACAGTCACCATCAGGCCATCTACTCCGGGGGACGGGACGGACGACTTTGTGGGTTCAGCTGGCCGGCGCTGGCACCTCGGATCAGTCAGGATGCCCATCGAGGACCGGTGCTGGCCTTAGCCGTTTCTCCAGACGGCCGCTACCTGGTCAGTGGAGGAATGGATGGTTCGATCAAGCTTTGGTCCACCACCGAGAAGTCCGATTGTCACTGGCTGGTGTCCTCTGGTCCGGCCGTATGTTCACTCCGATTTCATCCCACCGAAGGCTTCATCGTGGCGGCCTTAGTGGACGGAACCTGTCGACTGCTTTCTTCATCGCTGTCTCGCGAGTTGAGTTTCGATTGCCAACAAGGCCCCTTGCTGGCGATGGATATTCACCCCGAAGGCCAGCTGCTGGCCACCGGAGGGGAAAAGGGCCGGGTGCATCTCTGGGACCTGAGCAACGGGGAGCTGGTGGGGAGCCTGGCCAGCGCCGGGCTGGTGCGTTCTTTGCGCTTCAATCGGGACGGCAGCGGTTTGTTGGTCAGTAGCGGTGACTGCAGCTTGGGTCTTTGGGATATCGAATCTCAAAGGGAGGTTCGCTCTTTATTTGGCCACCGCTCGGAGGTCTGGGATGCCTGCTTCAGCAGTGACCAGATGATGATCATTACGGCCTCCGCCGATAGCGCTCTCTACGGATACCGGGCCGACAGCGGACGTCTGATGATGTGGACCCAGGTGCACGAAGGGCTGACTGGCGCCATCGTCTCTGACCAGGTCCAACGGCTGCTGGCCAGCGGAGGCGGAGATGGCCATCTGCGAGTCTGGAGCTACTGAGCGTAGATAATCCCGGCCCCGAGATAGGGTTCGCCGCCGCTGACGGGGTGAGCCAGTGCCACCAAACGCTCCAGGGCCTGGTCTCTTGTCAGTCCCGGATCGGCCTCTTTCCAGCCGGCCACGATGGCGGAAATCTGGGGTTGAGCAAAGGACGAGCCACTTTCTAAGTAAGTCTTGCCGTGGATGGTGACCGGCACGTTGACTCCCTGGGCACCCACCAGCGCTCCCGCGTCAGGCGAAGCCAGTGCGGCCGGACCATCGTCGGCCCGATCTACTGTGCCGTGATCGTCTGACGCCCCCACGATGATGGCGCCTCCGTCAGCCATATCACTCATGTAAAAGTCTCGTCCGGTCAGCACTCCCAGGCGCTCGAAGAGTTTTTCCAGCTGGCCTTGATTGCCGGCCGAAATAACGCGAATCACCCCTGCCTCTTCGGCCCGTTGAGCGGCTTGCAGCAGGTGTTGACGGGCCGCGCCAATTTGCCGGTCGCCGTGGTGCACTTCGTCCACTCGTCTCACCAAAGACTGCAGGAAGTCGGCGTCGCTCGATCCGGGAGCGATCTCCAGTTCCTGTTCCAGGAAGGCTCGGGTCGTGGCTTTGCTCTGAGCCGCACCCCATAAGCTCTCAACCACCCGAGACTCAGAAGCCCCCTGCGATTGTCCCGCCACACCTGGTCCTTGCATTCTTTCCAAGGCTCGGGCGGTCGCTTCGGTGGGAACGGTGAAGCGCTGCACGATATAGCGGTCTAAATTGCCCGGCTCGGCCTTCTCGATCAGGTCCATCTGAGCCCCCAGCGGCACCTGCACGCGCTGGTGCTCAAGCGGGCTGCGGCTGGCCAAAACGGCTTCAACCATGGAGCCGTGGGTCAGGCTCGCTTCGTCCTTCGGAAATTCGTCCAGCAGCATCACCTGGGCGGCCGGCGGCGGCGGCGCTGGTGTGGAGGCCGCTGTCATCGCCGCCAGGCCCAATAGGCCCGCATTGGCAATCTTTTGACCGATTGTCATATCTAGAATCTAGAGGTCGCGGCCCAAAAAGACCTGAAAGAGGTGGCTTCACCTCAGACGGGAACCTGCTAAGCGATGATCAAGCTGCATTTCCCCGAGGGCCAGAACTACGATTGCGTTATGTGCGGAGCGGGCTGCGAGTCCCTCTGGACGATTCCCGTAGAGCCCCAGGTGGTTGAGACAATCGAGGCTCATCCGCTAGGAATTCGGGTCATCAATGAAAACGGAGCCGCTTTTAGCAAAACTGAGGACGGGGGTTTTGCTATTTTCTACAAGGACCCAGAGAAGCCACGTTGTGGTTTCTTGCGCCAGGACAAGCTCTGCTCGATTCACGCGGAGCTTGGAGTGGACGAGAAGCCCCTGACCTGTCAGCAGTTTCCCTTTCATCTGACTGACACCCCAGACGGAGTTTACGTGGGGGTCAGCTACATGTGCACGGCCGTGAGGCAAAATAGCGGCCGCCCGCTTCAGGCTCACGAGGACTGGCTGCGCGAGCGGATGGCCAAGGGAATTCGCATAACCACCATTGAGGCCGATCGAGTGCCGGTGGGCCAGGAACGCTACACCACCTGGGAAGACTATGTCGCTTTCGAAGAGGAGTTCAACCGTCGTCGGGCCGAGCAGGGCTTGGAATTGACCGCCCAGCAGGCGCTGGTGCTGGCCGCTCAGGCGACCAATCAGGAGCGGGTGCAGCTGGCCCTGGCCTGGGATGGCCTGGAGATGGAGGAGATGCCCTTGGGCGGCCAGGTTGCGTCCATGCTGGACGGGACGCTGTTTGCGTTGGTCAAGCTGTTTCTGGATGATACCAGTGCGGAGCGAATTCTTCCGCTGGATGAGGCTTTTCAAAAGGGTGAGGATCTAGACCTTCCCGAGTTTAACTGGAAAGGCACCTGGTTCGCCCTGCTTCGCTTTCAGGACAAGGCCTTTGGGGATGAACTGGAGGATGAGCTCGACCGCTGGGCGGATGTGCAGATGCATCGCAAGTCGCTGCTGATCTACCGGCCGCTCCTGGACAATCTGTGGATGCTGGCATTGATTCCTCGATTGGTGCGCTGCTACACGGCTTTTTACACTTATCGCGCAGGCCGCCAGCGGGCCGGTCTGGAGGATTACTACCAGGCCCTGCGTCTGTCCGAGATGTACCTGGGCAGCAACGGTCTGCTGCCCTCGCGGCTCGCCCCCCGGTTCAACGCTTTTCTGCTGCAGGCCGTCTGAACTGACCGGCTACTAGTTGGATCATACTAGGAGTTACGTCAAAATTGTAAGGAAAGCTCCGCTCAAGGTGGGCTAAGATGACCCACTGTGAGGCATGCAATTCTAATTTTGACCCTGCTGGCTGCGGGATGCAGTCAGGCCCCAACTCCTGGAGCCAGCTCCAGCGAATCCCCTTCAGCTCTCAAGGTGGTTACTGAAGAAGTGCGCAAAGAATCCTTTGCCAGCCAGATTTTGCTGAGCGGACAGGTTCAGCCCACCGAAGAAAAAGCTGTGGTTTTGACGGCGCCGTTGGACGGCGTGGCCGTCAAGCCCCTGGTCAAGGTGGGCAGCCTGGTTGTTCGAGACCAACCACTGGTTGAGATGAATAGCGTGTATGGTATGACCAGCCTGCAGATTCTGGAGAAGCTAGAAAGTGAGCAGGACCAGGTGGTGGAAGCGCGCGCCAAGCTCTCGGCCGCCCTCACCAACCAGACTGAAGCTCAGAAAGCCTTGGGACAGGCTCACAGTCAGGTCAGCGCTCTCACTTCGGATCTGCGCCAGGCCGAAGCCGACCTCAACTTCGCGGAGACCGATCTGAAGCGCAAGACTGAATTACTGGATGCCGGCATCAGCTCAAGAGCCGAGGTGGAAGAATCCCGCACTCGCTACGAGAAGGCCAAAGCCCTGAACGAAGCCGCGCGCCAGGAACTGCAAATCGCTCGCCGCCAGATCCCTCTCTTCGAGAAGAACATCGATCAGTATCAGCAAGCGGTCGAGCTGGCCATGCAAGCAGTCAAGGTGACCGATTCCAACTTCGAAAGAAATAAGGCCGTGTATTCTCAGGCCGCCCTGGTGGGCACGGAAATTCCCGCCGAGCTGACCAGCCTGGCTCTGAACACCCGGCACGCTCAAAGCTCGGCCGCTCAGGCCTCTGGCTTTTACGTGCGGGCGCCCATCACGGGGGTTGTGACCAAGCTCAATGTGACCAGCGGCCAGCGTGTCCCCTCTGGTGCCGAGTTGGGTCAGGTGGTGGAACTTTCCCAGGTCTATGTGGACGCCAACGCCTTCGAAGGGGATGTGGCCCGCTTGCGCGAGGGGGATCGGATTGAAGTGACCAGCACCAGCGTGCCCGGCCAGAAGTTCTCGGGACGCATCCGTTACATCGGACAGCAGGTCAGTCCCAGCACACGCACCATTCAGGTGCGCAGCCTGATTGATAACCCGAAAGGTTACCTTCGTCCAGACACATTTGTGGACGTCAGTGTCCAGCTGCCCGCGCGAGCGGACACGGTGGTGATCTCCGACAAGGCCTTGTTGACGCTGGGGAACGACGAGTTTGTCATGGTCGAGGACGGCAAGGATAACTACCGCAAGCAAATGGTTGTGGTGGGTGCCAAGTCTAAGGACAAGGTGGAAATCCTGAAGGGTTTACGCCCCGGCCAGCGGGTGGTGACCGAGGGCAATCTTTTGCTGGAGTCCAGGGAACGCTGATGTTTGAGCGGCTTGTCTCAGCATTCTTGAGAGAACGCGCTCTGGTGCTTTTGGCCAGCTTGTTGTTGCTGGTGGGCGGACTGGTGGCGCTCAGCAAACTCAACATTGAGGCCTACCCCGACCCGGCCCCCCCGATGGTGGAGATTATCACTCAGAATCCCGGCTGGTCGGCCGAGGAAATGGAACAGCAGATCACGGTTCCCCTCGAAGTAAGTCTCAACGGGATGCCCAACCTCGATCATCTGCGGTCCAGTTCGCTGTTCGGACTGTCGGACATCAAGTGTTACTTCACCTATGGCGCCTCCTATCGCGAGTCGCGCCAGGAGGTTCTCAACCGGATTCACCAGACCACCTTGCCCGCCGGCGTGGAGTCGGAGCTATCGCCCACCTCCACCATCGGCGAACTGTATCGGTATAAGTTGGTCAGTGATCGCCACACCTTGATGGAACTGAAGGAAGCCAACGACTGGATTCTGGAGCGTCAGTTTAAGCAGGTACCCGGGGTGATCGACGTCACCAGCTTCGGCGGCGACACCAAGGAATATCATGTCGACCTGGATCCGATGAAGCTGGTGCAGTTTCATCTCTCCGTCAGCGACGTGATGGACGGCCTGAAGAGTGGAAACTCCAACGTGGGCGCCAGTTATCTGGACATTGGCAGTCAAAGCTACAACGTGCGTGGCGTGGGCCTCTTTCACAGCGCCAGCGATATTGAGAACACCGTGGTCAGCGAGCAAGACGGCGTGCCGATCTTTGTCAAGCAGCTGGGCACCGTCACCCTGGGCCGCAAAGTACCTATGGGACGGGTGGGTAAGGACCAGGAGGAAGACATCGTCAATGGCGTGGTGCTCATGCGGCCAGGCGGGCAGTCGCTCCCCACCCTTGAGGCGATTCACAACAAGGTAGACGAGATCAACCACGGCAATATCTTGCCGAAAGGAATGCGCATCGAGCCTTACGCCGACCGCAGCAAGCTGATCAGTCTCACCACCCATACCGTGCAGCACACACTGCTCACCGGGCTCACCTTGATCTTCTTCATTCTGCTTGCCTTCTTAGGCGATTTGCGGGCCTCCATTATCGTGGCCTTGACCATACCCCTCAGTTTGTGCGTCGTTTTTGGGATCATGGTGTTGTGCGGCCAGTCGGCCAATCTGATCTCGATGGGAGCCATTGATTTCGGCATCATTGTGGACGCAACCGTGATCATGGTGGAGAATATCCACCGTCACCTCTCTTTCCGCTCGGTGCAGCGCGAGGGAATGCAGGCCATCGTAGACGAGGCGGCCCGGGAAGTCATCAATCCCATCGTCTTCTCGACCGTCATTATTTTCGTCTCCTTTCTGCCGCTCTTTACGATGCAGGGGGTGGAGGGAAAGATTTTTGGACCCATGGCCACCACCTACGCGCTGGCCCTGGGCGGAGCGTTGCTGCTGGCCATGAGCCTGGGCCCTGTGGGTTCTTATCTTCTGCTTAAGCCTCCCTCGGAGGATCAGGGTGAGCACGATACTCTGATCGTGCGCATCGTGCGCGCGCCCTACAAAGGGGTCCTGACCTGGGTGGTGGATCATCCGCGTCTGTCGGTAGCTCTTTCGAGCGTGATTCTGGCTCTGGCTCTCTGCATCGTTCCCTTCCTGGGTGGCGAATTCATGCCCAAACTGGAGGAGGGCAATATGTATGTGCGCTCCACCATGCCGGGCTCGATCAGCTTCAAAGACGCCAGCAAGCTGGCCAATCGGGCCCGCGAATTGTTCCGGACCTTTCCCGAGGTTCGCACGGTGGTCAGCCAGCTCGGCCGCCCCGATGATGGTACTGATGCCATCAGCTTCGCCAACTGCGAATATTATGTGCCCCTGCTCCCTCGCGATCAGTGGCGGCCTGGCCTGACCAAGGCCGCTCTGATCAATCAGATGGAGCGCAAGTTTCACGCCGCCTTTCCCGGTGTGGATTTCAACTTCTCCCAGGCGATCGAGGACAATGTCAAAGAGGCGATGTCGGGCGTGAAAGGTGAGAATTCCATCAAGCTGGTGGGCCAGGATCTGGCTCGGCTGGAGGATCTGGCTGCCCAGATTGAAGGCGCAATCCGCGATGTAAAGGGGGTCAAGGACCTGGGCATCATCCACCTGTTGGGTCAGCCTAACCTGTTGATCGAGACCGATCGGGCCGCCGCAGCACGTTACGGTGTATCGATCGAGGATGTGAATTCAGCCATCAGCGCGGCCATCGGTGGCACAGCGGCCACTCAGATGCTGGAGGGCGACCGCCGCTTTGATGTCACCGTGCGCTTTCAAAAGCCCTTCCGCAGCGGTCCGGAAGCTATCGCGCGCATTCCCATTCGGGCGCGCAATGGAGCCATGATCCCGCTGGAGCAGCTGGCTCGCATTGAGCGCAAGAGTGGGGCCGGATTCATTTATCGTGAGGACAATCAGCGCTATATTCCCCTCAAGTTCAGCGTGCGCGACCGAGACCTGACCAGCACCATCGCCGAGGTGGATGCGCGCATCCGCGCTAAAGTCAAGTTTCCCGAAGGCTACTACTACGTCATCAGCGGTGAATACGAGCAACTTCAGGAGGCCATGGCTCGCCTGGCGGTAATCGTCCCGGTCACTTTATTGCTTATCTTGTTGTTACTCAGCCGCACTTTCGGCAGTCTCAAAGACGCTCTGGTGGTGCTGGCCACCGTGCCTTTCGCCTCCATCGGTGGCTTGGTCGGCCTGCTGCTTGGACACATCACCCTCTCCATCTCGGCGGCCGTCGGATTCATCTCGCTCTTTGGAGTGACCGTCCTTCAAGGAGTCTTGCTGGTGTCACGCATCAAGCAGCATCTGCAGGGGGGGATGGAGGCCCGACCCGCTATTCTGCGAGCCGGGGAGCTGCTGCTTCGACCGGTCATGATGGTGGCGGCTGGGGCTGGTATCGGTCTGTTGCCAGCGGCCCTGTCCACGGGCATCGGCTCGGAGACTCAGAAGCCCTTGGCCACCGTGGTGGTGGGCGGAATGCTCACCTGTTTCTTCGTGGTGCTGTTGGTTTTGCCGGCCATGTATCGTTTGCTGCTCCCGGGGGATGAATTGGTGCAACCACCGACGGAGGAAAGCCCCGGGCTAGCCGAAACGGAAGTTGCGGACACGGAGAACGCTTGAAGAGATTGGCACTTATCTTGGCGCTGGCCCTCTCCCCGCTGGCATACTCGCAGGGAACGCCACCGCCTCCAACTTACGACGTCAACCAGGAGGAGCCGACCGGGCTGACTTTGCCCGAGGATATGCCGGCCGCTCCTCCTCAGGTCGATCCGCTGCAACTGCTTCCAGACGGTCAGGGGACCTACAAGCTGGGCCTGGATGAGGCCGTGCAGCGTGGACTTTCCGTTCATCCCAGCGTGCTGGCGGCCAATGCTCGAGTGCGTTCGGCCTATTGGGCCTTTCAAAGGGCCGCTTCCATCCCCTCGACCCAAATCACCGTGGCCACCATTCCCGGCACCAATGTGGCTGGCTCAGTGCCCGGCGGCAGCAATCCCAACGGTGCCGGAGCGGGCTTTGCGACCTTTGCCGCCAATGGCCTGACCGACACCTATCTGCAGGTCACTCAGCCCTTCATGCCCATCGGTAGCTTTTCGGCCGCTCAGAAAGTTGCCGTTCAGGATTACCGCGTGGCTATCGCGGACTATCGAACCTCTCAAGTCACCATTCGCAGGCAGATTAAGGACGCTTTCTACAGCCTGCTGGCCGCCCAAGAAACGATGCATGTGGTGCAGAACAACCTCGATCTTGCCAACGAAGGCTACACCATCGCTCAAAAACGCTTCTCTTCGGGGGCGGGACCGCAGCTGGACCTGATTGACTCGGGCGTGCAACTCTCTCGAGCCAACCAGGACCTGGTGCGTGCCCAGGCCAATCTCAAGCAGGCCCAGGCCACCCTGGCTCCTCTACTCAACCTTCCGGCCCAAACTCCCATCGAATTGCAAGGCACTCTAGATACTCCCAGTCTGGACCTGGCTTATTCCAGGCTGCTGCAGTTGGCCCAAGAAAATCCTCAGATTCAATCCGCGCTTTATTCGTTGGAGCGCAGCAAGCGCTCGGTGACGCTGGCCGAACAGCAGTCCAATCCTACGCCATTGCTGACTTTCCTGAGAGATATTGCTACCCACACCTACCAGTTTCAGATCGGGTTGCAGTTCCCCATCGATTGGGGCCAGATTCGCAATGATGTGCGCGCCAAGGAAGAGTCTGTGGTCGAGCAGGAGCAGAACCTGCAGGCCGCCAGGCTGCAGGTCTCTTCCGATCTGAAAGTGGCCTTCGAGCAGTACCTGGGAGCCATGAAGAACGCCTCCGATTTTCGCGAGAAGGTGTTGCAACCATCCGAGGAGTCCACCCGCATCACCCAGTATGGCTTCAAGCGGGGCGCTGTGCCCTACGTGCGTCTGCTCACCAGTCAACAGAATCTGGCGGCCGTTCGTAAGGAATATATTGCTCTGCTGCAGTCGGTTTTCCAGGCTCTCAATGCGCTGGAAGCGGCCGCCGGTCAGCCCGTGGCCGACCTTCCCAAGACCTAAATTGAGCTTGAATCAGTTGGTGAGGACGAAGCCCTCGCCCGACTGGTAGCGTACCTTCCAGCTTGGAGGCGACTCAGGGGGGCTGGCCATATCCACCTTGTAGTTGCCCGGGCTGGTGCAGGTCATTGTTTCCGCCCAAGTGGACGCGTCCGGCGAATAAGCTCTCCAGATCAGGGTGGCCGGTTTTTGGGGGGCGGGCACCAGCATGGCCGATTTGTCGTAGACAAAGCCCTTGCCGTTCCAGTGGAAAAGTCGAAACTGGGTAGGCCGGACATCGGATTTCTGGTAGGTGGCGCACAGATCGACCTGGCCGTCGCCGTCGTAGTCGTCAATCCAGGCGATGTCCCCCAGGTCGAATTCACCCAGGAAGGCCCAGGGACTGTTCGAGTAAGCATCTTTGATGCGGGGACCGGTCCACATGATTTTGCCGCCGGAGTCCAGAACCATTAACTGGCCTTTGGTCACCTCGCCCACAGTGTACGGCTTGAGGACCACCCACTCCTTGCGCCCGTCCCCGTTGAGGTCGACCGCGATTTTCTGCCGGTAAAAAGTGGTTCCCCAGGCCAGCGGAGTGAGCAGCAGGAGGCAGGCGAGCTTTCTCATTCCGGGCAGTTAGTCGTCAGTGTCAGGATGCCTTTCTTGCACTTGACGTTGAAGTTGGCCCGATTCGTAGTAACGCATCAGGTCGTTGCCGGGGCAGGTGGTTTGTCCCGGCGCCTGCAGGCGGTGAGCGCTCAGCTCCCTGAGACCGTGGACCTGTCGGAGCCAGGCCAGCAGCTCCACGGTGGCTTGTAGAGCCGGGGCTGTGACCGGTTGCTCATCGAAATTTCCCCAAAGCTCGACGTTAACCACCCCATCCAGATCGTACTGAGTGTTGCTTTCGGGACGGTAGTTGAGGTCACGGCCCTCGAAGATGTGGCCGTCGGGAGCGATGAGAAAATGGTAGGGCAGGTCGGGCCAGCCTTTGTCGCGCTGGCCCCAACTCTGCAGGGCACGAATCTTTCTGTAGGGGTCGTCCCCCTCTTTCCAGAGCACGCCGGAATGGTGCAGCACCACGCGTTGAGGGGAGTGACGGAGTTCCTCGGGCATGGGCTGGGGCTGTGAGCCCCACTGGTCGCGGGAGACAAAGCCCTGTGGTTGGCCCAACCACAGGGCCAGCAGTAATTTAAGCACGCTCTGTGGTTAGTTTTGTGAGAAGTCTTCGGGTTGTGGTTTGGCAAAAGCGAGCATTTTTACGCGTTTGCCGTCCGGGCGCCGGACGTCGCGTTCCACTCGATGCAGTTGCTCGTGCTGTAGATATTCGGACCAACGATAGCCCTCGCGGAGGGCCGCGGAAAGACTGGAAAAGATGATCAAGTTCTGTTTTGAAACCTCCTGGCACTCACTGTCACATCAAACCAAACCCGCTCCGTCCGGCTTAAGTTCCGTCCTGGCGGCGGGCTTTATCTACTATTTGCCTCATGCGGCGCGCGACACTTTCCACCTCCTCAGAAGTGGTGCCGTGACCGAAAGAAAAGCGGATGAGTCCTCTCGCTTGCTCGGGCTCAAAGCCCATGGCCGTGACCACTCTGGAAGGCTCCAGGCTGTGGGAAGAACAGGCCGAGCCTGAAGAAGCCGAG
The DNA here is from genome assembly GCA_018266105.1 of bacterium. Taxonomy (GTDB): domain Bacteria; phylum Vulcanimicrobiota; class Xenobia; order Xenobiales; family JADMJV01; genus JADMJV01. Next base: position 15,046 of record JAFEBA010000117.1, on the reverse strand, counting down.
ATTCCCTCCAGGTCCAGTCTGACCAGTAAGGGTTCGGCTCGCACTCCTTCAAAGAACCAGCTGCTGATGTGTGGGCTGCGTTGGCTGCCCAGCCGAACAGAGCCGGGTATGTCGGAGAGTTCGGCCTCCAGGCCTTGTCGAAGCTCAGTCACTCGGCTGACTTCCTCGGTCCGGCGGGCGCGCGTGACCTCCATGGCTTCGGCCAGAGCCAGGGCGGCCACGACATTACTGGTGCCGGCCCGACGGTGGTCTTCCTGGGCTCCACCCATCAGCAGGGGAGCCAGACGAAGACCCTGTTTGAGAAATAGGCATCCCGAGCCGACCGGGCCCCCCAGCTTATGGGCGGAAAGGCTGAGCATATCGATTCCCGAGAGATCTGGCCAGCCCAGCAAGCCGCTTTGCACGGCGTCCACATGCAGCTTCCAGCTCCGGTTTAGCCCGGCCAGTTCTTCCACGGGTTGAATGGTGCCCACCTCGTTGTTGACGGCCATGAGACTCACCAGCCTGGTGTTCTCTCGCAGGAGGGCTCGAAAGGCTTCCAGGTCCAACCCTCCGTCCCGGCTTACGGGCGCGAAGTCCAGCTGGTAGCCCTCATAGCTCAGCGCTTCAGCGGCTTCCCAGGCGGAAGGATGCTCGATGGCGCTGACTATCAGATGGCTGCCCTTGGGCTGCTGACGCATCCAGCCCAGAATGGCCAGATTGTTGGCTTCGGTGGCGCCTGAGGTGAAGATGATTTCCTCGACCTTGGCCTTCAGGCATCGGGCGATTCGTTCGCGAGCGTCCTCAAAATGCATGCGAGCGGCGTGCCCATCACGATGAAGTGAGGATGCGTTTCCCCAGTCCTGATTGTAACAGCGGGTTAAGAGTGCGCGCACCTCGGGCCGCAGCGGGGCGGTAGCCGCATAATCGAGGTAGATGCTCATCGCCAGCCAGGTTCTTGGCTGGGCGTTTATGTCCTATGGGGCCCGGGTAAGCTGGCGGCACAACACAGAGTTGGTGAAGGAGTTTTATCGTGGGAACCAGAGTTGCTATTAATGGATTCGGCCGCATCGGCCGTCAGAGCCTCAAGGCGATGTTGGAAAATCATCCGGACCTGGAGATCGTCGGTATCAACGACCTGACCAGCGCCGATACCAACGCTCACCTCTTCAAATATGACAGCAACTACGGCGTCTTTAAGGGCGACGTTCGCGCCGAAGACGGCCATCTGTTCATCAACGACCGCAAAATCAAGATTTTCACCGAGAAGGACCCCGGCAATCTGCCCTGGGGCGAGCACAACGTGGACGTAGTGGTTGAATCCACCGGTATCTTCACCTCGCGCGACAAGGCCGAGCTACATCTCAAAGCCGGCGCCAAGAAAGTGTTGATCTCCGCTCCTGCTAAGGGCGAAGACATCACCATTGTGCTCGGCGTCAATCACGAAAATTACGACCACGACAAGCACCACATCATCTCCAATGCCAGTTGCACCACCAACTGTCTGGCTCCGGCCGCTAAGATTCTCCACGACAAGTGGAAGATTCTCTCCGGTTTGATGACCACCACTCACTCCTACACCAATGACCAGCGCATCCTGGATTTGCCCCACAGCGATATGCGCCGCGCCCGCGCCGCCGCTTTGAATATCATCCCCACCTCGACTGGCGCCGCCAAGGCTCTGGCCCTGGTGATTCCGGACCTGAAGGGCAAGTTCGACGGCTTCTCGCTGCGCGTTCCGACTCCCACGGTTTCGATCGTTGACTTCGTGGCTCAGCTGGAGAAGCCGGCCACGAAGGAAGAAGTGAATGCCGCTTTCCGCGAAGCCGCCGCCGGCAGCATGAAGGGCATTCTGGCTGCCGTAGATGAGCCGCTGGTCTCCATGGACTTTAAGGGTAATGCCCACAGCTCTTGCGTCGACCTGGATTGCACGATGGCTATGGGCAACATGGTCAAGGTCATTACCTGGTATGACAACGAGTGGGCTTACAGCTGCCGCGTGGGCGACCTGATCCACTACATGTTCACCAAGAAGCTGGCCATCGTTTAAGCCAGTCTCGCTGGCCCCATCGCTTCGGCGATGGGGCTTTTTCCACGTAATGAAAGGAAAGTCCATGGCCGATTTCTCCACCCTCAAGGACCTCGATGTGCACGGCAAGCGCGTGCTGATGCGGGTCGATTTTAATTGCCCCATTCAGGATGGCCGCGTCAGCGACGACACCCGTATTCAGGCCGCTATGCCCAGCTTGCGCCGCTTGCTGGACAACGGTGCGGCCGTGGTGCTGATGTCCCACCTGGGACGCCCCAAGGGCAAGCGCAACATGGAGTTCAGTCTGGGCCCCGTGGCCGCCAGGCTGCAAGAGGTTTTGGGGAAGCCGGTCAAGCTGGCTGATGACTGCATCGGCGCCGGCGCTGAAGCGCTCAGCTCCGGCCTGAAGGCCGGTGAGGTTCTGCTGTTGGAGAATCTTCGATTCCACCCGGAAGAAGAAGCCAATGATGCTGGCTTTGCCGAGAAGCTCTCCAAGCACGGTGAGATTTATGTCAACGACGCTTTTGGCACCGCTCACCGAGCTCACGCTTCCACCGTGGGAGTGGCCAAGTTCTTGCCTTCGGCGGCCGGGCTCTTGATGGAAGCCGAACTTACCCATCTGGGTGAGCTCCTCGGCAACCCCCAGAAGCCATTCGTGGCAATTTTGGGGGGCTCCAAGGTTTCTGACAAAATCGCGGTTCTGGAATCGCTGGTGACCAAGGCCGACGTGATTTTGATCGGCGGCGGGATGGCTTTCACCTTCATTAAGTCTCACGGCGGCGAAATCGGCAAATCCTTGTGTGAAGCCGATATGGACCTGCCCAAGCGGATTGAGGAGAAAGCCAGAGCCGCGGGAGTGAAGCTGCTGCTGCCGGTGGACGTGCAGGTTTCCACTGCCATCAAGGATGGCTCGGCTGCCGAAACGGTGGCGGCGAACCAGGTTCCCCCGGACAAGATGGGTCTGGATATCGGCGAGAAGACGGCGGCTCTCTATGCCGAAGAGATCGCCAAAGCCAAAACCATCTTCTGGAACGGACCCATGGGCGTTTTCGAGGTGCCTCCTTTCGATAAGGGCACTCGCGCCGTGGCTGAGGCTGTGTGCAAAAGCAGCGGACGCTCCTGTATCGGAGGCGGGGACTCGGCGGCTGCCGTCACCCAGATGGGAATGGCCGACAAGATTACCCACGTTTCCACGGGCGGCGGAGCCTCCATGGAATTTCTCGAGGGACAAGAATTACCGGGAGTTGCGGTTTTGCGCCGCAGCGCCCAGCCCGCCTAACTGAAGGAGTTGATGACGATGCGTATCCCGATCTTAGCCGCTAACTGGAAGATGAATCTGAGCCGTCGCGAGGCCAAGAACTTGGTGGAGGACCTGCTCAAGGTGGCTTTCCCCGTGCAGCAGCGAGAAGTCGTGATCTGCCCCAGCTTCCACCTGCTTAGTGAGGTGGGTTCTCTGCTGGAAGGCAAGGCCAACTATGGTCTGGGAGCCCAGAACGTCTACTGGAAGGAGAGCGGCGCCTTCACCGGCGAGGTCTCTCCCACCATGCTGCGCGACTGTGGTTGTTCCCACGTCATCATCGGACACTCCGAGCGACGAGGCTACTTCCACGAGACGGACAAAGATTGCTTCGCCAAGGTGGAGGCTGCTCTGCAGCACAACCTCGTTCCCATTCTGTGTGTCGGCGAAAGTCTGGAGCAGCGTGAGGCGGGCAAAACCAAGGAGGTCGTCCTTGGTCAGTTGCAAGGCGCTCTGAAAGGCCAGTCGGTCAGCAGCGGAGACAAACTGGTGATTGCCTACGAGCCCATCTGGGCTATTGGAACCGGTAAGACGGATACACCCGAAGGAGCCGAGAGCACCATCGCCGTGCTTCGTCAGGAATTGGGCAACCTGTTTGGGGAACGGATTGCTCAGCAGGTCCGTTTGCTGTATGGTGGCAGCGTCAACGCAGGCAATGTCGATGCACTCATGGCCCAGCCCAACATCGACGGAGCTCTGGTGGGGGGCGCCAGCCTCAAGGCCGAGAGTTTTGCTCGCATCGTCAACTATCAAACTCAGGCCTCGTTGGCCAACTAAGGAGAACGACCGATTATGTGGTTCGCTCAAGACCCCACCCCGTTGATTTCCGCCACGCCCGTTGGCCCCATTACCGTCGAGCAGATCAGTGATGTAGCCGCCACGCCGGGACTCTCGGGCATGAAGTTGGCCCTGCTTGGCCTCTATTTCACGGTTTGCGCCGCCCTGATCGTGTGCGTGACCTTGCGCACCAACAAGTCCGAAGGTCTGATGCAGCAAAGCATGTCGGCACCCTCGGCGCCCACCGCCAAGGGCAAGATGACGGGTGAGGAACGCCTTTCCGACCTCACCAACAACTTGGCCTACGCCTTCTTGTTTCTCTCGATGATCCTGGCCTACATCATCAAGCTATGAAATACAATCTGGAGACGCTGGCGATTCACGCTGGCCAGGACCCCGAGGCCATGACGGGAGCGGTCACCGTTCCTATTTTTCAGACGTCGACCTACGCTCAAGAAGCGCTGGGCCAGCCCCGCCTGGGTTACGAGTATTCTCGAACCAACAATCCCACCCGTCAGGCTTATGAGCAGTGCCTGGCCGCCCTTGAGGGTGCCAGGCACGGGATCGCTTTTGCTTCGGGCATGGCCACCACCAATAACTGCATGTATTTGCTTCAGAGCGGCGATGAGGTTCTCTGTTCCGACGACGTCTACGGCGGCACTTTCCGCTTCTTCACCAAGGTGATGAGCAAGTTCGGGATCAAGGTCCACTTCGTCAACACCAGCGATCTCTCTCAGGTCGAGAAAAGTCTTCACCCAGGTATCAAACTGGTGTGGCTGGAAAGCCCCACCAATCCGTTGCTGAAGCTCACGGATATTCGGGCCGTGTGTAAATTGGCCAAGGCCAATGGCTCGCTGGTGGTGGTGGACAATACCTTTATGTCGCCCGCCTTCCAGCGTCCGCTGGAATTGGGGGCCGACATCGTTATGCACTCGGCCACCAAGTATCTGGGGGGCCATTCCGACCTGGTGGGCGGAATCATGGCCACCAATTCGGACGAGATCAACGAGACCATGCGTTTTCACCAGAACGCCGTGGGTGCCATTCCCGGTCCGTTCGATTGCTGGTTGGCACTGCGCGGCTTGAAGACCCTGGCCGTGCGCATGCAGGCCCATGCCCGCAATGCTCAGGCCCTGGCCGAGTTCCTTGAGTCTCACCCGGCTGTGCGTCAGGTCATTTACCCCGGCCTGGCTTCTCATCCTCAGCACGCTCTGGCCCGGACCCAGATGCAAGGTTTCGGTGGAATGATTTCCTTCGAGGTCAAAGGTGGTCTTCAGGAAGCCAAAACCCTGGTTGAGTCCACCAAGCTCTTCCTATTGGCCGAGAGCCTGGGAGGCGTGGAAAGTCTGATTGAGGTGCCCGCCACGATGACTCATGCCAGCATCCCGCGCGAGCGGCGCCTGGAGATGGGCATTGCCGATGGGCTGATCCGGATTTCGGTGGGCATCGAGAATTTCGAGGACTTGAAAGCCGATTTGGAGCAGGCGCTGGCCCGGGCGGTTAGCAAGACTTTCGTTTAAGGGTCGTTTCAGTACGGTTTGCTACTCTTTGGACACACACACAAAGGAGCGACCCACTATGAACGTCAACCCCAATCGTTTTGCACGCCAGGCCAACCACGCCGGTGGTCAATTGATCCGCGAAGAAGATTATCCTAAGGCCAACAAGCTCCCCAAGGGAATGCACGAAGCTGGCGATGCCTATGCCGATCAGCAGGCACACGACCCTTACTGGGACAACCTGCACGTAGACGGCTACGATCCCCGCGACTAGCACTCGCTGATCGTCAATAGCTCCTAGCCCGTATATTTTTCGGAGCGGCGGGTGTAGAGGTCAAGAGCTTTCCAATCCAGGAACTGGCCCACACCCGGTCGTTCGGGCACGCGCACCCGACCGTCGTCTTCCAGCACGACTTCGGGATCGATCAGATCGCGTCTAAAGTAACGCTTGGAGGCCGAAATATCGCCGGGTAAGGTGAAATTCGGCATAGAGGCCAGGGCCAGGTTGGGCAACCTGCCGATACCCGTTTCAAGCATTCCACCGACCCAACATGGGATTGAGCGCGACAGGCAGTGGTCGTGAATGGCTCGAGAGGCGGTGTAACCTCCCACCCGGCCTGGTTTTATGTTGATGATTTTCGCTGAACCAAGGTCGAGCGCTCGGCGGCACTGATCGACCGAGTCAATGGATTCGTCCAGACAAATCGGGGTTTTCAGGCGGCCAGCCAGACTGGCATGGTCGACGATATCGTCGTGTTCCAAAGGCTGTTCGATGAGGAGCAGGTCGAACTGATCCAGTTCGGCCAGGTGCTCTGCTTGCTCCAGGCGATAAGCAGAATTGGCATCGACCTGAAGCACGAGTTCGGGCCAGCGTTTGCGAACGGCTTGGAGCACCTGGACGTCCCAGCCGGGCTTGATCTTGAGTTTGATGCGCCGATAGCCTTGATTGATTCCGGCTTCAATTTGGGGAAAGAGATCCTCCAGAGTATTTTCAATTCCCAGGGATATTCCCACCTCCACCCGCTGGCGAGTTCCGCCCCAGAGTTGAGCCAGTGACAGATTTTGGCACTGCGAGTAGAGGTCCCAAAGGGCTGCTTCCAAACCGGCTCTTGCCATGTAGTTGCGCCGAATATGACCGACGGCCCGACACCAGTCTTCGGGTCGATCCCAGTCAGACTTTAAGGTGAACGGGATCAGGACATCTCGAAGAATGTGCCAGCAGGTCTCGAGAGTTTCTTCGTTGTACAGGGGGGCGCTCATGGCCACCACCTCACCCCAGCCCTGCAAGCCTTCGCCAAAGAGCCTCACCAACAGACATTCCTTGTCCGTTTCCCTTGCAAAACTCGTCTCGAAGGCGGTGCGCAGGGGTAGGCAAACATAGCGCAATTCTACGCCTTCAATGCGCATGCACCACCCCCAGGCTATAAACTCCCTGTTGGGCCTGAATCTCGAAGTGAATCACCGAAAGCCCGCGTTCGAACGCGTCTAAAAAGAGTTCTCTGGTCTGCTGATGGGAACGATTTCCCAGTTCAAAGCTGATGGTTTCATGAACAGGTTCTTTGAGGACCGGCTCAAGCCACCAGTCTACCTCCAATCGATCCGTGGGTTGTCCTCGATTTAGCTGATCGTCCAGCTCGCCGTAGTAATTCACCAGATAGCGATTGCTGACCGCGCCCAGGCGAGTGATGTTGAGCCAGGCATTGCCCGGCTGGAGTGGATCATAGGTCCACACAATGCGCTTGTAGCCGTGGTCTTTGGCCCAGTTGGCTTGAGCCTGTTTGAGTTGGCGACCGTAACCTTGCCCTTGAAACTCTGGGGCGATGGCCGTCAGGTGAGAGTACAGATAGTGGTTGCCGGGTGAGCTCGGAAAAGCATAGGCCATGCCCACCAACTGCCCCTGCAAGCGAGCTTCCAGCAGGCATGCCCCGTGGTGCTGGTGGGCCTGGAGTAAGTGAGCGGGCACGACTTCTTCGGCCGGGCAACCCCAGACGCGCTGCTGTAGCTTCTCCAGCGCGACCAGGTCAGTAGGGGAACCAAAAGTGAGAGCCATGGGGGGTGGATTGCCACCCCCCACAGTCAATTCCTTTAGTATTCGCCGATGATGGTCTGGGACTCAATTCGACCGAAGGTGCTGGCGTGATACTTGAGTAGAATCGCGCTGATTTCGGCTTCGGTCAGGCCGCCTGAGGGACAGCGCACCACCACCACAGCTCGGCCGTGACGCAAGGCGGCTTCTGAGTCGAGCGCAACCTGATGGTCAATTCCCTGGTCCTGCAGGAATCCGGCCACGCCTCCAGCAACGGCGCCCCCCACAGTTGTTCCGGCGGCGGCCGCCAGGGCCGTGGCGAGCGCGCCACCACCTGTCACCAGACCGAAGCCGGGGATCAGCAGACTGGCCAGTGTCGCCACCGCACCCAGGCCCAAACCGACCCCCGCTCCTTTGGCTGCGCCGGAAGCAGCGTCGGAACCTGTGGTTGTGGTGATGCCGTGTTTAAGGTTGGCGCGAACCTCGTGTACATCGTCGGTTTCATAGTCGGACGGAAAGAAGCCCGAGAGGTCTTCGCTGGCCACTCCATGGTCGAGCAGTGCGCCCATCGCTTTCTCGCCCAGGGCGGCGTCCTCAAAGCTGGCGTGCAAGGTTACAAACATCATATCGTTCCTCCTCAATTGTTTCCCAGACCAGATTAAAGGGGAGTCCAGGGGTTCGTAAGGGGATCGGGTCACTGCGGCGGAGGATCGAAATACTCGCCTTATGGGCGGAGCTACATTCCAGGAACGAAGTACGAACCCGCGAAGCAAACCGATATGCTTCGAGAAACGATAAAAAATGGGCTGCGGCAGTTGCTGCCCCCAGTGCTCATCAGGGGTTGGGGAGTGTTGAACGGTCGGCTTAGTTTGAGCGATCTGTTTGAGTCCACTACAATTGATCAGAATTTGTTTTGGTATTGTCCTTTGATTGGCGGCTGGCTTACCGCGGGCCACGGGAATCTGGCCATGATGGCCAGGGCGATCGAGACGATGCCGACAGGGGGAAGCGTTGTCGAAATTGGTAGTTTCATGGGGCAATCCACAAATGTTTTGGTCTACCTGTTGCGCAAATATGGTCGGACGGAACCGGTGTTTAGTTGCGATCCTTGGGAGTTTGGCAGTGACTCCTACACCGAGGGAGACAGTATTTTGCAGCGCCCTGGATTCGCCGAATTTGCTCAGGAAGCGTTCAAGCTGAACTGCAGATTCTTCAGTCAGGGTCAGGAACCCAAAACTTTTGCCCTGACCTCAGACAGCTTCTTCGAACAGTGGAGAGAAGAGTCCGAGCTCACCGATATCTTCGGCCGTTCCGGAAAATTGGGAGGGCCGATTTCTTTCGCTTTCGTGGATGGGCTGCATACGGCCGAGGCCGTCCGTCGGGATTTTCAGAATGTAGACACCTGGCTGCTCCCGGGTGGGTATGTTCTGCTGGACGACACCGGCTACGACAGTCCCTACCCGGATTGCCGCCAGTTTGCATTTAGCCTGCTCAAGCATCCGGGCTATGAAGTTATACGTCGCAGCCCAAATTTCTTATTTCGCAAAAAGAAGTGAAGTCATTTCCGGTCGGCGATGATCTGGCCGAGAACCATCCCGATTGTGCCCGTCACCAAGCCCACACCCGCGCCCAGTAAAGCGCCTTGGGCGGCGGAGTGGGGAAAGCCTGTGCTGTGATGCTCGACGTCCCGAATTAGGGTGTTTCCGGTTGCCTGATCGGCATAATCGGTCACCGTCTTGGTGCAACTGGAGTCGTAACCGTAGTGGTAGTCGAAGCCTCCGCTGCTCATATTGTAGCCGAAATGGTATTGATAGCAGCCGTGTTGAGTGTGGGTGCCCACCGGGACGCGCACAGTTTCTGGGTAAGGAATATGTTCAACGGTTACCTGGTCGGACAATCCTCGTTCGTGTCCGATGTAGGCGCCAGCGGCGGTCGTGAGACCCACCCAGCCTGCGGCGAGGCCGAGTTTGGCTCGGTCGCTCAACCCCTCTTGAAGATCCTGGCCAAAATCCGGGTCTGGCTTGGAGGGCTTTCTTCCGGAAGGACTCAACTTGGGTTGATGGTTGAAGCCGCTGATCTGAAACATTGGACCAGCCTAGTTTGGGGGCCTGAAAAAACTATAAAATCAGGCCCACATCCGCTGCCAGAGGTGTTGGTATTCCGAGTCTTGCAGACGTCGCTCTTCTGGCATCCGCCGTAAGCTCACGGACATACCGAGTTCTGCGGCGGAAAGGTCGCCTGTCTTGATCCTCTCCAGAAAACGCCGAAAAACTGTGCGCTCGACCTTGTCCGCTGAGCGCTGGGCGGCCATCACCAGTTCTTGTTTGGCGGCTCTCTGGCTCAGTTGGCTTCTCCAGGTTCGATAGCGGTCGCTGGCGCTTTGAGCAGTTTGAGCCGTAACCGAAGCCGGCGTTCGCATCGCCTGCAGGTAGGCCAGTTCCAGATCCTCCAGGCGGTCCCAGGCATCCAGTGCCGTTTCCGCATACAGGAAGCTGGAGCGAACGGCTACGAAAAAATCAAGCAGGCAAGCCTCCCGCTCCATTTGCAATTGGTTCAGGCTCTGAGCCGGGTCGGGCTGTCCCATCAACCGGCTCAAAGCCTTGCGGTACCAGGCATTCTGCTGAGCCGACTTCTTAAGGCGTTCCAGTGCGGCCAGCACGTCTTTGACTTCAAAGGGCTTGTAGAGGTAGTCGTCCACGCTGATCTGCAGTGCTCGGACCGGGGCCAGTTCATCGGCAAACCCGGTCATCACGATGCAGCGAAGTTGTGGGCGCTGGCGCTTCAGTTCTTCCAGTGCACCCAGGCCATCCACTGGTCCGGCCATCCTTACGTCCGAGATCACAACATCAAATGCAATCTCATGAGCCAGGTGAAGGGCCACCTCAGGGGCTGAGGCGCCCTCCACCTTGTAGTCCAGGCTGTCGAGTACATCAACCAGAAGTTCTCGGAGGTTTTCGTCATCCTCCAGCACCAGCACATTTTTCACTCAGCGTCGGATTCGGGGACGGCTTCTTCGTCCCCATCGGTTTCTTCCTCGCTCTCTTCCTCTGTCTCAGGAATGATGCGAGTCACCGCCCCGACCAGGTCGCCCTCGCCCAGGCGAATCACTCGGACGCCCTGGGTTGCGCGCCCGATACAACTGACGTCGGCGACGGCCAGCTTGATCAGGGTGCCCTGCAAGGTCGATACCATGAATTCGTGATGGTCGTCGACCACCATGGCGCCTACGATATGACCGGTTTTCTCAGTCATTTGCAGGGTCTTCAGGCCCTTTCCGCCGCGTCCCTGAGTGGGATACTGGTCAAGTAAGGTTCGCTTGCCATAACCATTGATACTCACCACTAGAAGCTTTTCTCCCGGGGTGGTGTCGCTGGTGGGAGCTTCATCACCCTCAGTTACCGGCGCATCCGCCTCTTCCGCGGGTGCCTCTTCGCCGGTGGACTCTCGCTTGGTGACCGAATCCATAGCGACCACCATGTCGCCTTCGCGCAGGTCGATGCCTTTGACGCCCTGAGCGGTGCGGCCCAGGGTGCGTGCGTCTTCTTCGTTGAAGCGGATGGCCATGCCGTTCTGAGTCACCAGGATCAGATCCTGATTGCCCGGAGTCAACTTGACGCTGACCAGTTCGTCGCCCTCCTTGAGGGTCAGCGCGATCAGGCCGGAGGAGTTGATTCGGGAGTAAGCTTCAAGATCGGTGCGTTTGATGATCCCTTCGCGCGTGCAGGTCACGATGGTTCCAGGGTCTTCGAAGCTGCGCACGGGAATAATGGATGCCACTCGCTCTTGTTCCTGAATGGGCAGCAAATTGACCAGGGGCGTGCCCTTCGCCGTGCGCGAGTATTCCTGGATCTCATGCACCTTCATGCGAAATACTCGGGCTCGATTGGTGAAGAAGAGAATGTGATGATGGGTGGAGCTAACAAACAGATGCTCCAGCGAATCTTCTTCCTTCAAAGCCGTGCCTGAGACTCCCCGGCCGCCGCGCTTTTGGGTTCGATAGGTGTCGTAGGGAACGCGTTTGATATAGCCGCTTTGGGAGATGGTGACCACCATCTTTTCCTCCGCGATCAGATCCTCGATGTTGAGTTCGCCCGCGAAGGCTACAATCTCAGTGCGGCGCTCGTCGCCGAACAGGGTCTTCACTTCAATCATCTCGTCGCGAACCACCCCATCGAGTTTGACCGGGTCTTCTAGCAAACCCTGCAGATAGGTGATCTCGCGCAACAGTTCCTCGTGCTCGTTCTGGAGCTTGTCCCGCTCCAGGCCGGTGAGGCGTTGCAAACGCATGTCCAGGATGGCCTGGGCCTGGGGTTCGGTGAAGTCGAACTTGGTCATCAGGCCCGTGCGGGCCTCGTTTCCGTCCGCGGAGGCGCGGATGAGTTTGATAATTTCGTCGATATGATCGAGTGCTTTGAGCAGTCCCTGGACGATGTGGTCGCGTTTGAGAGCCTTGTCCAGCAGGAATTGGGAGCGGCGACGCACCACCACTCGGCGGTGGTTGACGAACTCCAGCAGCATTTCTCGAAGATTCAACACACGCGGCACGCCGTTGACCAGCGCCAACATATTTACGCCAAAGGTGGTCTGCAGCTCGGAGTATTTATAGAGCTGATTCATGACCACTTCGGGGTGAGCCCCCGAACTCAGTTCAAAGACGATACGCATACCCTTGCGATCGGACTCGTCGCGCATGTCCGAGATTCCCTCGATGCGCTTTTCTTTGATGGCTTCGGCAATGTTGATTTGCAGGCGCGACTTGTTGACCTGGAAGGGAATCTCGGTGACGACCAGTTGCTTGCGATCGCCCCTCTTCATGTCTTCCACGTCGATTTTGGCGCGCATGATGATCGAACCACGGCCGGTCCGGTAAGCTTCGCGGATACCGTTACGGCCCAGGATTGTGGCACCGGTGGGAAAGTCCGGGCCCGGGATGACTTTGTTGAGCTCGTCGATATCGGTCTCGGCGTTTTCCAACAGCATGACGCAGCCGTCGATCAACTCATTCAGGTTGTGAGGGGGAATTTTGGTCGCCATTCCTACCGCGATACCATCCGAGCCGTTGAGCAGCAAGTTGGGGATGCGGTTGGGGAGCACCACCGGCTCCTGCAGCGAGGCGTCGAAGTTGGGGCGCCAGTCGACCGTGTCCTTGTCCAGATCTTCCAGCATCATCATGGCGATCTTGGAGAGGCGCGCTTCGGTATAGCGCATGGCGGCGGCATTATCGCCGTCCACCGAGCCAAAGTTGCCGTGGCCCTGCACCAGCATGTAGCGCAAATTGAAGGGCTGAGCCATTCGCACCAGGGTATCGTAAACAGCCAAGTCACCGTGGGGGTGATAGCGCGCCAGCACGTTACCGACGGTTGAGGCAGACTTCTTGAAGGGCCGGTCGGGGGTGATGTTTTCTTCTCGCATCGTATAGAGAATACGTCGGTGCACAGGCTTGAGGCCGTCGCGTGCATCGGGAAGGGCGCGCGAGACAATGACGCTCATGGCATAGTCCATGTAGGCGTCTTTCATTTCGTCGACAACGGCTACGGGAACTAGATCACGATCCTCGATAGGCATGGGGGCTTAACTCCTAAATGTCCAGGTTCTTAACGTGGCGGGCGTAGTTGATGATGAACTCGCGCCGCGGGGGCACTTCGTCGCCCATCAGCACGGTGAAAATATTGTCGGCTTCAACCGGATCTTTGAGCGGTTCTACGATGCGCATAATGCGGTTGGAAGGGTCCATGGTGGTCTCCCACAGCTGCTCAGCATCCATCTCGCCCAGACCTTTATAGCGCTGGATGACGGTGTTTTCGCCCATCTCCGCCAGTTTCTCGTCACGCTCGGCGTCCGAGTAGGCATACTGCAGTTTCTTGCCGCGGGTCAGCTTGAACAGAGGCGGCTGAGCGATGTAGATATGGCCTTTTTCAATCAGCTCCGGCATCTGCCGGTAGAAGAAAGTGAGCAACAAGGTGCGGATGTGAGCGCCATCTACGTCGGCGTCGGTCATCAGCACAATACGGTGATAGCGCAACTTTTCGATGTTAAAGTCTTCTCCGATGCCAGTTCCCATGGCCGCGATCAACGCGCGGATTTCAGAGTGGCCAAACATCTTGTCGATACGGGCCTTTTCGACGTTCAGGATCTTACCCTTGAGGGGCAGAATGGCCTGAAAGTGGCGATCTCGCCCCTGTTTGGCGGAGCCGCCGGCGCTGTCGCCCTCGACGATGAAAAGCTCCGATTCTCTCGGGTCTTTGTTGGAACAATCGGCTAACTTACCCGGCAAAGAAGCCGAATCCAGCGCGCCCTTTCGGCGCACCGTTTCACGCGCCTTGCGGGCCGCTTCGCGGGCGCGACTGGCGCTGATGGCCTTCTCCACAATCGCCTTGGCTGTGGTCGGGTTTTCGTCCAGGAACTGGCGAAAGAATTCGTCGAAGATTGATTCGGTCGCCTGGCGGGCTTCGGTGGTGGTCAGCTTGCCCTTGGTCTGGGTGTCGAATTGGGGTTCGGGAAGCTTAATCGAAACGATGGCGGTCAGGCCCTCGCGAACGTCGTCGCCGGTGAAGCTGGGGTCGCTATCTTTCAGAAGCTTCCGTTCTTTAGCATACAGGTTCATCACGCGAGTGAGAGCGGTCTTGAATCCAGTCACATGGGTGCCACCATTGGCGGTGTTGATGTTGTTGGCGAAGCTGAAAACTTGCTCCTGAAAGGACTCGTTGTGCTGCACGGCAATCTCGATCGAAATCGCTCCGCGCTCAGCCGAATCCACCACCCGCGCCACGTAAAAAGGGTCACTGTAAATCGGGTGTTTGTTCTGGTTCAGGTATTGAACAAATTCTCGAATGCCGCCCTCGTAGAGGAAGCGGTTGTGACGCCCACCTTCCTGGGTCAGTTCGATCGCCAATCCGCGATTGAGGAAGGCCAGTTCTCGCAGGCGCTGGGAGAGAATATCGTACTGGAAGGTGGTGGTTTCGACAAAGATGGTGGGGTCCGGGTAGAACCGAACCGAGGTTCCGGTCTGTTCCTGATTTTCTTCAGGTGTGCTCCGGATTGGACCCTGGGGAATACCCTTGGCGAAAGTCATCTGATGATGGCCGCCGTCACGCCAGACGTCCACGACCAATTTGTCCGCCAGCGCATTGACGACGGAGACTCCGACACCATGCAGGCCGCCTGAAACTTTGTAGCCCTTGCCTTCGAACTTGCCACCCGCGTGGAGTTGAGTCATCACCACTTCCAGCGTGGTGACACCCTCGGTAGGGTGGAGCGCTACCGGAATACCGCGCCCGTTATCGCGCACGGAGACGGAGCCGTCCGCGTGCATGGTGACCCAAATCTCGGTGCAGGCACCGGCCATGGCCTCGTCGATGGAGTTATCCACCACTTCGAAGACACAGTGATGCAGGCCGCCAACGTCGGGTGCGTTAATGTACATCCCCGGACGCTTGCGC
>JAFEBA010000116.1 GCA_018266105.1 bacterium | reverse complement strand
ATCAGCACCTCGATCCTTTACTACAACAGTGGGCAGGCCAATTTTTATGCCGGCCTCAGCCTGCTGCTGGCCTTTGGCTGGTGCTGGTGGGCTGCTCCAATGGCCCAAAAACCTGCACGCAACCGTTGGGCCGCGCTGGTGGCCAGCTATACCCTGCTGCAAATTTTGGGCCTACCGATGCTGGTCTGGTGTTGCACCATCTTCCGCGGCTTTACCATGAGCAGTATCCCGGAGGGCCTGCAGGACATCCATCCGCTCCAACTGCTGGCTTTGTGCTCAATCAATGGCTGCATCGTCTACCTGGTCGGACGACGACGAAACTGGGAGGCACCGTCCACTGCCTGCTGGCGTGTCCGCTCTGCCTGGGCTGGCGGGGCTTTACTGAGTCTGGTGGCCGCCTTTGGATTCGGAATGCACCGTCTCCAGAGCATCCCCCGCACGCACGCGGCTGAATTCGATGCCTTCCTGACCCAGAATCGAGAGAAGCCCCAGCCCAAATCCTGGCTCAAGCGAGCCATACTGTCGGCCAGGATCTCTGAGCACATTTATCTTCCCAGCTTGGAGCAGTCCCGAATTGAGGAAAACTACCAGACGCGAGATTATCAGCTCTACAGCATGCGCCGACCAGAGTTTGCTCAACTCTTCGCGCAACTGCTGGAAGCTCCTGAGCGTGGCAATCTGCAGGACCGAGAGTGGGCCTTGCAACTCCTGGAGTTACAGTGCAACGACCACCTCCGTCAGCGTCAGACCGCAGCATTCCTGGCCGACCTGCAACAGATGGAGCAGTTCTGCCAGCAGGCCAGCCGGGCGGGTTACCGGCGCACGCGCGCGGTCTGCCTGCGCATGCGCACCAGAGCCCTGCTGGCCTGCCGGAGCCTGGACTGGACGCCTGAGCAACTCAACCAGTTGGAAGGCATCCTGAATGCCTTACCGGATGATGAGGCTCGCAGTCGTCTGGCTCAGAACCAGGCCGCCGTCCAGTTTTACGACCGCCTGCGCAGTAACCAGATGCAGGACTTTGGTCTGGATTCCGGCCCTGTGGCTCGATTCTATCTACAACAGGAGGCCGAACTCTTTTTGGACCGGTATCTTGATGGCAAGAGTGGACGCTCCGGCTTCGACCTGGCCTCGATCACACTCTGGCAACTGAACTGGAACAGACAAAGAGAAGCCGACCAGTGGAAGATGGCCAGGGCCGCCAACCATCTGGCGCTCAAGCTTCAGCGAGCCAGGCTGCAAGATGGACACTACCCCGAGAGCTTGTCCTCCCATTCTTCCGGTATGCGAATGGCCTACCACCCCACCCCGAACGGAAGCTACAACCTGAAGATCTGGCTCTCTCGACCGGGCTACCGGCCACTGATCCTGACCTGCTCAGGAACAGGCTACTTTCTGACCAATTCTTACGACTTTAGCGAGGACGACTGAGAAGACCCCAGGGGCAGCCGGAAGACCAGCCGAGTTCCCTCTTCGGGCGAACTGAGCAGATCCAGCTTCCCTCCATGTAACTGAACCCGCTCGCGAAGTCCCACCAGACCCAGCGAGCCTTCAGGCGGGCTCTGAACTCCGCGACCATCATCGGCGACCTCTGTCACCACCCAGTCGGGGTCCTCGGCGTAAATGCGAACCGAGGCCCGACTGGCGCCGGAATGGCGCACAATATTGGTGAAAGCTTCCTGACAGGCTCGATAGATCGTAGTCGAAAGCTCCGGGGCTAATCGAAACTGTAGCCCGAAGGAAAGGGCCACCTGGAGACCGGCCCGACCACAAACCTCCTGCAGTAACCAGTCGATGGCCGACTGAAGGCCGAGGTCATCCAGGATCTGTGGGCGCAATGCGGTGGCTACGCGGCGAACCGTGGTCAGCGCGGATCGCACCAGGGCCTGAGCCCGATCCAGATGGTCGCCCAGCTCAAGTGGCTGCTCGGGTAGACGTCGCTCCAGCCAGGCAAGTTCGATGCGCACGCCCGTCAGAACCTGACCCAGTTCGTCGTGCAATTCGCGAGCCAGACGCTGGCGCTCATCTTCCTGGGCCTGCTGCAACTGGGCAGAGAGCCTGCGCAACAGCTCTTGAGAGCGGGCAACTTCTTCCTGAGCCTTTACAAAATCCGTGATATCTCGAGAAACCCCAACCAGATAGGCATCCTGTCCCGGCTGCACGAGGGGGATCTTCTGGGTCGCCAGGCGTCGAAGACCGCCCCTCGCCAATACTTGCTCCTGTGGGATATTCATCGATTCTCCGGAGGCCAGAACTTGACGGTCCTTCTCCTGAAAAAAGCTGGCCTCGTCCGCAGGGAAAAAATCGTAATCGGTCTTCCCCAGCATTTCCTGACGTGAAAAACCAAGCACTTCTTCAGCGGCCCGGTTGAGCAGCACAAAGCGCAAATGCTCAGCTTCCTTGACAAAAATCATCTCGGGAAGGTGCTCCAGAATTTCGGAGGCGAGCCAGGCCTGCTCAAGGCGCTCGGCTTCGGCCAGCAAACCTTTCCGAACAACGGGATCGGCAAGCTCAGGCAAGGCCTGCTGGACTTGCTGCCAATCGTAACCCTGGCCCAGCAACCGCAAAAGCTGAGCGCCAATATTTCCAGTCCCCCTCGCCGGCACTCCCGGAAATTCCCCGGCCTCTCTGGCCGCTCCTGGGCGACCTTAGGACCGCAGGCCAAACCGGCCGAGTTGCCTAAAGCTTACAAATGAGGCTGGAAAGCTGTCTGCTTCTATCGGCACTGCTACACGCCCTGATTCTGGGCCCTGGGCTTTCCAACTGGCTGGCGCCGTTCTCGCCCTCCGCGCCAGCTCGGCTGCCCCCGCTCCAGGTGCATCTAAGCTGGTCCGCTCCAGCCTCCAGCCAACTGATTGGCACTCCCAGCGGGAGTCCGGGAGCCCCCGTTCCGACCGGCCAGACTCGGAGCCGGCCAACAGAGGCCTCACCTCCTCGCACTCCGACTCAGTCACGACCAGCAGCCATGACCCGTCCCGCTCTCCCTCAGACCCCGCAGAAGCCCGCACCGGAGCCCCGAGGCTATCCCATTCACACACCCCATCAGTCGCGGCCGTCCTCAAGTCAGCCTCCAGCCGGAGCCGAAAGCGGTGAGGTTGCACTGGAGCCGCCCGTGATGCTTAAAGGCCCGTCGACAATTCCTGTGCCGACCTTTTTGCGCAACCGAGATGGCCATTTTCTGATGACGCTGCGTTGCCGGGTGGAAAAGGACGGTTCGACTCGGGTTCAGGTCATGGAGGGCACGGGCGCTCCCGACCTGGATGAGGCCGTGTGTCAGAGCTTCTCCGGGTTGCCCTGGTACCGAGCCGAGCTGGGCGGCCAACCTGTGGCCGTCACCGTCCGCCTTGTCATCGAAGGCAGTTGGGAAAACGGACAGGAATTCATCGATTGGGGTGGCCGGATCCCTCCCATGCAGTAGTCCTCAGTGGGACTCTTCGGGGACCGGCTCCGGGTTGGGCTCCTCTTCCAGAGGTGGCAAATCCGGGGTGGCCGTACCGGGGGTTTCCACGATGGGAACCCGCACCTGAGGCAGACGGGGGTCGGCTCGAGGCCCGCCCGTGATGGTCAAGGAACCCGCCGAAAGGCACCATTCGTCACTAATCTTTTCCACCAGATAAGAGCCGGTATAGGGAACCTGCTGAGTTCCCTCCAGGGCTTTCATGGCCACGTCCACCTGGAAGCGTCCGTCCCCCATCGGGATCACCTGACGAATTTCGGTGCTCAAACTGGTGGTGCGCGAATAGCCTTCCACAAAGTCGGCGAAACTCAATTGAGCCTTCCAGGGACCAGCCAGATAGGAGTAAGCAGCGGCATAATCCTTGCGCACCACGGCGGCATAGAAGGCCATCACCGTGACCTCAGCCTCGTTCGGTTTATCCAGGTCGGCGGGCTTTACAAACTGCAGGTACTTGCTCTGAACCCAACCCATGGAGTTATCGGCCAGGCGAACTTTATCCCAGTTCTCTTGCTGTTCAAGATGAAAGACTTCTTCCCAGCGGTTTAGTTTGCGGATGACTGGCTGGTTCAGGCCGGGTTCTGGGTAAATTGGGGTCTCTTTCTCTGAAACCCAGGCAGAACGAGCCTGACGCAGGTCTGGCGTTTCGCCAGTGAGGGTTGGCACATCGGGAGTTCCGACCGGCTCGGGCGTGCGGTTGATGGTCGCCACCGGCCGAGGCCTCCGACCCGCGGTGGACCAGATTCCGACCACCAGGCAGCCGAGAAAGAGCAGAGCCGTCATCAAAATCGGTCGAGCCCGAGGATTATCCTGAAACCAATCCTGTAACTGAGACATCAGGCCGCCACCCGCTCAACCAGATCGGCAAAAGTGCTCAATCTGAGTGCGTCCGAGCTGGCCCGACCAAAACCATACTCAGCAAAAAGAAACTCACATCCGGCCTCGGCGGCGGCCACTTCGTCCCCACTGGTGTCACCAACATAAAGAGCCTGGACCCAACCGTGGCGAGCGCACAGACTGCGAAGGTTTTCGCCTTTGGAAAGGCCGGTGTTCCCATGGCACTCCCAGTCTACGAAGCAGTCCACCAGACCGGTCCACTCCAAAAAGACCTCGATGTAGCCGCGCTGGCAGTTGCTGACGATTGCCAGCGGATGGTTCCGAGAGAGACTGCGCAGAGCATCGGCCACTCCCGGATACAGCACCCCACCTTCTCGTCGAATCCATTCTTCCTCACGCTGGTAAGCCAGACGTGAAAAGGCTTCCCAGAGCGCCGGATCCAGCTGGGGAAAAAGCTGCAGCCGGATCTGTTCGTGGGTCAGACCCATGACGGCACCGATATCGGCCGCCGTGACCGGTCCCGGGAGTCCGGCCTCGTGCAAGGCAGCACTCCAGGCCCGAGCTACAACCTCGGTGGAATCCCAAAGCGTTCCGTCCAAATCAAAAACAAGTGGTCGACCGGACTGAACCATCTAGCCTTGACCGAAACGAGAACGAAGCTTCCGATAATCCTCTTCGGAAAGATGTTCGCGCAGGTGATCCATGCTTTCGCGAGCCTTGGTGACGTCGCTAGCCTTGAAGCCTCGCGTGGCATCCTTGGAAACCTGTTTAAACAGACTCTTCATCTCGTCCGTACCAACCTGCCCCTGGCTTTCAAAGTAACGGATCGCGACTTCTCCCAGGCCGTAGGTCCAGCCATACACGAAAGGCGCGCTGACCAGCTTGCCAATAATCGGGATCAGGTTGCTGACGAACAAAGTTGTGATCTGGCCGAAGACCGAGGCGCCACAGGCGGCAGCGATATGAGCCAGGGTTTTCTCTGGCGGATCCTTCACCCCGTAAGCTTTACCGATCGAAATCACCATGGCGGTCTGGATGGGCATCAGCAGGACAAGATCGGAAAATGGAATCGGGAATAACACGATACCGGCCGCCCACAAGGAGAAGCTACGCGCGATATCACGAGCTTTCTCACGGGGAGTCCCGCCACCAGCCAGAGGTGCATCGAAAGACAGGGGGGGCA
The DNA here is from genome assembly GCA_018266105.1 of bacterium. Lineage (GTDB taxonomy): Bacteria > Vulcanimicrobiota > Xenobia > Xenobiales > JADMJV01 > JADMJV01. The sequence goes on along the minus strand of JAFEBA010000116.1, from coordinate 14,115 downwards.
GAGGACGACTGGCGTCAGCCCGCATCGACGGCTCATAGGTCGGCGTAGAGTAATTCTGCGGCGGTGGCGGATAACTGCTCCCGGTTGGAGTCGAGGGGTAATCGTAAGACTCCCAATGCTGGGGCGGAGCGTAGCCGGCGGTGCCGGGCTGGGGCTCCTGCGAGTCAAAGTTACGCCAACCGTCGTCTTGTGAGGAAGGCGGGGCATACGTTGGAGATGGTGCGGCCGGAAATGAGCCGCCGCAGCCGCTGCAAAACTTAGCCGTATCCTTGGCCTGGTGACCGCAATTGGGACAGAACTTGGGCATTCTCAACCCGCTTTCTAGAACTACGCTAAAGACTTCCGGTTGGGCGCGGAGCCCTCCTGCCTGGTGGGACCTCTAGGTTCCCAAGAGCCTCTGCATCCATTCCAGGACCGGGCCGGCCCAGAAGGAAAGTGCGAAAACGGCCACGACTGCAGTCGCAATCACCGCCAGGTAAGTCGGGGGAATTTGCTTGTGCGGCTCGGGCGCGGGACCGAGTCCGTAGGCCTGAACCACGAAGCGGAGGTAGTAACCAGCTGACATCAGCGAGCCGACCAGGGCTGCCGCCACCAGATACTTGGGCAGCGGATTCGGCCCCGAAGCCATTAGAGCAGAGAAGAGCTGATATTTGGCCACAAAGCCGGCGGTAGGGGGCAGTCCGGTCAGGCTGAAGAGAAATACAGCCAGAGCCGCAGCTAGATAAGGCTGGCGCATGCTGAGACCGGCCAGAGCATGGACGTCCAGGGACTCATCCACTTCTTCCAGAGCGGCCACCACCACAAAGGCTCCCACATTCATGCACAGGTAGACCAACAGGTAATAAAACAGGCTGACCTTGGCGATGGGCGTCCCCATAAAGATGGCACCCAGCAGATAACCGGCCTGAGCGATGCCGGAGTAGGCCAGCAAGCGCTTGAGATTGGTCTGGGACAGGGCCATCAAGTTGCCAAAGAGCATCGAAAGCATCGCCAGCGACCAGATGATGATCGCCCACATCGTCCGGACGCCGTCGTGAGTGTCGCCAGCCATTCCCAAAGTCATCGGAAAGAAGCGCAGCAAAGCAACCAGAGCCGCCGTTTTGGTGGCCACCGACATGAAGGCGGTGACCGGCGTGGGAGCACCCTGATAGACGTCCGGGGTCCAGACGTGAAACGGCACGGCCGAGACCTTGAAAGCCAGTCCGGCCGCCAGCAGGGTGCTACCCACGATCATCAACAGACCGCCCTGGCTGGCTCGAGCGCCAATCTCATGCAGCCAGGTTGAACCTGTCGCTCCATAAATCAGCGCCATACCGTACAAGATGACGGCGGAAGCCAGCGAGCTCAAGATGAAATACTTCAACCCTGATTCTTGAGAGGTCGAACGGTCTGGCAAGAAGATGCACAAAAGGTAGAGGGCCAACGAGAAGAGTTCAAGGGCCAAAAAAGTGACCAGCAAGTTATTGCTGCCCATCAGCATCACCATTCCCAGAGCGGCGCCCGACAGCAGGGCGTAGTATTCGCCCAGGTGCCCGGACTCCTCAACGGACTTTGGTATGATTAAGGTGACGGCCGCCAAACTGAGGAACACCAACAGCGAACCCAGGCGGGTGACCCCATCATAAATCCACATTTTATGGACCACCGCACCGACCGGCTGATCCGGGCAGGCGGTGAGATAGACGACGCCCAGCAGACTCACCAGCAGGGTCCAGAAGCCCCCCGTGGTTCGACTCTTGGGCGCACGCAAGATCTCGATCAAAAAGTGGAAGACGAACAGACCGGCCAGCATCAGCAGCGGCACCATGCCCTGCCAGGCCAGTTCAGGTTTTAGAATTTGCTGCGGCATCATAGCAGAGCCCTCGTCCACTGAAGGATGGTCAAGTCGGGGAAAAGACCGACCCCGAAACAGAGCAGCACCAGCGGAAGCATGGCCACCCATTCACTTTCGTTGAGGTCGGCGTGACGAAGCCCGTCCTGAGCCGGCCCGTTGAAGGTGCCCTGATAGAAGCGCAATCCATACCAGGCAGCCAGAACCACACCGGCCGAGGCCAGCAGGGCCAGTCCCGGACTGGCGGTATAGATTCCAAGCAACATCGAAAGCTCGGCCGGGAAGGAACACAGTCCGGGACAACCCAGCGAGCCCATCGTCAACACCAGCGCCAGAGCGGCCAGCTGGGGAGTGGAGCGGGCAAGTCCACTCAGGTGCTTGATTTCGGTTGAAAAGCCGCGGTTCTCCAGAGCAGCCACCACCAGGAACAGACCGCCTGTGCAAATCCCGTGAGAAAACATCTGCAAGATGGCCCCGGACTGGCCCGAACCAGTGCCGCTCACCACGGCCAACGACAGCAAACCCAGGTGGGACAGGCTTGAGTAGGCGAGCACTCCACGCAGACAAGGGGCGCCCAATGCACTGACACCGCCGTGAAGAATGCTGATCAGAGCCAGCCCTGCCACAACCGGAGCGAAGTGAGCGGTGGCCTCGGGGAAGATTCCGACCAGTACGCGCAAGAGACCGTAGGCGCCGGCCTTCGACATCGCGCCAGCCACCACCGCCGCGACGGGAGCGGGGGCAGTACGATAGAGATCGATCTGCCAGCCGTGGAGCGGAAAGACCGGCAGCTTCACCAGGAAGGCCAGGGCAAACAGCCAGAACAATGACTGCTGCAGCTCCTCGGGAAGGTGCGCAAGTTGACCGAAAGCCAGCCCATTCCCACCCGTCTGAAAGCCGAGCGCCAGGATTCCCAGCAGCATCGGCAGACTGCCCATCAGGGTATAAAGGAAAAACTTGAGGGCAGCAGCCCGACCCCGCTCACCACCCCAGCGCGCCACCAACAGCAACGTAGGCAACAAAATCAGTTCAAAGAAGACGTAAAACAGACCTAAGTTATCGGCCAAGAATAGCCCTTGCAGGCCGGCCAGCAGCATCAGCAAGTGGCCGCAATATTCGCTTCGCCGTTCCAGGCCAGGCCGGGTCAAACCCAGCGCCCCCCAGGTGAGCAAAGGCGTCAGCACCAGCATGGCCAGACCAGCCGGATGCAGGGCCAGGTCGAAGTTAATTCCTAGTTGAGGCAACCAGGGTTGAGAGAAGGGTTGGCGCGGACCATCCACCAGCGCCCAAAGACTTTGCAGCAAGGAGAGCAAAGCCACCACGCGAGCTGTTGCCACCGCGTTGCGGTCGCGAGTCTGATAGCAAAACAAAGCTCCCAAGAGGGGCAACAGGATCATTGCGGACAATGAGGTCATTGGCCACCTCCACCGCTGATGAATCTGGACAGGAAGTAGACCACCAACACCAGCAGCGTGCTGGAGGTCAAAACAGTGAACGAGTAGAGCCTTAAACTGCCGGACTGTAACTGACAAAGCAAAGTGGATGTACTGAGCATGCTGCGACGCACCAGGTCTGGACAGACCTGGCTGACGACCGGGTCCAGCTTGATGGCCACCTTATCCGCAAAACCACGAAATGAGGCGGCCAAACTCTTGGTCAGGCCGTCGATAGCCTCACAACCCCTTAGATAAGGGTCCGCACCTTCGGGCACCAATCGCTGTCGACCGCTGCGATGGGTGCTGTAAGCGACCCCAAGACCCACCACGCCCACGGCCAAGGCAGTGAGCTGCAGGCCGCCAAAACTTTCCTCAGGAGGCGCCTGGCCCTGGATGGACTGGATCAAGTCATGCCCTCCGAAGCCCGCAGCCACGGTAGCCAGAGCCAACACGGCCAGAGGCCAGGTCATCGAGGAACTTGGGTAGTGCAGCTTGCCCTCGTGCTGAGCCGGAGCCCAGAAGGTCAGCACATAAGCCCGCCCGGTGTAATATGAGGTCAGCAAGGCGGTTAGAATGCCCACCGCCCAGAGCAGCTCGTGCTCCACGCTTTTGCCGTCACCAAAGACCCCGAGGAGTATTGACTCCTTCGAGAAGAATCCGGCCAGGGGGGGAATTCCAGCCAGGGCCAGTGAGCCAATCAGGAAGGCCAGCTGTACGCCCACCATCTTCTTACCCAGGCCACCCATCTTGCGGATGTCTTGTTCTCCATGGAGAGCGTGAATCACCACGCCCGCCGTGAGGAACAGTAAGGCCTTGAAGAAAGCGTGAGTGACTAGATGGAAAATGGCGGCACCGTAGGCGCCGGCCCCGGCCGCCATAAACATATAACCTAACTGAGACATCGTGGAGTAGGCCAGAATCCGCTTCAAATCATTCTGAGCGATAGCACAGAGGGCCGCCAGCAAAGCGGTGGCCGCACCAAACCTCATCATAATAACGTTCAGATCATCGGCCATTGGCAGCAACTCCTGCCCGTGGACAAAGCGAAAGAGGGGGGCGCAACGCACCATCAGGTAGACGCCAGCCGTCACCATGGTGGCGGCGTGTATCAGGGCGGAGACCGGTGTGGGGCCTTCCATCGCGTCCGGTAACCAGGTGTGCAGCGGCAACTGAGCCGACTTGGCATAGGCCCCGACCATCAAGCAGAGCCCCGCCAGAATCAGATCTCCACCCAGCAGGTCAAGCTTGTCTGGCTGGAGGAAAGCTTTGAATTCAAGGGTGCTGCAGTGAGTGGCGATAATAAAGATGGCGAACATCAAGGCCACATCGCCCACCACATTGATTAGAAAGGCTTTGCGCGCAGCCGAGACGGCCGAAGGCTTCTGACGATAAAACCCGATCAACGAGTAGGAAGCGTAACCGACGCCACCCCAACCCACCAGCATCAGGGCCAGGTTGTTGGCCATCACCAGCAGCACCATAGTGGCGACGAACAAATTGAGACTGGCGAAAAAGCGCCCGTAGTCCTCTTCGTCCGCCATGTAGCCCATCGAAAAGCAGTGAATCAGAAAAGCCACGCCCGTGACCGTGCACAACATGGTGGCACTGAGAGGGTCGGCCAGGGCCGCAAAATCCAGACCACTGATGCCTGGAATGTGCAGCCAACTGGACAAATGAGCGGTGAACTCGTGCCTCAACTGAACCTGATAAGCGGTCTGCACCGAAGCCACGAAAGCACCCAGAATGGCCAGGCTGGCCACCATACCGGTAGCGGCTTTGCCAAGGGTTCTATAGTGAGTGGCGCACAGGAGAGAGCCCAGAAGCGGCAGCGCCAGGACAAGCCAGATCGTATCCATCGGCTACCCTTTCAACTCAGCCAGTTCGTCCGCATCCACTTGCTTGTGAGTGCGGAAGATAGCGATGATGATAGCCAGACCCACAACCGCCTCGGCGGCAGCGATGGTCATGACCAAAAAGACGAAAACCGCGCCATCCGTGGCCGAGCCCAGGTCGGTGCTACTGGCCAGTTCAATGCTGTCTGGCAGGGTTTCGGGGACCCGTGAGTAGTAGCGAGAGAACGTGGCCAGGGCAAGGTTGGCCGAGTTCAGCATCAATTCGATGCACATAAACATAATCAGTGGGTTGCGCCGAATGGCCACGCCCACCGAGCCGATGGCAAAAAGGACGGCGCTCAGACCCAGAGTAATCATGCCTTCAGTCACGGGACGGCCCTCCACGGTCCAGGTCGCGAAGCCGCCGATGACCTAGAAGGACCACCCCGACCAGGGCCACCAGCAGCACGAAAGCCGTGCCCTCAAAGGGGAACACGTATTTTCCAAAGAGCTCACTGGCGAATTGTTTGAGCGAGCCGAAGTCAGGGCTGCTCAGGTCGAGCAATGGGGCGGTGCTGTTGGCCAGAAGCAAAAAGGCGCCGAGAACCGCGCCCACGGCTACGCCCGCGAGGCGCTGGGGGTCATTCCACTTGCCCAGCAACTCGTCTTCCGGAGCCAGCACGGTGACCGCGAACAAGAAAACCACCATAATGGCGCCTGCATAGACCAGTAATTGAGCCGCACCCAGAAAGTGCAGCGACATGAGCAAGTAAAGCACTGCCACACAAAGCAAGTTGCAGGTTAGGAACAGGGCGGAATGCACCGCCTGCCTGCTCAAGGCGACGCCAAAAGCGCTAACCACAGCCAGCAGTGCCATCACACACTTGGCAGCAAAGATCATCAATGCCCTGCTCCCTTTGTGCGACTGGGCCGATTGCCCTGACCGACAGCCGCCGAGGAAGTCTCAGAACCATCGAACTCCTTGGGCGCCGTTGAGGGCGGTTTGGGATCCCAGGCCTGAGTGGAGCCCAGAGTGGAGGTGCCCTTGGGCTCCAACAACTCTTCCTTGTGAATCAGCAGAGACTCACGGGTGTAGCCCGCAATGGCGGTGTTATTTTCCAGGGTGATGGCGTTGGTGGGACAGGCCAGTTCACAGTGGCCGCAATAAATACAACGCAGCAAGTCCACGTCAAAGACTTTGGCGTGACGCTCGCCCGCCGAAACCTGGTTGTCTGAGGTGTTTTCAGCCGGCTCGATATAGATGGCGCCAGCCGGACAGGTTCCCTGACAGAGCAGGCATCCCACGCAACGCTCGCGGCCGTCTTCGTAACGATGGAGAACATGGCGTCCTCGGGTGCGGGCGGGAAACTTGCGCTTGTTCTCGGGGTAGGTGATGGTCACCGGCTTTTGCAACATGTTGCGAAAAGTGATGCTCAGGCCTTTGCCCAGGGCGATCAAGTCTTTAATTACTTCATCCATCGGTTTGCGCAGTTCTCCTTTCTTTTTTGCACTCCGGCCAGATCGTGAAATATTTCACATAGCAGCCTGAGGTAATCTATGGCAGATGAATCGTGTTGTAAAGCCCTCAATGGTGCTGTGGCTTGCGGTTCAGGAGGGAGAGACTGACCAGAGTGACCAGCATGCTCATCACGGCAATGGTGAACTGGTAAGACTTCCATTGCATGGCCACTCCCACGGCCGTGACGCCCAGGTTAATGAGACCCAGCGGCAGCAAGAACTGCCATCCGATTCGCATTAGCTGATCAAATCGGAAGCGAGGGAAGGTGGCTCGCAGCCAGATAAAGACAAACATGAAGAAGTAGACCTTGAGCAAGAACCAGTGCGGACCGTGGGCCAGAAGCCGGTAAACCAGGCCCTGAGTTTCGTCCACCGGAAGACCGCCGGGTCCGCCCAGAAAGACGGTCGTGGCCACTGAGCTCACGGTGAACATGTTGACATACTCGGCCATAAAGAACATCGCGAACTTCATACCGCTGTATTCAGTATGGTAGCCGGCCCCCAGCTCTTGTTCGGCTTCGGGCAGGTCGAAAGGAGCGCGGTTGACTTCAGCCACGGCAGCCGTCCAGTAAAGGAAGAAAGCCACCGGCTGGGCCAGGATGAGCCAACCCCCATCCCCATTTAGATAAGAATGGTCGAGTTGTTGCGCCACCACGTCGCGCAGGGAAAGACTGCCCACCATCAAGAGCGGGCTCACCAACGCGGTACCAAGCGCAAGTTCGTAGGAAATCAGCTGAGCACTGGAACGAATGGCCCCTAAGAGCGCATACTTGTTGTTGCTGGCCCAGCCTCCCAGGATAATGCCATAGACCCCCAGCGAACTGATTCCTAACAGATAGAGCATGGCGATACTTGGATTGGCGACCCAGGGTTCGATATTGAAGCCAAAGATATTGACGGGATCTTTATCGATGGGAATGACGGCGTAAGCCGAAAGGGCCACCACCAGTGAAATCATGGGGGCCAGCACGAACAAGAAAGTCTTGGCCTCTTTGGGTTGCAGCTGTTCCTTGAAAAGCAGCTTGATACCGTCGGCAGCCGGCTGCAGCAACCCCCAGGGACCGACTTTATTGGGGCCCACGCGCCATTGCATTCGCGCCACGATGCGTCGTTCGCCATAGGTCATGTAGGCAAATCCGGTGAGCAAGGCCACACTGAAAAGTACGGCCTTGATCACCACGGCCACGAAAAATCCTAAAGCCTCAAGCGTCATGCTTCGGTCACCTCTTGCACGGCCTGCTCGGCCTCAACCTGTTTGATGGGTTCGGCGGGGGTGGGCAACTCGCGCGCCCCACCACCAATGGCGTGATAACGATTGGCCGGACTGGGTCCGGGAGCCTGAGGACCGTCGCCAGCCACGATGCGACCGCCGGTATGGGTGGAGTGTTCCTGAACCACAGGCAAAACCAGGCTGAGCCGACTGGCCATCTGGCGTGGGTCGAGCTGGCCAGGGACGGGCGGTGGCTGATCGCCACTCAAGATTCGAGCCACTCGCTCCACTCTGGAACCGGTGTCCACGGCTGGCTGCCAGGGTGCTGCGTCCGGCCGCCGGGTGGGGATTCCAGACAAGTCTGCGCGAGGCGTACCGAGCTTGCCCTGAGCCGGATAAGACCAGTGCACCGCCGCCTCGGTCTGGAAATCAGCGTAGCTGGCTCCTGCGTAGAGCGGATTCATCCGTCCAATCTGAGCAAAAATCTTGGCCGCCGAATCGGTGTCCCACTCTTGACCCAACGCTTTAGCCAGTCCGTGCAAAATCAGCCAGTCCGGGCGGCTCTCGCCGAAGGGTGGTAAGGCCTGGCGGCAGAGTTGAACTGTGCCGTCCAGATTGGTCATCGTCATGACCTGCTCCACAAAGGAACTGGCCGGCAGCACAACGTCCGCCTGTTTGGCGATCGGACTGTTAACGAGGTCGAGCACGACCAAAAACTCGGGCTTTTGCTCTAACTGGTCTTCGGCCACCATCAACATGGCTTGCAGACCGTGACTCTCCTGGGTCATGGCCTTGTAGTCCAGACCGTCGCCCTGGGCGAAAGACCCCCAGGCGTCGGAATAGGTGGCCTGGGCCTCGCTCAATTTTTGCCATCCGGGCGCAAAGACGGGCAAAACGCCCATCTCGCGAAGTCCCACCGAGTTGGCTCCGTCCACCAGCATGAGCAATCCATGAGGAGCCTCAGTGTTGAGTTGAGCGGCCAGAGCCTCGAGCCCGTCGATAGGATTGTGCTCGGAGAAAATGATGACGACCTTGTTGCTCTTTTTCAAAGCCCGGGCCGCGGCCTGGAGGTCGCTCCTGGTGGAGCCACCCGGCTCCCAAGGCCTGGGCCGCGGATGAGCCAGTTCCTTCTTATCCTCCTCGGGAAGAGCGGCCAAGGCCTCACCCAGCTCGGCCAGACTTCCCACCCGATAGTCGGCGTAGCCAGATAGGCCGTTGTCGCCAATGCAGATGAGTTCAGCCTGGCGACGCAGCCCCTTCTTGATTCGCAAATCCAAGACTGGGTGGGTCTGAGTCGGGTCGCAGCCGGCCACGATGATGGCCGTGGCTGAATCCAGGCCCTCGATGGTGGCCGTGAGCTTGAGCGGCTCCCCGGCTCGGAAAGCCAGTCCCCGGCGATGGTCCAAATTGGGGGAGCCCAGCAGCCCGCGCATCAGGCGGGTCAAAAGCCAGCCGCCTTCATTGGAAAGGCGCGGACCGGCCACGGCTCCAACCTTGGCTGCCGGGTATTTCTTCAGTCCGGTAGCGGCAGCTTGCAAGGCTTCAGCCCAGCCAACTTCAACCAGCGTCCCGTTTTTGCGCACCATCGGTTTTTGCAGCCTGTCAGGCGAGGAGATAAACTTGTAACCGTAGCGGCCACGATCGCACAGCCAGCCGTCGTCGATATGGTCGTTGCAGCGAGAACGGAAGCGGGCAACATCGTAGTAGCGCACATCCACCGTCAGGTTACAACCCACGGCGCAGTGGTTGCACACGCTGGCGTAGTTCTGCAGCTCCCAAGGACGAGACTTAAACCGGTAGGATCGGCTGGTAAGAGCACCCACCGGACAAATTTCCACGGTGTTGCCGGAGAACTGTGAATCAAAACTGCGTCCCGGGAAGGGCCCGATTTCAGCCTTGGTGCCGCGTTCGTGGATGGTCAGACCCTCTTCGATGGCCACTTCGTCACAGAAACGCACGCAGCGCATGCACATAATGCAGCGTTCCCGATCGAGCACGACTTCACGCCCGACCTGCTTGGACTTTTCGAAGTGGCGCTTGGTTTCTTCAAATCTAGACTGGCCGTGGCCGTAGCGAAGGGTGAAATCCTGCAGATCACATTCGCCGCCCCGGTCGCACACCGGGCAATCCAGCGGATGGTTGATGAGGAGCAACTCAATGACCCCTTCGCGAGCGCGGGTGGCGGCGGCGTTGCGGGTGTGCACCACCATGCCTTCCATCACTTCGGTAGCGCAAGCCGGCATGATGGGCCGCCGCTGATTCTCCACGTCCACCACGCAGACTCGGCAGGCTCCGACGGGCGCAAGTTTTGGATGGTAGCAATAGACCGGAATCTCGATGCCCAATTTACGGGCAGCCTCCACGATCATGGTGCCTTTGGCCACGGTCACGCTCTGACCGTCGATGGTAAGGGTAACGTCAGCCATCAGACACCCGCCGTTTTCTTGGCGCCAGGGCCGACTTTACAGCATTTTTCTTTGATATGGTGCTCATATTCATCTCGGAAGTAGCGCATGCTGGAAGCGACCGGCACCGTGGCTGAGTCTCCAAGCGGACAGAAGGTCTTGCCCAACATGCTTTCACAAATTTCGTCCAGTAGTTTGAGATCTTCCATCTTGCCCTGGCCGTGTTCGATGCGATGCAGTACCTGCACCAGCCATTGAGTTCCCTCCCGGCAGGGTGAGCATTTGCCGCACGACTCCTCGTGGAAGAACTCCACCAGGTTCAGGGCGGCGCCCACCGCACAGGTATCTTCATCCATCACCACAATCGCGCCAGAGCCGGCCATCGACTTGGCGGCGGCGATGGCTTCGAAGTCCAAAGTGACCTCGCCATGCTGCTCCATTGTCAGCCAGGGTGCGGAAGCCCCGCCCGGGATGATGGCTTTGCACTTCTTGCCGTCGCGCATCCCCCCACCAAACTCTTCGATCAACTGCTTGAAATTGACTTTGCCCAGCTCGATCTCAAAGTTGGACGGGTTCTTCACATGGCCCGAAAGCGAGACCATACGGGTTCCCTTGCTCTTATCCGTGCCCAGCTTCGCGTATTCTTCAACGCCCATGCGAAAGATCGGAGGCAAGGTCGCGAGGGTTTCCACGTTGTTGATGACAGTGGGACAGGCATACAATCCAGAAACGGCCGGGAAGGGCGGTTTCAGACGCGGGAAACCGCGCTCACCTTCCAGACTGGAGAGCAAGGCCGATTCCTCGCCGCAAATGTAGGCGCCCGCGCCCCGGTGGAGCACCAGCTCCAGCTCGAAATCAGTCCCACCCACCTTTTTGCCGAAATAGCCGGCCTCGTAGGCTTCTTCGATGGCTTTCTTCAGAGATAGGTAGCCCTCGTACATCTCCCCCCGGATGTAGATGAAAGCCTTGTGAATGCCCACCGCATAACAGGCGATGCCGATCCCCTCCAGCAACTGGTGCGGGATGTGCTCCACGATCTCGCGGTCTTTGCAAGTGCCCGGCTCGGACTCATCGCAGTTGACGCACAGATACTTGGGCTTGCCCAGATTGTTGGGCACAAAACTCCACTTCATACCGGTCGGGAAACCAGCGCCTCCCCGGCCGCGCAGCCCGGAGGTCTTGGTCAGTTCGATCACTTCCGAAGGCTGCTTTTCCTTCAGAAGCTTCATCCAGGCTTCGTAGCCGCCTTGCTTTTTGTAGCCTTTCAAGCTGCCAATGCCATCGATATCGCGCCAGCCAAAAAGGATTCGTTTTTCCTGAGGGTGAGGCATCGTTTAAGACTCCTTGGGCTGCCAGGACTTGTTGGCCGGCGGAAAATGGTCGTCCCCGCGGCGCAAACGAGCCAGCAGGTCGTTGACCCGCTCTTCGCTGCAGTTTTCAAAAAATCGGTCGTTGACTTGCAAACAGGGCGCACCGGTGCAGGCGGCCAGACACTCGGAGCCGACGATCGAGAACTCACCATCGGGAGTGGTCTCGCCCATCTTGATCTCCAGCTTGTCTTCAAGCTGCTTGATCACTCGCTCGGATCCGCACAGATAACACGATATCGACTTGCAAACCTTGAGCACGTATCGACCCACCGGCTTGCGATGATACATGTAGTAGAACGAGACCAGGGTGGTTACGTCCTGGGGGGGCATCCCGAAAATCTCGGCAACCTGGGCCTGAGCCGGCTCAGGCACCCAGCCCAGCTCCTCCTGGATGCGATGCAGGGCCATCAAAATGGCCGATTGCGGCTTGGGATAGGATGCCATCATTTCTTTAATTTCGTCCTGCAGCTTAGGACTGAGCAGTTGCTCCTGGGTCGCCATTCTTACTCCTATCGGTCCACATCGCCCAGCACGAAGTCGACGCTGGCGAGGACGACCACCACATCGGCTAGCAGGTGCCCCTGGAGGATCACCGGCATGACCTGGACGTGGGGGAAACTTGGGGTACGCACATGCATGCGATAGGGACGATTGGAACCGTCCGAGGTGATATGAAAGGCCAGTTCACCGCGAGGGGATTCCACGCGCTGGAACACCTCACCCGGTGTGGGCGCGTAGCCCTCCGTAAACAGCTTGAAATGGTGAATCAGAGACTCCATGGAGCGGGCAATCTCCCACTTGGGCGGAGCCACCACCTTGCGGTCGTCGGTGCGGTAAACGCCGGACGGGCTGATTTTAGTGAGGCACTGACGGACAATCTTGACCGACTCATCCAATTCTGCCATGCGCACCATATATCGCGCAAAGCTGTCTCCTTCGGTCAAGACCGGGACCTTGAAGTCGTAGTCAGCATAAGCGGCATAGGGAAAGTCGCGACGGATATCCCAATCCACCCCCGATGCGCGCGCCACCGGTCCGGTGCACAGATAATCCTTGGCCTGCTCGGCGCTGAGCACGCCGACCTTCTTGGTACGGTTGAGCCAGATCGAATTGCCGGTCAACAAACCGTGATACATCTCGATATGGGGCTCAAAATAATCCAGAAACTCCTTGACCTTGTCCAGGAATCCCTCGGTCAGGTCGGCCATCAGCCCGCCGGGCATGATAAACGAGGTCATCATGCGTACGCCGGAGATATTCTCAAACAGGTCCAGCACGCGCTCGCGGTCCTGGAAACAATAGAGAAACATCGACATGGCACCAGCGTCCAGACCCGAAGTTCCTAGCCAGACCATATGGCTGGAGATGCGCTGCAACTCCGCCAGCATCACACGAATATGAGAAACTCGCTCAGGGATGTTCACTCCCAGCAGCTTTTCTACAGCCAGTGAGTAGCCCAGATTATTAGAGAGCGGGGCCAGGTAATCCATGCGATCGGTCAGAGTCAGGGCCTGGTTGTAAGTCTTGACTTCGGCCGTTTTTTCGATGCCCGTGTGCAAGAAACCGATATCTGGCACACAATCCACCACGCGCTCGCCGTCCAGGGTCAACACCAGCCTCAACACGCCGTGAGTGGAGGGGTGTTGCGGCCCCATATTCATGACCGTATAGCCGTTTTGGTCGAGCTGTTCTTGAGTAAAACGGGAGACAATGTCACCCGTGATCATGGTTTGACTCATCAGGAACTCCTTAGCGGTAGGCCGACTGTGGCGGTCCGGTGACGGGATAATCTTTGCGCAGCGGGTGGCCCTGGTAGTCGGCCGGCAAAAGCAAACGGCGCAAGTCGCTGTTGCCCTGGAACGGAATCCCGAACAAGTCCCACATCTCCCGCTCGTACCACTGAGCCCCGGGCCAGACCCGCTCCAGCGTATCAGCCGGCTGATCTTCAGCCAACATGGTCTTGAGCCGAACCCAGCTATGGTCTTTCATCGAAAGACAGATAATAGCCAGATCAAAGCGGGGATTTCGTTCGGGATAATCCACCGCATTGAGATCCTCAAGCACACTGAAATCGGTCTCAAACTTGAGAAAACCGGCTGCATCCGCCCAGACGCTCGAGTCAACCCAATAGGTGATCTCTTCGCGATCTTCGCGCAGACCCAGAAACTTGTCCCCGAACCTGTCAGCCAACAGGCGAGCCAGTGCGCGAGCGGGCTGCAAATCAAGCTGGGGCATAGGGATCCCTCCGGGCCATTGGCAGATTGTCGATACGCACCAGCGGATGCTCGGCGGCCACATGCTGTGGATTCTGTCCGGGGGGGATGCCCTTGAGAATCTTGGCTTGCAGCATCTCGAAGCCAGCGATCAAAGCCTCGGGCGTGGGCGGACAGCCAGCCACGTAGACATCCACGGGCACGATCTTGTCCACTCCCTGCACAATGGCGTAATTATTGAAAACGCCGCCACAGGAGGCGCAGGCTCCCATTGAAATGACCCACTTCGGATCGGGCATC
>JAFEBA010000115.1 GCA_018266105.1 bacterium | reverse complement strand
AATTGATTATCCAGTTGTCAAAGATGAAGCCGTTCTTGGCTTCGGCGCTTGCGACGTGTCGTTAGCGCTCAGGGAGATTAGCATGGTCGCAAGGGCGTGTCAACACCACTTGCTCGTTTATTTTGGCCCATAGATCTTGTTCACTTCCTGGATGTATTCCGATAGGGGACCGAGTCCAACGGAGGCTCGCCTCTCGTCTACGTGCTCGGGATCGATCATCGGATATGGCACAAAGCTGCCCTCGACCATGTGTCCCTGAGTGCCGTAGGTCTGCGGGGTCCTCTTGCTAGGATCGTTGTAGGACGCGGCAACCCGGTCGGTGAGGTAGGCAAAATTTCTAGGATCGGTCTCTCCCCGAGCCACCAGCGGCTGAAGTCTCTTGAGGACCTCTCGCTGAAAATCCGGGTTGCGGTCGGCGTGCTGAACCAAAAGCCAGGCCTGGCTGTCAGCCTCCTGTCCATACTGGCTTATGTTGAACCAGCTCCGCGTCTCAAGGAATCCCTGAATTCTGCGAGTGTTGCTCTCATCGATTTCGACCAGGCGCGGCGAGAGCTCACGCTGAAGCTCGGCCAGTTGCTCTCCCGTAACTCGCTGAAATGCCAGTCGGGCGAGCTGATCCACTTGAAACATGAGTTTGAGCTGTTGCACTGGTTCTTGATGGCCTGCTCCTGCTCGATCCTGTCCAGAATTTCTTGGACTTCAGTGGAGCGCGCCTGCGCAAGGCAAACTCCACTGGTCAGAGCCGCTACCAAAAGGGCTTGTTGCCATGTCCGCATCGGTGCTTTAAAGGCTTCCCTGGCGGAGCCATTTTTCCAGGTACTGCTCTCGAGCCACCAGCTGCTCTAAAGTGCACTCGCTCTGGGACTTGACTCCCTGGAGGCGATTCAAGCGGCCGTGTACCTGGCGAAAGGTCAGTCCCATCCGGCTACTGATGTCGTTCACCAGGCTGGAGATGCGGCCACCCCGTCGGCGGATCAGATCTTTCTGCTCGGACAAAAGAAGTGGAGCGGCCTCGACCGGTTCGGGAACGGCCTCCGATTCCAGCAGTTCCGGCATCATCTCGACGGTGAAGTCAAACAGGCCCTGGCCGTCGCCTGTGGCTGGCGGGCCGGTGTCGATGACGCCCACCCGGTTGCCTTCCGAGCGTAAGAAGCGGTACGGGTTTTCTTCCCCCGGAGCGCGCTCTTCGCGCTGGGCGGCCATGAGCTCAAGCTGGTCGCCCATGAGTTCTTGCTTCTTTTCTAGCGAATGCTTGCGTTCGCTCTGCATCTCCACGGCGTAGCGCACCAGACGGGCGTCGGAGGGAATATAGAGGTAGCCGGACTGGTCTTCCAGGCCCGGTACGAGGCGGACAAGTCGTCCGGCAGCCTGACGGAAGAAGAGTTCGGTGCGCACGTTACTGAGGAACACGCCTACGCGCAGACGAGGGATGTCCACGCCTTCCGAGATCATCTTGACCGAAACGATCCAGGGGGTTTTTGAGACGCGAAACTTATGGATGATTTTGCCCGCTTCGGCCATGTCGTTGGTGACCACGGTGGGCTTGTGCCCGGTTATTTTTTGCAGTTCCTCAGCCAGTTGTTGACAGTTCTCCACGTCCCGGCCAAAGACGATTCCGCCGGCGCCGGGATGGGTTTTGCGCAGCTCCATGAGTTGGTGATGAGCCTCTTTGAGGATGCCCTGGACGTAGGCGCCGGTTGGTTCCAGCGCGGTCCGCAGACGGTCGGCCTCAAAGTTTCGTTCCAAAAAGGTGGAGAAGCTGGCCGCAAAGGTCTTGCCGTCGCGTTCCCACTCAAATTCTCCGTCGTGGTGGGGGAAGTAGAGTGGAGCGCAGTAATTATCGCGCAGAGCCTCGCCGTAGCCATAGGTGTAATCGCTGATACTCTCGCCCCGGTCGCCGTGCTGATAGCGCACGAAGGGGATGGGGTTGTTATCGGAGCGGAAAGGCGTGCCTGAGAGCATCAGGCGCCGATGAGCACCATTGAAGACAAGGCGCAGTGCGTCGCCCCAACTTTTGCTGTCGCCAGCGTGATGGACTTCGTCCAGGATTACCAGGGTCCGCCTGCGGTCCCGAGCCCGGAAAGATTCTGCATCCATACCCAGGCGTTGGTAGGTGAAGACACGCCCCACGCAGTCACGTGACTCTTGGGGATTTTCCGGGTCCAGAGCCAGGCCCCAACTGGCGAACTCCCGTTGCCACTGTTCGCAGATGTGGGTGGATGGGCCTACGATATCCACCCGGTCGACTGCACCCCGGCGCAGTTCGTTGTAGGCAAGCATGACCGCGAATTTGGTCTTTCCGGCGCCAGGACAGGCGTTGACGGAAAAATCCTTAAACGGATGTTGCGTATAGGCAGCGTAGGCTTGTTTGGCCCAAATCCGTGGCTCGAAGCCGACGGGTACGCGGAGCCGTACCTGGGGTTGTGCGGTCATTGGCCTGCATGATGCGGAACCCATGGAAAATTTGTCAAGTCGGAGCAAAGGTTCGCCATGGCTTTTCGGCCAACATGAGGCGATGTTGAAATACCTTTTGACTGGCCTGTTGCTGGTCGGGGCCGTGCTGCCCAGTGATACCATTGAGTCTCAGGGGCGTCGCTGGACGTACTACAGCGTCTCACCCAGTTCTTTTGACACGCCTCCAGCCTTGATTTTATTATTTCACGGAACGGGTGGTAGTGGGGGAGGCTTCCTGGACCGCTCGGGCTGGGCTGATAAGGCTCGCAAGGAGGGCCTGGTCGTGGTCGCCCCCAGTGGCCAGGTACGAAAGCCTGACGAGCCCGCCAACTTTCTGACCAATCCGCGCGCCTGGAATTTCCGTGATGCCAATGGCGATGATCAGGCCTTTGTGAGCGATCTGGCCGAGCGAGCGGTCACCACTTTCCACGCCGATCCCTCGCGAATTTTCCTGGTGGGGCACAGCGCTGGGGCTGGCTTTTGTTTTCGTCTGGCTGCCAGCCATCCTGAGCGCTGGGCCGGCATTGGCTGCGTACAGGGCCCGTCCCCCTCAGTTTCGGCCGCCTTGAACCGCCCGGTGCCCACCGTGGGGATTTACGGGATGGAAGACCCCATTATTCCCATGTCCGGTGGTGAGGTCAGTACGCCCTGGGGGCCACATACAAGTCCGCCGGTGCCTGAAATGCTGGCACAGTGGGCCCGGGCACTGGGTTTTCAGGGGTCGCCTCGGCTTGTTTGTGAGGACGAAGATCAGCGCACCGAAGACTATGGCCCTGACCTGCGGGCGATTTATTTGAAGGGGCACGGGCATAACTATCCGTCCCCAAACCAGCCTCAAGTTGACGAGCGCTTTGGGCCGGTGCACGTCAACGTGTCGGTGAACGATTTGATTTGGGATTATCTCAAAACTCGAAAGAGCCCCGGTCTGTTGAAGACCGGGGCTCTTTGAGCCATCTAGAAGCGCACGCCGCCGAAGTTGATGGGCGTGGACTGCAGGCCGAAGCCGTTGTTCGTGCCGCCGAAGGGCTGCTGGCCGAACTGCTGGGCCATTCCGCCCTGCTGAAAGGCGTCGTAGCCGAGAGCGCTCTGCACCAGCACGCGGGTGGTGGGCTGGGGCTGGAAGCCCTGCTGGGCATACTGGCTGGCTTTCTGGGCCAACACGGCCTTGGCCTGGGGATTGCCGCCGCCCATACCCGGCACTCCGCCGCCCATGCCGGCCTGGAAGCCGGCCTGGAAGGGGTTGGCCCCGCCCACACCCTGGATGCCACCCACGCCGGGCATGCCGCCCTGCATTCCGGGGAAACCGCCCATCTGCTGGCCACCCTGCAGGCACTGCGCGGCTAGAGCCTGGAGTTCGGCGTCGGGACCACCCTGACCGAGGCCGTTGATACCGTTGGCGCCCTGCATCGGCATCGGCTGCTGGGGTTGCTGGCCGGCCTGGGGAGCTTGAGGGGGCTGGGCGCCGCCCTTGTCACCGCCGCCTCCGCCCTGGTCGCCACCGCCGGAGCTGCCGCCACCCTGAGGCTGCTGGGGCTGCTGGGCGCCCTGGTTCTTCAGCTCGGCCAGTTGCTTTTCAAGGTCGCCGATCTTGTCGTCGAGAGCCTTGGTGTCTTTGTTCTCGTCCTTGCCGTCCTGGGTTTTGTTGGGATCCTCGGCCTTGTTCGGGTCCTTGGCCTTGTCCAGTTTGTCGGCGTCCTTGTTTCTATCAACGCGATGGCCGTGCCGGCCCTGGCCGTTCTCTTTGGTCTCATCGGAAGGCTTGAAACCGTCCTGCGGCTTCTTGGTTTCGTGATTTTGTTGGGGCTTCTCGGCCGGCTTGGCGGCCGGCTTGGGGGCGGGCTTGGAAGTGTGGCGAACGTTGCTGCTGTTGTTGCTGTGGGAGGTGGTGGAATGTTTCACAGTCGACATTGAATTTGCTCTCCTTCATCTTGAAGCGGCGTTTTTATCGTTTGCCTGCTTCCCTTGAGCTCACTATAGCCGCCGCCTTTGAAGGAACGTTTACCGGTCTGCAACATCTTTTGGGTCTCTTTTATCCGGTGTTTAACTCTTGTTTGGTGTTAAATACCTCCCTGGATGTCTCAGGGAGGCAGTGAAGCACTTTTTGAGGAGTTTGGATGAACGGGGCGTAAAAAGCGCCCGTCCTGATGTTCACAGAATTTAAAGAGCTGGTTGCATTTCGGCAACAAGTTGGTCGGACGGTAGCGATTTGGTAGAAAGGAATCTTTTAGGCTGGCCCTATCTACAAGTGAAAGGCCAGATAAATGATGATAATCCAGGCTTGCCTCCAGAGTCTCACCTGCTACCAACAGCGCCACCTCCTGCGCGCTGCCGCCAATCTCTTCGAGGGTGCCTCCCCGCTTTGTCAGGATCGGCTCACTCTCTCTCCTCAAGCGATGCTTGCCCAAGGTCAGGACTTCTGCCAGCACTCGATGGGTTTGTGGCTTTCGGTGCTCAGGCCCGAGTCGGCCGGCCTGGCTCAACCCCAGGAGTTGAGCCGCAACCAGCAGACCACGGTGGGCTGCCATACGATGCAGGTGGACGCTGGTGGCAACATCACCGTCGCAACAGCCCCCGCTCAAGTCTCGATGGGCGGTTTTTCTGAATCGGGTGCTTGGGGCGCCCGTTCCTTGCAGGGGGAGGCGCCACTCAAGTTCTCAAACGGCACGGTCCAATTGCCCAACGGTGAAAAGCGTCCCTATGGCAACACCGGGGTGATCGTGGTCATGGCCGACGGACGCCAGTTCGCGGCCGGACGTAACTCCAAGGATTCCAATGAGAACATTCGGTATGTAGCGGCCGACAAGGGCCAGGAGATTCCGGTTAGCCCACCCGGCAACACCACCGTTCTCTATCTGGATGCTCAGGGCAACGTGGAACGTCAGGAAACCCGTTAGAAGAATATCTCGGTGGCAAGGCGAACGGCGGCAGATGAGACCGACGCCTGAAGAACGAGAACGCTATCACGATCTGGCCGCGGAGGTGTTGGAGCGACTGGACCGCACCGAACACCGCGAGCTGGTTCTACGAATGTTGTGTTCGGTTTTGCGTCAGAGCGAAGATAAGCGCTACGCTGACCTGAAGCTGGTGGCGGCCACCCTGGAGGAGCTGGAAAGGGCCTTTGATGTGCTGGAGATTTACTCCGACCAGCGCAAGGTGGCCATTTTCGGTTCGGCTCGTTGTCCCCGCGAGGGGGCCATCTACCAACAGGCTAAGGAGTTGGCTGCTCGCATCGTGGAGCGCGACTTCATGGTGATCACCGGGGCCGGGCCGGGCGTAATGGCTGCCGGCAACGAGGGGGCAGGCCGGGAGCGCTCTTTCGGAATGAACATCACCCTGCCGTTCGAAACCGAAGCCAATGAATTCATCAACCACGACTTCAAGTTGCTGGACTTCAAGTATTTCTTTACACGCAAGCTGGCTTTCGTCAAGGATGCGCATGCGGTAGTACTCTGTCCCGGCGGCTTTGGAACCATGGATGAAGGTTTTGAAGTGCTGACCCTGGTCCAGACGGGTAAAGCCCAACTGATGCCGATCGTCTGCCTGCATCCTGAGGGCAGCGGGTTTTGGGACGATTGGGATTCCTGGATCAAGAAAACACTGATCCCACACGGAATGATTTCTCCGGACGACCTTTCGCTGTTCAAAGTCACCACCAGCGTGGACGAGGCCTGCGCCGAGATCGCCAACTTCTATCGCCGCTACCACTCCATGCGCTATCACGAAGGAGCTCTTTATCTGCGCCTCAACTCGGAGATCAGTCAGGATGAAGTGGATGAGCTGAATAGCAAGTTTGGCGATCTTTTGACCGGTGGGCAGATCGAGCGCGTCAGTGCCCCTGAGGAGGAGACCTTTGACCGGCACCTCAAGCAGGCTCCCCATCTGAGACTGAACTATCGTTTCGGCCGAAGCGGTCGTCTTCGTCAACTGGTGAATGCCATCAATGCCAGGCCGGTTCCGGCCCAGACGCGCCCCCCGGAACGCGGCGAAGGCGGCCGTCTCCCGGTGGAAACCGACCCGGGCCTGCATCCGCCAACACAGTAATAGAATACCGAATCATACCGGACAGGCGACTCCTGCTCGCCACGGCAACACGCGCTAAGCTGGTTGAAGCAAACAGGCAGGAGAAAACCGAGCATGAATTGGGATATTGTTAAGGGCAAGTGGGCCCAACTGAAGGGCGAAGCCCGCAAGCAGTGGGGTAATCTGACCGACGACGACTGGGATCGGTTGAACGGAGACCGCGAGAAGCTGTCGGGCAAGCTCCAGGAATCCTACGGCTGGGCCAAGCAGGACGCCGAAACCAAGATCGACGAGTTCTTTCGCCCCCGAGCCGAGATTTAAGAGAAAGCCCCTCACCTGAGGGGCTTTTTCTTTGTCGCCGCGAAACGGTCGGAGTGAGCACACAGTCCAAATGGGAGCGACTGCTCAGCCAGTTGCCCAGAGCCGGCAGCCTGGAATTCTGGCGCGACCTCAACCCTGATTTGCGCATCAGCGATCACCCCTTTGAGCTGACTCAGCTTCCCGCTCAACCCGGGCCGGAGCTGCTGCAAGACTACCGCCAGCGGATGTTGGAGGAGGCCTACTTTCAGAGCGAGCCGAGTCTGTCCCCGCATATGCTGAAGTCGATGCGCCAGGCGGTTGAAAGCGTCAAGGAGGCTGGCCTTCCAGCCATGTTTGCCTTCGTCTATGATGTCTTTTACCAAGGGCTGACCTGCTTTGACGCTGCCTTCAAGGCCATTTTGGGTCAGGGTTATCGATTGGTCCCCAACCTGGCGGTCTACTTCATCGAGCCCAGTGAACAGGGGAAAGGTTTTGCTCCTCACCGCGACGCGGAGTATGTCCAGGCTGTGGATTCTCAGGGGATGCCCACAGTCCTGACGGTCTGGATTACCATTACCGAAGCAAATCCGCTCAATTCCTGTCTTTACGTCCTGCCCAAGCACCGGGACCCGCAATACCTTGATTCGATTCGAGATCTTTCGGTCACGGCCGATGCTTTCGCCTGGGAGGACGTGCGTGCGCTGCCTACTCCGCCCGGGGTGATGTCTTGTTGGACTCAGTATCTGTTTCATTGGGGAAGTCGGGCCAGCGGTCGGGCAAGCGAACCTCGGATCACCTACGCTGTCTACCTTCAAAGCGGAGAGGTTGATCCAGTCACGCAGCAGACTGTGGTCATACCTGCACCTTTGAGTTTTCGAGAGCGGCTCTCTCTGATATGCCGAAGCCTGCGCCACTACAACTACGCAACTTTCGCCAGCTGGGAGCGTTCTGAAGAATTGCTGGCGTTTCTGGAGCAACACACGATATGAGTTTACCGCCCAATCCGCCAGGTCTACCCGAGGGGTCGCAGCTGGACTTTCAGAGGTTGCTGGCCTTCCCGCTGGAAAGCCCGGCCCGCATGCTGATCGCAATCGAACGGCATCTGCACAATGTGAGAGAAGCCGCGGCAGAGTATCCTAATCTGAACCAGGAGATGGCTCGTCAGATCGCCGGTCGGCTCCGCGAGCTTCTAAGCTATGGGCCGGAGATGCCCCAACTTCATCAGCAGTGGGTTCAGGCCGCAGCTCGCTACTTTTTCTTGAATCAGGACAACGGCCACGACTGGGAGAGCTGGGACGGTTTCGACGACGATCTTCAGGTGGTGGAATGCGTGGCCCGGGCCCTGAGTCAGGGTTGAGGCGCTTTGTTGGGATTTGTTAATGGTTCTGGTTTGGAAAAATTGACGAAAAGTTTATGACTCGTTCATAAATTCTGATTATATTTTAGGTGGCAGAGGCACGCCTGAAGGTGGCCCGCCCTCCCCGATCACACACACACCAATTTAAGGAGCGATGAAACTTGCGCTTTCTTAAGTCTGTCTGTTAGTCCTCAGCTGTCCCTGATCTGAACTCCAAAAGTCCCGCTTGACGGGCTCGATTTCATGCATTCAGGAGGATGGCTTCTATGAATCCGATCCAAGGTAGTCCTCTTCAGCCTGCGCTGAACACAGCCGCGACTCAATCCAATGCTTCGGTTCCTTCCGGCTTGTCCGAGATCGTGGACAAGGCCGACCCGGGAGAAGTTGGAGATTTGCCCAGCAGTGTATCCGAATTGCGTCGGGCTCACCCCTGGCTGAACCCGTCGCAACTGGGAAACCTGATGCTCAATCAGACCGGTCAGAACACAACCTATCATCAGGTCCAGGCTTTGCGTCCGAGCTACCAGACCGGTCATTTCGACCGCCTGGGCACACTCTAGAACTCGCGCAGAAACTGCCGCAGGGTTTCCAGTTCTTCAGGCTTTCCGGGGACCTGGAGCACCCTTTCAACCTGGCGGCGTGCCACATCTTCCATTCCTTCCCGTTGTTTAAGGCATAGGGCCAGGGCGTGGGTGGATTTGTGCAGCCAGCCAGGTTGGCGGCGGCTCTGTTGAAACTGATGCAGTGCCTCTTCCCATCGACCCTGGGCCTGGAGGCTCTGGCCCAGGCTGAAGAGCACCTCGGCCTGCTCGGGAAAGCTTTGCAGCAGCCGCAGGCAAAAGCTCTCGGCGGCCTGGTAGCGTTGTGCCGCCAGGTCCTGTTCCACCAGCTTGAGGGCAAAACCCATGCCCCGCTCGTCCTGAGATCGGGTCAGCAGTTCGATCAGTTTCTCGGCAATGGTCCGATCTTCAGCCCAATGTTCCGCCAGCAGACTGACGGCTGCTTCCGGTTGTCCCTCCTGGAGTCGTTCTTCGGCCAGCTGAATGCGGGCCGCATAGAGTCGCTGCGTGTCTCCGCAGGTTTCCAGGAGCTTGACCCAAAGACAGGTGTGACCACTTTCCCATTGCATCAGTTGCTCGCATACCTGGCACGCCTGGCTCCACTGACCCGTCTGGCTGAAATGCTCCAGCAGGCGCCGTGCCTGTCGTGCTGCGTCCTCCGTGCGCCCCAGCTCTACGGCCGCCCGCATTCGTTGGAGACGAAGGTCAGGCAGGTCCTGGTCCTCCTGAAGCAACTCAAGACAGGCTTCGTAAACCAGTTCCCAGTTGTTCTGACGTGCTGCCTGTTCGGATAGAACTTCCCAATGGTTCCTGGATATTTTTCCAGTCGTGCACTCTGCCAGCAGACGGCGGGCGTTGAGGTGCTGAGGTTCAAGCTGTAACAGCAAGTGCAAAGCTTCGATCGCTTCGGTATATTCCGCTCGGCTACGGTAGAGCCGGGCTAGCTCCAGGCAGGCTTCGGCGGCTTCCTGGTTCTGGTCGTTCCAGATCAGGGCCTGGATCAGCCGGTGACGCATTTCGTCATTGTCAGTCACCATGGCCACGACCTCTCGATAGAGGGCAATGGCCTGGTCGCACAGGCCAACTTTCAGGCACAACTCAGCCCACTCGGCTCGAGCTTGCCACAGCTGGGGATTCTCAGAAACCACCTGGGCCCAGAATTCAAGTTCCTGGCTGAGTTTCCCAAAGCCGGTTTGGCTCCACACTGCTCCTGGCCAACCAGTTGAGGTGGGGCAGGCTGGGCGCGGGCCCAGGTTTGGGGCGCGCCAATCCATGTTTACCAATTCCAGAGGACTCGTCGCCTGCTGGCTAGCAGCCGTCAGCCAGTCGCAGTTGCCCTCAAAGTCGGGCAATTCGTCGCACACCGGTTCCAGCAGCCACTCATTGCTGCCCTCGAAATCAGGCAAGAGCTCGGATTGGCCAACCAGGCTCTGCATGAAAATGGGAGCCTCCTGGCTGGGAACTGCTTTCATCAGCACCGGTTTGGCCAGGACCATTTTGGGTCCCGGCTGGCTGCCCGGCCTGGGCTTAAGCAGGGCCTGTTTGGCTTCTTCGCCAGGAAGGGTTCGTCGCTTCAGTTCACGGCGTAATTCGCCTGAGGGGTTGGCAGGCTCGGTCGCTACCACAGGAGCCGTGGGCAGGGCCGGGGGTAGACTCTGAGGCTCGGGTTGCAAGGATGCGCCCAGATTAGCCAGGTGGCAGATGGCGGCCGGATGACTCGGGTCCAGCGCCAACAACTGACGGAGTGGAACCACGGCCAGGTCCTTTTCCCCTTGGGAAAGATAGCCCTCGCCCGCGGCCAGGTATGCACTGACGGCCTCTTCAGCCATGCCCTGGGCGTGCATCACCTGGGCCAGGCGATGGTGAGCCTCCCAACAATCGGGATTGAGAGAAATGAGGCGGTTGAAAGCCAGGCAGGCATCCCGGCCCTGACCTTTGCGCTGGCATACCTGTCCTAGCAACATCAGAGCTTCCTCGTGGTTGAGGCACTGGCGCAGAACTCCGCGCAATTCCTGCTCGGATTCACTTAGACGTTCGAGCTCGAGGTAAAGCTTACCCAGTTGCAGGAGAACCGGGATCTCTCCGGGGTTGAGCACCTTGATGCGGCGTAACGCCAGGGCTGCGCGCTCGGGCTGCTGACTTTGTAAGAAGGCCTCGGAAGCCTGGCGAAAGAGGTTCATTGCCTGGCTGATATGACCTTCCGAAACGTGGGTTTCGGCCAGTTCTACGAGGATCTCTAAATTTTCAGGATAGGCCCGGCGAGCTCGCTGCAGGAGCTCGATGGCTTGTATGCCTCGGCCCTGCTCGATGTAGAGTAGGGCCAGCTCTCGATAGGCTCTCAAGCATTGGTCCAGTTGCTGGCGGCTCTCGAAGAGCTGAATGCGGCGCAGTCGGGCTGCCTCCGAGTCAGGCTGCAGCTTGAGCACCAGGCCTGAAATCTGCAGTGCGCTTTCCAGGTCTCCACCCGCCTGCAGAATGTCGCTCAGATGCAGGTAGGTCGAGACCGTGTCCTTGAGCCGGCCTCGTACTGCATAGGCGTCGGCCAGACGCCGGCAGGCCGAGCTATCCTTCGGGTCCTGCTTCAAGCTTCGTTCCAGCTCGGCTAAAGTTGTATCCCAATCGCTGCAAACCATCGCGCATCTCCTCCTCGTCGGCCAGTTCAGGATAGGTCCTGCGCGGGGGGGCGACCGTAATATTTTCCCACAAGGGGGACGCGCCCCCGGCGGCTCGAACTTTGGCGGTAATGGCCGATAACGATATACGCGTTCCCCGAACCGCTTGGTTTGGCATGCTGGGCTTGCTGACAGTGAGCCTGCTCGGATTTGCGTTCCTGTTGGGGCGACAGTCAGCCACGGTGGCGCCCCAGGCGACGGCCGCTCCGGTAGCTCGTGCCAACAGCCAGGACGCTCCACCGTCCCAACCGTTGCAGGTGGGCGCCGCCCCGGTGGCGCCCGCACCTGCACCCCCCGCTCCCGCTCCCGTGGCTCCACCTGAGGTCCCACCTCCTCCGGCACCTGCGCCGGTCGCCCCACCACCTCCGCCCCCGGCTCCACTGGCGGTGGCGGTGCCTGCGGTTCCTCCGCCACCACCGACGGCTCCGATCGGTCCAAGTCCGGCCGTGAAGGCCTACTTTGATAAGATTGACAAAATCATGGCTCAAACCGAAGCCATCGGGGATTCGAACGCATTCGCCACCCAGGTCCTGCAGCAGGGCATGAATGGGAAAACCGAGGGGTTTGATCGGCTGATCGCGAGCACTCGCAAAGCCTCGCAGGCGCTGCGTAGCATCAGTCCGCCCGCGAACTGCCACGAACACTATCAGTTACTCCTTCGCCAGACCGCTCAGAGTCTGGTGTTATTGGAGAGAGTCAAGAAGGCCACGATCAATCTGGACACGGGTGAACTGAGCGCGCTGGGAGCCGAAGGGCAGACCATGCAGGCCGACGCCAATCGCCTCAAACAGTTGGACGAGCAGTTACGTCGCGGACTTTAAGTTGCTTTGACCACAGCGCTGGCTGAGAGCGGGGCGGCCGCCCCACAGCCAGCGCAGCTCCATTCGCCCATCTGATTGGAGGCTTTACAGAAGGGGCAGTTCCAGGTCGGTCGCTCTTCCTCGGTATCTGGCGGAGGGGCGGGAAACTGCAACAGCAGACTGAATCCGGCTCGGAAAAGATGGTCCCAGTTTCCGTCCAGGGCGTAGGCTCGAAGGTGTGCGTTGACTGCCTCCGGGGCCGGCAACTCCAGCAGGCGCGCCACCGGAACGGTGCCTCCCAGGGCCCCAAAAATGCCCTCCAGCAGTAGGCCGGGTTCACTTCCGTAGAGATGCGCATAAGACATGGTCAAGGAGCGTAAGCTCTTGAATTGTTCCGAGAGATGTTCGCTGGCTTCCTCGAAAGCGTTGAGGGCCTCATCCTCGCCGATGGCCGGGTCGAGCAGGTCGTGCAGGGCGGCTTTCAGCTCGTCCATGGCAGCTTCGATTTCGGCCCAGACTGTCTCGCGCTGGTCGGGCTGCATGAACAGACGCTTTCGGATAGCCAACCATTCTGAACGCATGGCCGGCAAGTATTCTGAAGCCAGCCCTTCCACCACGGTTTTCCAGGCGGTGCGCGGATGGGCGTCCACATACTCAAGGAAAGACTCCAGGGCCGGGCCTGCGGCCGGAATCAAGAAGCGTTGGTGGGCCTGGCGAAAACGCTCCTGATCCTTTTGTTTCCAGTCGATCAGCATTTGCACAATCTGGGCTGCCTCCGAGAGGCTACCCAGTGCGCTTTTGAGATCCTCGTCGCTCTGTTCTGGAGTCAGAGCCTCCAGTACATCACTCATTCCGTCCAGGGCGACTCTGACTCCCTCAGCGACTTCTGGCTTGATCCGATGCTCCAGTTCGTGAAGACCAATTTCCAGATTGCTGACATAGTGGTCCAGCTTATCTAGGCGGCGCTCGAGGGCCGACCAGGCGGCCCTTTTTTGGAGGTAGGCCGCGCCGCACAAAATGAAGTCATTAATGGCCAGTTGGCCAGAATAAGTGGCCATTTCTCGACGCTTGTTGACCCGGTCCATGGTTGCAAACATTGGATAGAGGTCGCGCAGCAGCAGCGGGAGCTGTTCTCCCCAATGAACTTCTTCGGCGGTGGCGCGGGTGGCCTCGAGCATGGCGCCTACGTTGGCGAACAGGTCCGACTCCAGTTCGTCGATCGTGTAATCGGAGAGATTGCTGAGCCATTCTTCCACCATCTCCAGGTGGGCCAGGAAGTCGGGATGCAGAGCGCGGGGGTCCGAGCCTTTGCGTCCCAAGGCATCCAGATAGGCTACGACTCCCGGCGGAAGATGCTGAATCTCAGAACTCACGGGCATTGCCTCCAAATGAAATCAACCCGAGGGTTGACCCCCGGGTTGATAAACTCCTGGCGCTGGCCTAGAAGCAGCCGCCAGGCATTCCCGGCATCATGGGGTAGCCTCCACCGAAGCCGCCCGGCATTTGGCCGGGAAAACCGCCTCCCGGAAAGCCGCCGCCGTAGCCGCCCGGGAACTGCCCGGGGAAGCCACCACCCGGGAAGCCGCCGAAACCGCCGCCAAAAGGACCGCCAGACCAGGGGCTGTAGTTGCGTGAGGTGGAAATCTCGTGGCGCATAGGGTCGATAAAGTTCAGGTGGCCGCTGCCAAATCCGGCCGCCGGAAAGTGGAAGGGACTGTAGGATTCGTTGGGGGTCAACTGGCCGTCGCGGTTGCGGTCGATGAGCACCCGGCCGCCAGCCTGGTCGAACTCATTGGCGTCGATGCGTCCGTCGTGATTGAGGTCTTTCTTGCCCATTTCTTTCTTGTAGGCAGAGCCTCTGATGATCTCGTCAAATGAGGTCCGGCCGTCGTGATTGAAGTCGAAGTTACCGCCCATGGCTTGGAAGCGATCTTTCGTACCGGTCAGGTCACTGCGGGTGATCTTGCCGTCGTGATTGAGATCCATTGCAAAGACTTTATCGACTCCAGCGGTATAGTGACCGTCGCGGTTGGAGTCCTGGGTGAGACCGGCGCAGGTGTTGGTGTCGTCCAGGTCGGTGACGTTTTTCGTCATTGGGATCCCAAAGAAACCTGGGGCTGTGACGCGGTGAGTTCCTCCGGCGAAGTAGCTATTATCAGTAATGTTTGCGACCAATGAACCAAAAGCCATGTGCGTGAAGCCTCCTGTTATGCCGATTGCGCGGTCTATGTCATGAGCTTAGCTCGGCCAGGATGAAGGGCGATAAAATCCATTGGCTGAGAAATTTTGTTTTTGTTTTATTCGTGTTGCCGTTTTGTGAACTCAGCTCCAAATGGTCAAAGCTTGCCCGTTGTGTTGCGGCCCAAGCGAGAGCACGAAATCGGCGGCCCGAGCCCGCCAACTCTCAGGGCTCGGGTATTCCTCCGCGCCAGGGCCGAAGGTGAAGCGCAGCATGTCGGTGTTGATGGTGCCCGGATCCAGGGACACAGCCGCCATTCCGGTTGGGAGCTCCAGGGCCAGGCAGGCGGTCAATCCTTCCACCGCCCATTTGCTGGTGCAATAGGGAGCGACCATGGGAGCCCCGCTACGCCCCCAGTCTGAACTGATGTTGATGATCACACCCTGCTGGAGCTCCACCATTGCGGGCAGAAAGGCTCGCAGCACATTGTGCACTCCGGCCACGTTGACGCGCAGCACCCGGGCCAGGGCCTCGGGTGGCTGAGCCCAGATGGGATCGGGGTCGGTTGTGATGCCGGCGCTGTTGATCAGAAGATCGGGTGGTGCCTGCCATTTGGCCAGCACTGCGCGAGCCCATTGCTCTACCTGATTGGGATCGGCCACATCCACCTGCTCGGGCGGTGCTGCGCTGGTGCCGCAGCCGGCAACCAGGTGGCCTCGTTGGCGCAGTTCTTCAGCCAGGGCCTGGCCCAGGCCTCGGGTGGTGCCCGTGATGACGATGCGCCGACTCAAAGGCGAGCGCTGAAGTCGGACCATGCGGCGCTGGCCTCATCCGTCAACTGCCAGCTCCCATGCAGAGCACCCAGGGCACCACCCACCAGTGCGCCCAGCCACTCCCGGTCGCCTTCCTGAGCGGTGGCCAGACGCATGGCCAGAGGGGGTTGATGGCCGTGGCACTCCAGCAGGTAGAGAGCGGTGGCGCTTGCTTCCAGGGCCTGGGGTCCGGCCGCCCAATCGGCTCGGGCTTCCTCGAAGCTGCGGCCATTGGAGCGGGCTTCCTCCAGGGCCGTGCTCAAGAAGTCCAGGGGAGTGCCGTGCCAACCGTCGTAGCGCGGAGCCGAGGCGTTGCACGGGGTGTCGCGCTGGCACTGCCTGAGGGTATCGGCGAAGCGCTCCCAGTAGAAGGAGCCGGGCGGCGGAGAGCTCAGGCAGGCCAGTTCCCAGAGTAATCGTGCCCAGGCCAGGCTGCAAACCGAGGCGGCCGGGTCGATATGGGTCACGTGCGAGCCCATGATCAGGAACACCCAGAATCCGGCGCCCCCCCGTTTGTAGCGGGTCAGGAGCAGAGGGGCCACCCGAACCATGGAGCCACAATCAGCGGAGCGGGCACCACAGGTTAAGAACCCTTCGCCGACCCGCAACTGGAACTCGCGATGGCTGTTCCAAGGCCGGCTCACCGGTGCCTCGGCCAGGGCTTTACAGAAGGAGCCAATCCAGGGCAAAAAGCGGTTGGCTCCATTCACCAGCCTCAAAGTTGCCAGGCTGAGCACTCCGGCCTGACTATCGGGCCCGGCTCCGGCCAGCAACCCCGCCAGCATCCCCTGCAGGCGCGAGAGTTCGGGAGTGGCGGGCGGCCCTTCTCTCATGAAGGGGGCGTATTGGATGGGGACCGCCTCTCCAGCCAGCCATCCTTCCAGCAGCTGATCTTCGACCGCGCCAAGCACCACGCTGCCACGCGAGTAAGCGTAGCTTTGGGCGGAAAACATCTTTTGGGTGGCGTTGGCGTCACCTAGTTCTACCGTCTTCTGCAACTGACTGAGCTGGGCCCGGTCGGCCTCTGGTAGGTTCTGGGTTTGCAGAGCTTGCTTGAGAATGCGCGTGGCGGCCGCCTGGTCCCCCTTCTTCATGGCCCGGCTGGCTTCTTCGCGCGCCATGGCGGCCATGGCTTGCTGGAGCTTGCGGTCGACGTCCGGGTTAAGGGGCATTTGCGCTCTCTCGGCAGCGCTCACGCGAGGCAGGGCGAAAGGGACCCGGATGCGCTCCAGCTCGCCCGAGCCCGTAGCCAGATACTCCAGAGTGGCGGTGAGGCCCGAATCGGGCTCGCCGCCCGGCGGAACAGTGACGCGGAAAAGTAGCTCAAGGGGAAAGTCCACCGTGAGGTCGGCCAGGCGGTAGCCGTCCTCGGCGCTCCCCTGAACTTCGCCCAGCGGCTCAAAGCTGAGGCCCTCCAACTTGAGGCGGACCTGGGTGCCTACCGTGGCCGCCAGTCCGTCCAGTTCCAGCTCAACGTATCGGACCAGTTGTTCGGGAGTTTCCACAAAAAAGTGGTTGCCGCCACCACTGCCTGCCATGGCCCGCAGCAGATCCTCCTGGTAGTCCCGGCCGAAACCCATGGTGGTTGTCTGTAGCCCCTTCTGATACCATCTGTGCACTTCGCTGCAGATTGGATCGGGGTTGGTTTGCCCCAGATTGGCCTGACCGTCGGTCAGCAGGATCAGCCGGTTGAGAATACCTTTGCGCAGGGCAAAGTTGGCCTGGTCGGCCCCTGCCTGCCAACCCGGAAACAGTGCGGTTGATCCGTAGGCCTGGATCTTCTCGATTCGCTGCACCAGGCGTTGTTTGTCCACCACCGGTGTAGAGGCGACCACTGTTTCCACCTCGCTAGCGAAGGTGACCAGACTGATCCGGTCGACCTCACTCAGAGATTTGATGGCCAGCGCGGCGGCCTTGCGCGTAAGGTCCATTTTCTCGCCCTGCATGGAGCCAGAGCGGTCAATCACCAGGGCCAGATTGAGCGGCACCCGCTCACGCTGGCTTCGTTGGGGCGCGGCCGGCGGGTTGATGCGTACGACGACGTCGACGGTCGAATGTTGATCGTTGCTGAAGGCGGGTCGATCGGGGATAAACTCGAGCATCCCGCCCTGTTCGAGAGCCAGCCCTGAGTCCCCCCAGACCGCTCCTAATCGGGGTCGAGTACGGCCCGGGGCACATTTGTCTCGATCACCCAGGGCAGGGCGCAGACACCGAAAAATGGCACCAGGAAGACCCAGAACAGTGTGCTTTCCATCTTCTCCACGCCGCCTTTGGAGACGGTGCTCACCAGGTAAGGTCCGAAGGCTGTGATCACCCGGCCCACGTTGTAGCAAAAACCGGAACCGGTGGCCCGCAAACGAGTGGGAAAGAGTTCGGGCAAATAGTAAGTGAAGCTACCGAAGACGCCGAACACGGTCAAGCCAAGAAAAAATTGCATATAAATGCGCCAGATGGGCGCCAGGGGCAGACCGAAGGTAGCCATGATGGCCAGAGCCGAGCCGGAATAGTAGACGGCAAACATGGTTTTTCGCCCGAAGCGGTTGGCAAAAGGCACGGTCAGCAGGGTGCCGATGCCTCCACCCAGGCTGAAGCAGACTGTAGCAATCAGTTGCCAGCTCGTGGTCAGGGCGGCCGCCTGTTTGGCCCCCAGTCCCAGCGCCAGGGCCTCCTGTTTGGCCAGCGCTCCGGAAAGTGGTGCCTGGAAGGTGCTCAGAGTCCACCAGCTGACCAGGGCGGTCACGGCCATCAGAAAGCCGCTACGCGTGATCGGGAAGAGCTGAGGGCTGAATAGTTCGCTGAGGCGAGGATTGTGGTCGCCTTCTTGCTTGAAGGCCTCGGGTTCTTTCAAGACCATGCGCATGGCGGCAGCGGCCAGGGCGGGCAACAGACCAAATAAGAAAACCACGCGCCAGGAGTATTCAGGATGATCCGGCAGCCAGTAGCCGGTTACCAACTTGTTGATCAGGGCGGCACAGACCAGCCCGAAGGGAGCCGAGGTATAGAGCAGAGCGCCAGCGTTGGCGCGTTTGTGGGCAGGCACGACTTCCGAGACCATGGAGGCCCCGGCCGCCCACTCTCCGCCGATGCCCAGGCTGGATAGGATACGACAGAAGACCAGAAACTGAACATTGGGAGCGGCCGCGCACAGGGCCGTGCCCAGGGAATAAAGCACAATGGTTAGCAGCAAGGTGCGTGAGCGGCCGATCTTATCGGCCAGCCAGCCGAAAAAGATTCCGCCTACGGCCCAGCCGATCAGCAGCACCGAGGCCATTGCGGCCACCCATTGTTTGGTCGCCATGGCGGCCGCCTCGGAGCCTAACTCCAGTCCCAGCAGTGTGGGTATGCAGTTGGCGGCGACGTAGTTGAAAAGCAAGGCGTCGATGATGTCGAACCCCCAGCCCAGCCAGGCGGCAAACACCACCGTCCATTGATAACCGCTCATTCCCCAAGGCCAACGCATGGCCGCTCATTCTGCCTTACAAAAAGAGTTCCTCGAAAATGGATAAACCGGCCCGGATTCCGCGACGTAGTCAAGAAGGTGAACGGGATGCGCAAACTCGGCTGGCTCTGTATGACCCTGTTGGGATTGGTGGTTGGCTATGGTTCGCTGGTCTATGTGCTGGGCGACCCCGCTCACTACGACGCCGTCTTTCGGCCCAAGTATACCTACTACCACACCATGGTGGTCACCCACGGGTTGACTTCCGTGCTGGCCCTGCTGATCGGACCCTGGCAGTTTCTGCTGCTTCGGCCTGAGAAGCCGACTCCTCGCTCTCAGGCCTCCTCACCCGTCGGTCGAAACCTCTGGCATCGTCGGGCGGGCTGGCTTTACTTTCTCTGCCTGATTTTGGGCGCACTGACTGGAATGCCCATGGCTTTGATGGCCGAAGGTGGCGTCTCGGCCCGGTTGGCCTTTCTGACGGTGGACGTGCTCTGGCTGGTGACGGCCTGGCTCTCTCTGAAGACGGCTCGGCAACGCAAGTTTGCGGCTCACCGTCGCTGGATGGTGCGTTCCTACGCCCTGACTTTTGGCGCGGTAGTACTGCGCCTCTACCTCTATCAGCTACAGCGTATGGGGTATGAGTTCAACGCCATCTATCCGTTCACACCCTGGTTGTCCTGGCTGACCAGCCTGGCGGTGGCCGAATGGATTTTGGCGGAAGTGTAACGGCTGTCACAGAATCACGTTGCGAACCGGCCCATACTCCTCTCAGTCAGTCGGAAATGAAGTAAAGGAGAACCCTATCCATCATGTCGATCTTTCGTCCCCTCATCAACAGTCGGATGCGTCCAGCGCTGGTGTTGAGTTTGCTGGCACTGTCCGTGCTCAGTTGGGTTCTGCTACAAACTCCGCACCGCTCTCCTGAAACGGCCGCCACCCCCCTGGCCGGGCAGGATCAGTCCGGGCGGCTGCGAGAGCAAAACCAGGCTCGCCAGCAGCGCAAAGACTATTTGGCGGCCCAACACAAGGAGTATACGCTGGGCAGCCGCTCAGGCGGGGATACCTGCGACTACAACCTGATTCACCTTGGTGGCGCCCTGGAGGCTTATCGGGCTGACCACACCACTTATCCGAAGAACCTGGCTGAACTGGTGCCGGGCTATATCGACCACCTGCCGACCTGTCCCAACGCTGGCAAAGAAACCTATAGCACTGGCTACAGCGTCAGCCAGTACGGTTACAAGTGTGACTTGAAGTGCAACCACAAGCACGAGGGCATGTATTCAATCAAACCTCCCCACTATGAGTCGATCAAGGGGATCGTCTATCCTGGCGGAGTAGAAGGGGAGCCCTAAAGAAACTGGTGCAGCACCAGGGCATCCTGCAGTCCCAGGTCTGGATGGGCGAAAGCCTGGGGCAGGCGGCCAACCTCTTGAAAGCCCAGTTTCCGCCACAGATAGAGAGCTCCCTGGTTGGAAGCTACCACAAAGTTAAACTGCATGGCCCGGAAGCCTCGCTCCCGGGCCATTTGCATTGAGTGCAGGCACATCTTTTGGGCCACCCCCCGACCCTGAAATCGGGTGGAGGTCGCATAGCCGCAGTTGCATACATGGCTTCCCCCTCCGGCCTGATTGCGCCTCAGGTAGTAGGTTCCGGCCACCTGGTCGTCCAGCTCGGCCACCCAGGCTTCATGCTGCAGCCAGTAATCCAGGGCTTGCTGACGGCTGAGATCTCGGTCCAGGGCGTAGGTTTCACCCGCCCTGATGATGGGCTCCAGGATCTGCCAGACCGCCTGACCGTCGGTGGGAGTATAGGCTCGAAGCTTCACGGCCGGGGTAGTTGAGTTAGTTGTCTACCTGATGAAGGACAGCCGCGTTTTTGCTATCGCTGATCAATGCGTTGTAGGCCAGGCAGTGATGGCGATGGGTGGGATCGGGGTGACCGTGATAAACATCCTGGCCTGCCCCCAGGGTCTTGTCCAGGGCGTGGGACTGGCCGCTGATGTCGGCCTCGCCATTGCGATTGAAGTAGATTTCCTTACCTGCCTCAACGCTGCCCTTGAGAATGTTGGGCACGGGGTCAGTGCAGTTCTTGAAGTCATAGCAACGTTGAGCCAGGCCCACCGATTCAAGGTGCTGGGCCTGCTCTTTCCAACCGGTGTCGGGAGCGCCCAGGCGCACCACCGATTGGGGAAGCTCTCCCATTTCGAAGACCATTCTGTCGGCCAGCATCAATGCGATGGCGCCGCCCAGGCTGTGGCCGGAGATGTGAATGGCTTTGTGGGCGGCAAGGGCCGACTGCAGATGGGGTTTGAGTTGATCCCAGATCCCGTCTGCCCCATCTTTGAAGCCCTTGTGAACCTTGCCCGAGTGGTCATAATTGGTGACAGGCACGGCCACCATGTCGGTCTCGAAGTCTTTCCATTCGGAGTCGTCCGAGTTTTCCTGAGACCAGGGAGGGGTGGTGCCGCGGGCGGCCACCATCAGGGCCTTCTTGGTTTCAATCAAGGTGACCTGAGTGCCCGAATCGGCCACGGGGATTCCCAGGCTCTCGTTGTTCTTGGAGTCCAAGAACGTGAATCGAACCGAGGCCGGAAAATGGGCCTGCTGATCTTCAGGATCGCTGTAGGAGCCGCTGGCCAGCCGGCCCAGAATATCGGCGTTGTCCTGGGTGAAGTGCCTGGAGGGCGAAAACTTGTTGAAGTTGATGCCGTCCAGCACAGCGGCGTGCTCGGATGAAGAGTTACGATTGCGAAGTGGGGTAGGGGAGCCTGAAATTTTCACCCCCTGACTCTAGACCAGTCCGCTGGCCCAGGTGTGGCCACCTTGTTAAAATCGGACGAACTGGTCCTCGCGGGCGGGCACCTCGGCCGGGCGCACGTGCACCGCGTATTTGAGGGTGCTCTGGGCATTGCCCCTGAACACACCGCGGGTGGGTGGGCAGTCAGCGTAATCGCGGCCGACGCAGTTGGTAATGTAGGTCTCGTCGGTGACAACCCCGCGACTGGGGTCGTAGCCACGCCAACCAGATTCGGCCACGTAGGCCTCAACCCAGGCGTGAGAAGTATCGACCTCGGCGGCTTCCGGCGAAAATCGGTATCCGGATATGTAGCGACAGGGGATGCGTGCCTGGCGTAGCACGCTCAACATGACGTGGGCGAAGTCCTGACTCACGCCGCGTTTCTGACGCATGACCACGGTGGTGGAAGAATCCACCTGAGTGCTGGAGCGCTCGTAGGCAAATTGAGCGCGTACCAGTTTGCACAGGGCC
Source organism: bacterium (assembly GCA_018266105.1). Lineage (GTDB taxonomy): Bacteria > Vulcanimicrobiota > Xenobia > Xenobiales > JADMJV01 > JADMJV01. The sequence continues at coordinate 5,278 of JAFEBA010000115.1, read as the reverse complement.
GCCGCCAGATCGTGGGGGGTCTCAAAGTCCTTGGGTTCGATTCCCTCAAAATTTGCGCTGAGGTCGACCAGGGCGGTGGCTTCCAGCATGTCGTAAAAGTCTTCGCTTTCCACCTTCTTGGAGAGTTGCTGCCAACTCAAATTGCCGTTGCTCTCGGGCTTGCGCACCTCGACCACCGATTCTCCCACAATTTCGACCTCGGAGTGGGACCAGGGGACGTCGAAGTGGTGAACCACGTTGCCCAGATGGTCCTGATAGCGGAATACACGCACTTCCGGGTCGAGTCGCAAAGAAAATGTCAGGCAGCGTTGGCGATCGTTAGAAATGGGATGCTTGCGCACTTCCATCACATTTTCCTGAATGGACTGGTCGTAGTGATACTTCGTCACGTGGCGAATGGCATACAGCATGGCCTGCCACTTGTCTCCGGGCAGGTCAAAACCTGCAAGCCGGGAAAGCGCGCCCCATGGAAAGTAGTACGCGCGCAAAAAGCTTCCGGGCCCGACTTCAGCAGGAGATCATCGTCTTTGACGGAGGCATGGGAACCTCACTTTACGACAAAGGCATCTTCATCAACACCTGCTTCGATGAACTGAACTTAACCAACGCTGATCTGGTTCGAGAGGTCCACCGCGAATACGTGGCGGCTGGCGCGGACGTCATTGAGACCAATACCTTTGGCGCCAATCGCTTTAAACTGGCCGCCCACGGGTTGGAAAAACGAGTGCGTGAGGTCAACCTGGCCGGTGCCAAAGTGGCTGTGTCGGCGGCCGCCGACAAGGCTCTGGTGGCCGGTTCGGTCGGACCGCTGGGAGTTCAGATCGAGCCTTTGGGCAAGGTCTCGTTGGACGAAGCGCGGGCCGCTTTTAGGGAACAGATTGAAGGTCTGGTCGAGGGCGGAGCCGATCTGATCATCCTGGAAACGTTCTCTTTGCTCCCCGAGTTGGAACAGGCCATCAAGGCGGTGCGTGAGGTCAAAGAAGATTTTCCCATTGTCGTACAGGTCACCATCGGAGATGACGGTCATCTGCTGAGTGGCGCGCCCCTCTCTCAGTTCGTCGCTTTGGTGACCCCTTATCGTCCCGATGCGATCGGGCTCAATTGTTCGGTCGGACCCAAAGCCATGATGGACGCCCTGGAAGACCTGAAAGAATTGACGGCCTTGCCGATTTCGGTTCAGCCCAACGCCGGGCTTCCGCACATGGTTGGCGGGCGCAACATCTATATGACCTCGCCCGAATATATGGCGGAGTATTCCAAACGCTTCATTCAAGCTGGAGCGGCCATTGTGGGTGGATGTTGCGGAACCGATGTGACCCACATCAAGGCAATCCGACGGGCCGTTTCGGCACTCCAACCGGCCAAACGAATGGATCTGCAGGCGGCCAGTCTGCACATTCAGGCCCCTGTCGAAGTCAAGGTCGCGACCATGGCTGAAAAGTCTCGCCTTTCGAACAAGCTCATGCGCAGGCAGTTCGTGACCCTGGTTGAGCTGGTTTCGCCCCGAGGCGTCTCGCCCGTGAAGGAACTGGAGAAGGCGCGCAAGTTACACCATTTTGGCATTGATGCCATCAACATTCCGGATGGGCCGCGGGCTTCGGCACGTATGTCAGCTCTGGCAATGACCGCCCTCATCCAGCGGGAGGTTGGCATTGAACCGGTCCTGCACGTGGCTTGCCGCGACCGAAACGTAATTGGTTTGCAGTCGGATCTGCTGGGAGCCTGGGCCTTGGGAATCCGTAACCTGATTGCCATCACAGGAGATCCGCCCAAACTGGGCAACTATCCAGACGCGACCGCCGTTTTCGATGTGGATGCGATCGGCCTGGTCAACTTGATCAACCGCCTGAACCACGGTCTGGACCTGGCGGGGAATCCCATCGGCGAGCCGACCGCCTTCAACATCGGAGTGGGCTGCAATCCCGGCGCTTTGAACCTGGACGAAGAGATTCGTCGCCTGGATTGGAAAGTCGAGGCCGGTGCCGATTATATTGTGACCCAGCCGGTCTTCGATGTGCGCATCCTGGAAAAATTTGTGGCTCGCATCCAGCATATCAAGCTGCCGATTCTTTGTGGAATCTGGCCTCTAATTTCGTATCGCAATGCCGAGTTTATGAACAACGAAGTGCCTGGCTGCAGCGTGCCCGAGGAAATTCTGGAACGCATGCGCAGGACCACCACCAAAGAAGAGGGCTTCGCCGAGGGTGTGAAGATCGCCAGCGAAACTTTCCAGATGTTGAAGAGCGACTTCGCGGGCGTGCAGCTTTCGGCACCGATGGGACGGATCGAGGGAATTTTCCAGATTCTCGGTCACTAAGAGCCTGGCCGGACGCCCCCTGGCTAAGACTCGCACCTGTCAGGTCGTTCCGGCCGTCATCGGTCGATGAGTCAGTCCGATATCCGCGGGTTACTCGAGCCGCGCCTTCGTTCCACAGAACGCGTGAGCATTGCTCCTTGGGCTACGGACATTTGGCCTGGGCCGGATGGCAGTCGCGCTCGGCGGTCTGACGGAGCGGCAACATCCCGGCTAACTCTCGTTCAAAGATTCTGGATAGGTTTTGAACATGTTCGTTCAAGCCAAACCCAGGGGGGATCAGCTCCGGACTCCGACTCAGGGGCCTCGCCCCGAGCCAGTCCGCGATGACATCGCAACCATGTTGGCCGACATTGGTCGTGCCAATGATTCCTATGATCCTACTCCCGTGGAACCGCCTCCAGGGCCTCCCTGCCCACCTCAAGGCCCTCCCCCCGAACCGCCAGAGAAGCCTGATTCAAACGGGCATCACTGGCTGGGGGGTCATATCAGTCTGGAGGGGATCGAGCACTGGATTCATGCCAAGGCGGAACTGGCGGGAGTTAAGGCGGATGCCGCCGACGCGGTTGACACTGCTCTGGGGCACGCGGCCCATTCCGGTCTTTCCACTCCGACCCTGATGGCTGCTTCCGCCATGGGCGTGGCTTCGGGCGCGTTGGGCATGATCTTGCTGAAGACGGGCGCTCGCGACGTGAGCGAGGGGATTGAGCAACGAGACTGGGCGCATACAGCCGAAGGCGCCGGCTCTTTGATTGTAGGAACCCGCAGCCTGGCCGCTGGCGCCGTGACGCTCGGTCACCTCATGCCGCAAAGCCTGTTGGCTACCAAGTCGGCCGCGCTGGCTGGGAAGCTGGTCGGACCCCTTGGATTGATGCATGGCGCCATCGACGCAGGCCTGGGCGTGAAGGATATTGTGCAAGGCATCCAGGCCGATGATTCTCATCAAATTACCAAGGGAGCCCTGGGTATTGGCATGGGGGCTTCTCTGATGGCTGCAGCTGCCGGTGGGGGAGTTCCAGCCCTGTCCTCGGCCGGGTTGTTTCTGGCGGGTAAAGTCTGGCACGATTTCAACGCACCCGAGCAAGATCAAGATCCTCATTAATTTCCAAAGATGAACCCGGCTGCCAGCGAGCTTGTTGCCGCCGCGATCACCGTCATTCCGCAGGTTTTGCCCTGGCAGGGAGCTGAGGCCATGCCGCTGGCCAGCCCATCGGATGCCCAGCCCTGCGCCCCAGCTTTCCCCCGTCAGAACCGTCTTGGGATTCCTCGGGGGCGGGATTCCCGGTTGGCATCTGGGATTTGAGCGGGGCATACGATAAGTTCGGGCTTTCTTGAACGAGCACGGGCCTCCCTGGGATGAACGCAGCCTAAACCATTTGGCTGAAACGGAGCTGAAACACGCAGGTGCCGCCAGCTCTCGATGGGAACAGGCTGCCGTGGCTGTCGCGGATGTCAGTTCGGTCGACGAGTTTATCGCCAGTTTTTACGAGGGTGGCAAACTCGATAGTCGGGGTGTCTTTACCATTGATCTGGAGCAGCGCTCCAGGAAGCTACTGAAATATCAGCTTTCGCTGCCCGAGAATTTTGTTCTGGCTCTGGTTCGGGCGGCCACGCTGGGCGGCGCCTCCCAGATCGATCTTGAGCGTCAGCTCACTTGCATCTCGTTGCGCTTTGATGGTCTGCTTTTCACTCCTGAAGAGCTGGCGGGAGTTGCCCAAATGTTGAATCGTTCGGCTGTGGACAGTGGTTCGCGACGTCTGGAGGCGCTCGGTTTAGGGCTCATGCTGGCAGCCAACCTTCCCCATGGAGGTCTGGGTTTTCACACCGGGAGCCACGCACTGAAGCTTCGTGGTCGACACTGGCGGGTGGAAGAGATTGACGGCTCCAGCCAGAACCTCCTGGAGTTGGAACGCTCCTCCTGGGAGCGATTCTTACCCGGTCGTCTGGCCAAAACTCACCAGGCACTGGAGCAACTCCTGAGGTCGCGTTGCATGTATGGGCCAGCTCGCCTCAATCTGGACGACTGGTTTCGCCTCGACCCGGCTGACTCGGCCCTGCTCATCAATCAGGGTCCTCCCATCCCCTGGGCCGAGCCCTCGGTTTGTTTTGGGAAGGTTGTTTTCGCAGAACAGCCCGATTGCCACGGCTGGGTTTCCCTGGGTGGACAGCGCAGCATGGTGGTGTTTGTTTCCGCCGGGGTGGCCGAAGTTTTGCAGGTGGTGCCCAGTTCTTTTCATGGCTATCAGGCCGTTTTCTGGTGCGATTCGCTGCAGCCGGACCTGGGCGGAAATGTCTTTGTACGTGACAAAGTCTTTATGCGACTGCTGCGCATGCTGGTCTTGTGGTTGCTGCAGTTGGAGTTGGAGTATGTCTTCCAGTTTTACGCTCGTTATGGGATGAAGCGGTTGCTGAGGGACGAGGCCAGCAAGGCTACGCTCTGGGCTTACCGACAGCAGGTTTTGCTCAGTCTGGAGCCAGCTCAGGTAGACTGGTGTAAGCGTCCGGGCAACACTCTTCCGGTCAATCTGGGGGAGGTCGCGCAGCTTTACACATGTCACGGCTGGCTGGCCATCGCGGCTGAATCTGAGGGCGACATTGACCTGGACGATGGGACCCCGATCCTGGTTCCCAGGCCCGAGACGGAAGCTCTTCTCCAGCTCGTGTTTCCTAAGCAGCGAGAGTTCTTCAACTGCTATGGAAGGGCCGTGCCGCGGGAACTTTCCCTGCGCACGGTTTTCCAAGACCGGCTGTTCAAGCGCCACTCACGCTTGATGTACGACGCCCTGATCGGCGAGAACTGGGCGGGAGCGGGTCAGATTTGGGTCTATGAGAATGGCCGCCTGGTCGATGTGCGCGAGGCCGACGCGCGCTTGCCATCTGGGACAACCCTGGTGCAGTTTTCCTCCGACTGCCTGGGAGATGAGGAAATCAAACGTTTGCTGGCTTCCTTGGAGCAAGCCTCGG
>JAFEBA010000114.1 GCA_018266105.1 bacterium | reverse complement strand
GTCGGCGGCCACCACCAGGTACGGATCATCTTCATCGTAAATCACCAGACCCTCGGGGTGGGTAACCTTGCCCCCCACGTTGTTGTCGGTCAGATCCAACAATCCGCGAATGAACGTCTTGTATTGCTCCACCACGTAAGTACGCAATTCGGGGCCGGCGGGCGCGTTCTTCAAGGCGAAGCCACCTTTGGAGCCGACGGGCACAATCACGGCGTTCTTGGTCATCTGGGTCTTCATCAGACCCAGCACCTCGGTCCTGAAGTCGGGGCGATCCGACCAGCGCAGACCGCCGCGCGCCACCTTGCCGCCGCGCAGATGGATACCGTCCACACCGGGAGCCACCACCACAATTTCGAAAAGCGGCCTGGGCTCAGGCATCTTCTTGACTTCGTGAGAGCTGACTTTGTGACTGATGTAGGGCTTATCCAGGAAGTAGTTGGTGCGCACCGAGGCGGCCATCAAGTTATAAAGGTCTCGCAAGGTGCGGTCAAAAGCCAGTGAGGTCACCGCGTTCAGGCTATCAAAGAACTTGCCTTTGGTTGCTTCCATGGCCGCTTCCCGGTTTTCCAGGCCGGGCTTAAAGCGCGCTTCGAAGTACTCATAGAGAAACTGTGCGCAGTTGGGGTTGCCCAGCAGCGAGTCGACCAGAAAGTCGCGGGCGTTCGCCGGCTGGATCTGCCCCAGATGCACCAGGTAGCTGCGCAGCAGGGCCACCTGACGCAAACTTAGGCGGGTGGTAAGCACTAATCCGTTCAGGCGATCGTTTTCCGCTTTACCCTCCAGCAAGGCATCCAGAGCCGATAGGAAGCGCTCGCGGTCGCCCTGAGCGTCCAGCGGCTGGCCGGTCGCCTTCTTCTGCACGCGGAACACGTCCAGATTGGCCTCCTGATTGGTCGCAGAACGCACGGCATAGCTGTTCTGCACCAACACCTTCAATCCCAAATTTTCGAGAATAGGCAGCACGTCACTCAGGTGGAAGCTGGCGCCGTAATGAATAATGCGCAGCTGGGTGCAGGGCACGGTCAACTGGTCTTCAGGAGCATTGATAAAGTCGACCACAAAGTGGCCGTCCTTACTGGAGAACAGCTTATCCAGATTGGAAATATCCTTGGTGGCCACGTTGAAGGAAGTGGCCACCTTGTAAGCCTCATCGAAAGACTCTCCGTAGAGCTTGGACAGGCGCGCGCTCTCCACATCGCCCACAGCCTGGCGCAGTTTCTCGCTCAACAAGTCGTTCCAGGTGCGGGTGAGGTCGGCCACCTCTTTTTCCAACTGACCCAGATCCAGGTCGTGCAGTCGGTTGTCGGTGGTAAAGAAGAAGTGGAAGCGGACCTGATCCTCTTCCTCTCCGAAAGCCAGTTGATAATCCACGTGAGAAGCGTGAAATCGGTGAGCCAGCAGCTCCTGAATGCGATAGCGCACGTCCGTATTAAAACGGTCGCGGGGCATAATCACCATGACCTGCACGCCGCGAGCCAGGGGGTCGGGCCGAAGGGTCACGCGCACTTTGTGCTGACGCTGAATCTCCATAATGGCGCGGATGTCTTTGTGCAACGCGGCCGCTTCGGTCCAGAACAGTTCCTCACGCGGCATGGAGTTGAAGATAGATTCGATTTGCTTGAAGTCGTGACTGCCTTCCAGAGCCGCGTCCATCTCCAGTACTCGCTGCAGTTTACGCCTCAGGATAGGAATCTCACGCACCGGCGTGGATAAGGCCTGACTGGTGAACAGGCCCAGGAAGCGCATTTCTCCCTGGGTATCATCTTTAGGACCCCATTTTTTCAGACCGATATAGTCCATCCGCACTCCACGGTGCACAGTGGCTTCGGCATTGGCCTTGGTCACAATCAGGAGGGGACCTGAAATCACTCGAGCGCGCAGATTATCCGAGAGCTGACTGAGCGGAACCGGGGTCATGTAGTTGCTCATCGAGGTATTGCGCATGATGCCCAGACAAGTGCTGGGCTGCATCAACAGACAGCGCTCACCGTTTTCATCCACCAGGTCGTACTCGCGGTAGCCTAAAAAGACGAAGTTGTTGGCGCAAAGCCAATCGATAAAAGCTTCACACTCGGCCAGATCGGCCGCGCGGGAGCGATCGGAACTGGCCGCCCTCAAGGTCGCCAGAGTTTTCTTGACGTCCTGGGCCTGGTCTTTCATGGCCTGATAGTCATCGGTTGCTAACAGCAGATCATTGAGAACCGACTCGAGGCGCTCCTTGACCTCCTTTTGACGGGCTTCATCGATACGCTCGACAAAATACAGCTCGAAAGCTTCTCCGCGGAAAAGTCCCGAACGCTCCAGCTTACGAACAATTTTTCCATCCGCATCGCGAGCCAGATGAACAATCGGATGCAACAGGAAGCTCAATCGCAGACCCGCCCGCTTGAGCTCCGCTCGCACCGTATCCACGATGAAGGGCCGGTCATCCAGGATAATCTCGATCACGGTGTGGGGACAGGTCCAGCCATCCCCTTCCAGAGTCGGATTGAAGAGCCGCACACTGAGCGGAGCGCGCTTACGCGCCTCCAAGGAGCGCAGCATTCCCAGCGTCATGGCCGTCATGCCTTCGGCGTCGAAAGATTCTAAGAAATCGGCGCTGGCTTTTTCAAACAGAGCCCCCGAAAGAGCCTTGATAAAATCAGCATCGGCGCTGGGCATTTTCTGGGTGATGTGCTGCTGGAGTTTCTCCAGAGTTACGGCCACAAGATTGGTCCTCCGTCAAGATGTCGGGGCGTGTTCGCTCACGGCTCGAGGGGGGCCTGCTTCAGTGTTTATAAGGTTTTCTGCCCGATTTTATCAGTCGTTTTTTCGAATTTAGACTAAATTTCCAATCAACAACCTTAGCGCCTCAAACAATAAGCACAAAGACCTCCACAACAGTCAGGTTTACCCCTGAAAAGATCGGGTATAGGCCATCTGGACCATCCGCGACAGGAGGATGTCTGGCTGCCTATGGCTGAGCGGGCCTCGCAAACTCCAGACCACGCGGACCCGAGACCTCCCGATAGGCAAACATCCGAAAAGTAATAAACCGTTCACGCTTTCGCGGCTTTCATGAGATAAGCTCGCAGTTCGGGGTCTACCAATGGCACAAAATATAACGGACATACTGCAGTTTGAAGACGAGGCGCTAGACCTGGTTTCGGCTCGCTTTGCCGATCTGGTTGCACACGAGTACCAACAGCGATTGCTGGACCAAATTACTCGCCAACTCTTCCAGGCCGAGAGCGAAGAAGAATTCGCCCGGCTGCTGCTTGGCAGTCTGAGCCAACGCTGTGGCGAGGCAAGCCTTCTATACGTAGGGCTGGAAGAACCCGCGCTGGCCCCACTGGTCGTTTGCTACGGGCGCATTGAAGCTCCGGAAGTCTCCCCCACCCCGGCCCGCTCCTTGCTGGCTGCGGGCCCGGGTTTTGTCATCGACGGCAAAGCCGTCACGCTTTCCCTGGGGTCCGCCGTCCAGTCGGTCGCAGCCCTGCGCTTGCGCTGCCTCAATGCTCCCATCGCCGTGGTGACTCTGCAGCGCCAACCGGACGAACCCCTGGTCCTGGAATTCCTGGAACGCCTGGGCGAGAGAGCCTCCCAGGCATTGTGCAGTCTGCGCATGCGCTCCAACCTGGACCACACCCGCCGAGCCCTGCATCGGCAGCGCCAACAACTGCACCAACAGACGCGCCTGCTCAACCTGATGGACGACTGGGCCCAGGTGCTCAGTCGACTGGAAGATCGTTACAATCAGTTGGAGAAATTGCTGGCCACCACCGTCACAACCCTGGGCGGCGAGAAAGGCTCGCTCATGCTGCTCGACGAAGCCGCCGGAGAACTGGTCGTAAGGGCCACTTTTGGACTCGACCCCGAGATTCAGGAGCGAATTCGACGCGGCGAACAGACCTGCCGACGCTTGAAACTGGGGGAAGGCGTGGCCGGCAAAGTGGCACAGACCCTGCAGCCGATGATCGTCAACCAGGTCGACCGCGAACCCGTTTTTCTGGAGCCCGAACTATCCCAGGTCGCCTCGATCGTTTGCCTGCCTTTACATGTGGACGGACTGGCCCTGGGCGTAATCAATATCACCAACAAGGCCCGAAGCCGGCAGTTCGAACCTGAACACATCCAGGCCGGAATGAAGCTGGCCAGCCAGGCGGCACACGCCATCAACACCTCGCGACTTTACCATCTGGCCATTCTGGACCCGGTCACCGAGGTCTATTCACGCAACCATCTTTATCAGCGCTGTCAAGACGAACTGACTCGAGCCCGTCGCTACCAAAGACCCCTGTCCTTATTGGCCATCAATTTACAGGGCCTGGAACAGGTACGTAATCATCACGGCCACGAACTGGGCAATCAGCTCGAGGTTCTCTTCGCAGAAATTTTGCAAATTTGCGTGCGCGAGACGGACGTTGTGGCACGCCTGGGAGAGAATACCTTCGCCGTGCTGATGCCCGAAACAGACGCCATGGCCGGCATGTTCGCAGCCGAGCGCATCTGTCAGCAGTCCAGAGAATCCGAACTCTTAACTCGCTACTATGTGACCGCGCATATCGGCCTGTGCTCCTATCCGGACCGAGCCGAAAACGTGATGCGTCTGATCTCTCGAGCGGAACTGGCCATGGCCAGCGCCTCTCGCTGCTCCGACAGCCTGCCCGTGGTGCTGGCCCCCGGCCTTGGGGTAGAGATGGAGATTCCCCGCCCCACCGGCAATCGGGCAGTCAGCTAGACGGCCCTGGTCATGGAGGTTTTCGAGGCAAGGAGACAAACTCTCCCGCATGTCGCAGACCATCAGTGATTCCATCCTCGAACTATCGCGTAAAATCGCTCAGGGCGAAGAGCAGCGGGAGGCCCTGGCCGAACTTCTTAAGCAAGCCTTGCCCGCCACCGATCAGCAGCTCAGTACCTTCAGCGAGCATGCCCCCAACAATCCCGAGTTTACCCAGGAAATGGTGGAACAGTTCCAGGACGGACTGCGCAACCTCAAGCTCAGCTTCGAGCAACTCCAGGGCCTGGCCAACCAGGCTCCGGGTAGCGCCTGGGGCGAGGCCAGCGAGCACCTGCATCGCTCGATCGTCTCCATCCGCAAGGCCCAATCGGCTCATCAAGAGCTGATCGAAGACGGCGACACCTCCCATCTTTATCTGAACCGCCTGCTGGTTCATCTGCGCGCGTGGCAGGACGGCCGAGCGCCCGGTGCCATGACCGTAGGGTTGGTCCAGGCCATGCCCCACTTCGAGCAAGACTTACGCAGCTTCATTGACGAATTTGAAGATCCGGCCGTCCAAGACCGGATGAACGCTCACGTCGAGCGACTCATGGATACCTGCCATGAAGTTGTGGAGGCGGTGCAGGCCGGTGAAGCCAGCAAAGATGAACTCGGGCACTGGATCTCCCAGATGGTACAGTTCAGCCAGGACCTGGATCAGACTCTGGCTGAAACGGTGGAATCCCATCTTTCAATGGGCCCCACCCCCTTCCCCGTGGTCAACCTGGTCAATGCGGCCATGGACCGCTATCTCGGACAACTGATCCCGGCTGAAGAACTGGCCGATACCATGGACCAGTGCGAAGACTGGCTTCGGGGTCAACTGCCGACCGACACCGATCCCTCTCTGAACCAGGCGGCCGAAGAACTGTTCAAAGTCCTCCAGGAGATGCGCCAGACAACCATGGCCGGAGACGTGGATTTGCTCGTCAGCCAGCGTGAGGCCCTCTTCTCGGCCGCCGAGAACCTGGCCATGTTCGCGGCCGTCCTCTCGCCTGACGAAGGCGTAGTCAACCTGGTCAGCACTGAGGGCCTCTCGGGCGGGGCAGCTTCCGATCAACGCCCCATGCCCGCCCTGCTCTCGACCATTCTCCAGCAAGCCGAGTCCTATTTGAGCGGCAGCCAGAACTCAGAGAAGCTGGAAGAATCCTTGGAGGCCCTGGAAAAACTGGTCACCTCCACCGAAGGCCAGATGTCGCGTTCGCGGGACAGCCTGGAGGTGAAGCAGCGCACTCAGCAGGCCCTGGAACTTCTCAACGAGGCCAGCCAACAGCTCTGGGATTTCGTCGATAGCGCCAGCGAAGAGCGCTTGAATACCATCGAAGACCTGCTTTGTGAGGCCAGCGAGGTGGTGAACACACTCTCGCCCCGACGCCGCTAATCGATATCAGTGCGGCGCATCACCTGCACACGCTCGACCTGAAAATCGAGGCCTTTGAGCCCGAGCTGCAAGGTCCGATCATTGCTGCTGGAGACCATGCCCACCAGATACTTGAGCCCCCGAGCCCGGGCCAGAGCGGAGGCTTTTTTAATCAGGCGATGAGTCGCGAAGTGGCCGCGCTTGCCGGGATGCACAGCCAGGTCCACGATGAAGCACTGCTTCTCGCCCGTGGATGCCTCGACATGCTCGAAATCCAGCATTAAATAGCCGGTAATCTCCTTGTTCTGCTCCTCCACCAGAATCACAAAGCCTTTCTGGCGGAGCATCTGCTCCATATCCTGGTAGGCAGACGCAGCGTAAGCGCGTACCTCCTCCGGGGAGGCTTCTCGAGAAGCCGGAATACCGGACACGATGCAAAGTTCTGCCAGTTCTCTCAGAGCAGGTACGTCAGCGGCTCGGGCCATTCGAATCATGCCAGTAACTCCACGTGTAGATGCTTGAGTCGACGAAACGCCAGGGTGGGAATTCGTTCGACCGGCCTGGCCAGGCGGCTGTTGGGCCAGCGCCGCAGCAGTGAGGCAAAGACGGTGCGAGCCTCCAGTCGAGCCAGGAAGGAGCCCACGCAAAAGTGGATCCCCTTTCCAAAGGGGATGTGATGGCTGTGTTCCCTGAGAATATTGAAGCGGTCAGGTTCGGGAAACTGGGCTGGATCGCGATTGGCCGCCCCCAAACAGAGATTGACGCTGTCGCCCGGCAATAAGGTCTTGCCCCCGATCTCGACCTCCTCGACTACAGAGCGCACCGCAATCAAGGATGGGCTGTCATAGCGAAGTACCTCCTCAACCACTCGCTCCAGCAATTCCGGCTCTCGCACCAACCTGGCCGCTTCGCTGGGATGCTGCAGTAAAGCCAGTAACCCATTGGCGATCAAGTTGGTGGTGGTGTCGTGGCCAGCCCCGAAAAGCAGGATGCACATCGAGAGAATTTCGGATTCTTTTAGAGTCGAGCCCTCGTGCTGGGCCTGCAACAAGCGGGACATCAGATCGTCCTGGGGCTCAAGCCGCCGCTCCTCCATCAACACCTGGAAGTAGCTGGCCATTCCCTGCAAGCTCTGAAGACTGCGAGCCACCGAGGCCGGAGTCAGCTCATCATTCCCCAAAAAACTGGCAAGATCATGACTCCAACCGGCCAGTTCGCGGAAATCCTGAGGTCGACTGCCCAGGAAATCGGCGATGGTCATAACCGGAAGCGGGATGGCCAGATGCTCCATCAGGTCCACCACCTGCCCGCTTTGAAATGGAGCCAGCAGCCGGTCCACTCGCTCCTGGACAACAGGCCCTTGCAGCTCCACGCTTCGCGGAGTGAAGGCCTTGCTAATCAAGCCGCGCAGGCGGGTGTGGGCGGGGGGATCGGTAAAGAGTAGAAAGCTCGAGAGCCAGCCTTCAACCACCTTCAGTTGCTCCCGCGCCTCCTCCAGAGGTTCCTCGCCCGCCAGGCGGCTGGAAAACTTTCCCACCTGAGACACCGAGAGCCGCTGGTCCTTGATCAGTGAGGCCACATCTTCATAGCGTGACACAAACCATGACTGCCAGCTATCGCTCCAGTGCACCGGGTCCAACTTACGGATCACATGGTAGGCCGGATAAGGGTTGGTGAGCAGCTGACTGGAAAACTTGGCGAGCAGGTCCTGCATAGCCGGCCTTTCGCCCGAGCCACCTGAGGGGCCTTGCAACAGAACGTCAACGTACCCGCGCGAAGATGTTACAAATTTTACAACATGTCCACATTTGGATGCTGGACGCCCTAGGCCCGGACCGATACTATCTTGTTAAGACATTCTGAAAGTGAGGACCTTATCATGGGTGGAGTTAATAAAGTTAATCAGAACCCGCAGGCTGGCGCGTCCACCAGCATTGCACTGTCCCTGACCAGCGGCCTGGGCGGATTCCCCGGCGGAGCTGAAGCCTTTGCCGGACCCAATGGCGCGTTCGCCTCGGCTGGCGGCCCCGGCGGCCTGGGCTCGTTCGCCAACGCGGGCTGCGGCTGCCCCAACGGCAACGCTCTGGCCGGCAACTTCGGTGGCCCCGGCTTCCCCGGCCAGGGTGGCCCCCAGAACGCCTTCCAGGCAGGTTTCCAGCAGGGCCAGATGGCTGCCAAAATGAAAAAATTGATGCGCAAAATGCACCGCTTGATGCACCAGATGGGCGGCGGCATGCCTGGCGGCTTCGGTGGCCCGGGCTTCGCTGGAGGCTTCGGTGGACCGGGCGCATTCGGCGGTGGCTTCCCCGGTGGCGGCGCGTTCGCCTCGGCTGGCGGCGCCTTCGCCCAAGCCGGACCGATGCTGTTCTAGTCCAGCAGACCCCTCTAAAAAGGGCCGAGAGCAATCTCGGCCCTTTTTTGTTGGGCTTGGATGGTCACATACCCCTGGTAGTCTTCCTGGCGTCCAGTAGCGACGGACAAATCTCAGTCTGGTTCGCGGGGATGCCATTCAGCCAGACCAGCGAAAGGGGCTTCGCTTGTCGTCGCACCGAAGAAATCAGGACTTCTCGGCTCCAGGTGCAGAGTTTCGGTAGGATGAGATTGCCTTGCAAAGCGTCCAGGTCGCAGCGGAACGTCCGAGCAACTCATCTCCCACTCCTGGAGTGGGCGTTATGAAACGCATCATGGCAGAAATGAAGGCTAGACTGGCCAGGATGCAGAGCCAATGCTTCACTCCAAAAAGGAATCCCGCCAGGGCCCGGCCGCAAATGCAAAAAGGAGCCGAATCATTCAGCTCCTTTGATCCCTCGCTGCGAGAAGTCTAGAACAGCGGGCGCGGTCCGGCGAAACCGAAGTTGCCAGCCGAGGCGAAGGCACCGCCAGGGCCTGCGCTGGCGAAGGCCCCACCGGGCCCGTTAAAGCCACCCATTCCGGGCATCCCCGGCATCCCGCCGCCCATCTGGGCCATCAGGCGGTGCATCTTGCGCATCAACTTTTTCATTTTGTGAGCCATCTGGCCCTGTTGGAAGCCGGCCTGGAAAGCGTTCTGCGGCCCGCCGAAGTTGCCAGCCAGGGCATTACCGTTGGGTCCGGCCGCGCCGGCCTGGGCGAAGGAACCGAGTCCGCCTGCTCCGGCCGAGGCGAAAGCACCGTTGGGGCCAGCGTAGGCCTGGGCTCCACCGCCGGGAATCCCACCCAGGCCGTTGGTCAGGGACATAGCGATGCTGATCGAAGTTCCAGCAGCCTGGTTCGTGTTGACCTTATTGACTCCACCCATTTTTCTTACCCTCATCTTTCAGTTGCTCTTGAGTTCATATTAGGCGTCTGGAAGGCTGGTCGAAGGGCTCGCATGTCACAAGACTGCTAAAAATGTAAACGAAACAAGAAAGGTTGTTTCCATCTTGTTGCCGCATGGCCAAGCCCATGAATATTCTGGTCGTCAACAGCGGCTCGTCCAGCCTGAAATTTCAACTGATCGAAACCAGCCTGGAGCGCATTGAGGCGGATTCCGACCGCTGCCTGGCGCGGGGGATCGTCGAACGCATCGGCGGCCAGGCCCTGATCAACTTTCAGGCCACCGGACAGGCTCCCCTGAAAGAAGCGGCACCCATCCGCGATCATCGTCAGGCGGTGGACCGCGTCCTGAACTGGTTTCTTAATGACAGCAAGCTGCTCGGATCGCAGGGGGATATCGCCGGCGTGGGACACCGCGTGGTCCACGGCGGTGAGAAATTCAAAAAATCGGTGGCCCTCAGTCCGGAGGTGCTCCGCCAGATCGAAGATTGCATTCCCCTTGCCCCCCTGCACAACCCGGCCAACCTGAAAGGAATCCGCGCCACCCAGGAGCTGCTGGGGGCGTCTATGCCCCATGTGGTGGTCTTCGACACCGCCTTCCACACCACCATGCCGGCCGCTGCCTACCTTTATGGCGTACCCTACTCGATGTACCGCCGGCACCAGATTCGGCGCTACGGGTTCCACGGCACCTCGCATCGCTACATCGCCTACCGTTACCGAACCCAGTTGGGCATTCCCAAGGAGAACGTCAATATTATCTCCTTGCACCTGGGCAACGGCTGCTCGGCCTGCGCCATCAAAAATGGGAATTCGATCAACACGTCGATGGGAATGACCCCGGTCGAAGGGCTGCTCATGGGCACCCGCTGCGGAGACCTTGACCCCTCGGTGGTGGAAATTCTAATGCAGAACGAGGGCCTGAGCATCCATGAAATGGACAGCCTGCTCAACAAGCAATCGGGCCTGCTGGGAATCTCGGGTCTGACCGGCGATATGCGAGACCTTTTGCTGGAACGGCGGGAAAATCAGGACCGACGGGCCAGTCTGGCCATCGACATGTTTTGCCAACGAGTCCGGCGCTACATCGGCGCTTACCTGGCTGAAATGGGTGGAGCGGAGGCCATTGTCTTCACAGGTGGTATCGGTCAGAACGCGGCCGAGGTCCGAGCCGAGGTCTGTCAAGGGTTGGAATGGTTCGGGGTGGAACTGGACCCGGAAGCCAATGAGGCACTGACCGGTGAACAAACCGGGCCCATCAGCCGCCCGGGCTGCCGCCTGCCGGTTTATGTCATTCCCACCAATGAGGAATTGCTGATCGCCAGGGATACGGTCCGTTCGATTTTGCAGGGTTAGGCCCTCGGGTCGGGAAGCTCGGGCCACCTAATCTGGAGGTAGAAACGCTTGAAACTCGCACATATGCTCGTTTTTGGATCTTTGATATTGGCCGGTTGCCAGAGTCCGCCTCCAGCCGGGAATACCCCCCCCATCGCTCCCAATACCCCTTCGGTGCCCGAATCGACTTCCGTGCCTTCCTCCCCCACCCCGAGCGCAACGCCGTCCGCCAGTGAGACCCCGGTCGCCACAACCCCGATCAAGGGCAAGGTCAAACTTGAGCCGCTGCCGGGCGTGAAAGCCCCGAAATTGACCAAGATGGTCAAGGCCAAATTCACCACCAGCCAGGGAGACCTCTTGATCGAAATCTACCCTGAAGCCGCTCCTGGTGCCTCCAAGCGCTTTATCGAATTGATCAAGGCAGGCTTCTACGACAACACTCCCATCTTCCGCGTGGAGCCCGGGTTTGTCTGCCAATTCGGCATCAATTCCAAGCCGGGCATGGTCGAGTGGAAGGACAAGATGTTCCCGGATGATCCGAGCTATTTTCGTCTTGACGAGGGAACTCTGGCCTTCGCCAAAGCGGGACCCGATACCAACAGCACCCAGGTCTTCATCAACTACGGCGACAATAGCGGGCTGGTCAGCCAGGGCTTTACCAGCTTCGCCAAGGTCGTGAAGGGCTACGAACAAACCACCAAGTTCAAGCAAGTTCCAGAGGCTGGCGACCAGGGTGCTCTGTGGACCGATACCGAGGGGTTCATCAAAAAACTGCCCACCAAGCCGGATCACATTGTCAAAGCTGAAATCCTGAAATGAGGGCCGTCGTTTTCGCGCTACTGCTGACAATCGCGACCTGGGCTCAGCCCGTTTCAACCTATCTGGCGCCCCTGCCTCAGTTCAAAGCTCGAGCGCCATTACTGACCCAGGTGACCCGGGTTCGTTTCGTCACAACTCAGGGAAACATCCTGATGGAATTGTATCCCCAGGCCGCGCCCAACGCCTGTGCTCGCTTCACCGAGCTGGTGCAAAAGGGCTTTTATGACTTCACCCCGGTCTTCCGAGTCGTTCCCAACTTCGTGTGCCAGTTTGGCATCAATTGGCGATCCCCCTATCCGGAGTATCAAAACAACAACTTTAAGGACGACCCCAGCTACTTTGCTCTCGCACCTGGCACTCTGGCCTTTGCCAAAGCCGGCCCGGATACCAACAGCACCCAGGTTTTCATCAACTACCAGGACAACTCGCGGCTGGTGCAACAGGGCAACTTCACCGCCTTCGGCAAGGTCATCGAGGGGCTGGACGTGGCCCTCAGTTTCCCGGCCGTGGGCGACCCCGGTATGGGACTGGACCAGGATCAGCTTTGGAACAAAGGTGACCAGTATCTGAAGAAACTGCCTAAGCAGCCCGCTTATATTCTCTTTGGCGAAATTCTTACACAGTAACATCGGCATTCTGGGCTGCAGCACAGCCCTGCCGTCGCATTACTACACCCAGGAAGACCTGCTGGACGGTCTGCAACAGCTCTGGCTGACGCAGCACTACAACCCGCAGCGTCTGCGCCAATTCCATCAGGCCATGGGCATTCAGGGCCGCTATCTCAGCCTGGCGCGCGAAGACTACCTGCAGCCCTCTGATTTCACCGCCCGCAATCGTGCCTTTCAACGCGTGTCGTTGGAACTGGCCGAGCAGGTCGTCGTTCAGTTGCTGGAGCGGCAGGGGATGAAGGCCGAGCAGATCGACTATCTGGTCTATACCAGCGTGACCGGTCTCAGCGTCCCCTCACTGGATGCGCGCTTGATGAACCGTTTGCCGTTCCGCCCGGACTTGCGTCGGCTGCCCCTGTTCGGGCTGGGCTGCCTGGGTGGTGCGGCGGGTACGGCCCGCCTGGCCGATTTACTGGTCGGAGACCCGCAGAAATATGGCTTGCTGCTCAGCGTCGAACTCTGCTCACTCACCCTGCAACCTCAGGATCTGTCGGTGGCCAACCTGGTCGCCAGCGGACTCTTTGGCGACGGCTCGGCCGCAGTGCTGATGGGTCCAGCCCGCTCAGGCAGCCCGAGAGTGGTGGCCACGCGCTCGGTCTTCTTTCCTGAATCCGAGCAGGTGATGGGCTGGGACATCGGCAGTCACGGTTTTGCCATCGTGCTCTCCCCCCATGTGCCTCACTACGCCGAGCAGCACCTGGGTCCGGCTCTGCTTGATTTCCTCAACGAACACAGACTGCGACCCGAGGACATCCGAGCCTGGGTGGCTCACCCTGGCGGCCCCAAGGTGGTGGACGCGCTCCAGAACTCGCTGGGTCTGCCCGGCCAGGCTCTGCAGATCACTCGCGACTCATTGCACAACATCGGCAACCTCTCTTCCGCATCGGTGCTTTTCATTCTCTCTGAGTTCCTCAAGCAAGAGTGGCAGCCGGGAGATTACGGTCTGATGCTGGCGATGGGCCCGGCCTTCTGCGCCGAACTGGTGCTGCTGCAATGGTGATATTTGGCCTGTTCTGGCTGACTCTAGTACTCCAGCGTCTGGCCGAAGTCTCCCGGGCTCGCCAGAATACACGTATTCTGTTGCAGGAAGGAGCTCGCGAGTTCGCCCCCGGTCATTACCCCGTCATGGTGTTGGTTCACGCCGGTTGGTTCGCCGGCTGGCTTTTTGAGGTGCTGCACTGTGGTTCGGATTGGCAACCCATCTGGCTGCTGCCGGCCCTGTTGGGCCAGGCTCTGCGAGCCTGGGCTCAGGCCTCCCTGGGAGGACGCTGGACCACCAGGATCCTGGTATTTCGTCAGGAACAGGCTATTCAGCGCGGACCTTTCCGCTACCTCAGACATCCCAACTATGTGGGAGTGGTCCTAGAACTGTTCAGCTTCCCGATGCTGTTTGGAGCTTGGCGCTGCGCCCTGGGGGCCAGTCTGGCCAACGGGCTGCTGCTCAGCTGGCGCATTCGCATGGAGACACAGGCATGGAAAACGTTTGGAAGCTGACCGAGGAAACCTTGCGCCAGCAATGCCGGGTAAACGGTCCCATCCAGGCAGAGACACGGCTGCGTGAGGACCTGGGGCTGGATTCGCTGGCTCTGCTAACTCTGGCCGTAGCCGCGGAGGATCACTTTCGCATCTGCCTCAACGAGGATCCCGAAAGCCCCCCGGCCACCGTGGGCGACTTCGTGGCGCTGGTGGAGTCCCGATTACGTGATTGAGCTTCTCCAAGCCCGTCTTCAGCAGCAAGACTGCGGGATTTATCAGGACGATCAATATTTCAGCTACGCCGAGTTGATCCATCAGGCCGCCCGCCAGGCGGCAAATTTCTCTGCGGGTCAGGTGGTGGTGCTGGTGGGCGAAAACAGCCTGAGCCTGGTACGGGCCCTGCTGGCCGCCTGGTGGGCCGGCTGCACCCCGGTCTGTTTGCCTCCCCCGGCACGCATGCAGCAAGCCGGTCCCTATGAAGATTTCTTACGCACGACTCTGGCCCAGCTGGGTTGCACTGGCGGCTGGTGCGATTCCCGGCTGATTTCGCGCCTGCCGGGCCAGTGGCGGCCCCTACCTCTGCCCGAGCAGGAAGACCCCGCGGCGGCGGGCATTGATGCTGAACTGGCATACATTCAGTTCTCCAGTGGAACCACCCTGGAGCCTCGGGCCACTCGCCTCAGCCACGCCAATTTGATGCACAATCTGGAGGCCATTGCCCGCCAGTTGCCGGGCCAACGCACCGCCCACAGTTGCGTATCATGGTTGCCCCTCTACCACGACATGGGTCTGGTGGGCTGCCTGCTCAGCGCAATCTACGCTCCTGGCTCCTTGAACCTCATGACACCGCTTCAGTTTGCCCTGCGGCCGGATAGCTGGCTGCAGACCATCAGTCGGCGACGGGCCACCATCTCGGTAGCCCCCAACTTTGCACTGGAGCAGGTGCTGCAAAGAGCCACGGCCGAGGATCTGGACCTGTCCTCTCTACAAATGCTGCTACTCGGCTCGGAAACAATCCGTCCAGAGAGCCTGCGCGCCTTTTATGAACGCTACCGCGATCAAGGTCTGAACAGGGAGAGTCTGCGGCCGGTCTACGGTTTGGCGGAAAACACTCTTGCCGTGACCTTCAGTTCTGGCCCCAAAATCCTGGGCTTTGAACTGCCGGGTCAAATTGGAGAGCCGGTGCGGACGGGCCAGCGTCAGCTCGTCAGCCTGGGAGAGCCGGTCTGGGGAGTGGAAGTCAGCGTCTGCGACCAAACTGGTGAACCACTCCCCGAGGCTCATCTGGGCTGCATTCGGGTCTCCGGACCCTCCCTGGCGGCGAACCTGATGACGCCCTACGACACCGGCGATCTGGGCTTTATGTGGGAGAATGAGCTCTACTTCGTGACCCGCCAGAAAGATGTGCTGGTCTACCACGGTCGAAAACACGATCCGGAGGTGGTGGAGCAACTGGTGCTCCCCTTCGAAAGCGCAGCCGTTCAGGAGGACGACCGGGCCTTCTGCCTGGTGGAACGACCGCGTCGGGGCGAGGCTCCCCCCTTGGAAGAGCTGCAGAGATTTCTTAGCCAGGCCCCCCTGCCCGTCCAGGCGGTCTGGGTAGAGAGCGGCTGGTTGCCGCGCACCAGCAGCGGAAAAATCTCTCGCTTCAAAGCTCGCCAAAAACATGTCGCTTTATAGCCTGCTCAAGCGGCGGCGCATGGTCCGTGAGTATCAACCCCAGCAGGTCGAGCCAGAGAAACTGGAGCGCATTCTGGAGGCAGCCTTGAGCAGCCCCAGCGCCGGCCATTCTCAAGGGACCAGCCTGGTTGTGCTGCAGTCTTCCGAGACTCGGCAGGCCATCGCTCATCTAGCGGGCGAATCGGACTGGGTAGCCCGGGGCTATCCGGCCTGGCTGAGCACCGCTCCCGTTCATCTGGTACTGTGCGCCGAACCCGAAGTCTATCGACAACGCTACAAGGAGTCTGACAAAGAATCAGCCATCAAGCAGTGGCCTGTGCCCTACTGGCACGTGGACGCCGGCTGTCTAATGATGGCTCTGCTCCTGGCGGCTGTGGAAGAAGGACTGGCAGCCGGCTTTCAGGGTATTCAGAACCTCCCCGGCCTGCAAAGTCTTCTGGGCATCCCGCCCGAGGTCGAAGTTCTGGGCGTGGTCACGTTAGGCTATTCCCAATCTCAGCGAAGAGGCCATTCTACCGGGAGGGGCCGCCGCCCCGGACGAATACACAGGGATCGATGGTAAAACAAGCCCAGGTTCTGATTGTGGGGGGGGGTCCGGCCGGACTCTGCGCAGCGCGAGCTCTGCTCAAGCGCGGACTGCGGCCGGTTCTTCTGGAACGGCGCCAATGGCCGGTCGATAAAGTTTGCGGTGAGGGAATCATGCCCGCCGGCCGAGAGTGCCTGAGCCGGCTCGGGGTCAACCCTCCGCAAGTCTGCACCTTCGAAGGCATTCAGTGGATCCAGGGGGGTCTGAGTGCGGCAGCGGACTTCGCCGAAGGTCCTGGCCTGGTCGTGCGCCGACTTGAGCTGAGCAAGTGCCTGCTCTGCCCAGAGGCCGAGCTGGTGGAAAACTGCCAGGTCCGTTCGGTACGACGAGCCGGCGACTGGATGGAAGTGGAAAGCTCTCAGGGCCTCTGGCGCACTCGCTTGCTGGTGGCAGCCGATGGTCTGCATTCCCCGATTCGCCACTGGCTGGGGTGGCAGGGGCCGGCAGGTTGGTTGAGACGTTGGGGCATGCGCCAACACTTTGACTGCCTTGCCTGGAACAAGCGGGTTGAAGTGCACTATGCCGACGGTTGCGAAGCCTACGTCTCTCCAGTGGGTCCCAATCAGGTGGGAGTGGCCGTGCTGAGTCAACCCGGGCTGCGCAAGCAAAACTGGCTGAGCGCCTTTCCGGAATTGCGCAGCCGCCTCAGCCAGCCCGCCTCCGAGCTGGCGGGACTGGGACCACTCTGGCAAAGAGCCCTGCGCATCCACGAACCCGGTGTGCTCTTATTGGGGGATGCGGCCGGTTACCTGGACGCCTGCACCGGAGAAGGCCTGACCCTGGCTTTTGCCCAGGCCGAGCAACTGGGCAAGCTTTGGCAGCCGGCTCCGGGTTTGACTTATCTGCCCGAATACGAAAATGCTTATCGAAGCATCGTCAAGCACTACTACCTCGTGACCTGGGGGGCCCTTTGGCTGAGCCGGTGGCCCTGGTTGCGAGCCGGCCTGTTGCGCGTGCTGGGATCCAATCCAGGCCTGATGAGGCGTCTGCTCAGCGCCAATCAGGGACTGGTCTCGCCCTACCGGCCCTTGCTTGAGCTGGCCTTCAGAGTGCCGCCACAGCTGCTTGCAGGTTGGCTCGGGCGGCTGCTTCCAGGCGTTGGCGAAAGAACTCGGTGAAGTAGATAAAGGGCCGCTTCAAAAAGCCTTTCAGCACCTGCTTGCGCTTGCGCCGGTAAAGCCAGCCGGGCACCCAACTGTATTCCTGACGGACACCCTCATCGTAGCGCTGGAAACGCTCCGGGCCCGCTCCCAACACTGAGAGGTCGATATCCACCATCCACTCCCCCAGAAGGCTGGCTGGCCGAGCAGCGTGCCGGGTATCCAGGATCAGTTCCACAAGTGGGGCCGCGCGCTCACCCAGATCACGCACGGCCCAATCGGCGCTGGCCTGCTCGTTATCGTCCCGGCCACCGTCGTAAACCGCATCGTGATAAAAAAGGGCAAGGCTCAACTGATCTTTTTCTATCTGGCCTAAGGGAACCTGGTCCACCCAATTGAGCACTTCCTGCAGGTGCTCCAGATTGTGGTAGCCCCGGCCGGACTGCCCGTAAGCCTGCAAGATGGGCTCGGGATCTTGGTCGGGCAACAAATTCCGCCAACGTTGGCGGAGGCTCTCGAGTCGAAGCGAATCCTGCTTATCCATGACCGATGCTTCGCTCTCTTTTCCGCCAGACTTCCTCTGGGGCTGCGCTACCGCCGCTTTGCAGATCGAGGGTAGCACCCGGGCGGACGGGCGAGAAAACAGCATCTGGGACGATTTCTGTCAGAACTATCCAGACCGCATTCACGCTCGGGCCACCCCTGAACCAGGCTGCGACCACTACCGACGTTGGCAGGAAGACCTTGATTGGATCAAGCTTCTCGGCCACAACGCCTATCGATTCTCACTGTCCTGGCCGCGCGGAGCGCGCGGACTGGATTTTTACGATCGCCTGGTGGACGGCCTGTGTGCGCGAGGCGTGGCTCCTATGGTCACCCTCTATCACTGGGATCTACCGTCCCGACTGGGAAGCTGGGAGAATCCGTCAGCTGCGGAGGCCTTTGCCGACTTTGTCAGCCTGGCCGCCGAGCGCCTGGGAGACCGAGTCAGCCATTGGATGACCTTGAATGAACCGGCCTGGAGCATCATGAACGGCTATGTGACCGGCCTGCACCCCCCGGCAATCCAGGATTTAAGTCGTGCTTTCGCGGCAGGCCATCAGCTGATGCGGGCCCACCATCTGGGATTGGCCCGACTGCGAGCGGCGGGGGTACGAGGCAAGCTGGGGATCGCCCTGAATCTCAGTCCGGTGCGCTGCGCCGGAACGGGCGCCAAAGACCGTCGGGCCGCCCGTTGGGCGGATGACTACCTCAATCGCTGGTTCCTGGAAGCCGTCGTTTACGGCCGCTATCCACGGCGGGCCGCACGTCTGGTGGGCGTGAACGAATGCTTTGAGAACCCCCAGCCCATCGACTTCCTGGGAGTCAACTACTACTACCCCAAGTGGGTCGCCCATTCCAAGCAGGCCACCAGGTTCCACCTGAACACTAGCGGCCAGGAACAGGAAAAGTGTCAGTTCTCTCTGCAGGGCCGGATGCAATTTGTAGATTCGCCTGAGCGTACAGAAAAGACCGAATGGGACTGGGAGATCGATCCGCAAGGACTGGAAGACCTGCTGTTGGATATGCACCGAAGCTACCCGGGCCTGCCGCTGATGGTGACCGAAAACGGTATTGGCTTACGCGAGGACGGTTGCTCAGCCCGTGACCCGCAACGCATCGCCTTTGTCGAGGCTCATTTGCGGGCCGTGCGCCGGGCCCTGGATGGAGGCGCTCCGGTGCGCGGTTACCTGATGTGGTCCCTGATGGACAACTTTTCCTGGCTCAACGGCTACCAGAAGCGCTATGGGCTGCTGGCCGTTCACCCCGAAACGTTGGAACGCACAGCCAAGGACAGCGCCTGGTGGTTCAAAAGCGTGTTTCAGCCTAACCCTCGGCCAGAAATCTCCGAGCCTTAAGGGGGTCCACTTCGGTATAGCCACCGCGCTCGTCGGTGAGCTGCTGACGGAGCAGATTCTCGGCCTGCTGGCTGGTCAGTTTGGGGTGACGGCGGTGGATCTCGGCCATCAAAGCCGAAACTCGGGGAGCGGCGTAGCTGGTTCCGTCGGCAACCTGAGTCTGGCCCTGAGGCAGATTGTCGCCAGGTGCCAGACCTTCAGCGTAGATGATGTTGTTGCGCTCGTTGGCGCTGTAGCTGGCCCGGCCCAGGCCGCGCAGACTGGAGCCCACCGCGGTCACCTGGTCGTTGATGTTGAAACTGCGATCGAAGTCATCCGGAACTTTCACGCCCGGGTGAATGCGCCCGCGATCCTCACCGGTATTTCCGACCGCAACCACCACTGAGTTGTGGTTGGCTTCAAAACGCTGTACGGCCTGGTCATAGTTCCGCCGAGCCTTGCCAACCTGGGGATTGCCATCCAATCCACGGTTGATGGAATCCATCATCATCTGCTGAAACTTGAGATGCTCGGGGCCGGAAACCTTAGGGTCGGGCGAGGCCATCTTATCCTTGTCCACACCCGCTGCGCGGAAAGCATTATCCATCGTCTCAGGACTGGCCAGGGCGGAATTCATCATATTGCGAAAGACGTCCGCCTTATTCAGCCCACCCGAGAGGTTGACAACCGAATTCTTCACCCCGGCAGCGGACTGATGGTTCAAGGCCGCCGTGTAGGAGTTCAGGTTGCCGGTGACCATGCTGGACGCTTGCGCTTCCAACCGCTTGCGTGCCTCGGCCGGGCTCAGGTTGGGTTCGAACAAGCCCAATCCGTTCGGTCCGGGCCCAAAAGACAGCTGTTGACGCTGAATCGGTCCTTGGAATCCACTGGAGCGGGCGCTCCGGCTGACCAGCGAGCCGTGGCCCTCATAAACATCGTTGCAGACAAACTGGTTATCCACCACCACCAGCGAACCGGGGCGTGCCTTACCGTTGGTTTCACCATTGCCGTCCCGGCAAACCGGCGGAATGTTGGGCGTCGGGGGCGTGAAGCTCGGATTGAAACCCATTCCCGGAAACGCGTTAGCCATCGATGAAACCTCTCTCGCAACCAGATCCGCGGCTGTGGCCGTCTGTGGATTTAGATTAGCAGCTAAAGGTTGTACAAAGGTCGTGAGTCGCCCCGGGCTTTGAACAGCGGGTTAACTCTCGGGAGCGGCTCCAGGCTCAACTCACGGGCCTGATTAACGATCGATTAACTCGCCTCGAATCGCATGAAGTTTACAAGCAGACGGCTGATCCTTTCAGGTGAACGCGATTACATGGATCTATGCTCATCAGCCGAGCCCCCAAGAGAGACTGGACCGTCCTTTACTACCTGAACGGCAACAATGATTTGCAGCCGGACCTGGTTCGCAACCTGATCGATCTGGAAAAGGTGGGCTCGACCGATCAGGTCACCATCCTGGCTCAGCTCTCCCGCTCTCCACAAAAGAAGCCGACCCGGCTGGACGGAGACTGGACGGGAATGCGCCGCTACGAGGTGGGCAAAGGCTCTTCCAAGTCCAAAATCGTCAGCAAGCCCGTCTACTCGCAACCGGAATCGCCCAACCACGGGGAAAGTCAGACGCTCGGAGATTTTTTACGCTGGGGCATGAAAAACTACCCGGCCCGGCACACCATGCTGGTGATTGGCGACCACGGCAAGGGCTTTGAAGGCACCGGCTTTGACTATCTTCACAAAGACGTGCTGGACCTGAAAGAGTTCAAAGCAGCCCTGGGCTCCAGCAAACCCGACCTGCTGGTCATGGACGCCTGCGAAATGGGCTCGCTAGAAGTAGCCTACCAGCTGCGGGATTCGGCTGGCATTCTGGTTGCCTCGGAAGAAGTGATCGGCACCATGGGTCTGCCCCACAAAGATTTCCTGGGACATCTGGTGGCTCACCCAAAGCTGACACCACAGCAACTGGCCACCGACCTGGTCAACCTCTCGGCTGACGATTCGGCGCGCAGAGTGGACGCGGGCAAGCCCCAATCGGCCGAGCAGTTGGCCGCCATTCGCCTGGGTCGGGTGGAGGCGCTGGGCGAGGCCATGCAGGGCCTGGGCCGCAGCCTGGCCGCCAGCGCTATTCCCAGGAGCCAGCTGAAAGAAATGATTGAGGAGACTCAGCACTTTAACCTGGACTCCGAGTCCAAACCGGACAGCGACTATCGCGACATTGCCCATTTCTGTCAACTACTCAGGGAGCAGGCGGGAGATGTGGCTGAAGCCGCGGCCCGAGTGGAAAAAGCACTGCGAGCGACCCTGCTTGGCAACCATTGCCAGGGCGAAGAGCTGTCGGATGGAAATGGACTCTCCGTTTATCTACCGGCAGGTAAAATTAAGCAAAGCGGGCGGGTTAAAGCTCCCGACGGCAAATCCGTAGCCGGACGCCAGTTGAAATATCAGGACCTGGACTTTGACCGGGCCACCGGGTGGTCCAAATGGCTGGACAAGCGCTTCTAGGGTTTCCGAATCTCGATGATGACTTTCTTGTCCTCACCCTGCTCGTTCTCGTATTGAAGCAGTTCCGACTTCTTCATACTCTCCTCGGGGGCGTCTTTTTCGAAGGTATCGATGTCCATATTTTTGGAGGTGGCGGTCTTGGTGCTGGAGACGTAGAAGATGGTATCTCCCTCGATCTTAGTGACCTTGTTGCCGTACATCCAGCTCTTGCCGTTCAGTCGATGGCGATAGATCAGCACGTCGCCGACCTTGACGGCCTCAAGTTCCGCCTTCGTAACCGAGTTGATTCCGCAACCCACCATGAACAGGCTCATGATCAGGCCAACCATCCAGAGTTTCATTTAGACCTCCCGAGTCATCTGTCGATCTCCGGGCCAATTCTGCGGACTCCAGCATTTCTCATTTCACAGCTCAGCCGGCTCCAGGAGCTGAGCCGAAGTCTTGATTCGAGCCGAAAAGAGCTGGCTCTTGGGTGGGCCCAGCAAGCGCAAACCCAAGGGGGCCTCCATTGAAAAATGATCAAGATCAATCTCCGCCGCTTGCAGAGGCCAACGTTCGTGGAAGACTCGGGCCCGGAAAACCCGGCCATCCGGGTGCTGAGAGAAAAGCCAGTAGCGCTCGGTTAAAAACTCCTCCAGTGAGCCCGACTGGGAGTGAAAGACCTCGCCAACGGGCCGGAAACGCCCCTGAAAATGCACAGCCGGAGCGCGAAAATGGGTGCGACGCACAAAGTAGTGACACCAGCCCTGTTGCCAGCTGCGCTCGAAGGTGGCATCGAAATAGGGTAGATGAAAGAACCTGCGAGCAATGCGGACCGCCAGGCGCTGTCCGGCGTCCAGACTGAAAAACCAGACGCCTGATACCGCTCGATCGCGCACATAGGTGCGCACGTTGAATTCCGGGAAGGCTGATACCCCCGGCAGGTCTGGCCAACCGATCGGTTTGACCCCACTCATGGTAAAAGGCACCAGAGCCAACCAGGCCCAACCGTCGTAGCTATCCACCTCCAACGCGGGGGGAATGAAAGGGCGCAAGTCAGCGACACGGACCGGCCAGTGCAAGAAGCAAAGGTCCAGCCAATTCATTTGCATGACTCTCACAGGGGACCCGCCTTTCCGGCCCGAATTTTGTGCATCCACAGAGAAAAGTCCACAATCCGAAGGAGCCAGGCCATGAACGGACTGTTCGGCGGTTTTCCGCTCAAAAACAAGACGGTATTCTTCCGCCAGCTGGCTACCATGATCACCTCAGCCCTGCCGCTCGATCGAGCCATCACCACAGCCGGTACGGGGCTGCTGCCCCAGGCCCGGGAGATCGCCCAGAAAATCTTGGCCGGGAACAGCCTTTCCAAGGCCCTGGCCGCCTACCCTTTTCTCTTTAGTGAGTATGAAGTGGCCATGATCAGCACGGGCGAAACCTCGGGAACGCTCGACACCCAACTCAATGTGCTGGCCCAGGAACTGGAGCAGACCCATCAATTGGTGCAAAGCCTCACCTCCAAGATGGTCTATCCCGTCTTCGTATCCCATTTCGCAATCTTTGTACCCTCGCTGGTGGTCCTCATTAAAGACGGCCCGGAAGCCTACCTGAAGCTCACGCTGGGCACCCTTTTCCCCATCTATTTGGTGCTGGGAGTGCTCTGGACGGCTTATCGACTGGGCGCCAGCACAGGAACATTCCGCTACTTGATTGACACCACATTGAATCTCATTCCGGTGCTGGGCGGCGTGCTGCGCCTGCTGGCACTGACTCGGTTCACCCGGGCCCTGTCTCACCTGATTGATGCCGGCACGTTGCCCTATCACGCCTTTCAAGTGGCGGCTCGGGCCTGCGGCAATAACTGGGTACGTAGCCTCCTCTACGGCAGCTATCAGCGAGTGGGAACCGACGGCAAGCTCTCGCAGATGATGATTCGTTCACAACTGTTTCCAATCACGGTGACCTCGCTGGTGGAAAGTGGCGAAGAGACCGGTCAGATGGGTCCCATGCTGGCCAAGGGCGCCGAGCTGCTGGAGATGGAATACCGCAGCCGGGTGAATTTGATCATGACCCTTCTGCCTGTGTTGATGCTGCTGGCGGTGGGAGGCCTGGTTGGATTCAGGGTCTACAAATTGCTGATGGCCACCTACGCACCGATCTTCCAAATGTAAAAGGCAGCCGGCTGCCAGGCACGAACGCAGGCCTCTATGCGTGAACACTTACTCTCATCCATGAAGTTCTTGGCCATAACGGCCCTTCTCAATAGTGCCGTGAGCATTCCGGCCGTGGCCAAGCCGACGGTGACCCAGAAACAATCCTTGGCCAAGAAAGTCACCACCGTGGAAGGCATCACCGAGTATGTGCTGCCCAACGGCCTGAGAGTGCTGCTCTTTCCCGACCCCTCCTCGGCCACCATCACCACCAATATTACCTATCTGGTGGGCTCACGCCACGAAGGCTACGGCGAAACCGGCATGGCCCATCTCTTGGAACATCTGATGTTCAAAGGCTCCACCAAGCACCGCAAAATTCCTGAAGAACTGACCCGTCACGGCGCCCGCCCTAACGGAACAACCTGGCTGGATCGCACCAACTATTACGAAACATTCCAGGCCAGCAAGGAGAACCTGGAGTGGTCTCTGGCCCTGGAGAGCGATCGCATGATCAACTCCTTTATCGCTCGCAAAGACCTGGACAGCGAGATGACGGTGGTGCGCAACGAGTTCGAGAGCGGCGAAAATGACCCCGGCAGCATTCTGAGCGAGCGAGTCATCTCCCGGGCGTTCCTCTGGCACAACTACGGCAACCCCACTATCGGGGCCCGCTCGGACATCGAGAGGGTGCCGATCGAGCGCCTTCAGGCTTTTTATCGTCGCTTCTACCAGCCTGACAACGCCGTGCTGGTGGTAGCCGGCAAAATCAACGAAGCCGAAACCCTGGCCATGGTGGAACAGTATTTTGCCCCCATTCCACGGCCGGCTCGCAAGTTGATTCCGACCTATACCGAGGAACCCACCCAGGACGGAGAGCGCACAGTCACCCTGCGCCGAGTAGGAGACATCAAGGCGGCCATGGCCTGCTACCACGTTCCGCCCGGGTCCCATCCGGATTTTGCGGCGGTCGACGTCATGAGTGAAGTGCTGGCCGATACCCCCTCCGGTCGACTCTACAAAGCCCTGGTCGGCTCGGGCAAAGCCGTGGACGTGGGCGGTGGCGCCTATCAACTGCGCGAGCCAGGCGTGGACGTCTTTTCTTGCAGCCTGCGAAAAGACGGCAACCTGGACGAAGCCACTGACATCCTGGTTAAAACCATAGAAGAGTTCCCCAATTCCGCACCCAGTACAGAGGAGGTCGAGCGAGCCAAAACCACCTTACTCAAGCAGGTGGAACAGACCCTCAACAAGAGCGACCGTCTGGCCCTGCAGCTTTCTGAATGGGCCGCTATGGGCGATTGGCGTCTCTTCTTCCTCTATCGCGACCGTCTGGAGGCGGTCACCCCGGCGGATGTGCAGCGAGTGGCCAAGGCCTACCTGATGCCCTCAAACCGAACCCTGGGCAAATTCTTACCGACCGACTCGCCGGTTCGAGCCGAAGTCCCCTGGGTGGCCGACCCGGCTGCAGCCGTCAAGAACTACAAGGGCAAGCCACCGGTGGCCCAGGGCGAGGTCTTCCTGCCTACGCCGGCCAACTGCAACGCTCGAGACAAACGAATCGTGCTGCCTTCCGGCCTGAAGCTGGCCACGTTCGAGAAGAAGACCCGTGGCAACACGGTCAACTTCAACATGGCGCTGCGCTTCTCCAACCTGGCCACCGCTCAGGCAACAGGACTGGCGCCGGGATCGGTGGCTTCGATGTTATTGCGGGGCAGCAAGTTCCATAACCGCGAGCAGATCGCGGACGCCTTCGACAAATTGCATTCGCGAGTCAGCATCAGCAGCGACGCTTCCACCTGCTCGGTCAGCATCGAGACGCGACGCGAAAACCTGGTGCCAACCCTGAAGCTCATCGGGGAAGTGCTGCGCCAGCCCGCCTGGGATCCGAAAGAATTCCAGCAAGAAAAAGAAGAAACTCTGGCCGGTGCAGAGCAAATGCAAAACGATCCCGAAACCCTGGCGGAAAACGTATTGGCTCGACACCTGGGGCCTTACCCGCCCGGTGATCCGCGCTACACCGAAACCCCTGAGGAACTGATCGCCCTGGCCAAAGCGCTGACTTTAGAGCAGGTCAAAGGCTACTACGACAAAGTCTACGGCGCCAACAACGGTGAAATCGCGGTGGTGGGAGACTTCGACCGCGAAGCGGTGGAGAAAACTCTGAACGAGATCTTCGAAGGCTGGAAAAGCCCGCTGCCCTATGAGCGCATTCCGGGTCAGTACTTTGACGTGCCGGCCCTGGAGAAGGACGTGGTGGTGAAAGACAAGGCCAACGCCACCCTGGTGGGCGGTCTGAATATGGTGATGCGCGATGACAATCCGGATTACTTGCCGCTCACGCTCGGCAACTTTATGCTCGGCGGCGGTTTCCTGAACTCCCGGTTGGCCAACCGGGTTCGCCAGCAGGAAGGTCTCAGCTACGGCATCGGCAGTAGCTTCTCGGCCGGCTCGCTGGACAACGTTGGAAGCTTCGGAGTCTATGCGATCTCCGCGCCACAAAACACTCCCAAAGTCGAAAAAGCGATCCGTGAAGAGGTGGCCAGAGCCGTTAAAGACGGCTTTACCGAAGCCGAACTGGCCAGCGCCAAAAACGCTCTGCTGCAGCGTCGTGAGGGATCCCGTTCCAACGACGCGGCTCTGGCCTCAACGCTGGTTCGCTATCAGCGCATCGATCGCCGATTCACCTGGGACGCGGACTTCGAAAAGAAGGTCATGAGCGTAACCAATCAGCAGATCGGCGACGCCATGCGCCGCCACTTCCTGATCGACAAGATGTCGATCGTCAAGGCGGGCGACTTCAAAAAATGAACCCGCGAACAGGGAAAAGCCGTAGCCAGTGACGGGGGGACATACTGGCTACGGCTAGTCCGTTTATACCATTGATGTCTAATATTCGTCAATCTTTCGAAAGGCAAAGCTGGACAAATCTCATGCTGCCCAACAACCTTGGCAAACCCGACTACTGCTCCAAGTGCGGCCAGATGCGCCAGAGTTCGGACCTGGTCTACGAGGGGCCCGAGCTGGAACCCATCTGCTATGATTGCCTCCGCCAGTTAGATCCCGCTCGAGCAGCTCTGCTAGAGAAAATCCAGCAGCAGCGCCGACCGGGGTGAAATGGCCGCTGGCTCTCCTTCTGCTCTGGGTCTGCCTGGGAGCTTGCTACCAGCACATCCCTTCAGCCGACCTGTGGTGGTTGTTGGCGGACGGGCGATTGATCAGCCAGACCGGCCACATCCCTCAACAGGACCCGTTCTCATGGTCAGCACCCGCCGCCCCCTGGCATAATGACCAGTGGCTGTGCGCCTGGCTGGCCTACAAGCTCTACGAAATCGCTGGCCTGGAAGGCCTTCAACTGGTCAAAGCTCTCACCATTAGCGCCGCTTTTGGCCTGCTTTTGGACACAGGCCGAAGATTGCGCTCGGACGGCCAGCCGGGCTGGCTGGCTCCTGCTCTGGCCATCAGCTTGCTGGGCGCTGAAGGCCGCTCCTTCTTTGACGTGCGCGCCTACATCTTTACATACCTTGGCCTGGCCTGCCTGTGGCGCTGGCTGCAGTTACGAAAACAACTTCATCCTCTGGCGGTTTTTGGTCTCTTTGCGGTCTGGGCCAACCTACACGGCGGAGTCAGCGCGGGCATCCTGCTGCTAGGGTTAACCGGGCTGGTGCGGCGCGACCGAAAGTTGCTGGCCATGACGGGGCTGGCGGGCCTGGCTGCCTGCTGTAACCCATCGGGCATCTGGCTGCTACTCCACCCGCTGCGGCTGCTGGGCAGCCCTTGGGGTCGATACCTGAACGAATGGGCACCGCTCTGGCGCAGACCTGACCTGTTCGGCTCCTGCCTGCTAGCAATGAGTCTGTGGATCCCCTGCGGGATGATGCTTCGACCCAGATGGCATAGAGACGATCTGGTGCTGCTTTTCTTCGCCCTGTTCACCTTGACCGGTTGGCGGCACATTCCGCTCTATGCCCTGCTGGCTTTGCCCCGCTGGTGCCAGCATCTGAGGGGCCCGGCCTGGGTGTGGCAGGTGTGCGCGGCGGCCCTGCTGCTCTGGTCCGGCTTCAAGCCGCTCTCTCTGGCCGACCCCAAACAGACGCTGACCATACCCGTCGGGCCCAATCAGGAGTTCCAGGTCTTCCCCGTAGAGGCGTGCAACTGGCTGGCCGACCACCCCGAAATACCTCGCAAGCTGGCCCATCCCTATGGCCTGGGGGGCTACCTGCTCTGGCGCGGCTATCAGGTTGGTATCGACGGGCGC
Organism: bacterium; assembly: GCA_018266105.1. Classification (GTDB taxonomy): domain Bacteria; phylum Vulcanimicrobiota; class Xenobia; order Xenobiales; family JADMJV01; genus JADMJV01. The sequence goes on along the minus strand of JAFEBA010000114.1, from coordinate 6,946 downwards.
GCGGTTCAGGTCTATCCCTTTGAATGCTATCGGAACTACCTGGCGGCCGTCCTCCCCTACGCGGGCAAAGTGGACGACCAGGCCCCGGCCCGATTCGATGCCTACTGCCTGCAGAACAACCTGCAGGTTGCCATGCTCTTCACTCACCAAAAAGAAGCCGGCCTCTGGCTTGTGCAGGACAACAAGCGCTGGAGGCCGGTCTACGCGGACGACCTGGTCACGCTCGTGGTTACTGAGGAGGTCCTATCTGGCCGTCGATCACAATAAAGTAGCGTGTATCTCCTTCGGCCGCGCGAGCCGTAATCTCGGTCTTGTAGCCGGTGGTATACATGAAATCCACCCGGCAGCGGTCCATCTTTTCCTCGGACCAAAGAATATCCACATACCGCTCGCGCAGAGCGATTTTGACATGCTCCTTTTTGACCTCTTCCTTGTCAGGCTCACGAATCTGGATCGAGAGGGCGACATAGTCGCCATTGTAGGTCCCCGAGCGGTTGTTTAGTTCGCGGCCGGCCACCGCCGGCAGGGTCATCAAGGCCAAGAATAGCAACATGCGAAACCAGGCAGACATCGTTTATCCTTTCTATTTCAAGGGGCCAGAGGCCCGTGGTTCGAACAGCCCCTCATGGGCTTGAGAACTCTTCACGTTACCACAATTGACCTGACAGCCCATTGCTTCCTGCGCACGGGCTTCGATCTTTTGCGCAGCCAGGGCCATGAGGTTGCTCTGGCCTGCAACTTCCAACAGTTTCAGCAAGAGCTGGCCGACCACACCGATCGAATGTTCCAGATCAAGATTCCCCGGCAGATCCAGCCGCTTCAGGACCTTCGCTCGCTGGCCCAGTTGATTCGGGTGATCCGCCTCTATCGTCCCCAAATTTTGCATTCCCACACCTCGAAGGCGGGCTTCATTGCTCGTCTGGCTGGCCGCCTTTGCGACCTCCCGCTGGTTGTTCACACCATCCACGAACTCCCGCAGAACGCGACTCGTTCCCGCCTGAAGAAAACCGTATATTGGGCAATGGAAAAGCTGGCGGCGGGATGGTGCGACCACCTGATTACGGTATCTCGAGTCAACCAGAAGCAAATCCTGGACGAAAAAATTTGCCGACCCGAGAAGCTCAGCCTGATCCCGGGAGGCCTGGCGCTGGAAAACTATCGAACTCGAGGACCGGCCCCCTGGAGCCTGCCTCCCGACGCCATCGTTATGGGTATGGCCGGAAGACTGGAGGCGGCCAAGGGACACTCAGACTTGCTTCAGGCCATGGCCCGACTGGCTCCAGCCAATCCCCGACTTCATCTGGTCCTGATGGGAAGCGGCCACCTGCGAGAGCAACTGGAACAACAGCGAGACGAGTTGGGCCTGAGCGAGCGCGTGCACTTTCTGGGGTGGGTTGAAGACCTCATCAGCGCCGTGGCTGCCCTTGACCTTTTTGTGCTGTCCTCTCATTACGAGGGCCTGGGAGTGGTGCTGCTGGAGGCGCTGGCTTTGGGACGACCAGTCGTTTCCACCCGGGTAGGCGGAACCCAAGACATTATCGAGGACGGAGTAACCGGCCTCTTCGCTCCCGCCCACGATCCGATGGGCCTGGCCGAGACCATCCAGCGCCTGCTGGATGATCCGGCCTTAGCCGCGCGCCTGGCCGCCGCCGGCCAGCAAAAAGTTCATCGCCACTATTCCGCCCGCGAGGCCGACCAGAAGGTTCTGGACCTTTACTTGGAGCTGCTTAAGAACCGAGGGTTGCAACCATAATTGCTTTGATGGTGTGCAAGCGATTCTCGGCCTCGTCGAAAACTACGCTGTGCCTGGACTCGAAGACCTCTTCAGTGACCTCCAAGCCATCCGGCAAGTTGAACTTCTGACAGACTTCTTTGCCGGTCTTGGTGTCCTGATTATGAAAGGCGGGCAAGCAATGGAGGAACTTCACCTCGGAATTACCGGTCAGGTCGAGAGCCTTGCGGTTGACCTGGTAAGGACGAAAAGCGTTCACGCGCTCTTCCCAACTGGCGGCCGGCATCCCCATGGAAACCCACACATCGGTGTAAAGAAAGTCCGCACCCTGAACCGCCTCGGCGACATCCTCGCTCAAGGTGATCTTTGCTCCGGTCTGGCTGGCGATTTCGCGACACTGAGCCACCAGCTTTTCGTCAGGGAAGTACGCTTTGGGAGCAGCAACCCGGAAGTCAACGCCCATTTTGGCTGAGCCCACCAGCAGTGAGTTGCCCATATTGTTCTTCGCATCCCCCAGATAGACCAGCTTTTGCTGGCCGAGCGGCTTGCGGCAATGCTCCTGCATCGTCATGAAGTCGGCCAGGATCTGGGTGGGATGAAAATCGTCGGTCAGACCATTCCAGACCGGAACACCTGCGTATTCAGCCAGAGTCTCCACCGTCTCCTGAGCGAAACCTCGATACTGGATACCGTCATACATGCGACCCAGCACGCGGGCAGTATCCTTCATGGTTTCTTTGGCGCCAATGTGGCTGCCGGAAGGTCCCAGATAGGTGACCTGAGCGCCCTGATCAAAGGCCCCGACTTCAAAGGCGCAACGCGTGCGAGTCGAGTCCTTTTCGAAAATGAGCGCGATGTTCTTACCCTTCAAGCGCTGCCGCTCGGTGCCCGTGCGCTTGGCCGTCTTGAGGCTATGACTAAGGTCGAGCAAATATTGAATTTCCGCGGGAGTGAAGTCCAGCAGCTTCAGGAAATGGCGGTTGCGAAGATTGACGGGCACGGCGGTACCTCCAAAAAAATGAGGGAGATGCCAGGAGGACTGGGCGTCTCACCTGGTTCCTTATGTAAGGGGGAAGCTGTTCCGAGCGCGCGGAAGCGAATCCTTTTGGAGGAACCCCATGATTTCAGGCTGGAATTTGTATCAAACCCGGGTCAAGTGCAAAAGGCCCTTTGCCATCGCCACCGGCACCCAGGACGAATGCTCAGCTCTGTTGGTGGAACTGAAGACGGCGGACGGGCTCAGCGGCTGGGGTGAGGGCGTGCCACTGCCCTATCTAACCGGGGAGACCTTGACTGGCTGCCAGGCCGTTCTCGAGCAACTCTTTTTGCCCGCCCTCTTGGGCGAGGATCCCCGCGGACTGGAGGGGCTGCGCCGCAAGCTCAACCGCCTGGCCGTCAATCAACCGGCCGCCCGTTGCGCCCTGGATCTGGCGCTGATCGACCTGAGCAGTCGCCTGCACAACATGCCCTGCTGGGCCTTGCTGGGGGGATCCAACCAGCCCGTGGCCACCAATTACAGCATCGGATTGACCAGTCCTGAAGATGCAGCCCAACAGGCTCGCTCGCTGGTGGAACAAGATTTCACCTGCATCAAGCTCAAAATCGGACAGGATCCGGATTTCGACCTGGACCGCTGTCGAGCCGTGCGAGGTGCCATCGGGCCGGAGATCGGTCTGCGCGTGGACGCCAACGAAGGCTGGACTTTCTTGCAGGCCAAGCGCTTTCTCAGCCGGGCGGAGAGCCTGGATCTACAACTCATTGAACAGCCACTGGTGCGCTCCGATTTCGAGGGACTGAAACGCCTGCGCGCCTTCAGTTCCACCCCTATCTGCGCCGACGAATCGCTACGTGGTGTGCAAGAGGCTCGCCGACTGGCCGAAATGCAGGCGGTGGACGTCTTCAATATCAAACTGATGAAGTGCGGCGGCATCCTGGAAGCTCGAGACATCGTAGCCATTGCCCGAGCCCACGGCATCGACTTGATGATCGGCGGGATGGTCGGCGAGTCCTCGATTGCGGTGGCCGCCGCCACGGCGGTGGCCTCAACCTGGAACTTCGAATACGCGGACCTCGACGCCGATCTGCTGTTGCGCGCCAATTTCAGCGACGGCGGGGCGCTGCACCAACCGGTGGGCTACCGTTACCTGAGTGAACAGCCTGGCTGGCCGGTCGGCCAAATGCACGCAGAAAGCATAACCCTCCTGGCCAGTTGTTAACAACTTGTGAACCCATCATTGGGAAACTCAAATTTATTTTAGGATCCTTACAGTTGGGCGGTACGCCATGTCCCCCTGGCTTGCTATATTGAGAACAACCTCGGAATTGAAAGGAGTTGCCTCGAGCTCAACTGAAAACTTCATAGCTGATACCGGATGAACCGGTGGCGGACGCTGACCTGGAGACAAGAGTGGACGAAGGCTTTGACAAACAGAAGTTAGTTCAAGACTTCGCAAATCTATTGGCTCAGATGGAATCGGCGGTCCGCGGTGCCGGAAGTCCAGCCCCCCAGGGCGCGCCGGGTCGGTCACCGGAGGAGCACTACTCCAAAGGAACGATCGACAGCTTCACGGACTACGAGGAGCTAAATCTCGAAGACGGCCGCATACTCAGGCGCTACGACAATGGCGCCGTCCGAGTGGAGAATCCCAAGAGTGGGATCATCCAGGAGGAGCGTGCGGACGGAAAGTTGATCATCTCTCTCCCCAACGGGCGAGTGATTTTCCAGGAATACCGCGGCGAGCCACTACTGGTATATGACACCGACCGAGGAGGCCCCCCGACTCTAGCCAGAGTCGGTTCGGCAACTCTGCCGGAAGAAACTCAAGCCCGATTCGTGTTTCACTTCCAAGATCAGGATGGAAGCCATTTGGTGGATCTGGAAACCCTGCGCTACTACAAGGTGAAACGACCTGACTAATCTCTGGGAGTTATCGTGGATCAAGAAAAAGGCAGTGAGAAAAAGGTCAGCATTGGCGACGCCCTGGACGCGATTCGCAGCGGCAGAAATCTGCCCGCTGAAGCCAAGTCCAACGCTCCCAAGCTGCCGGCCGCCAGCAATTTTGAGTATCAGCGAGTCTCTCCCGCCTACTGGTTGGAAAACCTCCAGGAGGGCGTGCAGCGAAGTCGTGATCAGTTGTTCGATTCCATAGCCAAAGACCCGAAGAGCGCCAACGGAATGGCCCGCCGAGACCTCCACGCCAGCGAGTCCTTCTTCGTCCCCTCTGAATGGATGGACGAAGTCGACCTCACCAAGCCGGTTCAGGAAGTCGGTCTCGGACGGTCCACACCCGAGGAAATCACGATCGGCGGACCGGCAATGGGGAGCAGCACCGAAACCAGCTCCGAAATTCAGTCTGAGGGAGCCCGCTTCAATTCCACTGAAAATCTTAATGTTCAGGCCTTGCAAGTTGAGGAGGTCGAGAGCGAAGATAGTGGAGAACCGAAGATGCGTATCAACCCAATGATCCGCGAAATCTTCAAAAAGAAAGCCGAAAGTTAAATTTCGGCGGAGCGACTTCCCCAACAACGAGAACCCGGTCCCGATCAAAACTTGAGTGGAAACTGATTACGACAGAGGAGAGATATCGAAATGGCGTCTGTAAATAATTTTGGCTTCGGTGGCAACGTCCCGATCAACAACTTCTTCACCCCGCAGGGCGCGTTCACCCCGGCCACGAGCTTTGGTCAGGCCTCGCCTCTCGCCTTTAACGGCCAGCAGCTGATGCAGGCCCTTCAGGGCATCATCCAGGCTCTGTCGATGATGCAGCAGACCTGGGGCGGGATCGCCTCGGGCGGCTTCAATCCCGGTCAACAGTTCCAGCAGCCCAACTTCGGCGGCGTGTCTGGCCCCGGCACCTACGTGCCCCAGCAGTATCAGCCTGGCACCTACCAGCCCGGACCCGTGGGCGGATACGGCGGCTACGCCGGAGGCTACGGCACCGGCTCAGCCATCCAGCAGACTTACGGCGGCGGCGGCGGCGGTGGAGTCTACGGCGGCGGCGGAGTCTACGGCGGCGGAGGAGGCGGGGGCTTCCAGCCGGTCTTCACCGACCGAGCCGGCTTCCAGGCCTACATCGACGCCGTCGACCAGAACGGCAACGTGGACGCCGGCAAAATCGCCAAAGGCGCTAAAGACGTCGCCTCTCAGCGTCGCCGCATCATCGAAGGCTACAGTGCCGAGTTCTATGCAGGCAAGCGCATCGAAGACGCCGACGAGATGCAGCGCTACGCCAACATCGTCAATGCCGACTTGAGCGGACGCAACGGCCAGAACGCAAAAAATGCAGCAGTCTTCTCACAGGTAGCCGCCTCCTTCAAAAATGCGGGCGGCAACTACAACAACGGCCAGCTGAAAAAAGTGCTTGAAGCGACCGGCAACAAGGATTTGGTGGAAGGCGGCGTAGGCGACAAAGACGTGGCCACCCTGGGCGCCATCAGCCTGGCCATCAAGCGTGGCACCCTCAGCTTGGGTCAAATCTTCAACAGCGAAGGCAAAGACCAGTTGGGCGGCAACTCCATCACCGCTGGCGACAAGGTCAAGTATGATGCCGCCATCGCAGCCGTCACCAGCGGCAATCTGGGCGCCAACATCGCCGACGTAAACAACAACACCAAGCCGGCCGACTTCAAATTGAACACGTCGGGCTTGGGCGGCAATGGTGGCACGGCCGGCGCAGCCGGAAATGCTGGTAATGCCGGCAATGCTGGCAATGCCGGAAACGCTGGTAATGCCGGAAACGCTGGTAATGCCGGTAACGCGGGCAACGCTGGCAATGCCGGTAACGCTGGCAATGCTGGTAACGCTGGTAATGCCGGTAACGCTGGTAATGCCGGTAACGCGGGCAACGCTGGCCGAGCCGGAAATGTCGGCGGAGCCGGCAACGCTGGCAGCTTCCTGCCCAGCTTCTACAATCCCGTTCAGCAGCAGCAGCCGGCCTACAACCCCTATCCGGCTTACAACCCCTACGGCAACCAGTTCCAGCAGGGCGGACCGCTCGGCGGCATCATGCAGATGCTGACCCAGTTGCTCACCCAGCTGTTCGCCTCGATGACGGGCGGCGCCCTGGGTGGCGGATTCCAACAGCCTGGTCAGTTCGTCCCCCAACAGAACCCTTACGGCTTCCAGCCCGCCGGCTTCGGCGGATACGGCGGAGGCTTCCCCAGCGCTTACTCGGCAGCCGGCTCTCTGTTCGGTAATGCGGGCAACGCCGGTAA
>JAFEBA010000113.1 GCA_018266105.1 bacterium | reverse complement strand
CAAGAACGCCTTCGAAGGCGCCAGTAACTGGCTCAAGGACACCTTCAATCTCAGCGGCGACAACAAAGACGGCGGAGCCTGGGGCGCCATCAGCAGCTTCTCCAAGAACGCTCTTGAAGGCGCCAGCAATTGGCTCAAGGAAACCTTCAATCTCAGCGGCGACAACAAAAGCGAAGGACTGCTCGGAACCATCGGCAGCTTCTCTCAGTCCGCGCTAGAGGGCGCCGGCAACTGGCTCAAGGAAACCTTTAGCCTCAGCGGCGACAACAAGCTGGGCGGCCTGCTCGCTTCCAACGAGGGACTCAAGGAAAACTTGAGCCTGAGTGAGAGCAAGGGCGCGATTCTGGACAGTGCCGGGGCCCTTTTGAAAGGCGAAGCAGCCAGACAGACTCTGCAACTGCCCGACCTGGCCAGCAGCGGAGAGAACTCGACCGGACGACAGGCCCTCAACTGGGTTACCGGCCAGAATGCGCCCCCCTCTGAGGCCGCGCCGGCGGGCCTGCCCTCTGCTCCCAGCCTCGGCCAGTTCAAGTCAGTGGACGCCTGGGCCGAGGCCACTCAGAACTGGGCGGCCGCCCAGGCCGATAAGAGCGGCTCGGCGGCCCTTGCCCCGGCCAATTTCGCCAGCCTGAGCGCCTGGTCCCAGGCCGCCGAAAACCAGGCTGCCAGCCGCGCGAAGTTGGCAACCCCCGACTCCCCCACCAATGTCTCCCCGCCGCAGGCCCCCGCTCTGGAGGTTCCGGCCGGCAATCAGCCCACCTCCAGCAGCCCGGCTCTGCCGCGCCCGAGCCTGGCGGCGACCAGCCCCGAAACGGCCGCTCCTTCCTGGGTGATGGCCCCGGCCCAGGCTCCATCCAGTCTGGCCCTCCAGCCTCGTCAGGTCCAGGACGGCGGAGGTCAGATTCCCCTGGCCGAAGTGCGCAATCCGGTTTCCGCCCCAAATGCCGCCCCCTCGTCCGGACCGGCTGGATTGGCCGGCCCGTCAGCGGCCGGCTCGCTGGCGGTCGGTCCGACCGTCAAGGAGTCGGCCTCTGGCGGAAGCCCGACCTTCCTGCCTCCCAGCCGCCCCTCCAACCTCAATCGCGAGGAAGGCAGCGGCTCTTATCTGGCCTCGACTCCCCGCGGCCCCGAACCCGCTCCCTCCAGCGCCGGACTGGACCTGACGGCAGTCTCCGCCCAGCGCTCGGCAGTGGTGGCACGCCAGAGCGAGACGGACTGGATGCGCGCGGGCGCTCGAGCACAGGCGGAGCCGGCGCTGGATGGCGAGCTGCGTCGCCCAGAGGCGCTGGAGTCGCCCCTGAGCCTGTCGCGCTTGCCCAAGAACTACCAGCGAGACATGCAGCAGGAAGCCGGCCGGATGGCCCAGGCTTGGGAAGAGAGCAAAAGCGGCACCCGCCGAGAAGAAAAGGAGCGGGAGGACCGCACGGCGCCTCGTCAGCAGAAACAGAGCGAGCAAGAAACGGGCAAAAAGCAACAGGCCCCCGCTCAGCAGCAGCGCCAGACCCCGCAACCCCAGCGCTCCCAGGCGGGAGGCACCAAAAAACCCTCCACACCGGCTCGCCCCAAATCGGCCTGGATGGAAAAAGGTGCCCGGGCCGAGGGCGAGGGTCGCACGGCCTGCGACCGTTGCGGCAACCCCTTGGAAGGCGAAGCCGCAATCTGCCTCAACTGCGCTCCGAAGCGATGCGAACTCAGCCAGGCTCTGGTGGCCTGACCGGGGCCTTAGCGTTGAAGCTGACGGGCCCGCACTTCCTCACGCAGCTCCTCCGACCAGGCGCTACTATCCAGGGTATTGATCTGGCTGCACCCCACCGGATGGAAACGCATCCAGGTCAGCTCCTCGCCCATTTCCGGCACCCAAAATACGTTCTCCACGATCAGTTCGTAGCCGAGTCGGTCCACAATTCTAGGATGCTTGTGGATCACTTCATAAGCCCCTCGACGGCAGGTGGTTTCCACCGGTAAAGTTTCCAGCCCGGCTTCCTGGACGCTGTCGCGCAGCAGAGACAGCAACCGAAAAAGGTCATGGGGTCGATTCGGTTCGATAATCAGGTCATCAATCGAAACCACCAGTTCGCGCGGCTGGCTGGACACGCAACTGTAGGCGTGAAAGGCAAACATGTAAGCGCTCAGACGATCTTGAGAACGCAGGGCCCAGCTCAGGAAGGGCGGAGTCGTTTGAATGAAGGCCAGCCGATCGCTCAGCCGTTCAGGCGGGGTTCGGAAAGGCTCGGAATAGTGCTCCTCTTGAAGCCTCAGAATCTCCTCAAGGTGCTCCTGGCAGACGCGCTCCTCGATCATGAAGCCTGCAGAAACTTACCGAGAGAATCGCGGGCCTGGTCCAGAAGCGCGGCCAGTCGCAGCAGGTCATCGTGCTCTCTCTGCTCTGAATAGCGAACCATATGCTGCATGGCCGCTTCCAGATGATCCAGGCAGTCGGCCACATCATCTGGGAGTGGTCCAGGTCCGCTCTCGCTTTCGTCCTCATCCAACAGAGCCCCGAGGTGATCTCCGGCCTGCTCGACCCGGGCCAGACACTCATTGAGTCTCGACTCTGCATCCAGCAGGGCCTGGACACTGTTGCATCCCTTGAGGATCTCGCTGATATCATCCAGAGCGGCCGACATGGCCATCTGGTAGTCGGAAAACTCGGATACGGCAGCCAGGGTGTCTACGCCCTCAGTCCGCAGGCCGGCCAGTTGGCGGGAGAGCTCCTCATTGGCCACGCTCAAAAGTCTCTGGACCTGACCCATCCAGCCATAGAACTGGCTGTGGGCCTCAGCCGGGGTCAGATTGGGCTGATGGAACTTTTGCAGGATTCGGTTGAACTGGGCCACCGCTTCGTCAAATCGACTCATCCGGTGCCATTCGAAATGAGCCCGGGAGAATCTTTCAAAGCCGTCTGGGGGAGACTGACCTGGATCCAAAACAAGAAGCCCGAGCGAGTGCTCGGGCTTCTTGTTTTGGATTCCGACCGTTTCGATTAGCTGGCCAGCTTGTGGGCCTGATGGTCCTCCTCGTGGTGCTGCTGCTGGTTGTGGTTGCCCAGGTTGAGCGCGAACTGAGGGGGAGCCGGCATCTTGGGAGCCACCAGGCGCGGGATGTTGAGCTGGCCGCCCATCTTGTTCTGGCTGAAGCCCGCATTCAGAGGCGAGTTCTTGGACGCACCGGCGTTGGAGAGTTCGCTGGTCTCCTCGGCAACCTTGAGCTTGGGACCGGTGGGGCGGAAGGCGGCCTTCTTGTACGCTTCGTCCACCTTGTTGGCGATCTCGCGGCTGACGGGGCTGTCTTTGGCTTCCTTCTTGACATTCTCCAGGTTTTGAACCTTGGCGCGCATCACGTGACCGCCGCCCTGATGGCTCAGAATGGCATCGGCGGCTTCCTTCAGAGCCCGCTCGTGCCGGCCGGGACCGCCGTTCTGGGTGGTTTCGCCCGCCTTGCCCAGGGGCCTGGCCTGTTTGTTCTCGGGCTTGCGGTTACGCAGCGGCTTGGGCCGAGCCTTGGTCTTCTTGACCGCGCCCGCTGAATTAGGCTGGCCGGGCTTGTCGCCGGTCTTCTGGTCCTTGGAACCGTTGGCAACCGGCTGGGCCTTGGCGGGCTCGGCCGACGGGGCTTTAGCGCTCTCGGCGGGCTGAGCCGGCTGAGCTGCCTGAGCCGGCTGGGCCGGCTGAGCTGCCTGAGCCGGCTGGGCCGGCTGAGCTGCCTGAGCCGAGGCGGCGGGAGCAGGGGCGGCGGCCGGGGCACTGGCCTTAGGAGCGGTCGCAGTCTTGGGCGCACTGGCTCCTTGAGCTGCGGCCGGTGCGGCTGCCGCGGCCTTGGGAGTGGCCTTCGAAGTGGGTGCCTTGGCAGCGCTATTGACGCGAATGTGGTCACCCTTTCCTTGGCCGGCTCCTTCAGCCTGGTCGGTGGTGACGCTTCCGCCGCCGTTCTCCTGAATCTTCTTCGCCAGGTCTTGCTGCTCTTTCACGTTGGCAGCCTTGGCGTCGGCAGCCTGCCCCTGATGACCATCGATGGTCTTGGCGTTCTGATCGGCTTTTTTGGCCTGGTTCTTAGCCTGAGTTTCTTTGGCCTGGTTGGCCAACATTTTGGCCTTGCTGTTCTGCTCCTTGCCCTTCTCGACGTCCGATTTCTGATTCATCTTCTCGCCCGAGGCATTGGTCTTCTGGGCACCGGCTTTCAGTCCCTGACCCACGACCGAAACGATCTGAGAGGCGACCGTGAGTGCCTTCGAGAGGGCCGGGCCGACGAAGGGAATCGGAGCGACTGCCGCAGCCGCGCCCTTGAGAGCCTGAGCCACACCCTGCAGAACCTGGGCAGCCTGTCCCATTCCCTTGGCGGCTGACTTCAAGCTCTTGCCGGTATCACCGTAAGCCTGCTTCAGGGCGCCCTGGGAAAGAGCATTCATCTGGTTCATATTCTTGAGTCCGCCGAAGCGGTCCCCGGCCTTAGAAAACTTGGTGCCGGTCTTCACGATGCCTTGCTGGCGACCGCTCATATCCCCCATCTGGCTGTCGATGTCGGCGTTCTCAGCCCGCTTGGCGCCCAGCGCCTGCCTGAGCTGACCCACGTCGGTGGTGTTGCCCACGCTCAGTCCGCCGCCCTTACGAGCGAAGCCGGCGCCCACGCCACCCATCTGACCCATTCCATTCTGATTGGTTTCGGGCTTGCGGATCATGGAAGGACCGGCGGCACCAGGATTGTTGGAAAAGTTCTGGGAGAAGCGCTGCTGATACTGGTTGATCAGCTGATCGTCAGGGTTGCCACCCTGACCATTGAGGTTGGCGCCAGCGATGTCGCCGCCTTCCTGCACGGCAGCTTCCTTCTGGGCCTGAGCATCGTTGATCTTGTCGATGTTCTGGTTGCCCTTCTGCAGAGCTTCAGCCTGCATCTCAGGGATGGTCTTGCCAGTCTGCTCCTCGGTAGCCTTGACGGCCTTGGCTCCGCGGCTGCGCACATCATCGTACTGCTTGATTTCGTTCTCAGTGCTCTTGCGAACCTCTTCACCTTCGCCGCTGGTGGGTTTCTTCAGTTGACTCAGCAACTGCATTCCGTTGGGTTGATTGGGTTGATTGCCCTTACCTACCGTGGGTGCCATCGCTCATTCCTCCCTGCGCTGAACTTTTATTTAGAATAGAAAGCCGGTCTTGGGGCAGCCCTGAATTCAGATGAACAGGTTGTTAACACTTGGCCGTGCCCCGCGAGTGAAAAGAAGAGGGGCGTGTGATGAATCCACACGCCCCTTCAGGCAATTGAAACAGGGATGACTATCAATCGGCCGTGGGCGTTGCCGCGGGTGGTGCTGCGGGCGTCTGCGGTTCGGCTGGCGGCGCCGGTTGGACAGCCTGAGGCCCCGACTCCGCGGCTCCCACCCCATCCGCCTGCTCGCCCCCGCCAACGGTCCACTGGGCCGAAGGCATCCGCGGCACGGATTCCGGCCGAAGCGAGAAGGCTGAGTGACCGCCAAATCCGCCTGAGTGCTGACCCCACAAATCGTAGTCGCCATTCTTGAAGACGGCGTGTCGGTTGTTCCAGACCGCTCCATCGTGGCCGTTGAAGGCCGTCATTTGATTGCCCAGGCCGAGGGCACGAGCGGCGTCGCGCGGGTCAAAGCCGTTGTTGAGATCAAAGCAAGAACTCATCAGGCTAACCCCATGGTTGGTTGCGTGTTGTTTGGCCAGCACGCTATAGCAGAGCTCAGCGTAGGCCAGTGCCTGCGGATCCCGACCCGCAAACTGGGCCTGTCCCCGCGCCAGCGCAAATTCGTCGTTACTCAAGTTGACCTGACGGCCGTCCTTCAGCTGAACCTGATAGCCGTCAGCCGTTCTCTGCACGTCCCGAAAGACGTCACTGCCGTACTGATTCATAGCGGCTTTAATGGCGGCAACACTGGCGCAATTGCCTTCCCGAGTCTGACGCCAGCCAGTGATCAGATCGCCAAAGCCATCTTTCTTTTGCAAGGCTTGAGCAAGGACCTGATGGTCCTGTTCAGAAAGGGGCTTGGCCGGATGGGCGTTGCCACCGCCTCCACCGAAACCGCCGCTTCCATTCAAATTCGTGGCGCCAAGGTTGCCACCCAGGCCTCCGCCCATCCCCCCCAGACCGCCGCCTCCAAAACCACCACCCAGGCCTCCACCGCCCCCGCCGAAATTGCCTTTCAGGCCTTGCAGCAGTCCACCGAGCGGGGGACGTCGGCTTGGATCGCCCAATTGGCCCACACCACCCTGGCTCAACACCTTTCGGATGGTCTGGTCCAGAGATGGATTGATGGCAACTCCAGACTGTTTAGCGGCTGCGTATTCAGCGGCCAGGGCCTGGGCGGCGGCAGAGGCATTGCCGCCCGATGACTTGGCCTGGAGAACCGCTTTGAGGCGTTCCTTCAGACGGCGCTCAGTTAGCTTCTGGAGCTTGAGTTCATCCGAGAGGCGCCGGCGATCTCCACGCACCCCTCGGGTCTTCTTTCGGGAAACTTTACCTGGCGTGGCCACCGAAGGTGGGGCCAGTCCGGCTCGCATAAGCTCCGGTTTCCCTCTGGCAATATGGGCGACAGACATCGGCTCAGACCTCCTTTGATTAAGCGAACCCCGGGATCGACGCGAAGCCCCCTTGCATCAGTCGGTCAGCTGTGCCCGCTGACTCGAACTTGCCTTTGCCGTTGTCCTGCATCACTGTGGTCTGACTGGGGTCCAGCCCGTCCCAGTTGGGCTGGCCACCTGGCAGCACGATCTGAACGCGATTGACCACCCCTTTGGGGTTGTCCGCACCCATGATCACCTGGCTGCCGTCTTGAAGGGTAAACATCGAATTCTTGGTCTCGAAATCGCTTTTCTCGCCGTTGGGATGGTCGATATGCGGGTCGCCCCACACTCTCCAGTCACGGGGAGGAGAATCCTCGGCCGCCTGTTGGGTTGCTCCTCCCAGGGCTCCGGGCGTTCCCCCCAGACTGATAGCCAGGGAAGCCTGATATCCAGGACCGGCCAGAGAGGCGGCCATGTTGACTCCGTTACCTCCCCCAAAAGAACGATTGGCCTGCTGAGCTCCGCCCGGTTCACTCACTTTGACCTCATCGCCCCCCTCGGGCCAGTTGATGGTGGCCCCACCCGGAGTGGTGTAAGACTGCCCCTTTTGGAGCTCGATGGTCTGGCCACCAGCCTGACCTTGAGGCGCGCCCAGGGCCTGAGTGCCACCCATACCCTGCGGGCCGCCCATTGGACAGCCGCCCTGGAATCCACCCAGGCAGGGACCCTGACTCCCGGCCGAAGCCATCGAACCCATCAACTGGCCGAGCATCGAACCGAGGGCGAAGAGGGCCTGCGGGTTCATTTGGGAGAGTTGCCCCATTCCCATCATGGGATTGGCCAGCCCGGCGCCCAGGGGGAAAGCGCCCTGTTCGTCCATTCCCGGCATGCCCTGATAACCATCGAGCAGATCCGAGCCTCCGGCGGAACCGAGGGCCATACCCAGGCTTTTGCCCATTTGAAAGAGGGCGTTACTGGCTGGAGAGAAGAGCTTGGGTAAACCCAGAGTGTTGATGGCCACGTTTCGGTTCCTCCTGAGGTGTGATTGTTCGCCAAGCATAACCAGCCGCGCCGGAGAGGACCCTGAGAAGAGATGAACGAGATGTTAACGAATGGAGACCAACAGCTGTTTCCATTCTGCCGGGCGGGTTCCACCAACGTGATGCCAGGAGCAAGAATCGCGCTTGTAAAGTGAGTTCCGCTCAGGCTCCTAGAGACTGTCGACCAGTTGACTGAGAGGCAGGACGGTGGCGATGACGCAAAAGCCCACCAGCGCGCCCACCACCGCCATGACCAGCGGCTCCAGCAACTGCGTAAAGGTGTCGCAAGCGTAGTTGAGTTCAATTTCCTGAAAGCGCGCCAACGATTGCAGACTCTTGACCAGACTGCCTGATTCTTGACCGGCCTGAATATTCTGCACGGCCGCACCGGTAAAGAAACGGCTGGCGGCCAGAGCCTCGTGCAGCTCGTGCCCGCCCTTCACGGCACCGATGATTTGCGGCATCGCCTGCTTCAGCAAAGGATGTCCCGAGCCCGACCCGGCCATCTCCAGGCAAGCCAGCAAAGGCACCCCCACATTCAACGTGTTCTCCAGAATGCGCACGAAGCGCAGAGAGCCGTAGAGCCGAAACGTCGGTCCCAAGCCGGGGATCCGGTCCAACCATGCCGCCAGCACCCGGCTCCGCCCGTGGCGACGCCACACCCCGACCGCTGTAAGCAGCCCTACCACCACCAGGATCCAGCAAAATGGATTTCTGAGCAGACTGGCCAGACTGACCAGCATGCGCGTCATCCAGGGCAACTGAGAATACTCCAGACCCATCTGCTGTAAGACACTCCCAAGCATCAGGGGAGCCACCAAAAAGAGCAGACCGATGCAAAACCCCGTGATAAAGAGCGGCATCAACAGGGCTCCGCGCAACCTTTGCTGCAAAACCACCAGCTGCTCTTCTTGCTGTGCCAGCCTGGCGAAGACCTGACCGAGGGCCCCAGAACGCTCGCCCACTCTCACCAGCGTTACTTGCAACTCTGAAAAGCACTCGGGAAACTGACTCAGGCAATGGGAAAGGGTGGCCCCTCGCTGCAGGCCGCGGGCCACCATTCCTGCAGCCTCGGCCAGAGGCCGGCACTCCGTTTGGCGGCTCAAAAGATCGAAGCTGGCCAGCAGGGAGACTCCGCTTTCAAAAAGAGTAGATAAACAGCGGAAGAAAACCGCCCGCTGCTGAGAGGGGATCCGCTGCTTCACAGGTCGCCCGCTGGCAGATGAGAGAGCGCCTCGGCACTGGAGGCAAAGCGCTGCTCGGGAGTCTTGGCCATACAACGCCTGACCCAGTCCTGCAGTTGGGGAGGACACTGGTCCAGGGGGGGAGGTTCCGAATTGACGTGCTGCATCAACACCGCCAGCGGGCTCTCGCCCTCAAAGGGCGGTCTTCCGGACAAAACATGATGAGCCAGGCAACCCAGACTGTAGAGATCGCTGCTGGGGCTGGTGGGGTATCCCTGCACGATCTCGGGCGCCATGTAAGCAGGAGTCCCCAAGAGCGAACCTTCCATGGTCAGGGTGCTGGCATCATGAGGCCGGGCCAGACCAAAATCGGTCAAGCGAACCTTGCCGTCAAGCCCCCAGACCACATTCTCGGGCTTGATATCACGGTGCAAGATCCCCTGACCATGACAGACCACCAGGGCCTCGGTAATCTGCTTGAGGACGGGGACGGCCTGATCAGGGGGCAACGGACCGGAACGCAGGCTATCGAGTAAAGAACGAGGGGCCAGCAACTCCATCACCAGATAGTTCATTCCCCTGGCCTCTCCAAAGTCCATAAGCAAAGGAATGGAGGGATGCCTCAGGCGGGTCAAAGCGGTCATCTCACGCCGGAAACGCGGCAGGACTTCGGCATCCCGGAAGTGTTGCGGCTTCATGAGCTTTAGAGCCAGTTCACCATCTTCAGATTGGACACGATAAACCACCGCCGAGACCCCTTCGCCCAGGCGCTCCAGCACGCGATAGCTGGCAAACTCCTCCCCAACCTTCAACTCCCATGGCAACTGATTGACCGGCTGGCTCGTCTGTGCCGGCGGGGGCTTGACTGCCCTGGAAACCCTCGCGCGCGCCGCCAGTGGAACGAGCAAAATCAACAGCCAGGGCCAACGCGGAAGGCTGGCAAGCCGGGCCTGCCAGCTGGCAGGAGCTAGTTTGAGAGTTCCTGTCGTCGGCCATTGGTCGTTGAACTGATTTACGTTGACAGGTATGGTTTGACTCTTCCAGCCCGGGGCCTCAATCACCAGGTTGACGGCTGGCGAAGGAAACTTGACCCAACGCTGAGTTTGCACTGGATAGCGATCGTAACCACCTGTGTGATTAGCAATTAAGACCTCGGCACTGGCAGGTTCGACCAGAAAGGTCAACCTGCGCTCCAACTCCTGAGCCCGAACCCCGCCCGTAAGGGCCAGGGCCATCAGTAAGTATTTCGCAAGCATAGAGGACGCTCGAAGGTAATGGTTTGACGCCCGTAGCGGGCCGCGCTCTTCTCGAGCGTGAGCTTGAGGGTCACGGGAAAGCCACCGTCGCTGCTGACCAGCTTGAGTTGAGCCACGTTCGTGCAAAATGTCTTTGTGGGATGGTTTCCGACCAACATCGCCTCCATGGCCGCACCACCCAACCTGATGGGCTGAAAGCGTTGCTCGGCTGTTAGGGGGCTGCCCTTAATTTCCAGCAGCTCGTGCCCGGGCTGCCAGGCGTAGAGGGTCAAATGCTCAGCGTAGACCTTCTTGGCTGAGGAGGTCACGTCTTCCACCGGATGTAAAGCCAGCGCCACCAGCTCTGGTTTATCTTGAAAGGCGGCTCCCCCGGCATCGCAGTAGCTGACCTGTCTGACCAGCTTACGGCCAGTCATCTCAGCAAGTTGCTGTAACTCGTTAAGCACCACGGTCTTGCTGACAATCCCGGAAACCTGACCACCCATACTGACCAGAACAAAAAAGAGCACCGCCGCCAGGCTGCTTGCGATCAAAACTTCCAGCAGGGTAAAGGCTTTAGAAACGCGGGACACGCGAAATCATGGTTTCTTGCTCAAGCTCCTGCCAGCGGTCCCGTTCTTTCCAGCGCACTTTGACTTTGGCCCGGCGCAACTGATCCGGGTCGTAGCCGGTCACCTTCTGCAGCTCCAGGCTGGGCTGAAACTCCGTGCCGGTCCCCGGCATCACCTGAGCCGGGAGGGTCTGCTGATAGGGCCAACGGTCCACCACCGGCCATGCCTGCGAGCGCTGAGCTTCCAGGTAGTTCTGGCAGAGCTGCAGGGCCTGGACGCGAAAGCGAGCGCGATTGCTGGCCATGGTCAGGGTAGGGAGCGCCCCCAGGGCCACGATCACGGCTGCCGCCAGCAAGGTCGAGGCAATGACCACCTCGATCAGACTAAACCCCTTCTTCCCCATCCGACCCAAGTTCTGGGCTGGTCCCTCGGCTACCTTTGTGCTAGTGTTCAAGGGCGTGTGTCGTCGCAATAGAGGGCTTGGTCTGGCTGTTTATGTCAGCGCGGTGGGGGCAATGGTCATCTTGCTTTCCGTGCTGCTCTCGCTTTCTTTTCAGCAGTCCTTCTTCGCTTCGGCGGTGGAAGATCAAATGACAGCTCGGAACCTGGCGGAGGCGGCTCTGCAACAAGCCATGGTCACGGTTATGCGCAGTCCCAATCAAAGCTGGGGCAGCAGTCGGGCGGCCGGAGAATTCGTGCTGGTGCCCTCCAGTCTGCGCCCCAAAGCCTATGGAATCGTAAGCTTCAACCCTGGAATCGCTCGCGACAACAAGGTTGCCCCCTCCTTGAACAACTTACGTGGCAGCGCCATCCTGCCGGGCGCGTTGGACCGCCAGGTGCCTCTCAATACTGTACAACTGGTGTCTCGAGGGGTGTGCGGGCAGAGCGTTAAGACCCTGGAAATGCTCTTTTACGTCCCCCCTTTCCCCAACGCCCTGGCTTCGGAGGGTCCGGTGCGGAGCCGCGGCGGCCTGCTGGTGGGTGGAGTCACCGACCCTTCTAAATTTACCGGCAGTTTTTCCGATCTCGCCCCTGAAGACCAGGTGCCCGCCCATGTCATCAGCAACTCCAACGCGCGCGAGGCCATCAATCTAGGCCCGGGCGCCAAGATTCTGGGCAATGTGGGGGCCGTAGGCGGGGTGGTGCTGGACTCCAGCGTTGAGGTCACCGGTATGGTACGCCAGAACATCGAACGCCAACCAGTACCCAAACTCGACCTGGATGCCCTCTTCACCAGATTGGGCGGTCAGGTCGGCAGTGACCTTCTGACGGGAGACCTTTCGGGACTAAATCTGGCCTGGAACGCCCACAGCGACAGCGCCCTGACCATTCACGGCGACCTCAATCTCGACGGCGGAGTGCTGGTGGTGGCCGGGGACCTCACCGTGGAAGGCGGAATCTTCGGACACGGTGCCATTTTCGTCAAGGGCCAGACCACTGTGGTCGGCGGCGCCGCTTTTCATGCCACCGATCAGGTGGCGCTGGTCTCACGACGCCGGATCACCCTCAACGGGGGAGGCAAGCAGTCCAGCTTTTTCCAGGGAATGATGTATTCCGATGCGGAGATCGTGGCCAGCGACGTCACCGTACTGGGTTGCGTGATCGCCCGCGGCCTGGCGGGACTGGAATTGAACGACGTGAATCTGATCAATTCGCCCGTCACCTTGAATATGACCGACGGTCTGGAGCTTCCTAATCATAGTGACGACGATACCACTCAGATCATCATTCGGGTGGAGGCTCGCGACCCGAAGACCCGCAAGCCCTTGAGCTACAAGCTGGAGTTCAGCGGACGCTCGGACCAGCCCAGAAATCCGCCCGCCCCCATCAAATGGACCCGCTGGAGCGAAAACGTTTCCGTGCCCAGGACCGTAACCGGTCTCAAAGGCTACAATGACATTCGAGACTTTTTACTGAAGAACGACGACGTCTCGACCGGCTATGCCAAGGATCGTTACCGGCTAACCTGGCTTTGGGACAACGATGGCCGGGACAGCTTTCCCGAATCGATCAAAGATCCGTTGCGCGAGTACATCAATCGCTTGGAAGGCAAGCGCCAGGATGCGCGCAATGTATACAGCCTGAATCTCAACCCAAATGAGGCCCTGGGCGTCCTGGAAAGTTCCCGCGTGCTGCTCTGGCGAGAAGTCCCCAACTAAGGGGGTTCACATCCTGTTCAAGCTTTGCTTACACGAATCCAGGCTCTAGCTCCGTCGCTCCGCCTAGACTGAACGAACACACCACCCGTATCAGGAGGAGACCTCATGGCCATTGGTATTTCTCGTTTCGCCCCACTGCTGACCCAACCACCGGCAAAAACCGCTCCCGTCGCGCAAAGCCGGCAGGCGGGCACGGACGCTCCCACAGGCAACGACGGCTCGGTCAACGGCGCTCAGAGTGCAGCCAGCAGCGCCTCCAACTTGCTCCAAGGGCTGGTGGGTGCTTATGCCCCCAAACTCTCACTGACACCGGAACAAATGCAGGAAATCAAAGAAGCGGCCCCGACCCTGCAAAAACTCGCGGGCGCGGACGGCAAGTGGGGCCCCAGCGACCTGGCCGACAACGTGGAGGCCGTGGGCGGCCGTTTCCTTCAACGCACCCTGGTGGAAAGCCAGTTGCGCAAGGGCTTTGAGGAGATGACCGGCAAGCCGGTGCCCAAACTCACCGATGAAGAAAAAACGGCCGCCCGTGAGCGCTGGCAAAGTCTGAGCCCGGAGGATCGGAAAGAAAGACGTATTTCGGTTGAGCAACTTAAGCAGGTCGGCGGCGCCCTCAACAGCGTCAAAGAATCCACCCCGTTGAGCAAGCTGGCCCCCAAAAGCGACGGCATTTCGGGAGACATGTTGCAGCGCCTGGGAGAGAAACAGCAGCCCAACGTGATGGACCTGATGCAGGCACAAAAACCGTCGTCCGAGGCTGCTCCAGAAACCTCTCCCCCGCCGGCTGCATCAGCCGCGGATGCACCCGCTGGGGATTCACCGGCTGGGGATCCACCGGCTGGGGATGCGGCCCCCCCTCAGGAAGCGGCTCCGCCCGAACAGGCCCCTCCGCCTGAACCGGCCGCGCCCGATCAGCCGTAAAACCAGACCCGCCGCGAAAGCGAGCGGGTCTTTTTATGTTTGCAGAGCCCCCAGGGACTGAGCACAATTGTGAAGGATCTCCTCCAGTTCACTCAGCAGAGCCTGACTTGGAGAGACTTCCAGATCGCGCAGAACTTCCAGGGTGTCGGTCAGGTCTTCGATGGCCAGAGCCACATCCGCTGCGGCAGGGCCGCGGCTGCTGGAGAAGCGCTGCACCACCTGCTCAAGCTGAGTGATCCCGGGGCGCAGGCTCTCCCCCGCCCGACGTCCAGCCACACAATCCTCGGCCAGTTGAAAAATGGAGGCGAGCATCGGCGGAAGCTCCAGCCCAGGCCCCTGGTCGCGACTGCGCACATCGATCAGTCCCTCGGGGCGGTGCTCAGCCTGATGGAGGCGAGCCAGTTCCTGACTACAAGCAATCAGCTGCGACTGGACCCGGGAGAGCTCCTCCGGTTGGGTCTCCTCACCCAGAGACTCGACCTTCTGCAGCCACTCAGGCAGTTCGGAAATAGCCAGGGTGTCGGGTGCAACCTGTAAAGAAAAGAGTTGACCGGCCGACCGGGCCAGCTCTTGGGCCTGGGGCCAAAGTCCCTGCTCCAGTGCACCCAGCAACAGATTAACGACCGGGAAAGAAGTCGGACCCCCAGCCAGATCTGCTTCCATCAGCTCGGCCAACTTCTGGTCAAAGGCCCGTAACGAGGCGACGATTTCCGCCTCCCAGCCGACACTTTCGCTGGGGGCGAGTCCTTGCCAGCCGGCCCGCCACTCTTCCAGGATGGACAGAACCGGGTCCAACCGAATCCAAAGTAATTCTTGTTGGTCGGCCGGCAGCTGGGCGATGATAGCGTCCCACTCGTTTTCAAGGCCGCGGGCCGCCTCCAACAGTTCACCCGTTTGCCCGTCAGCAGGACGTCCCGCTCGCCAGCTGGTCAGGTGTCGAAGCAGGCGGTTGACCAGCTGGTTTGAGGTGGGGCCGGCGCTCAAACGCTGGCGGGCACTCCTGAGCGACACCAGGGGGGGCCGAATGCGACCGATCCAGGCCGACCAGTCTTGAGGGGAGCCTGATCCCAGAACCTCCTCCAGAGCCGTCAGTCGTTCAAGTAAAACAACCAGAGGCCCCTCGATTGCGGAGGCCTCTGGTTGAGTTATTTCTGGATTTTGGGGCCACTGGACGCGAAAAGCCGCCAGTTGCTGTTCAAAGCCGTCCCGCGTGGTGCGGACCGCATCCCTTAGAGCCTGTCTGTCACCCGACCCAGATTGGAGTTTTGCGAGTTGTGAGAGAACTCGGTCGATCCAGGTCTTGCGCATGACCGGCTTTTTCCAGGGAGGCTGTCCGCTCCCCTTTCCGTCCAGGCTTAGAAGAAACCACCTCCCAGCCCGCCCAGGCCGCCGCCCAGACCACCGCCAAGTCCCCCACCCAGGCCGCCACCCATGCCGCCGCCGCTCATCATGGCTTGCAGCAGTCCCATAATCTGTTGCACTACCTGCTGCATCTGGACCTGTTGGACCCCGGCCTGCATACCCGCCTGAAAGGCCTGAGCGGGATCCATAGAGCTGGGATCCATCCCTCCCATTTGACTGGGGTCCATTCCTCCGGAAAGCGCGGGGTCCACACCCGAGCCGCCACAGGCGGGGCAACTGCCATCACCGGTCGGGTCGGTGCCAAAAGCGGCTGACGGGTCACCTCCGAAGTTAGCGGCCAGGGCGCCCGCGCCCGGGCCAGCCGAGGCCATCGCAAAACCGGGACCGGCCACCGCCTGGGGACCCCCAAAACCCCCGATGCCGGCAGAGCCACCAGCTCCGCCCAGTGCAGAAGACATGCCGCCCGCCAGGCCGGCCACGACCGGGCCCAGGGCCTGGAGCAGCTGGGCTCCGCCGCCGCTGAAACTTCCCGAGACGGCTGCTGAAAAACTACCGCCCATCGGACGTCCGCCCCCGACAAAGTTATTGATGACGTTGTTGCACATTTTCTTCGTTCTCCTCTGGCTGAATTGAACTCAGCTTACGCAGCCGCGCGTAGGGCCAGGATGGAAGTGTGTTACCGAAAAATGAACAGCCCGATCTTTCCTGTGAACTTTCCGGCGCAAGGAGTCCGGTCCTGATCAGCGAGAACCAGTCCCAAATGTGGGAACCTTCCGTTGGCAGTCAATTAGGTAGTTACGAACTCCGCGCCGTGCTCGGGCGGGGGGGCACCTCGGCCGTCTTTCGAGCCTTCTGCAGCCAGCGCCAGTGTCAGGTGGCCATCAAGGTCTTGCGCCAGGAGTTCAGGTTGGATGCAGCCTACCGAGGTCGGCTAGAACGCGAAGGCGCCGTCTTGCAAAAGCTACATCATCCCAATTTGCTTCGCTTCTTAGAATTCGGCGAGCAGTCCGCTTTGCTTTACATCGCCATGGAGTTTGTATCCGGGATGAGCCTGCGCCAGCTTCTGCAAATGCGCGGTAAGCTGGAGGCCGAGCAGGCCCGATCGATCTTTCATCAGGTCCTGGCTGGCCTGAGCGCGGCTCACCAGCACGGCATTCTTCATCGTGACCTGAAGCCCGAAAACGTCTTGCTGGGGGACCAGGGCGAGGTCAAGCTCAGTGACTTTGGCTGCGCCAAGGGTCCGGGTCTGGCCTCGGTGACGGCCGAAGGGGTGGTGCTGGGCACCCCCACCTACATGGCCCCCGAGCACTTCACCAATCGTCACACCCCCCTGAGCGACCAGTATTCGGCCGCCATCATGCTATACGAGATGCTGTGCGGGCGTGTTCCCTTCCCGGAAACCGAGCCCGTGGCTCTGGCCATGGCTCACGTGGGCAAGAAGCCACCCTCACCTCAAAGCTTTACGCCAGAACTAAGCGAAAGCTGCTCTCAGGCGCTGCTCAAAGCACTGGCAAAAATTCCCGAACAACGTTTCGCAGACCTTGATGCCTTCGCGGCGGCGCTCTAGGTATGCACTGCCTGGCCTGCGGTTCACTCGAACCAGACAATCACTCCCGATGTGCGGCTTGTGATCAAGACCTGGGAATCCCGGCGGAAGGTCGAGGATATTTGCCTCAGTTACTGCGCCTGCAGGAACGGCTGTTAGAAAATCAACTCGGAGCGGAGGAAGCCGAAGCTCAACTGGTGCGTCTGGATGAGGCTTTGGGCGAGATGATCGGCCAGTTCGACGAGTTTGGGCGGCAGATTCTTAGCCTCCCCCTGGACGACGCTCAGAGTGGCACGGTGGCCGGCTTTCTCTCGCCGGCTCGCGAGAGTCTGGTGGGCCTGAGAGCGGTGGCGGCCGAGCTGTCCCTGGACGGGCACTGGAGCCAGGCCCAATGGAGCAAACTAAAACTACGTCAACAAACGCTACTTCAGGCCAGCCAGGGAATCCAGTTTCTACGCCAGCAATTACTGCAGTTTGAGCGCAAAGCACAGCCTTGAACGACCAGGACGAGCGTTTTTACTTCAGCTCCCTGCTGAGCCTGCTGTCCACATCGCCCCAGGCCGAGGAAGCGGCCCAACAGATCGTGCAGTTGCTGGAGCGCCTGTTCGGACCGGCCCGAGGCGAAATCTGGTTGGCTCCTGTAGAAGCCGGTTACGCTTCCCGCTGTATCCACCCTCAAGGCCGCTTCTCGCGCTTTTCCTGGTCGGCCCGGCCCGAGGTGACCGAGTTGAGTGCGGAGGAGGTCCGACACTGGCCGCCGGATTGCTGGCGCATCAGCCTGGGCCCGGCCGGTTACCTGCTTTGGGAGAGCAGCCAGGGACTGGACCGGCAGCACTTGAGGCACCTGACGCGCTGCTGCCAACTGGCGGTCGGCACCCTCCAGACCTTGTTGGAGCGCGATCGTTCCGAGCAGGCGCTGAGCAGTTTGCAGGCTCGCCAGCTGGGCCTTGAAGCGGAAAGCAACTGGCTGCAAAATTGCTTATCACTGATGCAGATGGGCGGGGAGCTGCTGGACACCCAGACTGTGCTGGAGCGCCTGAGGCCGCTGTTGCTAGAAGCCTTTCCCGCCGAGCAACTGGTGCTGGGGCAAGTCAGCCCCGAAGGTTGGCAAATCCAAAGCCTTCAGGGCGCCCCCTGGCCGCCTCCGGGGAGCTGGCAGAACCTCTGGGACAACTGCTTCCGCTATGGCAAAGTCATTCACTTCGACGAGTTGGGAGGCACTCGCTTTGCAGGGGGCTTCGCCGAGGGTCAAAGCCTGACCGTGGCCCCCCTCGGTTTCGCCACGGGCGTCCTCTCTAGGGTCGGACCACCCATCCAGCCCCAACGTCCTCAAAGCCTGCGTAACTTTGAGCTGGGCGCCCAGCTGCTGGGCTACCTTCTCAAGATCAGTCATCTGCACGGCCAGGTTAGCAGCGCCTATGACGCCCTGAAAGAATCGGAAATTCAGCGCTCCAACGCGGTAAAACTGGCGGCCATCGGCCAGATCGCCGCCGGCGTGGCCCACGAGATCAACAATCCTTTGGCCTCGGTGAAGCTCACCCTGGACGGCCTGACGCGCGACCGCAATCTGTCGGAAACCTCGCAAAAGAACTTGAAGTCAGCCCAACTGGCGGTGCAACGCTGCCAGGAAGTGGCCCGTGAGTTGCTCAGTTTCAGTCGCGAGTCCAACAAAGAGTATCGGTTCTCAGTGGATCTTCAGGAGGCAGGCCGACGCGCGGTCGGCATCAGTCAGCAGTGGGCCGAAAGCCGCAAGCTGAGCCTGCAAGCAGACTGGGAAGCGGAACCGATGTGCACCGAAGCAAACCTTGGCAAGCTGCAGGAAATTCTGCTCAACCTGATCGAGAATGCCCTCTGGGCCAGCGACAGACCGGAAGGTCGGCGCGAAGTTCGGGTGCTTGGACGGAGCACTCCGACGGGTCTGGAGATCCGGGTTCAAGATAGCGGACCCGGCGTCCAGCCGGAGCTAAGAGAGAGGATCTTTGAGCCTTTCTTCACCACCCGACCGATGGGCGAAGCCACAGGTCTGGGACTGGCCATCGCGGCCCGTCTTGCCCAAGGCTTTGGCGGTGAAGTGAAGCTGCTCGAAAGCGGGCCCGACGGCTCCACTTTCTGCCTGCGACTCCCCCCTGGGAAGCCTACTCGGCCACGATCCGCATGACTTTGAAGAAAGCGTGGTCGCTCAACTGAACCAGATCGTTGACATTCAGTTCCTGAGCAAACTCGAGCGGAACTCCGTTGACAGCCACCACGTTGGAGCCCACCCGGCTCACCACCAGAGCCTCTCCGCTGCGCTGCAGTAAGGCGTGATTGCGTGAGACCGAAACGTCATTAAAGGAGAGTTTGCTGGAGGCCCCCCTCCCCAAAATCACCAGATCATCATCATACCAGACGGTGCGTTGGTCTTGCTGGTCATGCACCTCCAGACAAAAGGCCCTCAAGCTCTCGGTCGGGACGGCGTCGTTCTGGCTGTTGGACTGAAGCTGAACCTTGATCGGACCAAACTGGACTTGTTCGCCTACGCACAGCGCAATTTCTTTGCGGACCGAAAGCCCGTTCACCTGAACCAGGTGAGGGGTCTCGGTTAAGTTGCGCAGAACCAAAGTCTCGTTTTGGAGGCTGAGACTTGCAGTCTGATTGGGGAGCGAGTCATCCAGTTCAATATCGCAACTGCGGGCTCCGCTCGAGCCAATCACCAGCCCGCGTTGACGCAGGGCGTTGGCAAAGAGCGGAACCACCCGTCCCGATTCAGGACCCGAGAGGATCTGGAGTTGTCCGAGACTGGTGAGGCCTCCCGGCATAGTGGTGGATTCGCGGACCCTCATCGGACGCAGATCGGCCAGACGCAACTGGGCATTCCCTAAGATCACGTAGGCAGCAGCATCCACCGCACCCTTTTCCCAGAGTTCACGGCGAGCCGTCTGGAGAGCTTCGCCCAGCCGCATGCCCGAGGTCAGAGCGGAAAAGAAGGCCCGGGTCATCTTGCGCTGAGCACCCGGCGTGCCCGACCAAAGGTTGGTCAAAAAGGCTTCGCAGCCGCTGGCACAGAGGGAGTTGGCCCACTGCTGGGCGGCTTCGAAGAGATGCAGGTCGGGCCGGGCTGGACGAACGTAGTTATGCACAAAAACCATTCGCGGACCGACTCGCTGATCGCGCTGCGATTCTCGCGGCGCCAGCGAGCTTCCGCCCAGCTCCAGACGGCTTAAGCCAGGGCAGGCGGCGTAGACCATGCCGAAACGGTCGCCGTAGAGCACGTCCTCCACGCTTTCACGAGTGGCCGTGCCCGTGCCCTGAACCACTTTGCACTCGGCATCGCGCAGCAACCCCCAGGCCAGATTGATATCCTCGTCACACCCAGATTGCTTGGTCAGAGTATCGGCCACCAGGAAAAACAACTGCTCTTGATGGACATCGGCCCAGCTGCTGGCGCGCTGGCTGAGTTCCCGAGTCAGATTGCAGCTACAAAACAACGGAAGCTCGGGAACTCCCATCCACTCCCAGGGCAGGCAGCATTCATCACTCACCAGCGCCAGACTGGTCGGGGGTCGTTGAAGCAACTCGGCCTTGAGCTTTTCTGGCAGCAACTGATTCAGGATGGATTGAATCTGAACAAAGCGGTCCACGCTGGGACGCTGGCAAAAACCGCCCAGCTCCTGATGCAAATCGCGCGTCTCGGCCGACGTGAAACCGGCCGTCCAGCTCTGGCTCACATTCCGCGACCAGTCGGTATAGGAAAAAGCATACTCGGAGAAAGCAATCTCTTGACGAATATTGAGAATCGCGCAAAGCTCGGACATCGGCCGGGATTTCCCTCAGCAACCGTGCATTTCCTGGCGCTCGGCCGCAGGCCGAGAGC
>JAFEBA010000112.1 GCA_018266105.1 bacterium | reverse complement strand
GCACCCTGCAGGCGTAGAGTTTCGGCCATCAAGTAAAGAGCCTGAGCCTGCTCCAGGTTGGGCTGCTGAGCCAGGCCGTCATAAATCTTTCGTGCCGTCTCGGCCGTCTGCCAGGCCTGAGTCAACTGGTTTTGAGCCAGGTAAATCTGCGCCAGGCCCAGCAAGCAGAAACCGGAATCGGGATGTTGCGGTTGCTGGCTGCGCTCGCGAATTTCCAGGGCTCGATCAAACAGCGCCTCGGCAGCGACGTAGCGTCCCTGATTCAAGTAGAGTCCGCCAAGCTGCTCCAAGCAGGAGGCCACTTCAGGCCGATCGCCGCCGAACACCTTCTGTGCGATTTCCAGGGACTTCTTGAGTGAACGCTCGGCCATTTCCGGTCGGCGGCTGTCCAGGAAGACCCGGGCCAGCAGCTGGTGCGTATTCATGCTGGACCCCTGGCGATCGGCCGGCTCCTTTTCGCGAATGCTGAGGGCCTTCTGCAGGCGAGCCTCGGCCTCCGCAAAGAGCCCCTGCTGCAACTCCAAAAAGCCGAGTCCTTCGAGGCATTCAGCCACTTGCCCGGTTTCACCACCTTGCTCATGCCAGAGGGCGGCCAGGGCCTGCTCGTAGAGCTCGCGGGCGGCCTGGGTGTGACCTTGTTTTTGCAACAATTGGGCCAGCACCTGACGAACCTGAGCCAGTCGGGAACTCTGGGGAGCCAGCTTCTGACTGCGAATCTCCAGGCATCGCCGATAGAGCTTCTCAGCCTCCTCGAAATTGCCCTGACGTTGCTGCAATTCGCCGAGCTGGAGCAGGGAATCAGCCACGGCAAGGTGACTGGGTCCCAAAGACTGCTCCATAGAGTCCAGGGCTCGACTGTAGAAGGGCGCCGCCTGAGCTAACTGATCGAGTCGCTGATAGTACTGACCCAGAGCTTCTAGAGTTGGAACCAGCTCAGGGTGCGGGGGCGAGATTTTCTCAACCAGCTCCAAAGCCTGCAGCAAGGACTTCTCAGCTTCGTCCAGCCGCCCAGTATGGGACCAGAGCACTCCCAGCGCGCGATGGAAGCCGGCCAGGTCTGGATGCTGCTCACCCAGAGTTTGTTTGCCGGCATCCAGACAACGGCTGAGCATGGACTGGGCCGCTTCATAGCGATTCTGAGCGGAGTAAACCTCGGCCAGCGACTGCAGAGAACGAAGGGTCTCGACATGCTCGGCCCCCAGGGCCGTCTGACGAAACTCCAGGGATCGACGAATGGCCGTTTCCGCTTCGGCCATGCGGCCGGTCGCCCGGAAAACCTCGCCCAGAGCAAAGGCCAGACGAGCCGCCGCCAGCCCGTCCTGCTTCTCGGCGATGGCGTAGGCGCGACGAAGCCAGGCTTCGGCTTTGTCCCAGGCGGCTTGCTCCATGGCTCCCCGAGCCAGATCCTCAAGCGGCAACAGGAACTCGGCCTCCGAAACCTGCGGGCTCTGACTCAGGATCTGCCAGGCTTTTTCGCGCAGCTCTTGAGCCGCCATCGAGTCGCCGCGCTTTTGGAGCAGCTTGGATAGAGCCTGCAGCGCGGGCAACTGGGCGGGGTGGCTTTCGCCCTGTTGGGCCACGATCAAGTCGATCCAGTTTCGATACATGGCCTCCGCTTCAGCCCGGCGGTCCAGCTCCATCAGGGCAGGGGCTAACTGCGAACAAAGCTGCAGCCGGGTCTCATGCTCGCCTTCAGGAGTCAACTCCAAAGCCTGCTGGGCGAAGATGGCGACCTGTTGATAGGCTTCGCGCCGACTGTAGAGCAGAGCCAGGTTGCACAAAATGGGCCTGAGATCAGGATGTTGAGTGCTGAGACGCTGAGTGCGCATCTGCAGGGCCTCAAGCAAACGGGGCTCGGCCTCCTCAAGCCGGTCATCGAGCACCATAATGTTGCCGATCAGAGCCTTGACCTGCTCTTCGATCTCCGGTCCGGGCACCGGCAAGTGCACTTCCAGCTTGTGTAAAATCTGAGTGGCGGCCTCGATCTGCCCAACTCTCAGCAGCAATTGACCCATCTTAAGACTGACTTCCAGGGCATCTTCAGCGTCCGGGAAGGCCAACCGACGGCGCAAGCAGACGATGGCTTCATCCAACTCTCGGGCCTGCTCGTGGGCCAGGGCCAGATTCCAAAGAATCTCAGCCTGCACAGGGTCCTGAGCGTTCAGACGACTTTGGGCCAGGTTGGCGGCGCGCTGCAGCGGCGCCAGCGCGTTGGCGGCCTTGTAAGGCAAGTAAATCTTACCCAGGCGGAGGAGCCAGGGAATCATCGAAACGTGGTCGGTTCCATGCAGTCGGACCTGAATCTCGGTGGCCCGACGCAAGAGGCCTTCAGCCTGCTCCAACTTGCCCATCTCAAAGCTGACCTCGGCCAGGTCGCCCATGCTTTCGGCCAGTTCGGGGTGGTTCTCACCATATTCTTGGGACCAGAGTGTGATCGACTGCAGCAGCAGGCGCTCGGCCTGGGTCCGATTCCCCAGGTGGCGTTCGGCCAGCGAGAGCCTCCGCAGGATCTCGGCCAGATCTACCCCGCTGCGCTGAGGCACCAGGGGCGCCAGCAGCTCCTTGACGTAGACCCAATTCTTGGCCTGGGCGGCTCTGACCGCCTCCTCCTCCGGGCTGAGCGGCTCGGGCTCAGGTTGAACTGGCTCGGGCTGCGGCGGCCCGACGTCAAGCTGGATCGGGGCGGTTTCCAACTCTGCCACCTCGGGCTGAGGGGGTGCGACTTCCGAATGCGGGAACTGGGCTTCCGGCTGCGGCTGGGCAAGCTCGGACTGCGCCTGCTCGACTTCCGCCTGCGGCAGCGGCTGGGCTTCCGGCTGCGGCTGGGCCACCTCGGACTGCGCCTGCTCGACTTCCGGCTGCGGCGGCTGGGCAACCTCGGACTGCGCCTGCTCAACTTCCGGCTGCGGCTGCTGGGCTTCCGGCTGCGGCCGGGCAAGCTCGGACTGGGCCTGCTCGACTTCCGGCTGCGGCTGCTGGGCTTCCGGCTGCGGCTGGGCAACTTCCGGCTGCGCCTGCTCGGCTTCCGTCTGCGGCACCTGAGCTTCCGGCTGCGGCTGGGCAACCTCGGACTGCGCCTGCTCGACTTCCGGCTGCGGCAGCTGGTCGTTCGGCCGGGCCTGGGCAACCTCGGACTGCGCCTGATCGTCTTCAGACTGCGGCACCTGGGCTTCCGGCTGCGCCTGCTCAGCTTCCGGCTGCGGCACCTGGGCTTCCGTCTGCGCCCGGGTCATTTCGAGTTGCGGCTGCTCCGTGGTGACGGTCTCAGCCAAAACCGGAGCCGGCTCCTCCAGCAACCAACCGGGAGCCTCACTCGAAGCAGCGATGGGCAGTTCCTCTGAGTCGGCCGCGACCGCCAGCAACTCCAAAGAATCAGACCCTTCAGTCAGAGACTCAGGCTCTTCGACAGATACGACCGATGCATCCGAGACGGGAACAACTTCTGTTACCACCGAGACTTCATCTGACTGGGGGGGCGAGGGGGGCAATCCCAAAGCCGGCTCGGGCTCCTCCCCAATGGGAGACTGGAGCGGCTCCGCCTTGACTGCCGCCGGAGGGTGATTCGAGGCAGGAAGTTGTGACTCGGTATCCGGTAAAGGCACGGGCACGATCGGCGACTCGGGCAGGGGAACATCCTCGACCGCTACGGGCTCGACCAGCCCCGCCAGTTGCTGCTGGTAGGCGATCAGCTGAGCTTCGTTGCCGTGTTTTTCGGCATGACGACACAAAAACTCCAGTACCGGGCGCAGCTGGACATGATCCTGACCGTAGCGCCGCTGGATCAAATCCATTGACTTTTTGCCCAGGGTCTCGGCCAGTACCTGCCGGCCCTGCGCCATTTGCAACTCGGCCAGTTCCAGCCACACCAGCGCAACCTCGGGGTCCTCGCCACCCAGACGCTGCGTCCTTTGGTCCAGAACCCGCTTGAAGCAGGCCTCCGCCTCCTTATATCGGCCCGCCTGTAAGTAAAGCTTGGCCAGCCGGAGCATGACCGGGTCGATGGCTTCATGCTGCGGCCCCAGGGCCTCGACCAGAATTTCCACCGCCTTGGCGGAAAATCCGATGGCCTGCTCCAGGTCGCCCTGGGAGGCTCGAAGCTCACCCAGTTCGGCCACTCGCTGGGCCAGTTCGGCGCTAACCTGAGCAGTGGAACGGCTGATCAATCCGATGGCCTTGAGCAGGGTCTCCTCAGCCCGCTCCCACTGTCCGGCGACCATGTACAGCCGCCCCAAAGTGGAGTAGGTCGGAATCAGCTCGGGATGGTCTTCCCCCAAAGCCTGTGCCTGAATGCGGAGCGACCCCTCAACCAGCGGAATAGCGTCGGCTTCTCTGCCGTCGCGCAGGAGTAAATTGCTGACCTGAGCCTGACTGGTGGAGGTCTCCGGGTGCAACGCACCCAGCCGTCGCTCGCGAATATCCAGAGCGCGTTGGGCGTATTGTCTGGCCTCCAGCATCTGATTTTGAGAAGCCATGACCTCGGCCAGGGTAAAACAACAGAAGGCCACTTCCAGGTCGTCCTCGCCAAGCCACTCGACGCTGATGCGCAAGGCCTCCTCCAGCCAGCGCTGAGCCTTGACGGGCTCTTGCTGAGCTTGCCAGACCAGTCCCAGATTGACCATGGTGGAAACGCGTCCAGCGTCGTATGCATCGAAGATCTGCAAGGCCCGCTCCAGCACGCTGGCGGCCTCGGCATAGTTGGCCTGGCGATAGAGATTCTGCCCCAGGTTGTTCAGGGTGGCGGCCACATTGGGATGAGAATCGCCCAGTCCCCTCTCGAAAAGGTCCAATGAGCGACGGTAGTGAGTCTCGGCACCGGCATAATCGCCCTCTGCGGTTTCCAAACTGGCCCACTGTGACAGGGTTACAGCCAGTTCGGGATGGTCGGCCCCGTAAGCCTGGATTTCCTCCTGCTCCATGAACTGAAGCTGCTGGCGGGCCTCGGCGAAGCGACCCTGGTCCATCATCCACTGGACCAGATCGCGTTTGGCCTGCAGCCGCTCCGGGTGACCGACCGGGAGATGTTTCTCCAGCAACCCCACCGCCCGACCCGACACGGCTTCCATCAAATTGTCTTTGCCTTGCAGACGGAAACTCTCGGCCAACGCAACCAATACCCGACCCACGGGCAGGCTGTCCGCGCCAAAAGCTTTCTCGTGAGCCCGAACGGATTGAGCCAGAACTCTTTCGCCTTCGCTGAAGCGGCTCAGGGCATTGAGGCACTGGCCCAACTGCATCTGGCCACGCAGCACCAGAGGATGAGCAGCTCCCAGACGATCCGTCAGGACAGGCTGATTCTGCATGCGAAATTCCAGAGCTTCAGGCCACTGGCCTTGCTGTTCCAGACTCTCGGCCAGCCAGAGGTAGGCCACATTGTGGTCTTCCGGACTATTGGGACCCAACTTGGGCAGCACCTCGCGCAACTCTTGTTCCAGACGGACCCAATCGCCGGCGTGATGAAGAGCCTGCATGGCTTCCGGCTCGAAGCCTCGATCGAAAGGCGGGGGTTCTACCCCAAGCCCCTGCAGGCGGGCAGCCCAACGCTCATAATCTGGCTGCGTGCGAGTGGCCAGGCTTTGCTCCAGACCGAAGGTCGCCATGATGCGGCCGAGTGGTTCGGGTTGTCCGACCTGTTGCCAAAGCTCGAAAGCCTGTTCCAAAAGGCCGGCGCCCAATTCAGGTTGTTCCTGAGCCAGGGCCAGCCTGGACTTTAAGTAAAGCCCCTCGCAGTAGAGCGGACTGGCTTCCTGAGAACGCCTTTCCAATTGCTCCAGCAGGGGTGACAAAATCGCTCCGGCCGTCACCTGGTTATTTTGTTCAACTTCCAGACGGGCCCAGTTGAGTGCGTCTTCGAGCCAGCTCTCTTCCCACTGCGAATGTTCCAAACGCCCCATCAGTCCGGCTCGATAGAGCTCGCCACTGGGTTGGCCTTGGGCCAGGGCTTTGCGGGCAGCCCTCAAATGGGCATCAGGCAGGGCCTTCTTGGGCAAACCTTCCACCCGAATCCGTTCCCAGTGGAAGTCGGCCTGCTCAGAATGGCCCTGAGCTTCCAATCCTAAGGCCAGTTCGTAAGTCCATTCCATTCGTGTGTCCAGGCTGGTCCCCAAGCGCTCGGACCAACCCAATCGGACCTGCTGCAGACGCAATTGCTCGGCCGGTTCGGCCAGAACCATCACATAGTCGTAAAGATCGAGGTGACCGGGCAGCACTTCCTGGAGGCGCAACAGGTAATCCAGAGCCAGCGGCTGGGCCTGTTCGCCCTGAGCCTCCTCATAAGCCCAGCGGAAGACGTCCAGCTGGTCCTCGTCGGGCAGGGCCTGATCTCGAAAGACTTCGCGGTAGGCCTGCCAGGCCAGCTCGGACTTACCCTGGCTGCGCAATACTTGAGCCAGGAGAGCCTGGGTCTTGAGCCAGGCTGCGCGGTCGTGCTCTTGCAGTTTCAGCTGGGCGCGAAGCAGGGGTTCGGCTCGGACCCAATTCTTTTCAGCCAGGCAGGCATCCAGTTGATGCCGGGCGGCCGCCAGGGTATCGGGATGGTCTTCGCCCAGCAATTGAACCGACCAATGATAAAGCAACTCCCGGGCCGGCTCCATCCAGTCGGCATTCTGCTCTTGAGCCAGTTGAACGGCTCGCCGCAGGTGGGGCAGCCGAGCTTCGCTGGGGCTACTGAGATTGTGAAACCAACTTTTCCAACTCGCCAGCTCGGCCGAAGCATTACCCAAGGCCTGCTGAAGTTGAGCCAGAGTGGCCTGCAGGTCGAGCTGCAGTTCAGGAGGACAGCTCGACAGCTCGGTCGGATCGACCTGCAAAATCTCGGTGGCCCGTTCGTAATGCCCCTGCCGGGTCAGGCTCTGCGACCAACCCAAAATCGTGCGCAACCAACGTTCGTCGCGCACGTTCTCGGATTCGACCTCCTCATGGGCGGAGGCATAAAGCTCGGCCGCCTTGGCGTCGTCCCCCTCAGCAAGAGCTTGCTGAGCCGACTCAAAGTAGGTCTCCCATAAAATCATGGCCGGCTGCTTCTCGATCGAACTTTGTGCGCCTCCTAAGCTGGGCAAGAGCCAGAAGGGGGAGCAAGTCCCTGCCGAGGGGAACTCAGCAGCCAGTCCGTGCAGCGGCTTGCGCACACCAGGGAGTGACAGTGGCAAAATACACGATTCAGGAACGCGTGCGTTGGAGCGATGTGGACGCGGCCGAGATCATCTTTTACGGTTCCTACATTCGCTTTTTTGAGTTCGCCGAGAGTGAAATGTTTCGAAGCCTGGGTTTCGCCTACGGCCGGATGTTCGAAGAACTGGATGTCTGGCTACCCAGGCGCCATATTGAGTGCGACTTTCTGAGCGCGGCGCGCATCGACGACCTGCTCGAAGTCAGCTGTTGGGTCTCCAATATTGGCAACACCAGCCTGGCCCTTTCCTTCGAGGTCCATCGCGATCAGGCCCTACTCGTTACGGCCGGCTACGTGCTGGTGGCGGTGGATCGCCACAGCTTCGCCAAAGTGCCTATTCCTGAGAAGCTGGTTCTGGCTCTGCAGGGCTTGCGAGGATAAGCAGTTCAGCGATCGAGCTGCGTCCCGCCGACTTGGAGTTAATGAAGCGAGGGGCCTGGATCTCCACCTGCTGATAGTCTCGGTAAAGATTACGCACCAGATCACTGGCCGAATTGGACAGCAGCACATGACAACCACGCTTCACCAACTGCTTGAAGATCTCGGCCAGATGACACTGCTGCTCCATCCCGAACTGGTCCTTCGTGTAACTCGTGAAGTTGGAAGTGGGCGTGAGCGGCTGATAGGGAGGGTCAAAATACACAAAGTCCCCCTTGCGGGCGGCCAGAGCCGCCTCATCAAAGCCCTTATTCCAAAGGTTGGTGCCCTGTAGGGCCAGGTGAGCCGCACGTATCTTTTCTTCCTGGACGATAGAGGGGTCCTTATAGCGCCCGATGGGCACGTTGAAGCCGCCTTTGGCGTTGACGCGATAGAGACCGTTGTAGCAGGTTTTGTTTAAGTAAATCAGACGGGCGGCTCGTTCCACCGAGTCTTGGGGCTGCTGAGCGCGGACCTGGTAGTAGAACTCGGTGCCATGCTGCTCGGCCAACTCGCGCAGCCTGAGCAGGAGCGGGTCTGGTTGCTGCTGCACAACCTGATAGCAGTTGATCAGTTCTTCGTTGGAATCATTGAGAGTGCCGGGAAATTTGCCCCCGCGCCGAGAGCGCAGCCAGAAAAACAGGGCGGCGCCGCCGGCAAAAGGTTCGAAGTAGCGTTTGAAGTGGGTCGGCAAATAGGGCTCATACTGGGCCAGCAGGCGTCCTTTGCCGCCCGCCCACTTGAGGATGGGGGTGGCGAGCATAGCCAGGGGCTTTGGGATGAACGTCGCAGAACCCTACAATGACTTTCATCACGATGTGATCCAAATTACAGACCCGATGACAGTTCAACTGGTTTACTGACGAGGTCAGCACGCGACTCGCTGTGACGAGCGACGGCTGGCGACCGCTTCGGAGGATGCACACGACAATGGCTAAAGAACTCCCGTTTTTCCGAGCCCTCAATCTCAAGGCTTTGTTCGGCCGCAAGGCTCCCCAAAAAGCCAGCGAGAAGACGCTCGCTCCCACCACCAGCGGGCGTTTACGCAGTATCCTCCCGGTCATCGCTTATCGAAGCGGGAGCGACCAGGCTCTTCGCCTGCTCTGCGGACGCCTCACTACCAGCGGGATGATTTTCCGCACCACCACTCTGGTCAAGGAAGAAGAATGCCTGGAACTCGAGTTCCTGCTCCAAGGCGTCGGCCAGATGAAGGTGATGGGTCAGGTCAAGTATGTGGCCCTGGCCTCCGAGGTGCAGACCGAAGCTCCCCCAAGCCAAACCTCTTTGGGCGTAGTCAAGCCCATCAAGTGCTACAGCGGACAGCTTGAACTCTGGGCCACTCCCTCCCAGCAAGAACAGATCGTAAGCTATTTGACCCGCCAGCACGACCAGGCTCGCATCTCTTCCGGCTACTAAGCGGACCCGCCCCAATCAACTTCACTCAACCAGGCCTCCAGATGGTCTCTGACCAGCTGGGGGCTTTCCCACATGCAGACATGCCCACCATCCTCGATCAGCTGGGACTTGGAACCCTTGATGAGCGAGGCCATGCGCAGACTAGAACGCCAGGGAATGAGGAGGTCTCGTTTGCCAGCCAGGACCAGGGTTGGGACGGCGATTCCTGGATAGAGGGCCCAGTTATTCCAGGCGGGGAGCGTCTCCCACAAGAGGTGGTGAGCCACACTGCCGTGACAGGATATCCAGTAAGGCTCGATCTGGGCAGCCCAGTGCGAGAACCGGGCGAATAGCTTGAGAAAACGAAAGAGCGGGGCGCGCGGAATGGAGCCAGCCGTATTGAGCAGGGCCAGACCCCGCACCTGTGAGCCCAACCGCTGAGCCACCAGTGTGGCCAGACAGCCTCCAAAGGAATGACCCACGATGGCAAAAGGCCCCGGGATGCGCGCCTGAACCAGTTGCACCACATCCTCCACGAAATCCTCAACTCGACTGCTACCGGGCCAGGGAGAAAGCCCGTGACCGCGCAGATCAAGCGAAACAATCCGGTAGTGATCCTGAAGCCACTCGATTTGCAGCCGGAAGTTGTGCCAACTCCCGGCCGCCCCATGGAGAAGCAACAGGGTGGGTGCATCCCTGCGGCCGGCCTCCAGCACGTGCAGCCAGTGCCCCGCCGGGGTCCGCAGAGGTAAACGCGAGAACTTCCAGGGCGCTGCAACCACTTGATTCACGCGTTTTGCCTTCGCAGGCCAGCAGACCGACCCTCTCAGCCTGAAGGAAGCCTTCGACAAATTTTAACATCCTGGCCACATTTGTTAACAAAACATCAGATGGCAGGAGAACATTCCGAGTTGCTTTAACCTGAGCGCCTGCAACGGTGTTACGTGGGCAACACCAAGTATTTCGTTGAAAGGGAGAATCCCCGTGAACAAAACCGAGTTGGTGAAAGAATTGGCGAAGTTGAGCGATCTGTCCCAGGCTAAAGCTGCGGAAGTCGTGGACGCGCTATTCGACGCAGAAAAAGGCCTGATTGCGAATCAATTGAGGGCCGGAGACAAACTCGTGATCCCCGGCTTCGGGTCCTTCTTCGCCCGCAAACGCGAAGAGCGTGAAGCTCGCAACCCTGCCACGGGCAAGACCATCAAGGTTCCCGCCAAGAACTACCCCGTGTTCAAGCCGGGCAAGACCCTCAAGGAAACTTGCGAAAAGTAATCCATTCTGCCGATGGCTAGCCTGATGAGCGCTGGCTCTGCGGACTGGCCAATGGTCAAGGAAGAGGCCCGAAGTTTTCGGGCCTCTTCCTTTTTAGCGGGAGGTTTTCGAGTACACTCGAGGCAAACAGTTAGAATGGGGAGACATCGAGGCCTGAGCTTACTGGAAGTGCAGGTATCACTGCTCTTACTACTGTTGGTAACGCTTTACCTGATGTCTCTTTTCGCCTCGGGCCAGCGCCATGCCCGCCGCTCGGTCGACTACTCCAAATGCACCATCCTGGCCCATCGCCGTCTCGAAGAGGCCAAGGCAGTACCCTTCAAAGATTTGAGCCTGGGGTTACGCCAGGAGACCGATCCAAATCCAGGCTTTAACACCACCCTGAGTCTGACACCCTACGAGGACAAGATCTTTTTGCTGGAGGTTCGGGCTGTGGCGCCCAGCGGTGCACTGGCCCGCGCTTTCCAACTGGTCACTGACCCGGCTATCGGTTTCGACGGAGTCATCTGTGACGAATTCGCCCATCATCTGGCCTGGGTGAGCGGGGGCGACCTGATGACCTGGAACGATCAGACGGCCACCCAAGCCAACCTCGGCCCGGTCAGCGATGCACGCGTTGGTGGAGCCCTGGCCGGCCGCCCAGGCAGCAACTTTTTTTGGCGTGGCGGGTCCCAAGAAACGCCCATCTCGTTTCAAGAAAGCCTGCCGGCACCACGCACCTGGGGCACAGCCCTGACCCCCCCCGTGGCCACGGCCGACAATCAGAAAGCCTTGGCCCTCTTCACCGGGCTGGCCAGCGATTGGGGCACCAGTCGCTTGGTGGCCGCGGATTCCATCAACAAAGGTCTCTGGTTCAGCGATGGCAGCAACTGGAGTCATGCCAACATCAGTCGGCCGACCTCTCCGCCACTGGGTCGTCCCACCGGAATTGCTTGCGACCCGGCCATGGGCCTGATCTGGGTGGCCGACTCCGACTACCAGTGCCTACGCAAATTCCTGGGGCCGACGGCCTCCACGGGTTACCCCGCCAGCGAACTGGAGAGCTCGGGAGCTCTGGGGAACTGGCAGCGAAAGCAATTCCGCCCTCCGGCTTCGATCGGTATGGGTTCACCGGTTGGACTGGCTATGGACAAGCAAGGCTGGGCGGTATTGGTGCACGATCGAGCCCGCCTTTACCGCTTTATTGAGTCCACCAGCAGCTGGGAACTCTGGGGATCCTTTCCTGCCACGATGCGCGCCGAGTTACCTTCGGGAATGTGCACCGATGCGTTTGGAAACGTGGTCTTCGTAACCACGGAAGGCGGATCGCTTTGGAAGATTCGCCCGCCCCTGGGGGCCACCCCAATGGTGGTGACCAAACTATGGCCCTGAGGGAACAACTGCAGGCCTGGCAAGAGCGCTTCCCGGGCCCGAGTCTGGCGCTGCACGATTTTGACGCGGATGGCATCTGTGCCGCTGCCCTTTACAAGCGAAGCTTGGGAGGGGTGACCCAAGTGGCCCGCTCGCGCCTGAATCTGCCGGCACTTCAGCAGCCTGCCGAGCTCATCTATATGCTGGATCTGAGCTGCCCCGAGCATGCTCCGCCCTGGTCTCAGCCCACCGTCGTCATCGACCACCACCCCCACCCTGAAAAGCTGCCGGAGAATCTGCTGTTGCTCCACCGAGCCGATCGCTGCAGTGCCTGGCTGGCTCACGAACTCTTTTGCGGCCAGGATAGCCAGCTCGAATGGATTGCCGCGCTGGGCATCCTCAGTGATCTGGGCGACTCAGCTAACAGCCCGCTACTTCAGGCCGAACTTCAGCGCTGGGGCACCAACCCTTTGCGCCAGATCACCTCTCTGATCAACAGCGCCTACCGAGCCGACGGAGACTGCAAACAGGCACTGGACGCTCTGATGGAGCACGACTCTCCCTCCCAGTTGCTCCATTCGTCCCATTCAAGTGTCGCCTACCTGCGCGAATGCCAGCGCAAAGTGAGAAAGCGCCTGGGCCAGGCCAAACAAGTGCCGGCCGTGAAGCGCGGCCAACTGGCCTTGGTGCAGTTCCAAAGCGACTGTCCGGTGCAGTCCATCATCGCTCAGATCTGGAAAGCCAGACTGGCTGACCGGGTGGTTCTGGCAGCGAATCTGCGCACCGACCGGCCCGAAGTTCACCTTTCAGTGCGCAGCCGGGGCAACCTGAACGCCATCGAAATTTTAGGCAGACTGGGATTGGTCGTGCGTGGCCACTCTCAGTCGGCCGGAGCCGTGCTCACCCCCGTCGAGTGGGAGACCTTCTTGGAGACATTCTATGCGAATCCTCATTAGCGGTAATCGACGCGGCCTGGGCGCCGCCCTCACCCAGCAGTTCAGCCATCAAGGTCACCAGGTTTGGGGATTCTCTCAGACTTCGGAGCCCCCCAATCAGGTGGATGTCAGTCGTTATAATGAAGTTGCGGCCTGGGTGGACAGCATCACTGCCCACTATGGCCCCCCCGATCTGGTGATCGCCAACGCCGCCACGGTGCTATCCCCAGCCCCCCTGGCCCAGGTCGACCCCTCTGAATTCTCGCGCATCATCGACGTCAACGTCAAAGGAATGTTTCACCTCTTCCGGGCCGTGCTGCCTCATATGCACACGGGCGTACTGATCGGCATCAGCTCCGGCTATGGTCGCACCACCTCGCCCCGCATGGGCCCCTACTGCACTTCAAAATGGGCCGTGGAAGGACTGGTCAAAAGCCTGGCCTGCGAAATCCCCAAAGGAATGGCCGCCATCGCGCTCGATCCCGGCACACTGCAGACGGACATGCTGCGCCAGGCCCTGGGAGAAGGGGCTCGCTTCTTCCCTACCCCCGATCAGTGGGTGGACAAAGCGGCCAGGCTCATTCTCAGCCTGGGCGCGGAACACAACGGTCAGAGCTTATCCGTTTGACTCCTCCAGCTTGAGCCGGTCGTAAAGCATGGCCATCAAGTCCATGGAGGTGACGATTCCAATGGCCCGACCATCATCGTCGGTCACGATCATTCGATGAATGCGGCTGGCCAACATGGTCTCCAGGAGCGATGTGACTGTGTCGTCGGCATAGGCCTGAAAGGCGAATGTCTCCATCACATCCGAAACTTTCAACTCTTGATCGATTCGGCCAGCCTTGGAAAAATGACGCGAGATGCCGGTGCGGGAAAGGTGCCCGATCACCACGCCGTCCGCGTCCACCACCGGCCCGCCGGAAATCGTGCGCCGGTCGAATTCGAAAAGGATTTCCGCCAGGGTTTGCTCGGGCCGCATGCAGTAGCAGCCTTTGGTCATGATATCCTGCACTAGATGCATCGGTCAGCTCCCCGAATTGATTTGAGTAAAAGCGTCATCCAGTTCCTCGGCCCTCAATGGTTTGGCCAGGAAATCCTGCATTCCGGCTAACATCACTTTGCGCCGATCGGCGGCAGAATTTCCTGCCGTCAGAGCGATCAAATAGGGAGCGGGAGTGAAACGCTGGTGAATCTGGCGCGCCGTTTCCAGGCCGTCCAATCCGGGCATCTCCACGTCCAACAAAACCACGTCGTAGGTCCCTCGCTGCAGAGCCTCCAGCACGTCCAGGCCATTGGAGACGATGTCCACTCGATGGCCTCTGGAATTGAGAATTCTCAGTGCAACCCGCTGGCAGACCGCGTCATCCTCGGCCAGCAGCACGCGCATCCTGCCGTTGTCGGCGATGGCCGCCTTGGGAGCCGACTGCGGACCGGGCAGACTGAATTCCAAGCTGAAAAAGAACGAGGTCCCCGCCTCCAGTTCCGAGTCAGCCCACATCTTTCCGTCCAACAACTCCACCAGGTGACGAGCCAGCTTGATGCCCAGGCCGGTGGTCGGCAGCTCACCCTCCAGAAGCGTCCCTTGGAAGAGCTGCTCGATCTTCTCAGCCGTCATGCCGGGTCCCGTGTCCTGGATACAAAAGCGCAGCTCGGTGCGACCTGAGACGTCCACGATGACGTCCCCGGCCGAAAATTTGACGGCGTTGTCCAGCAATTGGAGCAAAATCAGACGCAGCTTCACGACGTCGCCGTAAAGCCTGCGAGGAACCGAATCAGAGACATTGCAGTGGATTTCAATCACTTTGGCTCGGGCCTCACCGCTGAGCCATTCCACGACTTCCGCCACGGTCTGGTGAGGATCGAACTCCGCCTTCTGAGCCTCGCTGGTCCAGCCCGGCCCCAGTGAATCCTGCAAAGGTCCGGCCAAAGCCAGTAAATGTTCCAGGCTGACTTGCAGAGCATCCAGACTTTGAGCCTGGGGTCGCTGCCTCACCATGGCCAACAATCCCAGCATCCGATGGATCAGAGTGCGCACTTCCCGGCTGAAGATCAGGGCAAACGCCTGTCTTTGTCTAGCTTCCAGGGCATGGCGTTGGATCTGCTTTTGTTGAAACTCCAACGTGGACAGCAACTGCTGCACTTCCAGAGGGGGGTCGTGCTCCATGCCCTCTGGTTCGGCCTCCAGGATTTCGCTACCTGGCGTCGCAAGCAAATCAAATGAGTAGAGCAAGCACCACCTTGGCCGGAACGCGAAAGTTTAAATTACACGCGGGACGTCCCGATCCGTTAGGATCGACCTGGGATGGCCATGGAGTCAATTTTGCGGTTTTTTCCGAGCACGCCGAAGAGGTGGACCTGTGCCTGTTCGAGGACGGAGTTGAGCATCGCCTCCGCTTACACGAGTGTACTCACAACATTTTCCACGGCTACCTGCCCGGTGCCAGCCCGGGACTGCTCTACGGCTATCGAGTTCACGGTCCCTACGACCCCGAACTGGGTCACCGATTCAACGCCCACAAACTGCTGCTCGACCCTTATGCGCGCGCCTATGAAGGGCGCTTCCAACTGCTGGACGAGGACTTTGCCTATGTCATCGGCGATCCGGAACAGGACCTGAGGATGGACCGGCGCGACAACGGGGCTCATGCCCCCAAGGGCCGTGTGGTGGATCTGAGCACCTTCGACTGGGAGGACGACCAGCCGCCGCGCACCCCCTGGTCGCAAACTCTGATCTACGAGACCCATGTCAAAGGGGCCACCCTGTTGCACCCCGAGGTGCCTCCGCAATGGCGAGGAACGTATCGCGGGCTATCCAGTCCAGTCATGATTGAGCACCTGCGCAAACTAGGAGTGACGGCCGTGGAACTGCTGCCGGTGCACTCCATTCTGGACGACCGTCGACTACGCGATCTGGGCCTGGTCAATTACTGGGGCTATGGCACGATCAACTTTTTCAGGCCGGCCTCGCGTTACGCACGCGAAAATGCGCTGGATGAATTCCGCCAGATGGTCAAAGAATTTCACCGCGCGGGTATCGAGGTCATTCTGGACGTGGTCTATAACCACACCGGGGAAGGCAGCCATCTCGGTCCCAGCCTGTCCTTTCGAGGCTTTGACAACCGCAGCTACTATCGCCTGGACCGCAACCGTCCCCGGTTCAACCGCGACTACACCGGCTGCGGCAACACCGTCAACACCGATCACCCCCAGGTGCTGACCATGGTGATGGACAGTTTGCGCTTTTGGGTGGAGGAGATGCATGTGGACGGGTTCCGATACGACCTGGCCACTGCTCTGGCTCGAGACCGCAGCTCATTTTTGGACGCAATCCATCAAGATCCGGTGCTGCGCAATGTCAAGCTCATCGCCGAACCTTGGGATCTGGGCGAAGGCGGCTATCAGGTCGGCAACTTCCCCACCCGCTGGGCCGAGTGGAACGACCGCTACCGCGACTGCATGCGCCGCTACTGGCGAGGAGACGGCGGCCACCAGGCCCAGCTGGCCACCCGTCTGACCGGCTCGAACGATTTATTCGGAAAGCCCGGCAAAGGCCCGCTGAGCTCCGTTAACTTCATCACTTGCCATGACGGCTTTACGCTCCGAGATCTGGTTTGTTACCAGGAGAAACACAATCTAGCCAACGGAGAAGAGAACCGGGACGGTTCCAACAACAACTCCAGTCGCAATTTTGGAGTGGAAGGTGAAAGTAACGACCCCACCATTCGCGCCCGTCGTCTGCGCCAGCAAAAGAGCATGCTGGCCTGCCTTTACCTTTCCCAGGGCGTTCCTATGCTCTTGGGCGGCGATGAAATGGGCCGCAGTCAGGGAGGCAACAACAACGCTTACTGCCAGGACAGCCCCATCAGCTGGGTCGACTGGAAACTGAGCCCTGACCAACGCGACCTGCTGGCCTTCGTACAGAAACTGGCCCGCTTGCGCCAGCGACTAAGAGACACGCTGGGTCGCCCCCGCTACCTCAAGCCGAGCGAGGTCATCTGGTTACATCCCCAGGGCCGTGTGGTGAGCCAGCGAGACTGGCACCACGGAGACTGGTCCGCCCTGGGAATGCTGGTCCACGGACAGCACGAGGACATGCTCTTGCTCTGTAATGGCTCCGATACTCAGGTGGAATTCCATCTGAGCAAGCAGTACCGCTCAGGCTGGAAGATGGAGTTGACCAGCTACGGCCCGGTAGAGGGCTTCCGACTACCGGCCGAGGGACTTTGGGTCGGACTCAAGCCGGCTCCAGAGCGCTAGCAAACAGACGGTAAAGGCCAGCATAATCGTGGAGATGGCGTTCACCTC
Organism: bacterium; assembly: GCA_018266105.1. GTDB lineage: Bacteria > Vulcanimicrobiota > Xenobia > Xenobiales > JADMJV01 > JADMJV01. The sequence goes on along the minus strand of JAFEBA010000112.1, from coordinate 45,170 downwards.
AGGGGTCACACCGAATTTCAGCATCGAGTAGATTTTCAAAGGCAGCGTGGTGGCACCGATGCCGGCCGTGAAAAAGGTGATCACAAAATCATCAAAGCTGAGCGTGAAAGCCAGCAAAGCTCCAGACATAATACCCGGAAGAATTCGGGGAAAAGTCACCAGCCAGAAGGTTTCCATGGGGGTGGCTCCCAGATCGGCGGCGGCTTCCTCAAGATTGCCGGCCAGACCCGCCAGGCGTGTGCGCACCGTCACCGTCACATAGCCGACTGAAAAAGCCACGTGAGCCAGGATCACGCTGACAATCGAAAGCTGGATGCCCATCTTGATAAAGAAGGTCAGAAGCGCGATTCCCATCACAATCTCCGGCACCATCATCGGCAGGTAGGCCAGCGAGCCGACCGTCTCGCGCCCCCTGAATTGATAGCGAGACAAGGCCAGCGCCGCCATGGTGCCGATCACGGTGGAAATCAGGGTGGCCAGACAGGCCACCTTCAAACTGTTGGCCAGGGCGCGCATCAGCGACTCATTGTGCCATAGAGTGGCGTACCAGGAGGTGGTAAAGCCGCCCCAACTACTGTTGCGCCGGCTTTTGTTAAACGAGAACAAGATCAATACCAGGATGGGAGTGTAGAGAAAAAGGTAAACGGTCAGCGCATACAGGCGCAACCAGATGGGGCCCGGCTTCTCTTCACGCATCTCGATCACCCGCGAAGGCCACATACAAGGCCATGGACGTCACCATCAAAAGCATCAGCACCAGCGACAGGGCTGAACCCATCGGCCAGTTAAAAAGGGCCAGGAACTGCTGTTGAATCAAATTACCGATCATGGTGGTCTCGGGCGAGCCCAGGATCTCGGCCGAGACAAAGTCGCCCATGGCGGGCACGAACGTGATCAGGCTGGCCGAGATCACTCCTGGAAGGGAGAGCGGAAAGACCACCTTCCAGAAGGCTTGAAATGGGGTTGCCCCAAGGTCGTGGGCGGCCTCCACCAGCGAGCGATCCTGATTTTCTAAACTGACGTAGATGGGCAGGGTGGCAAAGGGCAAAAAGCCGTAGGTCAGGCCCAAGATGACGGAAAACTCAGTATTGAGCATCTGCAGCGGTTGTCGAATCAGATGCAGACTGAGCAGCAGGTGGTTGACCACCCCCTCTTTCTGTAGCAGGGTGGTCCAGGCAAAAGTGCGGATCAGGTAGGAGGTCCAGAACGGCAGCACCACCAGAATCAGCAACTGATTACGCAGGCGACCGCCGTACACCGCGATGTAATAGGCCAACGGATAGCCCAGCAGCATGCAGGCGGCGGTTGTGGTCAGGGCATAGCGGGCCGAACGCCACATCACTTCCATGGTCGCCGCCGAGAAAGCCACCTTGAAGTTGGCCAGGGTGGCAGATGAAGAAACATTGTATTCCGCGTCGATCGGAAACAAACTCTGGTACAGCACGGTGAAGAGAGGGAAAATCACAAAGGTCAGGTTGTAAAGCACAAAAGGCAAAACCAGTCCCCACACCAGGAAGCGCCTCATCGCTTGACCTCTTCCCAGATGGCGTCCCAAAGCTTTTCACCCGCCCCGAGGTCCTCCTGAAAGACCAGACGCTGCATGGTTTCCTTACTGGGGTAGGTCAGCGGATCGGCCAAAATTTCCGGACGCACCAGTTTCTCGGCTGCTTCGATGGGATTGGCATACCCACAACCATTGGTCACTCCCGCGGCTACTTCTGGCTGCATGTAATGCAAAATAAACTTCATAGCGGCCTCGGGATGCGGGGCCGAGGCCGGGATGGCCATATTGTCTACGAAGAGAAAGCTGCCTTCACGGGGGATGGCGTAACCAACGTTGGGATCAGAGGCCGCCTGATGAACATCCCCCGACCAGGCCAGAGCCAGGGTGGTCTCGTGGCGGATCAGGTCGTCGATAAAATCTGAAGTGTAACGCCGAACGAATGGCTTTTGGCGCAAAAGCGCCTGCTTGGCCCGCTCCAACTGCTCGGGTTGAACTGAATTTCCGGAATAGCCCAGAGCAATCAGAGCTGCACCCAGGGTATCGCGTTTCTCGTCCAGCATCGTGACGCTGCGCCCATATTTGCCGTCAAACAGCACGCTCCAACTGTCGGGGGCGGGCTTGACCCGGTCCTTCAGGTAGGCGATGCCCACCGTGCCCCACAGGTAAGGAATGGACCACTCCTGATTGGGATCCCAGGGGGGGTGACGCAGACGCTCATAGAGCCTCTCCCCGGGAACCTTGCGCGGCAGAGGCTGCACCAGCTTTTGTCTGATCAGGCGCCGCAGCATATAGTCCGGGGTGACAATCAAATCATAGCCTTCGGTGCCAATCTTGAGCTTGGCAAACATCACGTCGGCCGAGGAACATTCCTCATAATTGACGCTGATGCCGCTGGCTTTTTCGAAGTCTTTGACGGTATTGGGACCAATGTAGAGAGACCAGTTATAGAAATTCAGGGTATCGGGGTCGTCCAGGCAGCCGCCCGCCAGGCAGCCCAGAGAAAGCAACGAGGCTGCCTGCAAAAACTGGCGGCGACTGGTCAGCCCGATGATGTTCAGGCGGTCTTTCACCGCGGCAACAACGCCCCCGAATCGGCATCCCAATGTACACAAACCGAATCGCCGGTCTGGAAAGCCTCTTCTTCGAGATTTTGCTTCTCGGTGAGCAACAGATGACCATTGGCGAGGCGCACCAGGTAGCGGGTCACGGGACCCATAAAAATCGTCTCGCTGACCACGCCCTGCAGGCTGTTATGCAGAGGATCGCTCTCCTTGCCCAACCACATCCGTTCCGGGCGCAAACTGAGTTCGGCCGAGTCACCCACACCAAAGCCGGCTCGGGAGACCACCCAGAACTGCCCCTCCTCGCCCTCGACCCGAGTGCGCCCGTTGCTCACTTCCAGCACTTTGACCGGTAAAAAGTTGGCAGTACCGATGAATTCGGCCACAAAGCGACTGGCCGGCCGCTCGTAAACCTCGCGTGGCTCACAAACCTGCTCGACCCGACCCTGGTTCATCACCGCCAGGCGGTCGGACAAAGTCAGGGCCTCTTCCTGATCGTGAGTGACGAGCACGAAAGTAATGCCCAGGCTCTTTTGCAGGCGCTTCAGCTCCGAGCGCATCTCTTTGCGCAACTTGGAGTCCAACGCCGCCATAGGCTCGTCCAGCAGCAAGACGGCCGGCTGGTTGACCAGAGCCCGAGCCAGCGCCACCCGCTGCTGCTGGCCACCTGAGAGTTCGGTCGTGCGCCCCCGACTTTTCTCGCTGAGCTGGACCATCGCCAGAGCCTCGCCCACCCGGCGAGTGATTTCATGCTCAGCCACCTTGCTGCGGCGCAATCCGAAGGCCACGTTCTCAAAGATGGAAAGGTGTGGGAAAAGACTGTAGCTCTGAAAGACTGTGTTGACGTTGCGGCGGTAGGCCGGCAAGCCGGCCACCGGTTTGCCATCGATGCAAACTTCTCCGGAGCTGGGCTCTTCAAAGCCGGCGATCAGGCGCAGAGTGGTGGTCTTACCGCAGCCGGATGGACCCAGTAACGAAAAAAACTCGCCTTTGCGAATCTGCAGGTCGATTCCGAACAGTGCCTGATAGCTTTTGTAACTCTTGCTGACACGCAGCAACTCAACAGCGTATGGGTCCAACGAATTTTGCTCCGGCTTATAATTCGTGGATAGCTCGGGCGAATTTGCCGCTGCAAGCCCCCGAGCTTGCAGACCGGAGCGGGTCGCTGATCCAGACGCTGCATCATACAAAAAAAATACTCGGCTGAAAAGAGTACCCGGGGGACAGCGAGAAGCTGATTTGATGTTCGATCGCCTATACCGGCGCGACATTGCGCTGAAAACCTATCAGGATCGCTATGTCACGGCACTTAACCACCAGGGAGGCTGGCGCATCAACGGCCTGGCCCAGCGTCTTTTGGGCTGGGAAATTTTCTCGCTCATCTATCTGTCCGAGACTCATGTCGCTCTCAAGACAGCCCACGGCCGCTATCTCAGCGCCACCGACGAACAGAACCGCTGGGCTCTCTACGGTGGAGCCGAACGCATTCTTGGCTGGGAAGTCTTCGAACTCTCAGAACTTGAGCCTAACAAAATCGGGCTGCTCAGTTCCCATGGGCGCTGGGTGAGAGTGGGCGCCGAAGCGCTGGGGTTTCCCCTGATCGCTGACTCGCCCAACCCCCGCCCCGAGTGCCTGTTCTCGCGAATTTACCTGTAATTGCGCCTCTTCATTGAGCAGGTCCTGGCGGCCCTGTTGTTGAAATAATCTCAATAACAAGGATTAACCATTCGCTCCCAGAATCTACCCCGCCTATGGAGGTTGTTCGCTTGATTCAATCCCTTGAACGTCAGAGCCACGCCGTCACCCCGATGTTATCGCGGGCCCCGGAAAAGAGCTCCATATGCCTGGTCGAAGCCCATGACTGGATGGGCCCTGACAATCGCGACTCGCAGCCGGAACCGAAGGACGTTTTACTGAAGACGGACCGCAGGCCCAAGTAGCCACAGAACACACGCCCCTGCCAGCAACGCTTGGGTCAGGGGATCGGCCACTGACCCGTGGCAATTTAGTTTAGGCTGGCCGAGGCAGACAGAGACGATAGCCCACACCCGGCTCCGTCTTAATGTAATTTCGCTTTCCATCAGGTGAGTTGAGCTTGCGGCGCAGGTTGCAAACATTGACACGCAGCACGTGTGAGTCATCTACGTAACCCTCACCCCAAACCTCTTTCAGCAACTGCCGGTGAGTCAACACTCGGTCCTGATTGCGCATAAAGGCCATCAACAAACTGAACTCGTTGGGCGTCAGAGAAATCTCGTGGCCGGCCAGTGTAACGTGACGGCGCTCGAGATCCAACTCCAGATCGCCACAGGTAAGCAGAGTGGGTGCATGCAGCGACTTGCTGCGGCGTAAGGCAGCCCGGACTCGAGCCAAAAGTTCGTCTACGGAAAAGGGCTTGGTCAAATAGTCATCTGCACCCAGGTCGAGCGCCTCGATCTTGGTTCGCTCGGCTCCCTGCACAGAGAGAACGATGACCGGAGTGGCGTGCTCCTGGCGCAGACGCCTGAGCAAATCAATGCCGCTGCCATCGGGCAGACCCAGGTCGAGCAGCAGCAGGTCAGGAACCTGTTTGGCCAGACTCGAAATGGCTTCTTTGCAATTTTCGGCTTCGCTCACTTCGTAATCGTGGGCGCTTAAAGAAACCTTGAGAAGGTGTCGGATGGGCCAGTCGTCTTCGACAACCAAAACATGGGCGGTGCGAACTCTTTCGGTGATCATGGGCCAGCCTTTCGAGAGATGACTCCTTGACCCCGCTTCAAGGATCCTTGATGCAAAAACCGAAGCAATGCCTCTATGGAGATTTCTCGCCTTCCGAACACCCCACCTTTGAACCAAGGTCGCCTTCCTCAGGCTTCCCCCAAACCGGCGGAGAAACCGCCTGCCGACGAGTTCCAGCCGGGCTCCGCTCAGCCGCAAAGCCCGAAGATCGGCAAGAAGATCTGGGGAGCGGCCTCTCTGACCGGCACGGTAGGTATGTTCTTAGGAGCGCGTTGGGGCGCCAGCATGGGGCACCCCGCTCTGGGATTTGCCGTGGGCACCCTGGTGGGCGGCGCACTGGGCGCGGGACTGGCTGCCTTCGCTTACTCCGACCAGGGTAACAAAAAGCCATAGACGTCGCCACGCTCTTTAATCAGGCCACGCTGGCCCAGATCGGTGGGGGCACACTCGCCGGAATCGCAATCGGCTACGCCGCCAAGAGAGCGGCTAAGGTGGCCTTGCTTATGCTGGGCCTGGTTCTGATCGGTCTCTATTTCCTGGCTCAGCAGGGCTGGATCACCGTTCACTGGCAGCAGGTATCCGAGGGAATCGAGCAGGGCAGCCGCGGCGCCGGCCAGTGGATGCAGACCATGCTGAACCAGCTCAGCCCCAGTCTGGTGGGCCTGACGGCCGGCTTCTTGATTGGATTGAAGGTCCGCTAAGGAGGCTTGGCAATTTCAAAGTCAGCGCTGACCAGATAATGGTCCGAGGCCAGGTCGGCGTTCTTGGCTCGAGAATGAACCTGGCTGCCGACAAACTTGCTCTGCTGATGAGCCGGATAGAGTACGTGGTCAAACTGGTGGCCGCGCTGATCATGGCCATTCAAGCCCGGCACCAACCAGGTTAACTGTTCCTCGCGAGGCTTCCCTTCCAGACTGTCCTTCAGCGTCGGGCCGCGACCATCGCCCCTGACCAGAGTTTGCACCGAGCGGTTATGAGTGTTGTCATTCATATCCCCGGTCACCACGAACAAGCGGGAGGGGAAAGCCGCCATATCCTTGAGCACGATCGCACGGCCGGCGCTGGCTTCGGCCAGGCGTTGCTGCTCGGAATTGGGATCCCCCAGGCGAGCCTTGGCGTGGGTGTTGTAGACGGTTACGGCTTCACCGTTGACATCCACGTCAAAGCGCAGAAAATCACGGGAAAACTGAGTGACTTGTCCATCTGGCTTGGAAATTCGGTCATTTTTGTGACTGACAACCTTGGTGATCGGGAATTTTGAGATCAGAGCCAGGTTGAGACCGCTTCGGTCGTTGCTGGGAACCAGGGCCACGTGCTGGTAGGCACCTCCCAGCTTCTCCTGAACGAACTTCTCCAGCAGCTTTTTGCTGCCGACCTCCTGCAAGGCTACAACATCACAGTCGGCCTCTTTAAGCGTATCAGCCAGGGCCTTGAGTTCCTGATTGCTTTTAGCAGCGCGAATACCCTGACCCTGTGAAGGAGCTACGAAGTCCTTGACGTTGTAAGAACCAATGCGCAGTCGCTGAACGTCCACCTGAGCTAGTTCGTGGTCAGGCCCGAGCTTCCCGCCAACGCCGTCCCACCTCTTCCCAATTGACGACTTTCCAGAACTGGTCCACGTAGTCTTTGCGCATATTCTTATACTTCAAATAGTAAGCATGCTCCCAGACATCAATCCCGAGCAAAGGCGTGTGCCCCTGCAGTAAGGGAGTGTCCTGGTTGGGAGTAGAGGTCACGGCCAGGCTGCCGGACTTTTCTAACACCAACCAGGCCCACCCGCTTCCAAAGCGCGTCACGGCGGCTTCGCTAAACTTGTCCTGAAATTTCTGCCATGATCCGAAGGTGTCTTCGATGGCGCCTTTGAGATCGCTGGCCACATTGGTGGTGTTGGGGGGGCCGATGAGCTTCCAAAAAAGGCTATGATTGTAGTGACCGCCGCCGTTGTTCCGCACCGGAAGCTGCAGCGGCATGGGCAGCTCCGAAAGACCTTGCAGAAGCTGCTCCACGGTCCAATTGCTCCAGGGACCGGGCGTCTTGGCCAGAGCGTCGTTCAGATTCTTGACGTAGGCCGCGTGATGCTTGTCGTGGTGAATCTGCATGGTCAGCGTGTCAATGACCGGCTCCAGGGAGTTGTAGCCGTACCCCAGATCAGGAACCGTAAATCCGGGTGCCGCAGCGGCTTCCGCCACACTGGGCAAAATGGTGGCCACTCCTAAAGCGGCCAGAGTCTGCAAAAAGGTTCGACGCTGAATATCCATAGGGTCCTCTTTCCGATCACGGCTGACGGTCCTGCCGTAAGCGGCTTCAGATGATGTTGCTCTCCCGCCGGCGGCGGAAATGCCCGCACAGACAGCGAAGGGCCCGATCATGCAATGGTTTGGAACGACACATTGGGCCGGTCTGGCCGGAATCTGGCTGGCCTGCGTGCTGGTCGGCTGGTGGGGGGCGCGCTCGCAGCGAGCGGCGGATCGCTTTTTACTGCTGAATCTGGTGACCTACATGAGCATTGCTTATGCCTGGCGCTGGTCGCAACTGGCCTGGGACAGCTGCCTTCCGCTGCACCTTTGCGACTTCATCCTCTTTGGCGCCTGTTATCTGCTGACCGATCGACGCAGTCAGTTCACCTTTGAAAACATTCATTTGCTCTCCTGGACGAGCAGCATCTGGGCCCTGATCACACCTGACCTTCCCAACGATTTCCCACACTATCGCTATTTCGAGTTTTTCTGGGGCCACGGGTTGATTTTCGTGGTGCTGGCCCACCTGCAGAGCGGTCGGGCCTATCGGCTCAAACGTGATTCCTGGAAAGGAGCAGCGCTCGGCCTGCAATTGTGGATTTTGCTGGTCGGTCTGCTCGACAAAATCTTTGGCTGGAACTATGGCTACCTGATCAGCAAGCCACCGGCCGGTTCCCCGCTGGACTATCTTGGACCCTGGCCGTTTTACGTGCTGGTGGCTGACCTGCTGGTGGTCGCCCTGTGCTGGCTGGCTTGCCGCCTGCTGACGCCCCCCCAGGAGCCATCCGCTATAGTTTTATAACAGTCGAATCGGCAGGCATCTTCCAGGTCAGCTGATCCTCCGGCACTGGACCGGGAGCGGTTTGCACCTGGGCATGAGCCACGTCCTTACCGCCATGCCAGGCGACAATCTCTTTGACCAGTTTGCTGACCGGATCCAGCACCAGCTGATTCTCACCGTCTTTCCACCAGATATCCGGCTGATTCGCCTTGGAAGGCTCTAGTTCGAATTCCTGACGTGAACCGGAGAGCAAGAGCAACAGGAAATTGCCGGGTCCCAGGGGGTCGCTGGTGGGCGCGTCCTTCAGACCGCCAGGAAAGTCCTCAGCCCGATAAGCGTTTTTCTGAGCATCCTCCCAGTCGCCCACGCGACTGGTCCAGGACCAGAGCTTACCGCCGTCGAGCCAGCAGTGCACCACCAGGGGGGGACCCTCGGGATATTTGGTTTCGGCCCAATAGTGCATCCTGTCCGGCCGCCGAAAGACGAGAGTGCTGTTCTGAGTCCAGGGCATGCCCTGGACCTTGAGCTGGAAGGTCACTTTGCCCTCAGGGATGGCCGAATACTTGGCCAGCGACTCATCCAGCGGGTCCACTGCGGCAGCGCCCGCCTGCAACGCGGCCGCACACAACGCCGCCCATAGATACTTTTTCATGCCTGCAACCTCCAGAGTTTATTTGAGACTAGCGCCCCAACGAGCGCTTTCCGGCCCCACCAGCACGTGAATCAAATTGCCATCAAAGCTCTGCACGTCGCGAGCTCCCAGTTCCTGCAGCAGCTGAGGCTGGAGCAGTTCGACCTGCTTCAAACGCAGGCGCAGTCGGGTTACGCCCACGCAGGAACTCTCCAAGACATTGGCGCGCCCCCCCACTGCCTTACACAGCTTATCGGACTCCGCCGCGGGCAGGGGTTGAGCTTCAATCACGGCCTCGGCAGCAGCCGTCCGAGTCTCTCGCGCCACCTGTTGGCCCCGTCCGGCCAGAATGGCCTCGATATCCGTCTTAATATTCTCGGAACGGGTGCCAAAAATAGCCTGCAAACTATCGCCCACCACCATGACCCCGGTTGCACCCAACTGCTTGAGCACATCGACCTGAACCGAAGGCATGGACTTCACGGTCACGCGCAGGCGCGTGATACAGGCATCCAGCGCTGCCAGATTGGAGGCGCCACCCAGGGCCTCCAGCACGGCGCCGGCCAGCCCACCCGCTTCGGCGCCGCTGCTGCTCAGCACCACTTCGTCCTCGCGACCGGGAGTCTTCAAGTCCAACATACGGATGGCGGCTCGAAAAACAAAGTAGTAAATCAGCGCGTAGACCGGACCCAAAATCAGCACCAGGTTGGGATTGACGCACTTGGCGTAGAGCACCACATAGTCAATGAGCCCATGCGAGAAAGTGGTGCCCAGGCGCCCGCCCATCTCGTACATGACGAAGAAAGCACTGCCCGCCAGCAAGGCGTGAATGCCGTAGAGCAACGGAGCCACGAACAGAAACGAAAACTCGATGGGCTCGGTAATGCCGGTCAAAAAGGAGGTGAAGGCGGCCGAGATCATGATGCCGCCCACTTCCTTGCGACGTTCTGGCTTGGCACTGTGCCACATGGCGATGGCTGCGGCGGGCAGACCCCACATCTTGAAAAGATAGGCCCCACCCAGGATGCCGGCCGTCTTATCTCCCTGCATAAAGCGCGTGATGTCACCGTGATAGTGCACTCCATCTTTCAGGTAGTCACCAATGGTGAAGAAAAAAGGGTTATTCCAGATGTGGTGCAGGCCAAAGGGGATCAGGCCGCGTTCCACCACCCCGTAAATGGCCACCGAAAGTGCCGGGTTTTTGTTGGCCACGAAATCAGAGAACTGATTGATCACTCCCTGCACTGGAGGCCACAGGTAGCTCATCAAGATGCCCAGCAGGAGCGAGCAGATACCGGTGATAATGGGCACGAAGCGCTTGCCCGCAAAGAATCCTAGATAAGGCGGAAGTTCGATGCGATAGAATCGTCGGAACAAGTTCCCGGCCAAAAGTCCGATCAGGATACCACCAAAGACTCCGGTTTCCAGAGTTTTGATTCCGTCCACCGTGGCCAACATTCGTTCCGGCGTGCCGTGGAAAGCCGCCATCACGCCCATCGTCGAGATGAGCACAAAGAAACCCACCGTGGCCGCGACCGCGGCGACCCCGTCAAAGTTGGCGAACCCCAGGGCCACACCAATGGCAAAGATCAGGGGTAGATTCGAGAAGATGGCCCCGCCCGATTTCTCCATCACCATGGCCAGCAGCGGATTCATCCAGCTGAACTTGGCGCTACCGACCCCCAGCAGAATACCGGCCACCGGCAGAACCGAGACGGGCAACATCAACGAGCGCCCGATTTGTTGTAAGATCGCGAACAGGCCTTTCATGGACGACGCTCCCGCACCAGTTTACGCACTGCTTCGGCCTCAGCCAGGGCCAATGCTTCGCCCACCAATTTCTCGCACTCGGCCACCGACCAGCGGCGAACCTCGGCTTTAACCGAGGGCACGGCCGGCGGACTGACGCTCAATTCGCGCACATTCATTCCCAGCAACAAAGGCACGGCCTCCAGATCTTGGGCCGCGCCACCGCAAACTCCCACCCAACGGTTGTGCTGACGAGCAGCTTGACCGACCATGTGAATCAGCTTGAGAACGGCTGGGTGCAGGGCATCCACCTGGCCGGCCAGCTCCGGGTGAGCGCGGTCGATGGCCAGAGTATACTGAGTCAGGTCATTGGTCCCGATGGAGAAAAAGTCCACCTCGGGAGCCAGCTGTTCGGCCAGCAAGGCAGCCGAAGGCACCTCGACCATCACCCCCAACTCAACCTTGCGCCCCTGGAGTTGGTGCTCGATTTCGGCCCGAATCACCCGCCATTCCGCCAGTGTGCTCACCATCGGCACCATCAGAGCCAACCGGCAGGCCTCGGACACCTTGAGCAGGGCCTGAATTTGATGACGAAAGAGGTCGGGACGAGATTTGTAAAGACGAATACCCCGCACCCCCAGGAAAGGATTTTCTTCCTGGGGCATGGGTACGTAGGAAAGTGGTTTATCTCCGCCCACGTCCAGCAGGCGCGCCACCAGACGCTTGTGCGCACCGAGCCTGGAGGCCAGCTCGCCATAAAAAGTGCTCTGTTGCTCCAGACTTGGTTCTTGATCTAATCCGTGAAAGTAAAACTCGCTGCGAAACAGCCCGACACCCTCGGCACCCTGCTCCAGACCTTGCCGGAGGTCTTCGGCATTGCCAATATTGACGGCCACCTCCACCGCCGTGCCGTCCAGGCTGCGGGCCTCCTGATGAGCGCTCTCGTGCTCCTGGGCCCGCTGCTTCTCGAGCTCGGCCAGTCGAGCTTGAGCCGCCTCCAGTTGGGCCGGAGTGGGTTCGGTCAGCAAAATCCCGTTCTCGGCGTCGAGTACCACCTGAGAACCCTCTTTCAGCTCCAGGCAGGCTGCCCCAACGGCGCACAACGAGGCGATTCCAAGGGAACGCGCGAGGATGGCCACATGGCTGGTGGGCCCGCCCTGAGCCAAACAAAGACCCTTGACCCGACTGCGGTCGAGCTGGATGGTCTCACTGGGGTTGAGGTCGCGACAGACCACGATACAATTCTCGGGGAAGATGCGCCGGGCTGAACTCTCCCCCAACAGGCAGGTCAGCACCCGCTCACCCACGTCCCGCAAGTCATTGGCTCTGGCCGCCAGCAGGGGGTTGGAGAGCGAGGCCAGCAACTCAGCCTGCTTATCGTAGGCCGCGTGCCAGGCGGTGGCGGCGGGCTGACCCGCGCTCACCGCCTGACGGGTCTCTTCCAAAAGTTGAGGATCCTGTAAAATCTCGGCGTGAGCTCCAAAGATAGCGCGCTCGGCGGCCGGGGCCTTCTTCTCCAGCTCCTTGATCTGGGACGCAGCCGCGGCCAGAGCCTGTTCAAACTTGTCGCGCTCTTCCGAGGCTCCCTGTCCCTGCTCGGGCAACTTGAAGGAGGCCCTTTTCCACAGGTAGACAACTCCCAGGCCCAGTCCACGCGAGGCCACCACGCCCCGCAACTGACCAGGCAAAGAAGCCGCCACCGGCACTGGGGCCACAGCCGCTTGGACGGGAGCAGCTGACAAATCGTCTCCCAGACCGGCCAGAATCTCGGCTTCAAGTCGCTCCAACTGGGCCGGTTGCAGGGCGGTATGAACCAATCGAACTTCGTCCTTGGGAGCCAGGCCCAAACCCAGGATGCCCACCAGGCTGCGCGCGGAAGCGCGGCACTGCCGGCTCTCCAGCCAGAGTTCACCAGGCAGCTCTTTCACCAGAGCCAGCAACTGAGCCGCCGGACGGGCATGCATGCCGGATGGATTAGGCAGTTCAAGCCAGCGACCGCAAACTTCGGCCTGCTTTTCGGGGCTTGAGGCAGAGGAAAGGGGCAGGTCGGACTTCAACTCGAGCTTGAGCCAGTCCGCTCCCTGAACAACCTTGCCCTCTTGAGCCTGGACGTTGCTCACGGCAGGGTTTTCAGGAATGACCACCACTGTGATCAGGCTGCGACAGCGGGTGGCGATGAGGTCGCTATCAAATTCCAAGAGCTCCGCGCCGGCCTCGACTCGATCCCCGACCTTTACGCGAGCGTTGAACCCCCGACCATTCAGCTTGACGGTATCAATGCCGACGTGCATCAGAACTTCCAGGCCATCTGAGCGGCGGATTGTTACGGCATGCAGGCAACGGTGTAGCTGCACAACCTCGCCAGCGCAGGGAGATTGGAGCACCGAAACAACGGGGTCGATAGCGTAGCCAGGCCCGGCCAGCCCTTGGGAAAAGACCGGATCGGGCACCTCGCTCAAGGGCAGTGCCCAACCTGTTAGGGGCGCCTGAAGGACGACCTGCATCGCGTAGACCTCTTTTCGTTCGAAACAGCCTTTTTAGCGAAGCAGTTGTTCCAGTTGCGTCCGAACCACAGGGTCAGGGAAAACCCCGGCCAGTCGATAGCTCTCCAGAACGAACTTCGCCTTTTCCCGATCGCGAACCTGAAGGGCCAGCAAGAAGCCGACTCTGAGGGCCATTGGATCGAGCCTGCCCACCGTTCGCACTAGAATGGCATCGGCCCTTTGCAGGTTCTGGACCGCTTCGGAGAGTTTGCCGGTGCGCAACTGAAGCTCGCCTAAACGGCCGTGGGTAATCCCGGCCCAGGTTGATTGGGTTCCATCCACGCGCTCGAATATATCCAGCGCCCGGGTCAAGTACAGGCGTGCCTCAGGGTATTGACCCATAAAGAACAACAGGGTGCCGAGGTCGTGGTAGCTGCGAGCAAGACGCCCATCCTCAGGATAGAGACCTTCGGCCTGACTGGCGGCCTGGCGAAACGCCAGCAAACTCTCCGGCGGATAGGGGAAACTCTTCCCCAAAGACTTCTCGGCGTGAGTGTAGGTGATATCCCAGAGTCCACTGGGAAGCCCCACCGCGGCCAGATAACCCCACTGGCACAGCCACAGAGCAAAAATCACCGCGGCCAGACGTCTAACCGGCATCCAACGAGACTCTCCGAGGCCCGGCGCCCATTTCCCTCCGACCCAGGCCAGCCCGCGTCAAGCGGCGCAAGACACGATGCAGCAAACGATGCTGGCCGTCCCGAGCCAGTTCAACCGGATTCTTTCCGCCTTCATCGCGCGCGCTCAGATCACCCTGGTTATAAACCAGGCACTCGCACACGGCCAGATTGCCGCGCACCGCAGCCAGATGCAATGGGTTTCGTCCTTGAGCCGATTCTTTGGCCGTGAGACGGGCGCCACTGCCGACCAGAGCCGCAACCGTACTCAGATGGCCGGCCTCGGCCGCGACATGCAGGGGAGTTCGGCCATGGTCGTCGCGCAAGTTGACATCCGCTCCACGCTTGATCAAGGCCTCCATCAGCTTGGTTTTGCCGGCGAAAGCGCACCAAAAGAGAGGTGTCCAGCCGCGCGGATCGCGAGCGTTGAGATCCGCACCCGCATCCAGTAGCTCCAACAAAGATTCGCGCTTCCCCCAGGCTGCGGCCACATGCAGAGGATGAACCCGGTCCTCCGGCCGACTGACCTCTGCCCCTTTTTGCAAAAGCCAGCGCACAATGTCGTCGCGCCCGACAAAAGTGGCCCAGTGCAAGGGTCCCCAGCCGGTTGCATCACGCGCATTCATCCACAGGGGAAACTTTTCCAGGGTCTGACGCAGCTTCTCGCGTTCACCACAGAAAACCAGCATCAGATTGACCAGGCCATGGGTCGTTGAGGCTGCGGCCACCGAGTCCTGGGTGATGCGCTTATAGGCGTCCAGAACCTTCTGCAAAGGTCGTTCTTTGGGTCCCACCCGAGTCTGCAGCAACTCCAGAGCCTCGACCAGCAAAGGTTCGCACTCTTCGGCCCGGCCCTGCTCAAGCCGGGTCCATGCCAGATCGAGCAAGGCATCCAGATGGTTTTCAGGCTGCAAATCAGGCTGAGCCCGGTGTTCGGCCACCAACTGCACCAAAAACTTCTCGGATTCGTGGAACATACGCAGCTTGACATAGATTCGGCAAAGATTGCCCATGGCCGACAAAACGCGAGGGTCTTGAATGGGCAGGCGGCGGCGCACCAGCTCCAAAGCTTCCGAGTAGCTTTGCAAGGCCAGTTCATTCTCGTCCCTCTGATTAGCCAGGCGGCCCACTAACGAACAGGCATCAGCCAGAGCAAATTCTTGGCCGCCACACTCACGATACAAAGTGACCGACTCCTGGGCCTCGCGCATCGCCTCTTCCAGGTTGCCCATGCTGATGAATGTCATGGCCCGATGCGCGTGAAACGAGGCTCTGGCCGGGTGGGTCCGCGGTAGAGTCTTTTGATAAATAGGAAGGGCCTGCTCGTAGCAAGAGTTGGCTCCGGCGTGGTCTTCCCGCAGCCTGTAAAGATTGCCCAGAGTGTGCAGACAGGCCAGGGTCACCAGGTCATAGCGCCCGAGCTTACTACCGGCCAACTTAACGCACTCTTTCAGCAGCTCTTCGGCGCGCTGAGATTCGCCCTTGGCATGAGACGTCCAGGCGTCTTCAATCTGGTCCTGCAGTTGACGCGCCAGACTGACACGGCGGGCATCTTTGAGAGCCAACCAGGCCACCCAGACGACCGACAATCCCACTCCAGCCCCAAGACCGATCAGGGTGGTCTGATGGTTACCGTTGGATTGAGCATAGGCAGCCCCCGTGCCGAGCACAGGCGGGGCGATCATCCCGATCACCCAGAGGGGAGGACCTTTGAACTTCGCGCCCGTCTCGCTATTCCCGGCGTGATCGACCGGAATGGTATCGGAATCAAGCATCCGGAGTCAGGCCCGGTCCCTGACTCGGGGGTGCCTCCGACTCCAGTCCGGCCACGAAGCCGTAGAGCAAGAAGACCAGGATCAGGCAGTGGAAGCCCAGATTCATCAAGACCAGCACCCGCAGTTGGCTGAAGTTAGCACGCAGGAAATTCTCCATCATCAGCGCCAGCACGCCGTCGAAAATGTAGAGCACGATTCCGACAAAGTAAAACAGGCGGGAACCCACCAGTTGTGCACCACCGGCCCAGCGCCCCAGGCGCTTGAATCCGTGCATGAAGGAACCCAGCTTGAAGAAAGTGCCGCTATGGGAGGAAAACTTCGAAGCCAATCCCAGCAAAACGAAGATACCAGACAGGATCAAGCCGAAAATATAGCAGTAATAATGGAGTTCTTGCCCCCACAGTCGAGGATCCACCACCCGCACCACCGTGTCCAAAACCACCGGAATGGCCAGACAGAAAATCGTGACCGGGCGATAAGTGAAGCCGAAATACAGCAGGCTATGGCTGATAGCAGAAAGCAGACCGACAAGAATTAAGAAATTGCTCCCGCGCCGAAAGCGAGACTCGATGGCTTTGCGAGGTTTGGCCACAACCGGGACCTCCTGTGAGTTTATCCTGACAGGTTCTGCGGCTGGCCCGCCACACCCTGTCTTATTCGCCGAATTCGTCTTCCGGCGGCTCGGGGGTTGGATCGGCAAAAGCCGGCTTGGGACTGGCGCCGGGGGGAAGCTGAAAAGCACCCATGCTCTTGGGATCCACTTCCTTCATAGTCGCCTGAGCGATATACCAGTGATTTTGCTCCAGCACCATGGTGTATTCACCTTGATAGGTCTTGGATTTGGGACGCTCCTCGCAAAGCATCTCGAGATAAAAAAGCTCAGACTGCGGACTGATGGTCTGAACCCGGACCACCCTCATGACCACCTGATCCAGACTGGAGTAGCCCTGTGAAAAGCGACGATAAGGGAGGTCGCGCTTGAAATCGAAGGACAGATGGTCATAGGCTTTTGCGTAGTTGTGCTGATTGAGGCTGGTAAAAAAGCCCTGCAGCGAGGCCAGCGCATCGCCTGGACGAGGTCCCGGAGCTCCAGGCGGCGGACGGTCATTGACCTGAGAGTGCTTCATCCACCCCGAGTTGCCACCGACGACCTGGACTTCCACCCAGTCGTCCTCTTCACGCAGCAAAGTAATCGGAGTAGAACAAGCAAGCCGCTCCAAAACGCTTTGATTCAAACCTTTGGCCGCGTAGAGGGCGGCATTGTCCTGCACCACCCAATAACTGGTTCCTCCGGCCGGCACCGGATTGGAGCCGGGAGCATCCGGGCCGTCGGGCTCGGGAAGGTCCAGAGAGGGTCCGGGAGTTGGTGTTTTAAGGGACTCGGCCACGGTCGGCTTGTGTGGGGCCGTGAAATCGCTGGGAGTCGAACTGGCGCTTATAGGAGCCACCGGCTTGCGTCCCGGCTTGTTGAACATCACGCCGATTGCGAAACTGAGGGCAAAAACCGGCAGCGCCATCAACCAGAGCCGATTGGATGAAGTCACGAACAACCTCTCTTCTAAAAGCCTGCGCAGGACCGCCTCAGCTGGAGGCGAAGCTCGCGTGCGTGTTTCTGCCCCACCTTCGCGTCGCGGTGTTGGTTTTGACCCTATCCTGGGCCGCTCCTGCCCAGGATCTGGAGCAACTCTTCCGTTCCATCGTGGACAATAAACCCCAACAGGCTCGTCAGCTCCTGGACCAGTACCCGAGCCTGACCCGAGCTCAAGACAAACGCGGCTACGACGCGCTCTACAAGGCCGCCTACATGAAGCGCCCGGAGATTGTGAAACTCCTGATTGAGCGGGGCGCGGACGTAAACCTGGGCACCGCTCGCGGAACCCGACCCTTGCACGCCTCGGCCGAGAACGGCAGCCTGGAAATCACCAATGCGCTGCTCGAACACGGTGCCGACCCTCAACTGCGGGATGCTGGCGGCAGGCTGCCTTTGCATTGGGCGGCCCACACCGGCAACATGGAGATCATCAATCGCCTGATTGCGGCCAACTCTCCGTTAGAGGCCACCGACGGCTACGGGCGTACCCCCCTGCATCTGGCCGCCCTGGCTGGCAAGAGCGCCGCCGTGGAGCGCTTTCTACAAAACAATCCGCCCGTGGACAGCCTGGACGGCGAGGGCAAAACCGCTCTCTACCTGTGCCTCTCCGGCCATCACGGAGAGTGGCCCAAAGTCGTGACTTCGCTGCTCAATCGCGGCGCCGATCCGAACCTGGCTGTGGGACACGGCGGCTATCCGCTGCTGGTGGCCGCCCGAAACGGCTCCAAGGAGACCCAAGATGCGGTGGCCAGCCTGATTTCCAAAGGGGCTCGACTGGAGGCGGTGGATGCCCAGGGGCGAACCGCTCTGCACTGGGCCGCGCGCAGCGGCTCCCTGGATGTGGTGACCCAACTTCTGACGGCGGGAGCAGCCCTGGAGGCACAAGATCGGGACGGCAGCACTCCTCTGGCCATGGCCGCCGCCACCGGGCGTGCCGCCAATGTCGAAAAGCTCCTGGGAGCAGGCGCTCAACCCGACGGAGGAAACCCCACCCCACTGGATCTTTGCCTGCGCCATCGCGAAGGCGAATGGGTTAAGGTTGCCAACGCCTTGCTGAACAAAGGGGCCAATCCAAACCAACCGATCGCGGGGAGCACATACCCTGTGGTGATCGCCAGTCAATACAACAGCTCACCGGTGCTGACCAGCTTACTGACGAAGAACGCCGACCCCAAGCTCAGCGATTCGCTCGGCAGCACCAGCCTGCACTGGGCAGCCCAAAATGGAGCTCCCGAACTGGCGGACGCGCTGCTGAAAGTCGGTGCGCCGGTGGAGGCCCTCGATGCCAACGGCCAGACCCCGCTGCACCGAGCTGCCGCGGCCGGACGCGCCGTGCTGGTGGAGAAACTGCTCAAGGCTGGCGCCCACAAGGAACTCCTGGATAGCCAGGGTCGAACCGCCCTGCAGCTGGCCGAGGAATTCAAACAGAGCGACTGGCAAAAGGTCCAGAGTCTGCTCAAGTGACCTCGGAGGAGCTGCTCAAGGCCACCTCCCGGGCCTTCTATTTAAGTCTGCGCGTTCTGCCCTCGGGAGCGCGCCAGACCATGTCGCTGGCCTACCTGCTGGCACGTTGCGCCGACAGCGTGAGCGACGGTGACTGGCTGCCCGGCTGCGAACGCGAGCCCACCCTGCAGCTGCTGCTCAAATGCCTCCACCAGAATCAAGGTCTGGAAGAATGGAAGAGCCGGGTCGCGGGCGTGGACCCCGGGCGAGGCGGAGAAGCCGCCCTCCTGCATCACCTTCCGACCGCTCTGGCCGAACTCAACTCCATGCCCGCCCCCGATCAGGTCCTGGTGCGCGACATCGTGACCACCCTGGCTCAGGGCATGCTGGTCGATCTAGAGCGATTTCCAGGTGCGGTTCTGGATGCTGAGGAACTGCAGCGCCATCTTTGGGCTGCGGCCGGCTGCGTGGGGGCCTTCTGGACGGGAGTTTTGCGCCTGCACGAGCCGCGCTTGAGCCAGGCTCCAGCCCGGCTGGAAGAGATCGGCACGCGTCTGGGAAACGCACTGCAGCTGACCAATGTTCTGCGAGATGTGGCCGGCGATCTGCGCGACGGCCGCTGCTACCTACCCGCTCAGGAACTGGCCGAACTGGGGCTGCGCCCAGAGGACCTCAATCAGCCCGCTCTGGAAAGCCGACTGAAGCCGCTGATCGGCCGGTGGCTGGCCCACGGCTACCGGGAATTTGAGGCTTCGCGGGACTACGCGCTGATGATCCCCGCTTCTTGCTGGCGCCTGCGCCTGGCTGCCTTGTGGCCCTGGTGTATGGGCATCGCCACACTCTTGAAGATCAGCGCAGGCCCCTGGCTGAGCGGGCCCAAAATCAAGGTCAGCCGCCCCTGGGTCTATCGAATGCTGATCAAAACCGCGCTGCTGGCCCCCTTCACCCCCCTGCTGAGGCTTTATCTCAACCGCCAGTTAAGCAAGCTGCGGAAGGTTCTCTAATCCATCAAACCAAAGGTGCCGGTTATGAGCATCGAAGTGCTGGACTTAAATTTTCAAGGCCGCCCACAATGTGTGGCCTCTTTCCTGATCCCCACCGCTGACCGCCCCCTGCTGGTGGAATGCGGACCCGCCACCTGTCGCCTGCAGTTGCTGGCCGAGTTACGCTCGCGGGGTCTGCAACCCAGAGACCTCCAGGCCTTGCTGGTCACCCACATCCATCTGGATCACGCTGGCGATGCCGGCTGGTGGGCGCAACAAGGGGTTCCTGTGGTGGTTCACCCTCTGGGTGCCCCTCACCTGATCGATCCCAGCAAATTGCTGGCCAGCGCCGGCCGCATCTACGGCGAAGCCATGGAACGACTGTGGGGAGAGATTCTTCCTTGCCCTGAAGACAAAGTGAGGGTGGCCGGCCTGGACCAACCCCTCCCGCTCCGGGGCGTAGAAGTCACGGCCTGGGACAGCCCGGGCCACGCACGCCATCACCTGGCCTACCAGGTGGGGTCAGACCTGCTGACGGGGGACGTGGCCGGCGTCAAGCTCCCCTCCCAGGGTGGCCACTCCTTTCTCTCGGTCCCGGCCCCACCACCCGAGTTCGAACGCGAGGTATGGATGGCGACCATCGATAAACTGTCGGCCTTACCGGTAGATCGCCTCTTCCTGACCCACTTTGGTGGGCACGATCATCCCCAGCAACACTGGAAAGAACTGCGCCAACGGGTGGACGAAGTGGCCGAATTCGTGCAGCGGCGCCTGGGGATGGAGCGCGACCAACTGATCGAAGCGTACCGAGAATGGCAGCGCCCGGAATTCCCCGACCAGATCAGTTTTGACCGCTACGAACAGGCCAATCCCCTTTTTATGTCGGTGGACGGCCTGTTGCGCTATTGGAAAAAGCGCTCAGCATGAGAAAGCTTTGTCTCCTGATCTGCCTTCTGTGTGTGCTGCCGGTCTGGGCTCAGCGAGCCGACAGGCTGAAAAAGACGGTGCAATCCACCATCAGCAAAGCTGGGGTAGGGCGCTGCGCCGTTTCTATTGTCGATCTTGCCAGCGGTGAACGGGTGGAGGTCGACAGCGAAGAGGCCTTTCCTCTGGCCAGCGTCTTCAAGGTGCCGGTCATGGTGGAACTGGCTCGTCAGATGCAGACTCAACAAAGTCCTTTGCAGCTCAGCACTCCACTGGTTATGAAGGCCTCCGATCGCTGCATTGGCTCGGGCTCGCTCCAGCACCGTCCGGTGGGCACCAGTGTCAGCGTGCAACAGCTGATTGAATGGATGGAAACCAGGAGCGATAACACGGCCACCGATATGCTGTTCCGACGCATCGGTTTGACCAGTGTAGATAGCTATCTGGCCCGACTCGGCTGCCCCAGCAGTCAGATTTTCCTCACCAATCGGTCCGCCTGGCTGATCAGTCTGGGCAAGAGCAGCGATTTCCGAGGCCTCAAGCCTCAACAAATCGCCGACAAATGGAATCGGATGGACAAAGCCACTCGACTGGCGGCCGCTTTACTCGCCGAGAAAGAGAATCAGGACCTGAGCTTGAGTGACTTCCAGGCCTGGGAGGACCGTTCGGCTCGCGTTCAAACGCCCGAGGAAAACATGATCGTGGCCACAGCCGTGGACAACAAGCTGTCCAGTCGAGACCTCTCCCTACTGCTGGAGAAGCTCTACCGCGGAGAACTGCTGGACAAGAAATGGACTGCCTACTGCCTGGGCGTGCTGGGTCGGCAGACCTTCAATACCCGGTTGCCGCGTTCACTCCCGCGCGAGGTCAAGGTTTACCATAAGACCGGCACAATCGCCGGAGTGGTGAACGACGTCGGGATTATCGAATTGGGACCGGGCCGGGGCCTGGTGGTGGTGGTGCTGGTTCAGCAAGTAGAGGACGGGGCAGAAGGCACCGCCGAGCGCCTGATCGCTGACATCGCCAACCTGGCCTACAAGGCTTATCGCTGAAACTGAAGCAAGGTCTGGGCCAGGCCGGCCTGGATCGGCCCGAGATCCTCGCGATGCCCCAACCACTGGCCTTCCACCAGATCAAAGGCCTCTGACCAGCTCCGACCCGCGCCCAGCGCCCCCCAGAGCAGACGCTCGCCCACCAACATCAAGGCCATCCTTCCCAACAAATCTCCGCCCAGCCAGAGGTACTTGCGCTCCAGGACGTGCTCGAAGTAACGCCGGGAGTGAGGATGGACCTGCGGTTGGGCGGCAGGCAACTGAATTTGTAGCAACTGGCAGGCGGATAGAGTCCACCCCTGCAGCAATCGGGTGAATTCGGGAGCGGGAAGAATTGGGTTCAGGTGCCTGTAAAAGATCTGCTCCAGGCTCCTTTCGCTCAGACTCAGGCGCCAGCTCCGCTCCCAGTCTTGATAATCCGACCAGGGCAAACTGTCCAGGCCAAACTGGGCCGGCTCAAATCCAATCCGCAAGTAGCACCCACTCTCGATTAATTGATTCAAATCGGCTTGGTGCTCAGCCCAGTCCACCCCAAGATCCTGTTGCACAGCCGAGCAACGAAAGCTGAGACCGACCTGCACACCCTCTGGAGTTTCCACCAGAAAAAACGGGAACTGGCGACAGGCCCGAGGCTTGCTCAGCCATCCACTACTGGCATGCAAACCACACAGGTGCTCGTCCTGCAAAAAAAGGCAGCGACGCTGCGAGTCGTACTCCAGAAAAGACCAGCCGCTTTCCTCGTCCCTAGAAAGATAGGGATGGCCGGCCACCTCCAGGCGCAGGGCCAGCGGGTGCTGACGCAGCCGGGGAATCAGCTCCGGTTCAACCCAAATTCGCCACTCACCGCAACTTTTACCACATTGAATGCACTGATAACGCTGGGCAGGGTAGAGCAGCTTCATGCTGCTTTCTTTCCGCAAGGACCCGATTTCCACTCCGTCGTAGGCAGGCCAATGAGAAAGTTGCTTCTACTGCTCAGCCTTTTGTTGCTGGCCCCGGTCGCCTCGATGGCCGCCCTGTTGAACGTCGATACCGACTACCGCGTCACCGAAGTCAAAATGGACGAGCGCGTATTTGGAATCGCCTTGATGAACGACAACCCCGACGAGACCCAGAACGATGTCTATTTTGGTGACGACAGCCAATGCTTCCGAGAAGTCCATTTGCGCAACGGAACACTGAAAGAGTACCGTGTCTCGGTCGACAAATTCCTCAAGCTCCTGAAAAAGGGCGACCAGGTTCGAGTTCGCGGCGGCCGCGACTGGGACGGGTCCATTCACGCCTATCAGGTCCGCCTCAAAACTTACGAATAACGAAAGGGAACGACTTTTCTCGAGGAAGCCAGGAAGCCCGTACTTAACAGCCGGGCCTATGGCTAAACTTTACTTCCGCTACGGCGCCATGGGCAGCGCCAAAACCCTCAACCTGCTGGCTGTGCGCCACAACTACGAGGTTCAGGGGAAAAGGGTCATGCTCATCAAGCCCTGCGTGGATGTACGCTTCGGCGCCGAGACGGTGCGCTCACGCGCCGGCCTGGAATACCCCGCCGACCTTCTGGTGGAGCCCGGCGATCGCCTGAAAGAGTGCGATCTGCAAGGGCTCCACTGCATTTTGGTGGACGAGTGCCAGTTTCTTACCGCCGAACTGGTCAACCATCTGCGCGAAGTGACCCGGACCCACAACATTCCGGTGATCGCCTACGGCCTGCGCACCAACTTCAAGGCCGAACTGTTCGAAGGCTCCAAGCGCTTGATGGAAGTTGCGGACTCGATCGAGGAAATCAAGACCACCTGCAAGTTCTGTAACCGCAAGGCGGTGTTCAATCTGCGCCATGACGCTGAGGGCCGAGCCCTGGTGGATGGCCCTAACCTGCTGCTCGGAGCCGACACCGCCTACTCTCCCACCTGCTATCCCTGCTACCACGAAAAAATCAGCCAGGCCTTACTGCCAGCGGAAGGCAGCGTCCACAGGACTGCGGTGTGGCCAGAAGCGACGAGCGAACTCGTGTAAAGCAGCGGCTTTCTGCTCGGGCGTGGGGGGTTCGCAACGGCGAATCCAGGCCCCCTGAGCCTCCAGCAAAGGCACGATCTGCTTGCGATTCTCGGGCGTGAGTGCTCCCAGGATGTAGGATCCGCGCCTCCAGGGCGCCAGGCGAGAACTGGTCTGCTCGCCACCCTTCGCGTAGCTCAAGAAATAGCGACGCATGGCCCGATGAACCCGGCGAGGATTGGCACGTGCCGCCTCCACCAGTCGCGTCATGGGATCCAGCACGTAGTAGTAATGACGCAACAACAGGTAGACCACCCTGTGGGGAGTCACCGACACCCAGTGATTGAGCAGATCCTCGAGGGCCGCCGTGGGTCCGGACATGGACAGAGAATCCTGGGACGAGACATAGTCCAGAAAATCGACCAGCACCTGATCCCGAATGTCCATCAAATGCTTGGTAGGCGGCCCGTGATCGAAGGTGCCATAGTACTGGTGAAAGGTCAAAAACGCGATCCTCCCCAGCAGCGCCTTCTTTTCCGCCGCTCGCAGAAAATCTAGCGCTTCCGGATCAGGCGCGTGACCGTCGGGCAGACTGAGCATGAGCAAGGCAAAACGATCGACAGCATTAAGGGGAGCCATATCCAGCGACTTTCCGTCCAGCAGCTGGCGTAGGAATTCAAAATAATCCTGCGGGGTGCGTCCCATAAAGACCGCATCCAGGCGAGAAATGACTTCCTGGGTCAAAGGAATCTTGGCGCCGGGGGTGCCGGAACTGATTTCCATCAAGGTCTGAAGCAACTGATTGATTTCGGCTTCGGTCAGGCGATTTGCCAGCTGCTCACTCCAACCGGCCTGACTGGCGTGCATATAAATCAGGCCCGAGGCCAGACGGCGAAACTCCGGACTGTTGAGATCGGCCGGCGACTCCTCAGCGGGGTCCTGTCCCGCCTGGATACGAGCCATAATGGCCCGCGACGCGTCCGGAATCGACTGCTGCGGTTCACGAGTGCGCTGCCGATGGTATTCGTGAAGCATGCGCGGGAAATTCCGCAAACTGCCGCCGCCGCGCAGCACCTCAAGACAAAAGCGCCAGATGTTGTTGACCTCCTTGAGGAAGAAGCCTCGCAGCGGAGCCAGCGTGGGGACGTGCTCAGTCAGAGCCAGCAGCGATTGCTGGCAGCGCTGGACTGTGAAAAAGGCGACATAGTTCTTGTGAAACAGCCAGTTGGTAAAGTAAGCCATAAACTCCAGATGACTGATGGAGAAAAGGTCGTGATTATAGACTTTCTGCAAGGCACCCCAAAAGACCCAGACCATGCGCTCATTGGTCAGCGGATGGGGATTGAGGGCAGCCACGGGCTCGATATTGCGCAACTGCTCCTCCTCGCCGAGAACCAGGAAGGCCTGTTGCGGGACAGCAAAGCGACCGACCTCCTGAGCCAAAAAGTTGACGGCGTAAAGGTTGGGGCTTTGGGAGGAGTTGGGAGTCAGCTGAAGAGGCGGCAAGAGCAGGCCGCTCCGGGCAAACATCATTTTGCCCAACCACAGCACCTGGCGAATCATGGCCTGATTGAGAGGGTAGAGATTACTGCCAAACTGAATGGAAAAAGTCTCGTCGCTGGTGGCCGGGGCCTGGCGGGCCTTCCGCTTCACGGGCTCTGGCGGGGCTTCGTCCTTTTCCTCAGCCTCTTCTTCGGGCTCTTCGCGCGCGGGCTTCGCTTTGACGGACTCGGGCTCGAGATCAGACGGGTCAGTTGGTTCTGGCATTGGCCTATCTTGTGCCCCTTCTCAGTCCGTGGAAAACTCGCTCTCTACGAGGTAATTACGGATCTGTTCCAACTGGCCTGCCGGAATTCCCTGAATCGCCAAAAACGGCAGCGTTCCGCCACTCCGATCAACCGCTTCAAACACTTCCTGCAACCACTCTTCGTGCACTTCTAGTTTCGGACTGTTGCGCTGGGACTGAAGGTAGTCGTCCATGATCAACGAGCGAGGAGTACCCAGCGCATCTAAGAGCAGGGCGGTAAGAATCCCGACCCGATCCTTTCCTGCCGAACAATGGTAGATCACCGGATAGGAGTCTGGATCGGCCAGCAAACCGAAAAATCCGCGCAACACGCGAGGGTTCTGCAAAACCATGCTGCGGTAAGCCTCAGCTCCGTGGCCGTGATAGGAAGTCATGGGCAGACGCAAATTCTCGGCCAGCACGATCCGGTCGGCTCCGTCTTTCGCGATCTCCAGATCCGTGCGCAGGTCGATCACGGTACGCAGGCGCAACCCCTGCAAGCTCTCGATATCAGACGGAGTGACAAAGCAGAGGGCACCGCTGCGATAGAGGCGGCCGTGGCGAAGGCGGCCACCGGCCACCGGAATTCCCCCGAGATCACGGGTATTCTTGGTTCCTTCCAAGGGAATGGCCACAGCCATGGCGATTTTGACCAGGATGGCTGAGACCAGCGCGAGATATTTCAGGCTTCTTTGAGAACGAACTGACATGCTCTGA
The DNA here is from genome assembly GCA_018266105.1 of bacterium. Lineage (GTDB taxonomy): Bacteria > Vulcanimicrobiota > Xenobia > Xenobiales > JADMJV01 > JADMJV01. The sequence goes on along the minus strand of JAFEBA010000112.1, from coordinate 19,069 downwards.
AGTATGATCCAAAAAATCGCTGGGGGATTGGGGTCGCAACCACGGCCGCGTGCGGAATCTCGACCCGCCGAGCCATTCTGTGCCAGCCTGGATCAGGCCTGCCTTTCCTCCACGGTGGTGGCCGCTCCCGAATCGGATTTCGTGGCCAAGGAACAGCATCTCAAATCCGTGCTGGACACAAGCAACCTCAGCCAAGCTCAAGCCAACCAGGTGCTCAGCGAATTACGCGCCATCCCGTCCCAGATCTGGAAGATGCTGGCGCGCACGGGATTGAGGATCGTTTCCCTGCCGCCAGGCCAGGACCTCAGTCACACCTCGGCAGCCCGGCAATTTTCGCCAGCCGACTATGAGCAGCGCCTGAAACGTGCGGGCGATTGTCTGCAAAGCACGGTGCAGCGACTGGACACAGAAAATCATCAACGCTGGGAACGGATGCCCGACGCCGAAATGCAGGAGGGCCTCTGGGCCATGCAGCAGGGCCCCATCATTGCCGAAGAGTTGATCGCCGGTCCGGCCGTGCGCCAGCTGGGCTTTGTTCCGGCGGTGCTGAGCCGCCCGGTGCGGCTGGAAGAGCTTGAAGAAGCGGTGGGTGGTGAACACAACCCGGAATTCTTGAAGGAAATGAAGCTCCTCAATCGCGACCTGCTGGAGCAACAGGGCGATCTTTTCAGTTCAACTCACCGTCTGCTTCTGCTCCCCTACCCCCGCTGCCAGGGCCAACCCGTGCGCCAGGACCATCTGAAGTATCTCAAAGGCCAGAACGACCAGATGCTCAGGGCTTCCATGGGAACCAATTATTGGCAATCGGCGCTGGTCGTGGTGCATCAAGAATTCCTCCCGGACCCAGCCCCGGAAGCCGGTCACCATCGCGTCATGCTCCACGAGGTTGGCCACGCCATCGACCACCTGGTCGATCGCATTCAGGATGGCGGCTACGGCCAAAACCATCGCCAACTGGTTCAACGACTTTTTCAACGCGATACGGTGGATGCCAGAGAGGGCCAGGATCGCTTCAGCTCGCCCCGAGCCAAAGACAATCCTCGCGAATATTTTGCTGAAGCGGTGGAGTCCTATCTGACCCGCGACCAGGCCGACGGCCAGGAAAGCAAACCCAACAACAACCACGACTGGCTTAAAGCCCATAACCCCGAACTCTTCGCCCATGTCGATGAAATCTTCAAGCGCGCCTACAGCGACGATCTAAAACTGGACCCCATGCCTGAAAACCCGGAATACAAAGCGCCTCCCGACCTTTTGGCGCGCACGCGCAAGCCCTATCTGGAGCTGTAGTCGAGCGCGGCCCGCACCGTGGCCGCCTGGATCTCAGCCGTATCCTCGATCGGCTCGGCATACCCCCCCGCCATGGTGATGACCAGCGGCAGGTCGGCCCGGCGACAGAATTCCAAAACCATGTGGTCACGTCTCAACAGACCGGCCTTGCTGACCTTAAGCCGTCCCAAGCGATCTTTCTCATAGGGGTCCGCTCCAGCCAAATAAAAAGCCAGCTCGGCTCGGGGTAGCTGACTCAGTCCGGAGCCCAGCATTTGCAGGTATTCCTCATCCCCACAGGCGTCCGAAAGCTCCAGATCCAGGTCACTGACCTCTTTATGAAAAGGGTAGTTGTGACGTCCATGCAGGGAAAAGGTGAACAGACTATCATCTCCCTGGCACAGGGCAGCCGTGCCATTGCCCTGATGTACGTCGCAGTCGATGAAAACCACCCTGCCCTTGCGCCCCAATCCAGCCTGCCAGGCGCGGGCGGCCACCACACAGTCATTGAAAAGACAGAATCCTTCGCCCCGATCGGCGAAAGCGTGATGAGTTCCGCCAGCCAGGTTGACGGCCACGGTTCGCTGCTCAAAGGCCCAGGCCGCTCCGGCCAGGGTGGCCCCTACCGAGCGCAGCGAACGCTGCACCAGTTCGGGCGACCAGGGGAAGCCCAGGCGGCGCTGCTCCATCTTATCCAGTTCCCCCCGCAGCGCGCGGCCCACATACTCGGCCGTATGCACTCTAAGCAAATCAGCCTGGCTGACCGGCTCGGGCAGGACCAGTTCCACTCCGGGAAACTCTCGCACGCGTTGGTAGAGCAACTGGTAGCGAGCCATGGGGAAGCGGTGGCCGGTGGGTAGAGGCAGCACGAAGAGCGGAGTGGAGTAGACGCGCACGCGACAGGCTTGACCGGCCTGGCGTTGAATCCTGCCCTTTGATGGCGCTCCAAACGCTCTGGATCCTGTATCTCCGCGAAATGCGCAGCACCCTGCGCGAACGCAACGTGATCCTGTATGTGGTGGTCGTCCCCCTGCTGCTCTACCCCTTTTTAATCTGGCTGGCCATGTCGGCCGTCAGCGTACTGACCGCCGAACAGGACCGAACCCCTTTGAGGGTGGTGCTCTCTGGCAAAGAGCCCCTGTTGGCCCGAGCCCTGGAGCACGAGAGGTTCACACTGATTGAAAGCAACGACCCCATGGCTGATCTCAATTCAGGGGTCGTGGACGCGTGGGTGGACGCGCGCTCCCAGGCACAGTTGAAACTGATTTACGACGGACGCTACCGGCAGGCCCAGCAGGCACGGGCGCGACTGGCCGCACTGCTGGAGGATTACCGAGCCGTCCGACTCGAGCAGATGGCCATGAAATCGGGCGCCCGCCTCAGCGATTTGCAGCCATTCTACTTTGAACAGCAGGACGAGGGCACCTCAAATGACCGTGGCCATTATCTGCTGGGAACTTTTCTGCCGCTTTGCCTGCTGGTGGTCCTGAGTTTGGGAGGCTTGTATCCGGCTGTGGAGACCATGGCCGGTGAACACGAACGCGAAACGGTGGACACCACCATGGGGCTGGCCGTCAGCCGACTGCAAATCGTGCTGGCCAAATACCTCCTGGTCGTCAGCCTTTGCTGCATCTCGGGGCTCTGCAACCTGATCGCCATCACCCTGTCGCTAAGGTCCATCTTAACCCCATTGGCCGGCAATGCGGCCAACGCACTCAGCTGGGGGTTCACGCCCGAGACGGCCGTCACGCTGGCTCTCGGTATTCTGGCGATGAGCATGCTGGTGGCGGCGGCCACGCTGGTTTGCACAGTCCATGCCCGCAGCTTTCGACAAGGTCAGGCAGCCACCACGCCGTTGTTCATGTCCATCCTGATTCCCTCCAGTGCCCTGATCGATCGCAGTCTCACCCTGGACTTTCATACCTGCTGGATTCCGGTCGTCAATGTGGCGCTACTCTGGAGAGACAGTCTGACCAACGGAGTTCCAGCCATCCTGACCCTGGTCACTCTGGCCTGTTCGCTGGGCTGGGTGACGCTGATCCTGGGCCTGCTGAGCTGGAGGCTGTCCCGCCAAGGCAGGGCCCTGGGATTTTGGGAGGGAAGCCGCAGTCCTCAATGACCCCTTTGGTACGCGCGGAGGGACTGCGCAAAGTCTATCAAGACGAAGGACGCGGCCCGTTCGAAGCCGTGCGTGGGATTTCGCTCGAGTGTAGCCCGGGAGAAATCTTCGGTCTGCTCGGCTCCAACGGAGCCGGCAAGACCACAACCTTGAAAATGCTGGCCACGCTGCTTCCCCCGACCGCCGGGAGAGCCTCGATCTGCGGCTTTGACATCAACTCCCAGTCTCACCAGGTTCGTCAAAAGCTGGGCTTCTACTCATCCTCCACCGGGCTCTATCCACGCCTGAGCGTAACCGAAACGTTAGACTTTTTTGCGCGTATCAACGGTTACCCTAAAGCCCGGGTGGCGGCCCGAGTTCAGGAACTGATCGAACATTTTCAACTGGAACAATACCGACATGTACGAGTGGAACGCCTGTCCTCGGGCAACAAGCAAAAAGTCTCCATCGCGCGTACCATTGCCCACGACCCACCCGTGCTGATCTTCGACGAGCCCACCGTAGGCCTGGACGTGGTGGCCGCCCTGGCCTTTCAGCAACGCCTGAAAGAGCTGCGCACGCAGGGCAAAACCATCATTCTTTCCACCCACATCATGAGCGAAGCAGAGAAACTTTGCGACCGCATCGCGATCGTTGACAGCGGCCAGATTCTGGCCTGCGCCCAGCTTGAAGAACTACGGACCGCCAGCGGACTGCACTATCTGGAAGACATTTTCATCCACTACCTGCAGAGCAACAAGGCCCCCGGCTGATGTGGACCCTCTTCGTCTACGAACTGCGACACGTGCTGCGGGACGTACTGCAACTGGTGGTTGTGGCCCTACTGATCCCCCTGTTGCTGACACCCTTTGTGGGCAACTCCTTTCAGCGCGCGCTGCGTCAGTCCGAAGCCATGCAGCGCGGCACTTTCTTCGTCGCTCTGCAAGGACCAAGGGCTCAAGAAGTACGCACCATCCTGCCCCTGCTGGGCAAGTTCAAGGAACTGCCACTGAATGGCTCTCCGGTGGAGGCCTTGCGGGAAAGTCAAATCGACTGCTATGTCACCGTCGAAGATGAACCGGTCGTGACCTCTCCGACCCCTGAATGGAAACTTGCTCCCCTGGCTGAACGTGCGCGACTGGCTGAAACCCCGATCCTGACCGTACACTACGTATTCAATCGCGACCGCTCCAGGAGCGCGGGAATCGCCCTGCGAGACGGGATATTTAAGCACCTGACGCGGGTGCGAGACGGCTACCTGGCCCGAGCCGGGCTCAATGCCCAAAAACTCTACCGAGTTCGGACAGAGAACACGGCCACCCGGCGCGAGGAGCAAATGGAACTGGTCGCGTCCCTCGCCCCCATCGTGCTGATCTTTATCCTCTTCGGAACCGGCTCCGTCACCGCCCTGGACTCGATCGCCGGCGAACGGGAACGCGGAAGCCTGGCCACCCTGTTGGTCTCGGCTTTGGACCGACGGGTGATCGCCGTGGCCAAATGGCTGACTGTGGTGGTCATCAGCCTTTCCTTCGGACTCCCCCAGATCGCCGGGCTGTATTGGAACACTCGGGCCGTATTCGGCACCGGCCTGGCCGTGCTCTCGCCAGCCGCCTGGCTGTCCTGCCTGCTTTTTGCCCTGCTGATGTGCTTGCAGGTTTCAGCCCTCTTGCTCTGGATCTCAGCCCAGTCCTCCACCTTTAAACAGGCTCAACTCCTGTATATGCCAGGCTTGCTGGTCACAGGGGGTCTGGCCGCGGCCGGCTGGATGCAAGCGCTGCCCCTGGCTTCGATCATGGTCGTGGTCCCGATTTCCGGACTGGCCCTGTCGGTTCGAGACTGCATTCTCCAAGATTTCTCGCCCTGGCTGATTCTGGCCGCGTTAGCCGGGGTGGGTTGGACCTGGTTGATCCTGCGGGGCGTGTCCCGTCAGCTAGCTCTGGACCTGCTGGACAAGCCTCACAGCGACATCCCGCAGGAGCAAATGCGACGCTCACTGGCCGGCGACATCCTTTGGTACTACGCACTGGCGGCCGCGCTGATGGTGGTCATTCCCGGGAATATTCCCAGTCTGGCCGGCCTGCGAGGCCAGGTCGGCCTGATCCAGACGACCATGCTGCTCATGCCCATGGCCTTACTGCACCTTTACCGGCAACCGATCAAGTCGTCCCTGCGCTGGCGTAACACCAGCCTTTCCAATTGGACCATTTGCGTGTTGGCAGCCCCTCTGATGCACCTTTGCGCCAATTCGGTTGGAATCATCAGCAGCTGGCTGGTGCCCATGTCTGAGGAATCGGTCCGACAAATGACTCAGCTGCTCTTGCCCAAAGATGCCTCACAGACAGAGCTGTTTTTCCTGGTCGCGGTGTGCCCGGCCATTTGCGAAGAAATTGCCTTCCGGGGCGGCTTGCTTCACGCCCTGCAGCAGCCGCTGGACAAAATTCGACCGAGCTGGCGCACCTGTCTTATGGTTGGTGTGGCTTTTGGCGTCTTCCACTTCACCTTGCAGCGCATCCTTCCCACGGCTGTCATCGGCATTTTACTCACCTATGTAGCCCTGGCCACCGACTCGATCTGGCCCTGTATGCTCCTCCATCTAGTCAACAACGCGCTGGCGGTGCTGCTCAGCTCCAGCGAAATCGACTACACCAACCTTCCTGGCTGGGGCTGGATCGCGTGCTGGGCCATCCTGCTCTACCTGCTAAAGCGTTTGCAACCAACCGGGTCCCTTGCAGGCAAACGGGAGCACTACGAGGAAGTGAAAGTCAGCGAAACGACGGCGTGAGCGTGCCTCCGCTGACAGGGAGAGAGCATAACGAGCTAAGTGAGTAAGCACATCGAGGCCTACTTCAAATACATGCACGACCAGAGCGCCAGCGATCTGCACATCGCCTCCGGCGCCATCCCCATGATCCGGAAATATGGCGAAATGGTGCCAATTGGCAATCAGCCACTGGGACCGGGTCAGGTCGTCACCATGATGAAAGAGGTGATGCCGGTCGACGATATTCGTAAGCTGGCCACCGTCAAAAACGTGGACTTCGCCGTCAGCTGGAGCGACCCCGGGCCGCTGCAGGGTCGACGTTACCGAGGCAACGCCTACATCCAAAAGAACGGCCCCAACCTGTGCTTCCGGGCGATTACCTCTAAAATTCCAACTCTGCGGGAGCTTGGTCTGCCCGAAGACCTGGGCAAGATGGCCGACCACCACCAGGGCTTGATTCTGGTCACGGGGGCCACCGGCTCGGGCAAATCCTCAACCATGGCCGCCATTATCAATCTGATCAATGAAAGCCGTCGCGGCCATATCATCACCATCGAAGATCCCATCGAATTCGTGCATCAAAGCAAGAAATGCCTGGTGAATCAGCGCGAGGTGGGCCGAGACGTGGAGTCCTTCCAGCTGGCCCTGAAGGGCGCTCTGCGTGAAGACCCGGACGTCATTCTGGTGGGTGAGCTGCGTGATCTGGAGACCATTCAGCTGGCCGTCACCGCCGCCGAAACCGGCCACGTGGTCTTCGGCACTCTGCACACCAGCTCAGCCGCCAAAACCATCGACCGACTGATCGACTCCTTCCCAGGCGAGCAACAGTCTCAGGTACGTACGATGCTCAGTGAATCGCTGCGCGGCGTGATTGCTCAGCAGCTGGTACCGCGGGCGGACGGCAAAGGCCGCGTGGCCGCGATCGAAGTGCTGATCGGCAACCTGCCGGTGGCCAACTTGATTCGTGAAGGCAAGACCTTCCAACTGCCTATGATGATGCAAATCGGCCGTGCTCAGGGCATGTGCCTGATGGACGACTACCTCAATGACCTGGTGAAACAGGGACTGATTACTGAAGAAGACGCCCGAGCACGCTATCAAGGCAAGGGTGAACAGAAAGCCGGGGCCAAGTAAGCTATGAACTTTTTTGGCAAGAAGAAAACGGGAGCCGCAGCCGAGCCTTCCAAAGCCGAACTGGCTCTGCTGAACTCGAACAACTGGGAAGAAGAGATCACCGAGCAGGTCACGGAGTTACGCCAGGTTGAGGCAGTGGCCGAGGCCGCCTCGGAGCGCGTCTACACCCTGCCCAGCAACTACACCCTGCAGGACATGCTGGAGTTGATGGTCGACTCGGAAGGCTCCGATTTGCACCTCTCCGTTGGCAACCCGCCCGCCCTGCGCGTGCACGGTCGACTGGTCTTCACGGAGGCCCCGGTCTTTGACCAGGCCCGCGCCGAAGCACTCTTGCTCCCTCTGGTTTCCAAAGAAAAGGCGGCCCTGTTCCAGCAAACGGGACATCTGGACTTTTCCCACGAGATCGCCAATCTGGCTCGTTTCCGCGGCAACCTGTTCCGCCAGAACCGCGGGATGGCGGCCGTATTCCGCGTCATTCCGCGCAACATCCCCACCATCGACCAGCTGAAATTGCCCAGCGTCATCCGCGGCCTCTGCCAGGAGCACCAGGGCCTGATCCTGGTGACCGGTCCCACCGGCTCGGGTAAATCCACGACTCTGGCCTCGATGATCAACTTTATCAACCAGACCCGTAAGTCGCACATCATCACTATCGAAGACCCCATCGAGTTCTTCCATAAGAGCCAGAGTTCTCTGATTGATCACCGCGAGGTGGGCGAGCACGTGCTCTCCTTCGCCGACGGCTTGAAAGCCGCGCTGCGCGAAGACCCGGACATCATNNCATTCTGGTGGGCGAAATGCGCGATTTGGAAACCATCTACAACGCCATCAAGGCGGCCGAAACCGGCCACCTTGTCTTCGCCACCCTGCACACCAACTCGGCGGCCAAAACCGTGGACCGTATCATCGACGTCTTCCCCGGCAAACAGCAACCCCAGATCCGCGCCATGCTCTCGGAATCCCTCAAAGCCGTCATCGCCCAGCAACTTCTGCGCACCATCGGTGGTTCCGGCCGCGTGGCCGCTCACGAAATCCTGATCTCGCGCAGCGGCTTCCCGGCCCTGGTTCGCGAGGCCAAGACCAGCCAGATCAACAACTACATCATGACCAACCGCGACGAGGGCATGCAGTCCATGGACGCCTGCCTGGTGGACCTGTTGAAGCAAAAGCGAATCTCGCTCGATACAGCCAAGGATCTGATGACCGATCCCCTGTTCTTCAAGAACCAGGGCTTCCCGGTCGAGGTCCCGCACTGAAAAATCCTCATTTTAAGCCCCGGTCAATTGAAGGAATTTCTGATCGCCTCGCGGTAAACGCATAGACCAAACCATCTCATGGAGGAGTCATGCGCAAAACCCTGTTGGCGGGCCTGCTCCTTCTTGGTTTTTCCCAGGTTCCGGCGATAGCGGCCCCGCCGCCCGACGGCGGCGAGGATGGAGTTTGGGCTCCGGTCACCGTCCAGGCGCCCACCAGCCTCAAGATCAACGTGCGCGGCCAGCGTCTTTTTGTTCGAGCTTACTCCACCTCGCTGGGTGACGAATACCTGGTGGCCGCGGATGACCCAGAACTCTACAAAATCGCCGCCATGTTCAACGGCAAGCTCTCCTGGGACGAGGACAGCCTCACCCTGAGCTGCCTCCACAAAGGCGTCCACCGCAGCCTGAAGGTCAACGAGAATAAAGTGCAGGGTCCTTCCTCGGTGCCCGGCGCCCAGGAGTGCGAGCTGGCCATCCCGGCCCAGGTCCTGGAAGACAAGGCTTACGTGCCACTTTCGGCCCTGGAAGACTTCCTGGATACGCGCGTGACCGTGCGCCCCAACCAGGTGGTTTACATCGAGCCCCTGCTGCGCAACGTGCGCTTTGAAGGCGCAGCACACAGTCCCAAATTAATCCTGGAGACCACTGCGCCAGTCAACTACAAAGCCTTCACCCTCAAAAATCCGGATCGTTACGTGATCGATATTCCCGGTGTGGTGATCGATACTCCCAGCCTGACCGTCCAGCATCCCGATCTGGGCAATGTCCGTCTGGGCCAGTTCGAACTGGGCCCGGCCATCACCCGAGTTGTCATTCCTAAGCCCGCGGACGCCCAAATTCGCCCCGAAGGCAGCGGCCCGCGCGACGTGCTGAGCTGGCAGATGCAGCTATCCAAACCGATCCAGATGGCTGCTCCGGCCGTCACCGAAATTCAGGACGTGCGCCTGGAGAAAACAGATAAAGGCCATCGCATCATTCTGACCGCCAATGAGCCTCTGCACTTTGACTGGCAACGTCTGGGCGAACCCCGTCCGCGCTGGCTCATGGACATCAACGGCGCTTTTTTCAAGCCGCTCAAGCAAGAGTTCGAGGTCAGCGGCAAATTCAATGGTTCCATTCGACTCAGCCAGAACCAACCGGCTCCCAACCCGGTCTTCCGGGTCGTGGTGGATCTGGACGCAGCCGTGGAAGTCAATACCAGCCCGGGCGAGAACGACCATCAACTGGTCATCGACGTTCTGGACAAGGAAGCGGATCCTGGCCTGACCGGCCAAAAAGGCCACGGCTCCACCGAACAGGTGGCCCAGGCCAGCGGCAGCGGAACCGGACTGATCGTAATTGATCCCGGCCACGGCGGCAGTGACTGTGGAGCGCTCAATCGCGGCCTCAATCTCAGCGAAGCCTCGGTGACGCTGGACATCTGCAAACGCCTGCAGGGCATCCTTAAAGCTCAGGGCTGGAACGTGGTCATGACCCGCACCACGGACGTAGACGTCTCCTACGCGAACTCCAGCGCCCGAGAAGAGCTAGGCGCGCGCTGTAAAGTCGCCAATGACGCCAAAGCCGACCTGTTTGTCAGCGTGCACTGCAATGCCTCGGTCAACGCCGGCAGCAACGGCACATCGATTCACTACTACAAGCAGAGCGATTATGTGCTGGCCAGTCAGCTGCAATCCTCAGTTATGAACGGCACCGGACGCGCCAACCGCGGGCTCCAGGCCAATCGCTTCTATGTGCTGGCTCACACCAACATGCCGGCGGTCCTGGTGGAAACGGCCTTTTTGACGAACGGCACCGAGGGCGCGCTCCTGAACGACCCGAATTACCGGCAGAAAATTGCCGAAGGCCTGGCCCAAGGACTGCGCCAGTACGCCTCAAGGCAGCTAAACTGGGGCACCGCCAGCAAGTAATGGCCCCACTCTGGGCTCAGGGTCTGGCCCTTGGGCTGATTCAGGGCGTCACCGAATTCTTGCCCATCTCCAGCTCGGCCCATCTGATCCTGTTGCCTCTCTTGACCGGCTGGCCCCACCTGGGACGCCATTTCGACATCGCCTTGCACCTGGGCACTTTACTGGCCATCGCCGCTTACTTCGAGGACGACTTGCGCCATCTGCGACTGCTGCGTCAGGTTACCCTGGCAGCCATTCCGCCGGCCATCATCGGACTTTTATGCGGCGACTGGTTCGAGAAGCATCTGCACAACCCGTTTCACATCGGGCTTTTTCTGGCCCTGTTTGGAATGCTGATGGGCCTGGCTGACGCCTTCGGCCGTAAACACCGCGAAGCCCGCGAAATGACCGACCTGGAGGCCCTGGCATTGGGACTGGCCCAGGCCGTTGCTCTGATCCCCGGGGTTTCGCGGTGTGGCGCAACCTTGACCGTGGCTCTGGCCTTGGGCCTCACCCGGCGGGAAGCAGCCCGCATCAGTTTCCTGTCCGCCCTGCCGGTCACGGCTGGCGCCTGTCTGCTCAAAGCCCTCAAACTGGGCCGCCCGCTCCCGCCCGACCTAGTCGGAGCCAGCCTGCTAGGGATCGGGGTGGCTGCCCTGAGCGGCTGGCTCTGCATCGATCTGCTCCTGCGCTTCCTGCGCAACCACGGACTGCGCGGATTCGTGGTCTATCGACTGCTGCTGGGCTTAGCACTGGTGTTCTACTCTTTGTAGGTCCTGGCCAGGAGGACGGGGAAGGCAGGCCCCATGCCCATCGCTCCGGTGGATTTTGGAAAAAGCTGGCGTCTGGCCGACGGCCGACTCATCAGCCTGCGCAACGCCAGGCCGGATGAGGCTGCCGCCATTCGCGAGCTCTATACATCCCAATACGGCGACCGCTACACCCTGGCTGAAGTCATGGACCACGACAAAAACCTGGAAGTTCTCAGCAGCGAGGACTGGCATTGGATCCTGGCGGAGTGCGAGGGGCGTCTGGTGGGGTCCCTACTGTTTGGCCTGGAGCCGGTGCACCGCCTGGGCAAAGCTCTGGGCGGAGTGGTTCTGCCAGATATGCGCGGTGCCAAGCTGATGCGCGTGATGCTTGAGGAAGGCCTGCGCTTGCACCTGCGCGAGGGCGGACCCATGGATGTCGTCTATGCGGTCGTGCGCACTTTTATCAGCCTGAATTTCCACCACGACCTGGCTCAGCTCGGCTTCGTAGATACCGGCATCTTTCCGAACGTGCGTAAGGTGGCCGAATACGAGACCCACGGCCTCAAAGTGATCCTGGCCCCGCATACTCATGCCATCCGCCGCAAGACTCCGCTGCTGATTCCTCAACTGGCGGACCTTTACGAAATTGTGCGCTCGCGTCTCAACCTGGAGCCGGCCCAGGTCATTCCCTGGACTCCCAAACGCCCCAGCCCCGACCGAGTTGTGCTCAGTCCGCTCTACGAAGCGGCCTCCCCCGGACGCCGCAAGTTCTTGCATCAGACCACCCGCCGCCAGGTGTTCAACTTTTTCCCGCTCCACGGACCGGATCTGATTCTGGTGGATTCTTCAAGGCAGGTTCGGGTCTTTCTCTCCTACGCTCCCAAAGATGGCCACGCCACCATCCTGGGCCTGACGCCGGGACCCTATCCTCGAGATGTGGTGCTCAATTCTGTCACCGACTATTGCGAGCAGATGGGCTGCGTCTACCTGGAACTGCTCATCCCCGCTTACGAACCCCGTTTGCAAGCGGAGGCCTATCAAACTGGATTCCTGCCCTGTGGCTACTTTCCGGCCGCCTACCGGGGGCCGGATGGGCTGCGTCACGACTACGTAGTCTGGTCCAAGACCTATATTCCCTTGCATTTTCGAGGGCTGCGCCTGACTGAAGACGCCAAGCCTTTTCTGCTGGAGTTCTTCAAACTCTACACTTCAAGCCTATGGGAAGACCTGATGGATGCCTGACCTTCGACGTTATCGCAGCCGGGCCGGCGAGTTGCTGGCTCGCGAGCGGGGCGCCACCGACCAGCTGTGCGCCGCTCACAATCAACTATCCCCCCACCGCCATCTGCAAGATATGTTTATGGCCGCCATGAGGGAGAGTCTGAGCTGGCACATTCTCAGGGATGAGAGTCTGGCGCGAAGCTGCTGGGAAAACCAATTGAATCTGAATCAGTTGCGCCTCTACACTGATCTCGAGAAAATTCCAACCTATACCGGACGCCAGCACACACCGGCCGGAGAAAAGCGCGACCGGCGTCGCTGGTCCAGAGTTTGGGAGAACGCCTTGTGCGACCTGGGCTGGAGCCGCCCGCGTCGGCGCCATCTGCAGGTGGCGCCCGAGCTTTTGCGCTGCTCGGAGGGCTGCTTCCATTTGCCGCGTGTGCTGCGCTGGCAATCAGACCGACTCTTCACCCCCTGCTATCACAGCTGCTCCAGTCTCTCCTGGAAGGTTGAAACGGCTCTCATTCAAGGGACTTGCCGCTGCGGCCGGAGCGGACAATGGAGCTCGGAACAGGGTGTTTTGCCGCTGTCGCAGCTTTGTGAACAGCCCGTTTCCCGCAACCATCGCAAACACGGGTCGTGCTGTTCACAATTGCCCGAATCATTTAACTCTTGGAGTGCAAATCTGGCGTCCAGTTAACAAGAAGTTTACAAAAAGTTTTTGTTCATGACCCTTAACTTCATCCGGGGGCCGTGTGATAATGAACCCAAGAAGAAAACTTGTAAGACACACTTGGAGGTAAGAAACAATGGCAGTTCCCTTAATGGCAGGTCTGATGATCGCTCAAACCGTGGTAGGCCTGGGCACCCAGGTGGTCGGCGCTGTTCAGCAGCACAAGATGGCTGAAGAGAACCAGAAAGCCCAGGAAAAGGCCACCAAGGAGTGGGAGCAGCAGAAAGCCGCTCTGACCGCGCAGTTCTCGGCCAGCACCGGACTGGGTGGCAACCTCGGTGGAGCTGTCAGCCCGCAAATGGGCCAGGGCGGCTTCCCTCCCGGAATGGGCTACGCCTAGACCCCGCTGACTCAAAAGCTTTCGAAAAAGCTCGACCCCCGGGTCGGGCTTTTTTTGTGTCTTGCGCCCCGTACCTGAATGTCCGTCGCAGGTAGAATGTCATAGTGGTGCGAAAGGCGCTGAATGATCGCTTGCTTTAAATGTGGCCACGAAAACCCGGACGGGCAAAAATTCTGCACCTGTGGTGCCATGCTGCCGCAGATGGCTCCCAGTGGGAGTGCAACCAGTAGTATTGATCTGGACGAAGACACCAACTACATCAAGCCCACCGAGCACTTTCCCTCGGCAGAAATGCTGGCCATGGCCTGGGCCCTCCACGACTTCCTGGAGGAAGAGGGCGAGCTTGAGCCGTTCCTGGAGGTCTACGAGGGCGTCAAAGAGCGCCTGGAAAACTACAATACCAATCTGCATCAGCAGTCCCTGGAGTTCATCGCCAATGACCGCAGCATTGATCCCGAGGATACCTACCCCAAGCAGGTGCAGTATCTGATTGTGCGCGGCAGCCAGCTTTCCGAAGAGGGCATCACTCTGGTTGAGAAGTTCCTGGACGCCCTGGATCAGGACCGACTGGAAGGCGAAACGGGCAAGGAAGGCGTGGCCAAAATCGTGCAGGCGAACGACCACTTCCTGCTGGCGCTGCATATGTCCATGTCACGAGCCGACGCCATCCGAGCGGCTGCCAAGGCCAATGGCGTGGACCTGGATAAGCAAATGGCGGAAAGCCAATCACAGTAGTATTTTCTTGACGCTGGCTCAGCCCAAGGCCTAAAATAAGGCGAACGATGAGTGTACCCGACGAGGATATTTTCCAGTTTCCCTGCCGTTTTCCCATTAAGGCCATGGGCCTGGCCAGCGAAGACATCTTAGGCTTGTTTACCGAGATCCTGAAAACTTACCAGGCCAATCCCCATCCAGACGACATGGTCTGGCGCAAATCGGGCCAGGGCAAGTATATCTCGGTCACGGCCACCATTCACGCCACCAGCCGCGAGCAACTCGAGAATATTTACCAGGCGCTCAACAAGGACGACCGCATCCGCTACGTGCTTTAGAGTACGTCCCCACCCAGTTTAGCCACCCGTTCCTGCAGATCTTCTGCTTTCACGAGTTCCGGGGCCACCGGCTCCCCGACCACCACTTCAATCTTGCTGCGCAAGGGGCGTCGCTTGAAACGATTCAAGAACCCGCCGCGGAAGCGACTGAAGTTGCCACCCCACAGTCCCTTGATGGCCATCGGAACGACGGGAACCGGGGTTTGTTCTACCATTTTCTCAACCCCATTGCGAAATTTGTTCAGTTCTCCGTGCTTGGTGATGGTGCCCTCGGGGAAGATGCAGATCACCTCACCCGCCTCTAGGTACTGCTTAATTTTCACGAAGGCTTCAGCCAGGATTTTGGGCCTCAGGCGAGCCGAACTGATCGGAATCACGCCCGCGCTCTTGAAGAGAAAACTCACCAGTGGAATATTGAAGTAGGTGTACCACATCACAAAGCGGACCGGACGTCGGCAGGTCGCCATCACGATCAACCAGTCCACAAAGCTGACGTGATTGGCCACCAGCACAACCCCGCCCTCATCCGGAATATTCTCCTCGCCCGTTACCCGCAGTCGGTAGAGAACGTGAGTCAGCCCGTAAGAAATGAAGCGAACCGTAAATTCCGGAATCAGCGTGTAGATATAGACGGAAACCAGCAGATTGACCACCGCCAGAGCCGCGAAAATCTGAGGATAGGTCATATGCAGCTGACCCTGAGCCACGGCTGTACCACCGGCCGCCAGAACCATGAAGAAGGCGTTCACGATATTGTTGCCGGCGATGACCCGGGCTCGCGTTTCAGGATTGGAACGCTGCTGGATCAGAGTGTAGAGCGGCACAATAAAGAACCCGGAAAACAAGCAGAAGAGAAAGACGCAGATGGAGATCATCACGCCGCCCGCGGTCTTCATAAACTCCAGACCGGTCAATTCATGCTCGGTGATGGGCAACGGGTTACCCAGCAAACCTAGCATCAGCAGAAAAAGGCTGATCCCGATCGATCCGATAGGCACCAGACCCAGCTCCAGACGACCGAAAGAGAGCTTTTCGCAGAGCATTGAGCCGGCCGCCACACCCACACTGAAGACCATGAAGAGCAGCGTGGAGACTTCCAGGCTGCAATGAAGAAACTTGGTGGTATAGAACGGAAAAGCGCCCAGCATGACCATTCCCAGCGCCCAAAACCAGGAGATGCCCAGCACCGAATTCAGGATGGAACGACGCTGGCCCAGCAACTTCAAGGTCTGCCAGGTAGGCACAAACGGATTGTTGTCTACCTTCAGACTGGAATTTCCGGGAGCAGCCGGAATGGTGGTGCTGAAGTAAAACCCCAGCACCGAGATCACGACCAGCAGTCCGCCGATGGCCGCATCCGGCACTCCTCGCAGCACGAACTCGGTCCCCAGGATGGTGCCGGCCAGGATGAACAAATTTGTAGACGTCTCCACCCAGGCATTACCCGTCACCAACTCATCGGGCTCAAGCACCTGAGGAAGAATCCCGTACTTGAGGGGACCAAAGAAGGCCGACTGAATGGCGAAAAAGACCAGCGAAACCACGCACCAGTTCATGTCCTGACGCCAGATGGCCAGGGCGGCGATCACCGCAAAAATGATCTCCAGAATCTTCAAGGAGCGAATGATGGCCGCTTTATCAAACTTGTCGGCCAGCTGTCCGGCGGTGGCCGAGAGAAAGAAATACGGCGCCATAAAAATGGCCCCCGAAAGCTGGCCGACCGTCTCTTCGGGCATTCCCATAAACTTCAGACCCCGATGAGCGATCAGAGCCAGCAAGGTCTGCTTGAAAAAGTTGTCGGTGAACGCGCCCACCGACTGGGTCCAGAAAATGCCGGAGAAGCGTTTTTTGCCAAGAAGAGCGAGGGAAGACATCGTGCCTGGTTCGGCTGGCGAAGTCGCCTTCCTCGTTCTTCTTTACATTGAAGCTCCTGATATGGGCCTGACTCCAGGTAAGCCAGTCGAATCCACCCGGTGGACTAGACGGCCTGGGCCTGGGAGTTTCTTTTCCGAGTGGCGCAGCGCGGGCAAAGCCCCAGGCTGGTGGTTCTACCGCCACAATCGCCGCAGATGCGAGCGTGACGTAGAGTTTCCTCGGAGTAGACGTCTCCTGGCCGAAAATTACGCATTTCAGCGGGGGTATCAGCCGGCTTTTCAGCCTGAGCCAGCGCCGAAGCGGCGGCCGGGGCCTGAGACTCGACTGCCGAAGGACGTTCCGTTCGCCAGCTTTCACTGACGCGCTGCAGATCGGGTCGGTGCTGAGCCGCTTCAACCAGCTCGCCCGGATTCTCCAGAGCCCGGCCGGGTAGCGGGCGCAGGCGAGCCAGCTCAGGCTGTCGTTCGATAACCTCAGTCGTCTCCGAGGTCCTGTCGCTCTCGCCGATGGTTTCTTTGACCACCTCTTGCAAAGCCTCGGAAGCGGCCACGCGTCCCGCAAAGACTTCGTAGTTGGACCGCTGGCGGGGATTCTTGGCCATCTGATCGAGAGCGTGGGCAAGCAGGGCCTTGGATTCGACGTTCTGGTTGAGTTGCTCGAAGACCCCGGCCAGATTTCCGCTGTTGTTCCCGTCCTTGACGAAGTTGGCCAGCAACCGAGCACCCTGGCCGCCCTCAGCCAGGCGCACGAACAGGCGCGCCACGTCCTGTTTGCCGGCATTCGTTTTAGCCATGTTCTGGAAGGAGTGCAGCAGGTCGCGGGCACCATCTCGGGACTCGCTGGCCCGGGACAGGACCCGGCCAAGCTGGCCCGCCCCTTCCTTGTCGTGAGCCAGGTTCTGGAGGGTTTCCAGGGTACTGTTGGCCCCCTCAGGCTCGCGACTCATACGGTTGATCATTCGGGCCACCAGGCGGTTGCCGCCCTCGACTTCGCCCAGATTCTCCAGGGTTTGAGTTAAACGACGAGCCCCACCGACGGTCTCGGAGATGCCACGGAAGGTTTCCGCGGTGCGACCGGCGGCTTTCCAGCTATCCCCTTGAGCCTCGGTCTGGCCCTCCAACAACTCGGCCAGACCGCGGGCAGCGGCCGGATGTTGACTGCTCTTTTCCAAGAAATGACTCAGCCGCAGCGAGGAGTCCACACTTTGAGACATCTTGTTGAAAGCATCTCCAACCGTCTCCTTACCGCCGGCCCCGTCCGTAGTCAACAGCATAATGCCCATCATCCGGTCGGGGGCGACATTGGCCACGTTAGCCAGGATCGCGCTGAGAGCGACCGCCGAATCCGGGGTCTTGGTCATATCCTTAAGCCAGCTCTGCATTTTGCCGGAGCCACCTTTGACCACATTCGACTCCAGTGTGTCGGTCAGACCTTTGGCGCCCTCGGCGTCGCGGGAGTGGTAGACCAAAGCCCAGGCGTGATCCTTGCCGGCCTTGCCGATCATCTGCTCCTTGACGGTTTCATAGGTCTGGCGATAGGCGTCGATGCGGGCCTTGGACATCGTCTCTTTGGGCTGGCCAACCGATGGTTTGGGAGCGGGGGGCGCTTTCGCCGCCGGGGTCGTGACGGCGGAGGCGGTCTGAGCGGCAGGTTGTGCAACCGGGGTCGGAGCAGCTGGAGAAGGACGCGCGGGCGCTGCCGCGGGAGCAGCTCCGGCGGCCCGGGCTCCCCCACCCAACTGAATGCCAAACAAACTGCGGGGTCGGTTGGCCGCTTGGGCCTCGCTGATGATCTTGGCCAGGCTTTCGCCCAGGTCTTGGGTCATCTCGTTGGAGAGATGGGGCATGAGGTTGGCCTGGGCTTCGGTGGCACGCTCCATTTCTCGGGCTTGCGAAATACCTTCACTGACCCGCTGCATGGGAGCCTTGGTGACGGGCTCGCGCAACTGCTGAGCCAGCTCGCGAGTAGCCGGTGTATCCAGCTGAACCCGCTTGAGCGAAAGCACCTGCTGCTTGCCCGTACTCTCGCCCAAGGGCTTGAGAGCGCGATCGGCATCCTTCAAGCCCTCGCGCAACCTGGGTTCGGTCAGGACCGGCTCCAAAGTTCGGCGCAGGTTCTGGACATTGGCTTTATCCTGAGGGCTTTCAACCAGCTGCTCGAGGCGGTCGAGGCCTTTATGCAAAGCGCTCGGGTCTTGGGCGGCGCGATGCAGCGCCTCCAGGCCTTTGGGCTGCTGGCTGGTCTTTTCCAGTCCGTTGACCACGGCTTTGAGGTTGTTCTGAGCCTGAGGCAGTTTCTCCAGTTGACGAGCGACGACGGGAGCGGTCTGCAGTCGCTCGGTCATTTTCCCATCCAGCTGAGCGATGGCCGACCTCTGAACTCCCTGATTCAGCTCGAGAGGCTGGCGCACGTGGGGGACTTCGATCCTAGGCTGCGGGCGAACCGCCGGGGCTTCCGCTTGGCCACCGGGCTGTGGGCGAACCGGCGGAGTTTCGGCGTGAGCGCCGGGCTGCAGGCGAACGGGCGGGGCTTCCGCGTGAGCGCCGGGCTGCGAACGAACCACCGGGGATTCCGCGTGGGCACCGGGCTGAGGGCGAACCGCCGGAGCTTCCGCGTGGGCACCGGGCTGCGGGCGAACCGCCGGAGCTTCCGCGTGGGCGCCGGCCTGCGGGCGAACCGCCGGAATTTG
>JAFEBA010000111.1 GCA_018266105.1 bacterium | reverse complement strand
CTGGATAGGAAATCGTCTGTGGAGAGCTCGTCTTCGGCCGGGGTCGGCGTGGGCGTCACCACGGATGGGGCAGGGACCGAAACCGGCGCAGGCTCCGGTTCGGGCTCGGGCACGTGAACAGTCGGTGCCGACATGGTGGGCGGAGGTGGGGGCGGGGCGGCGTTGTCCAGTGAGCCCACTCCCAGCAAGGCTTCCAGGTTGCCCAGCGGGTCATCGTCAGAGCTGCTGAAAGCGGGTTGAGGCTCGGGTGTAACGGCCGCAACCTGGCGGGGTGCTTCGGCAGCGACTGGAGCAGCCGGCTTGGGGCGCGGACGGGGAATTTCTTTGCCCTCGTAAATGACCTCCAGTCGCTCCATGGCTTCTTTGTGGTCGGGGCGACGTTCCAGGGCTTCGTTGTAGGCGCGCCCGGCCTTCTCATTGTCTCCCAGTTGCTCGTGAATTTGGCCCAGGTGGAAGTGGTGTTCGGCTTCTTTGGGCTGCTGCTGGGTAAGGCGCTGATACTGGTCCAGCGCGTCGGCGTAACGCTTGTCCTGCATGAACATCTTGGCCAGGGTCACGCGCATGAGCACGTTCTCGGGTGAGAGTTGCAGGGCTCGTTTGAGTTCGTCGATGGCTTTGTTGGTCTGGCCGCCCAGGGCCAACGCTTCGGCGTATTTGCTGAGATAATCAGCATTCTCGCGGTTCTCTTCTAGTTTCCGTTCGAAGAACTGAAGGGCGCGCTCCGGCTGATTGAGGGCGATGTAGGCTTCGCCTAGAGAGGCCAAGGAGGGGGCGTGAGCAGGCTCTAGTTCCAGTGCTTGCTGGAAGAAGTCGACAGCGATGCTGGGCTTGTTGCGGTAGCGAAGGTAGAGCAGGCCCATGCCGTGCAAACTGGGGATGTGCTTGGAGTCGAGGCGTAGAGCCTGCTGGAACGATTCAAAGGCGTAGTCGAACATCTCCAGCTTGTGAAAGGCTTCGGCCAGGCGGGTGTGAGCATCCACTGAATCCGGCGTGATCTCGGTGACCTTGCGGAACATGCTGATGGCCTCGTCGAACTGGCCGGTCTCCATCATCACGTCCGCCAACAGGAAGTTGGTCTCGAGGTCGTTGGGGTTCAGTTTGATGGCTTCGCGCAGGTGAGAAACGGCTTCGTCGTTCTGCTCTTGCTCCATGGCGCACTTGGCCAGCACCAGATGATAGGTGGCGTCCTGGGGCTTGAGATCGACAGCCCTGCGGAAGGCGTCCAGGGCGCCTCGGCCGTTGCCCAGTTCTTGACGCACCAATCCGAGGTTGTAAGCGGCGAACGCATCCTTGGGGCTCAGTTCGGAGGCCTGGCGGTAGTGATCTTCCGCTTCTTTATATAGATTTTTTCGGTGGTAGGCCTGGGCCAGGTAAAAGTGAGCGTACGAGTCGTCGGATTTGAGTTCCAGGGCGCGTTCAAAGCTGGTGATGGCCTTGTCCACTTCGCCGAGCTGCAGGGCGATCGTGCCCAGTTCGTAGATGGCGTCCTTGTAGTTGGGATCTTGCTCCACGGCCCGCTCGTAGCTGACCAGGGCCAGATCGGGTCGATACAGTTCCTTGCAGCACTCGGCCAGCAACAAGTAGCCGCGGGCGTTGTTCTTGTCCAGATTAAGGCCTTTCTGGATTTGCTGCATGGCGTTCTTGTATTTGGTCTGGCGCATGAGCGTGCGACCGTAGGCAAAGTAGTAGGGAGCACGGTCGGCGTCCAGCTTGATGGCCTCTTCCAGGTGCTTGATGGCCAGAGTGCTCTGATTCTCACGTTCGTAGACCACGGCCAACTGGAAGTGGGAGTCGGCGTAGCGCGGATTGGCGTCCACGGCC
Organism: bacterium; assembly: GCA_018266105.1. Taxonomy (GTDB): domain Bacteria; phylum Vulcanimicrobiota; class Xenobia; order Xenobiales; family JADMJV01; genus JADMJV01. Next base: position 12,315 of record JAFEBA010000111.1, on the reverse strand, counting down.
ATCTTGAAGTGGGTAATGGCCAGCTTGTTCTGCTCAAGCAAAGAGTAGATTTCGCCGCAACGATGATAGGCTTCGTGCAGCCGAGGATTGATATCCAGGGCGCGCTTGAGGCTCTGGAGCGAGAGTTCCAGCAGATTGAAATACTTGTAGGCTACGCCCAACTGATAGTGGGCGAAGGCGTTTTTCGGATTGATCAGGATGGGCTTGGTAAAGTTTTGGATCGAACTGTCGATCTTCTGCTTGTACTCACGCTGAGTATGAGGATCTGTGGCAAACTTGATCGAGAGGTTAGGGTCGAGCTCGAAGGCTCGGTCCCACTCAATCAGGGCGCGGTCAGGGTCACCGGCGCGGGCAAGATGGAAGCCGCGGTGCAGGTGCGCCAACGAATGCTTCGGACTGAGCTTGATGCACTGGTCGTAGCATTTGTTCGACTCAGCCACCTGGCCGGCGTTCTCAAAGGCCAATCCAAGGAGAAAGTGATTTTCTGCATTCTCCGGCTGGAGCTTTACCAGCGTTGAATACTTTTGTATTTCCTGAGAGGCAACTTCTGCCATTCGGCTTCTCCTTTGGATTCCTCACCCAGAACCGGCGTGAGGTTGATGTCGGTCCTGGAGTCCGACATCCTGACGGCTCTTTCCATAGTCTGCGATTCCCGTGTTCCAGGTCCGGCGGAGGCGCTCCTTCCCAAGAAGCTCGCTGACGGGATTTCTTGTCCCGAGGTCGCCCGGAAGGATTCCTGCTCGGGGAGGTCAAGACGGATCTGATGATTGCTACGTCCCGCCTGCACTTGTGGAGCCTTGAGCGTCACGATCTGATGAAAAATTACCACTGGGCCAACCAGCGTCAGTTGATCCGATGGACCGGCATGCACCCTTTCCCAAAAACCGCGGGCGAGCTGGAGAGATGGTTTGAGAACCTGGGTGGTCGTCAGGATATGAAGATATTCGCTATTAAGACAAAGGATAGTGAGTATGTGGGGAACGTTGAGCTGCGCGACATCGATTGGTTGACGGGCAAGGCTGAAGTGGGCATTTTTCTGGCCGAACCCGAGGCGCGGGGCCTGGGCCTGGGGCGGGAGGCGCTGCGAGGATTGACCGACTTTGCTTTTCTGGACCTGCGTTTGCATCGCCTCTACGCCAAGATTTTGGAGAGCAACAAGGCCGCTCAGAAGGCCTTCGAAGTTTGCGGCTTTCAACTGGAGGGCCGCGAGCGTCAGGCTCACTTTGATCAGGGCCGCCATTGGGATGTGCTGGTCTATGGACTTTTAGAACCGGAATGGAAAGAGAACCGAAATGCGACCCATTGAGTGGACGGGCCAGGGGGCCCGTCTCATCGATCAGCGACTGCTGCCCGACCGCGAGGTCTGGGTTGAGTGCACAAAGTTAGAGGATTTTGAGGTCGCTATCCGCGACATGCTGATTCGCGGAGCCCCGGCCATTGGGATCTGCGCGGCCTACGGGCTGGCCGTGGCCGCCCAGCAGGGACAGGATCTGGACCAGGCGGCAGCGCGCCTGGCCGCAACCCGCCCCACGGCCGTCAACCTGTTCTGGGCCATTGAGCGCATGTTGAAGGCTCGCCAGGGTGACCTGGTTCAAGAGGCGATTGCCATTCACGAAGAGGATGTGGCCATGTGCCAGGCCATGGGAGAGCACGGAGCCAAGCTTTTCCAGGGCAAGCAGCGCCTGTTAACTCACTGCAACGCTGGCGCTCTGGCTACGGGTGATTACGGCACGGCTCTGGGGGTCATTCGCAGTCTGGCCCGACGCGACCAGGTGGAGTGGGTCTGGGTGGATGAAACCCGGCCTTACTGGCAGGGCGCTCGGCTGACTGCTTACGAGCTTCACCAGGACGGGATTCCCGTTCGGTTGATTTGCGACAACATGGCTGGCCACTTTATGCAGCGCAAGCAGGTGGATGCGGTGATCACTGGTGCTGACCGGATTACCGCTCAGGGTGATGTGGCCAATAAGATCGGCACCTCCACCCTGGCTGTGCTCTGTAAGGAATATGGAATTCCGTTTTACGTGGCCGCCCCCTGGTCGACGGTGGACATGGCCATGCAGTCGGGCTGGGAGATTCCCATCGAGGAGCGCTCCGCTCAGGAGGTCACTCACTTCCGCGGTCAGGCCGTGGCTCCGGAAGGGGTGGGAGTGGCCAATCCGGCTTTTGACGTCACCTTCCATCAGTATATTACGGCTATCATCACGGAAAGGGGCGTGCTGCGTCCTCCTTTCGTGGAAAGCATCGCTCGGGCCAATGCCCCCAGCAGCCAGGGCTCCTAAGCCTCCCGCAGCCTCTCAGGTCCTGGACTGGTTGAGCCAGCCCCTGGCTCAGCCTGGGTCGCTGTACTGGGTGACCGGTCCCGAGGACTACCTGCGCGAGCAGGTTCAGCGCAAGTTGCGACGTGAGGTCTTGGACGAGGGCTTTGCGGAGTTCAATCATCAGGTGTTACGGCTGAGCCCGTCCAGCAAGCCGGCAGCTCTGCTGGATGCTCTTTCGGAGCTGCCCATGATGACCGAACGGCGCTTGCTGGAGTTGCAAAACATTCAGGATTTGAATGCCCGAACAGCTGACGAACTTTGCAAAATGCTGCAGACCGAGGCTTTGCATCCCGGGCTGGTGGTGGTGGTGGTGGGAGAGACTCCCAAGGCCAAAAGCGGGCTGTGGGACTATCTGCGTTCCAAGGCTTGTGTGTTGAGTTGTGAGTTAGAGGCCAAGCAGCGGGGAGACTTCGTGGCTTACGCCTGTAAACAGCATAAGCTGGAACTGACCTCCCAGCAGCAGCAGGTGGTGGCCGAGCGGACGGCTGGCAGTCTGCGCCTGATTACAGGCGCGATTGAGCGTCTGGCCTTGTTTGCAGGCGAGAGTCGTCAGGTCAGCAGCGCCGACCTGGATCAGATGGTGCACGATAGCGCTGAGGTGCAAACCTGGAAGTTGACGGCTGCCATTGGTCAGCCCAACCTTCGCCAGGCCTACGCGCTTCTGGAAAAATTGATGCAGCACGAACCTGCCCAGTCGTTGCTGTCCTATCTCAATAGCTACCTCCTGGGCCTGGTTCAGGTGTATCAGTTGAAGCCGCGCTTTAAGACCGCCGCCGCCATCGCCAAAGAAATCCCGCGACGCAGCGAGTTTCAGATCAAGAAAAGTTTAGAGGAGCTTGCCAGTTGGAACGAGACGGATTTGGGTAACGCTTTTGAACGGTTGGCCAGGGCCGACTATCGAATTAAGACAGGATCGGATCCCTTGTTGGTCATGCAGTTGTTAGTGCTCCAATTGTGCAGTCGTTCAGGTGCTCGTCGATGAGCAATCTCAAGCTCAGCGATGTTCTGCGTCTGCTCTTCAGTCTGGCCGTCGCGGCCTGGGCTATCAACTGGGTGCTGGCTCAGGCTGGCGCTAACTTGACCCACGAATTCACCAGCGCCAACTATGGCTGGATCGCGGTCGGCCTGGTTTTGACCACTCTGGGCACGGTCTTGACCAGTTACCGTTGGAGCACTCTGCTGGTGTTGCAGGGTGTCAAAATTAGCCAGTGGGACGCCTTTCGCCTGACCATGATCGGGGTTTTCTTTAATCTTTTCGGCTTGGGCGGAGTGGGTGGCGACGTCTTTAAGATGTACTATGTCCAGGCCCAGGCCGGCAATCGCAAGGAAGAAGCGATTTTGTCGATTGTGGTGGACCGCATCATCGGGTTGCTAGGCTTATTTGTGGTGGCTCTGCTCACCTTGCCTCTGGTTTGGGGTGAGTTGCGAGTGGCCGGGGCGGATATCAAGTCGATGGTTGGTTTCGTCGTCTTGATCAGCGTGGTGGGTGGGGGAGGCGTCACGGTTGTGCTGACCCGCGACTACTGGCTGCCAGACAGTTTGAAAGAAGTCGTGAAGACGGTCGGCAAGAAATTTCCCGCGAAGTTGACCGGGCTGATCATGCGCTTGATTCGCAGCGTGGACCTCTATCGAAGCCACCTTTCTACTGTCTTTCGAGCCCTCATGATCTCGGCCGTGGTGCATTCGCTGGCCACTCTGAACGTGGTCTGTATCGGCAAGGCTTTTCACGTGGAGGGCCTGGCCCTGCGTCATTACTTCCTGGCCGTGCAGGTCGCCAACACCATTTCGGCCGTGCCGATTACGCCGGGCGGGCTTGGGAGTCGGGACTTGATCATCCAGCAGTTCTTCAAATTCGCGGGAGCCGACCCGCGGGCCAACCTGATTCCTTTCGGTCTGAGTATGATTCTCGTGCTTTGGAGCGTAATCGGTGGTATCTTTTTTGCATTCGCCAAACGAAGCGGTGGTGTAGGAACATCAATTGGAGGTCGCTCTTGAAGAAGCTCGTTCTGTCTCTATTGGCTACCCTGGCTCTGGGCTGTAGCGGTCCCAGTGAACCGCCGCCTACCTCGATTCAGCCTATTGACTCGGCCAAAGTTCAGGCCGCCAAGTTGAACCTGCAAACCGACGCGGAACTGGCCCCTTGCAACATTCAAGTGAGCGCAGAAAACGATCTGCTGGTGCTGAAGGGCGGAGTTCCGTCACAGGCTGGCAAAGACCGGGCGGAGGTGCTGGTCAAGAAGGTGGAAGGCATCAAGAAGGTGGCCAACCATCTGGAGGTCCAGCCGGCCACGGCTCAGACTCCCGAATAAGCTCCCTTAGAGACGCTGTTCTTTGACCTTGCCGACCTTGCTGATTTCCACCTGGCGCTTGTAGATGCCATTGTCCAGAGTGATGCGAGCCGGCTCGGTATCTAAAGGTAGGGCAACGGTGCCGTCGGGATTGAGGGGGATGGTGAAGAGTCGCTGGAAAGTGCCCAGTCCGCCCTGATCGACGCCGAATTCGATGACCAGACCGGTGTCGCCTAAAACCATAGGAACATCCGGGACATTGGTGGCGCTGACTCGAAACGTGACCAGGGTGTCGTCCAGTAGATAGATCTTCTTCAGCCCGCGAAGCCCCAGACTCGAGCCTTCCCAGATACGGAGCTGGGGCGTGCCCTGGACGTTGGTGACGGAGGCTGCCGTCAGGGGGGCTGCGCTCAATTCTACTCCCGCTCGCACCTGTATCTGACCTGAATTGCGCGCCTGCTGTTGAGTGTTGATAATCTCTGCCTGCAGGCGCTGACTGGCCGTGACCAAGTTCAGGTTGGTGCGGTAGCGTGAGTAGGCTCCAGCCAGCAAGGTGGCCAGAATGGCCAGAATGGCGCATACCACCATCACTTCGATCAGCGTAAAAGCTCGACTGCGCATCTTACCCTGTTCTCCCCCCAGCAGGTGAAGCCTGCGCCGGCGCAAACCTGCGCCCCATGAAGCCGTTTCGTTTGAAGTCACTGCCGGTCGTTCGAGTCTGGGGCGGGACACGCCTGGCTCCGGGAGCTACGCAGCCCGTTGGAGAGCGCTGGGAGGTGTACGGGGAGCTGCAGCTGGAGGGCTCCACTGAAACCCTCGACCAGCTTTGCGTTCGACTGGGACGAGGGCTGTTGGGCGACTGGGCGCCCGACCCGAATTTAGGATTCCCACTGTTGATCAAGTGGCTGGACTGTCAGGACTGGTTGTCGATTCAGGTGCACCCAGATGATTCGGTTGCGCCCGCGGGTTTGCGCGGGAAGGCGGAAGCCTGGTATTTTGCCCAGGTGGATGCCCAGGCCGAGGTGATCCACGGTTGGAAAAGCAGTCAACCCTCGCGCTCTGAATTGCAGGCCCTGACCCCCCGGGATTGGCTCAACTATTTGAAGCGCTACCGTCCCGAGGCAGGCAGCTGGTCTTACACCAGCCCTGGAACTGTCCACGCTCTGGGCCCGGGGCTCCTGGTCTACGAAGTCCAACAGAGTTCCGACCTGACCTATCGGCTTTACGATTGGGACCGTCTTGGCCTGGACGGACAGCCGCGGGAGATGCACGTGGAACAAGGGATTGCGGCCATTTGCGACTCACTTCCTGAGCCGGTTGTAGCACCTCCTGAGGACTTGTTGGGCAAGCTCGAAGTGATCTGTCCTCACTTTTTGGTGGAAAGCGTAAGCGGCGAACGCAGCTGGTCCACCACCGGCAAAAGTTTTGAAATCATTACAGCCCTTGCTCCGACCCATGTGGATGATCATCTCCTGGAAGAGGGCGCATCCATCCTGGTTCCGGCCGACGCAGGGCCGGTCCGCTGCAGCAGTGCTGGAAGCTGGCTTCGTGTTCGATTAGCTCCGGGGCAGAAGGAATAGTCGTTCTTTTTCAAAATCGAACACGCCTATGCGCTCCGGACCGAAGGCTATTCTGTACCAGTCCACCCTCTTTCGCACCTCCGAACTGGTGTGGGTCAAGGTGGCGCCGCTGGCGCCCTGGCGCGAGCTGATTCGATGGAGCCTGGTGGCGGCGGGATTCGCGTTTTATTTGATTGTGGCCGAGGCCAAGAATAGCTACTGGAATGTCGAGGGCTTTCTGGGCCTGTTGGCCTGGCATGTGGGTTACTACATCCAGTCCGAAGTGCGCCTGGCCAGTACCGGAGATCTCCAAGAATCTTATGAAAGCCGAGGCGGGGGCGGCTCGGCCAAGACGTTCCGGCAATGGGTTTCGGCCCTGAGCGAGGGCGAGAACGAGTGCAAGCTCAATGGTCCCCGCTACAACCACTGGTTCAACCTCGAGCGCATCGCCTGGGCTGGACCTTGCTGGTTGGTTGAGTGGTATCCGCTTGTGCTCATTCCAGTCTTTCTGGCCTACCGTTGGTTGATCACCTTGGAGCTACCCTTTCATCACGCCATTTTGGACGAAGTGCACTTCCTCAGTTTTGAAGCCTCCACCGGTTTCGTCAATTTCCTCAGCCTGTTGATCGCCTTTCTGGGCCTGGCCGGATGGGCCACCTCTATCTCCCCGGGCGTGACGGTTCGTGCCTGCGGCGGGCTGGAAGACCGGGTCGCCCTGTCGGGGGCCGACCGCGATCTGTTCCTCAATCGTCTGGCCGGACTGGGTGATGCCTCCTCGAGCGCTCCACCTAAGTCTAAGCCAAAGGTTCAGGAGGACCCGCTGCCTGTGCCGGCTCCGGTGGTCGCGTCCGCTCCTCCTCAAGCCGAGCCGGAGCCTCAAGCGGCCGAGGTCTAAGTGTTCTACGACGCCCTCACGCTGCGTGCCTATGCGGCCGAGCTGGAACGGCGCTTCCCTCTTCCCTGGTTTCTTCAGAAGATCTCCCAGGTGGACCAGTTTGACTTTCTGCTGGCCTTTCGTCTGGGTCCGGGCAAGAATCTTCGCCTGCTGGTTAGCTTGCAGCCCACCGGTCCTGGCTTCCGCTGGTGGAGGGGACCCAAGCCCCAGGCCTCGATTCCATCCAGTTTTACCATGCTCTGCCGTAAGCATCTTCAGGGCCGTTCCATTGACGAGTTGCAGGTGCTTTATCCGGAGCGGATCGTTCGCCTGGTGGGGCGGGAATATACTCTGATCCTGGAGCTGCTGGAGCGCCAACCCAACCTGGTTTTGATCAGCAATGACGGTCTGGTGGCGGGGGCAGTGCGTTTGGGCAAGCCATTGCGTACCCATCGAGCTTATCAAGGCCCGACCCAGCCCGAGCTGCCCAGTGCCCTGCAACTGAGTACCTACCAGTTGGAGGAGATTTATCTCAGCGATCCCCCCGGCTTTCCGGCCTCCCTGGTGGAGCGCAGTTTCGGTCTGAGTAAGGCGGCCTGTGGTCGGCTGGGCCGGTTCATGAGGCCTGAGTTGTCCCTGGAAGAGCGTCTGGCTCAAGGCTGGCGGGATTTTTGGGCTTACACGCAGCGTGGTTACGGTGGTGAGCGTTTGCCCAACGGGCGCCTGAGCATCTGGGGGGAGCAGCCCGGAGCCTTGCTTGAGTTGGAGCAGGAGTTGGAGCCTCTGCCCGCCCTGGAGTCGGCTCGCCAGCGCACCCTGCAACGCATCAAGAAAGGTTTGAAGAAGCTCGAGCAACGGCTGGTCAAACTGGATGAGGACAAGGCCAGGCTGGACCAGGCCGAGGTCTTGCAGCGCCAGGGAGAATTGCTGCTGACCTATCAGCACAGCTTGCGGCGCGGGGCTCCTGAGGCGGAGTTGACCGATTGGGACGGCGAGACCGTTCATTGCATCCCATTGGACCCCACGCTGCCCATCAAGCTGCAGGCTCAGAAACTGGTTAAACGAGCCGCTAAATATCGTCGCTCGGCCCCTATTATAGAGGCCCGGGTGGAGGAGACCCGGGCCGAGATGGAGCGTCTGCGCGAGGCTCTTTTCGCGGCGGAACAGGCCGAGCAGATTCATGACCTGGATGAACTGAAAGAGCAGCGACCTTCCAAGCTGGCCCGGCCGGCGGGCAGCGGCCCGCGGCGTTACCTCTTTGAGCAGTTCACTTTGCTGGTGGGTCGCTCGCCTCGCCAGAACGACGAGTTGATAAGAAAGCACTCGGCGCGTGACGACCTCTGGTTTCACGTTAAAGATGCGCCGGGGGCCCATGTTCTCTTGAAGACGGCCGGTCGGAGTCCGGATGAGCAAGTGGTGGAAGCGGCCGCTCGCCTGGCGGCTCACTATTCCAGTCGGGCCCAGGATAGCAGGGTGCTGGTTTCTTTTACCTCCGCCCAGCGAGTCAAAAAGCCGGCCGGGGCTGCCCCAGGTCTGGTGGTTTACAGTGATGAGCTCACGCTTTGGGTCGAGCAGGCGCAAGGAAGTTGGCCGCAGGCACTGGTTCGGGAAAAATGTGCTTCGATGTGACTGGGCAATCGCCCGTAAACACTGGAGTTTTCCCGGCCCAGGAAAAAAACAGTAAAAAAATCCTGAGGATTTGGAACCAAAATTCCAGGGGTCCGGTTGGGCAGAGCAAAGTTCCCTAGAGACTAAAGTCGTAACGTGACCGTACATACATACCGGTCACTTCGTAGACTAAGCAGTGGAGAGGAAATTCTTGCGTGGGTTCATTGTCTTGTCCTGATTCAGAGGTGGTGGACTTAGTTCTGGATGGCGAAGCCAGCCCGGAGCAAAAGCAGCACCTGGACACCTGTAGTGAGTGTCGTGGCCGCTACGAGTTTTATTCCAAGTTTCGCCAAACAATTCGCAGCAGCTGTTCTCAGGAGACCTGTCCTGAACTCGTTCAGGCCCGCCTGCTCAAGGCTCTCGGCGCCGAGGTGGCGCCCGCCAAGAAAACTACCCCCGCTCGTCCGGTCTGGAGCCTGGGCGCTCTGGCCGCCGCTTCGGCCGCCGTCTTCTCCTTCGTGGCTCTGCGGCCAGCCAACGACAAAGCCACTCCGCTGGCCCTATCCCTCTCTCAGGACCACTCCCGCTGCGCTGGCACTCCCGTCTCCGAACGAGCTCCGCAGAGTCCGGCCCAGATCGCTCAGGTTGCCTATGGCGCACCCATGCCGGAGATGGCCGAAGTCCAGCAGATGCGTCCTTACGACGTGCGCCTTTGCCCCGTTTTAAGCGGAGAAAAGGTGATTCACGTGCTCTATCGCGATCCCCAGGATCGTGTGATTTCCTTGTATACGATGCCTCTAAGTCGCGTGCAGTCCGATCTTCCCAGTGCTGAGACCAGGCCGGCCTACTACAACACGGAGGACGCTCGCATCGCTTCCTGGCAGCATAAGGGCTGGGTCTTTTCGCTGGTTTCTCGCTTGCCTCAGGAAGATCTGGCCACAATGGCGGTCAACTGCTGTTATGGGTGCACGGATAGCGATAGTCACCATCCCAACGTGATTCCGGGCAACATGCCCGTGGTCGTACCGGCCTCCAATCAACACTAGGTTCCGAGTCCCGCAGCGCTGGCTCGATCCGACGCTGCTGTTCACCTGGATGGCCCTGGTGGGGCTCGGTTGGTTGCTCATCTACAGCACCACCTACTATCAGCCTGACCTGCAGCGCCACGCTGCGCGTCAGGCTGTCTTTATTTTATTGGGCCTGGCTGTGCAGTGGTATTTGAGTCGCCAGTCTCTGACCAAGCTTTTGCAGGCCTCGCCCGTCCTCTACGGGCTGAGCCTGGCCCTGTTGGTGGCGGTGCCGCTGGTCGGGTTCGAGGTGAATGGTGCCCGCCGCTGGCTTTCCTTGGGTCCGCTGGGAGCTCTGCAGCCCTCGGAATTGCTCAAATTCAGCCTGCCTCTGCTACAGGTGTATCTGCTGCAAAAGGGACGCTGGGACCTGGCCCTGGCAGCTCTTTTGGGGCCGGCATTACTGGTGCTCAAGCAGCCCGACCTTGGCACCGCCGCCTGTTACGCAGCCAGCACCTGGGGACTCTTTTTCATCGCCGAATTTGACTGGCGTGGGCTGGTGGGTGGGACCCTATTGGGGTCCTGGCTGGCCAGCCTGGGATTGCACGGTTACCAGAAAGAGCGCTTGCTGATGTTTCTGGATCCCGAGAAAGATGCCACCGGCGCGGGCTGGAACCTGATTCAGGCCAAAATCGCGGTCGGCAGCGGCGGCTTACAGGGTCTGGGGGCCTTTCAGGGTCTGCAAAAGCGTTTGATGTATGTGCCGGAGCAACACACCGACTTTCTCTTCACTGTGCTGGCCGAGGAGTGGGGGTTGTTTGGTACCACCCTGCTGCTCTTGTTGTTCGGTTTACTGCTGGCGCGCGGCTTTCGCCTGGCCCGTCGAGCTCAGAGCCAGCAGGCTCGCTGGATCTGTGCGGCGGCCTGCTGGTCGCTGGCCTTTCAGACGGTGGTGAATCTGGCCATGGTGATCGGCCTGTTTCCCGTCACCGGCATTCCGCTCCCTTTGCTCAGCTATGGCGGCACGGCCCTGCTCAGTCAGTGTGCGTTGCTGGGATTGCTGCACGCGGAAGCCCGGGCTCAGCATCAGGCAAGCCGCGCCCAGGCCCGTTTGCAATGGTCACCTCGCGGGTAGATTCCCCGGGCTATGACATACGTTGAACGATCATCTGAGGGTTTCTTCAGCAAGCTGGGCAACTCCATCGCCGGGATTTTCTTCGGAATCATCCTGATTGTGGTGAGTTGCGCACTGCTCTATTGGAACGAGGGGCGCTACGTGCGCACCGCGGCGGGGATTGCCGAAGGCAAGGGTTCGGTCCAGGAAATCAAGGAAGATAAAGTCGACCCGGCTATGGAGGGGAAGCTGGTTCACCTGACCGGCAACACCAAGGCCGGTTCTGCCCTGAAAGACGAGCTCTTCGGAGTCAAGGCAAAGGCGATTCGTCTGAGCCGTCAGGTTCAATACTACGAATGGGTTGAAGAGAAAGAGACCAAGAAACGCAAGAAGCTGGGTGGCGGAGAAGAGACCATCACCACTTACACCTACGACAAAAAGTGGGTGGACAGTCATCAAGACTCCAGCGGCTACAAGGAAAAAGGACACGACAACCCGGCTCCCCCGGCCGACGTCTCGTCTACCGTTATCAACTCTACCGACTCCACCATCGGAGCTTTCAAGCTGCAAGACCCGGTCTTGAAAGAAGTGGATAGTTACACGGCGCTACCCTTAAAGGATCTCAGCCTGCCCGAGGACCGCGACTTTGAACTCAAGGACGGCGTCATCTACGACGGCCAGAACCCGTCCAGCCCCAATGTGGGTGACGTCAAAGTGCAGTACCAGGTGGTTGAGCCCGGACAGCTCAGCCTGGTGGCCAAGCAGGTGGGCAATAGCTTTGACACTTACGTCACCAAGAATGGAACCAGCATCCTTTACGTCAGAAGCGGGGCCCATACGGCTGCCGAGATGTTTACCCAGGCCGAGTCCAGCAACAGCACCTTGGTCTGGATCTTGCGTGTGGTGGGCTGGGTATTGATGTGCATCGGGTTTTCCATGCTGCTCGGCCCGATCGCGGCTGTGGCAAACATCATCCCTTTCCTGGGTGATCTCGTGGAAATGGGCACCGGCCTCTTCGGATGCGCCACCGGCACAGCCCTAACTCTTATCTGTATCGCCATCGGGTGGATTTTTGCCCGCCCGCTGGTCGGGATCGCCATGCTGTTGGCTGCTTTCGGTTTCTTCTTCCTGTTGAAGAAGATGGGGGGTAAGAAGTGATGACCCACACCGCCATCCGGGCTCCCCGCGGGAGCGAACTCAGTTGTCAGGGATGGGAGCAGGAAGCGGCTCTGCGTATGCTCATGAACAACCTCGACCCGGAGGTGGCTGAGGACCCCGATAACCTGATCGTTTATGGTGGAACCGGTCGGGCCGCCCGCAACTGGGATTGTTACGATGCGCTGGTGGCCAGTCTGAAGTCGCTCAAGAAGGACGAGACGTTACTCGTTTGCTCCGGTAAACCGGTGGGCATTTTTCGCACCCACGATCAGGCCCCCCGGGTGCTGATTTCCAACTCGATGCTGGTGCCGGCCTGGGCCACCTGGGAGAATTTCCGCCGGTTGGAGCATCAAGGGTTAACCATGTATGGCCAGATGACGGCCGGC
>JAFEBA010000110.1 GCA_018266105.1 bacterium | reverse complement strand
TCGAAAGAATGCACGCTCGGTCGCACCAGCCCCGTAGCAACCACTAGTCGGCTACCTGTTTTAAGGTGGGGTAAGCAGGCCCTGCGCGGAGAAATACTGTTGGAAGTTGTCGGGCGGTTCTGGGAAGCCGCTGTAGGCTTTGTTGTGATTGTTGCCCTGACAGCAGAAACTGAAGAGGTCCGGGCGGGCGTGCATCTGGTAGCTGGGGCTGTAGGTGTCGCTGCCGGCGACCGGGCAGGAGGGGAGCACTCTGAGATAATTCCCCTGGGTCAGACGGGACAGGCTGGTGGGGTAGGCGCCCTTGTTGTCGCTGGCATACATTTCCAGGGCGGTGGCGATATTCTTGCAGTTAGATTTGCAGGCGGTCAGTTGACCTTGGGCCCGGCCCCTGATTCCTCGTGGATTGAGGAGAAACAGACAGAACAGGCCTGCAACACCGAGTGCACCCAAAATTAGCAGATGGCGCAGCAACCGGGTCAGCCAGTGAGCGGGTGGCGGGACGTCGGCGCGAGAGCCGATGAGGTCTGAGGTTTCGTCTTGCATATTGGGCATACGTGCTCAACATCCTAAGGGTTCACCCGAGGGCTTGCCAAGGCATTTGCAACTCCGATCCCTCACCCCGGGTACTCCGATCCCCAACCCAATCGGGGCAAGACGGTCTAATCTGGAAGTCTATCTTTCGATTGGTTGGTGATCTCGATGAACAAGATTCTCGTCATTCTCAGCAGCGCGCATCAGCTCGACCTGGCGGACGGTCAGCGCCTGGAAACCGGATTCTTTTTGAACGAACTTGGGGTGCCGGCGCAGCACCTGGCAGAGGCCGGGTATCAACTGGAGCTGGCCAATCCCAGGGGCAACCGCCCGGCCATGGACGCCAGTTCCGATGACGCCTCCTTCTTTGGCAACGACGAACGGCGCTACCAGCGCACCCGGGCCTTCGTGCAGCAACTGCCGGGGCTAAACCAGCCCAAGACCTTCGCCCAAGTTCTCAGCCAAGGATTGGATGACTACGCCGGGCTCTTCGTGCCGGGAGGACACGCCCCCATGGCCGACCTCCTGATGGATCCGCAACTGGGCCAAATTTTGCGCCACTTCCACCAGCATTTCAAACCCACCGCCATGATTTGCCACGGTCCGGCCGCCGCCCTATCGGCTCAGTTTGACCCGATCGGATTCATCTCGGCTATCAAAGAAGGCCGTGAAGTTCCGGCTCAGGACTGGATCTACGCCAATTACTCCATGACCGTGTTCTCCAATATCGAAGAGCGCGTGGCCGAGCTGAAAATGCCCGCAAAATTGCAATTTCACATCGAAAGCGCCCTCAAATCGGCCGGCGCCAAAATGGACGTGGCCTGGATTCCCATGCAGTCCAAGGTGGTGCGCGACCGCGAGCTGATCACGGGCCAGAACCCCGCCTCGGACCAGGAACTGGCCAAACAATTTCTGGAAATGCTGGTTGCCCGCCATCCCGCTGGCGCCCGCGAACGGTAAACTTCACCATCAGCCTCAGAGTATCAGGGTACCCTGAGACGGTGATTGTTCCACCTCCGGCTGCCACCGCTCTCGTCCTAGACTGAGAGCGGAGGCATCTTCAGAGAGGACTCAGGAACGATGGATCTAATCTCAACACCGGTATGGAGCGAGCAACAGGAACTGGCCTGGGCAACAATGCGCGGCAGCTTGCTGGGGATCTGGGAGTCCCGCTACGGCGACGCCAGTTTTCGACTCAACCAGGAAGCCATCAAATATGGCTTTTTGGCCTGCCTTCACTTTGCTCCCGGACACTGGGACGATGTTTTGGAAGCCAGCCTGGCCGCCAGTTTTCCGGGCGACTGGGAGCGCAGTTTGATGTTCGTTCGTCGGGGTTGGGAGATGGCTCAGGATTCGCAGGTTGTGGAGCGTCTGGGCAGGCTTGAAAGCTAGGGCTGCGACTCCCCTTCTGCTGCTGGGCCAGATTGCCGTCTTACGCCTGATGGGGCGACGCTGGTGGTGCAAGTGCAACCAGCTCTTTTTCTGGAGCGACAATACCTGGGGCAGCCATAACTCCCAGCACCTTGCGGATGCCTACAGCGGCTCCCATATTCAGCACGGGTTCCTGTTCTATTTTCTGACCTGGAAGCTCTTTCCTCAGCGCGGCCGTTGGTGGCGCCTGAACGCCGCCCTGGGCCTGGAGGTGCTCTGGGAGATATGGGAAAATACGCCCTTCATCATCGAGCGCTACCGACAGGACACGATCTCTCTTGATTATGTGGGGGACTCTATTGCCAACTCCGTGTCCGACACCTTTTGCTGTGGCTTGGGGTTCCTGATGGCCGGTTCCTTTCCACTGACCCTCTCGCTGCTGCTCTACCTGGCCATCGAGGTCACCATGCTGGTCAGCATCCGCGATTCACTGACCCTCAATATTTGGATGCTGATCGCCCCCAACGCCACTCTGAAGGCCTGGCAGAAAGCCCTGTGAGCGACCAACTTCTGCAAGAATTGAGCGACCACATTCAGCAGATTCGTTCCGATGACTGGGGACAGCTGGGTCTCGAGGACCTGTGTCTGGACAACCTCTTTCTGAGCGTGCGGCTCAAGGATGGGCACTGCGGGTTGGCCATGAACTACGATTTGGAAGGCCATCACGGGATCAGCGCCGCTCAGATCGAGCGGACCCGTCGACAGATCTTAAGCCAGCTGGACCACGACCCGCTGCTCTGGAACTATTTGCGCAAAGACACTCCAAGTGATGCTCACAATGCCCTCTGGGTCGCCGTCTTATCAGCCCTTTCGGCTCCCGTGCTGCGAGATCCCGATCGGCTGGCCGGGCTGGGTCTCCGTTCCCAACCCGGGCGAGTTCGGCTGCGGGAATTGGGGGCTGAGCATCCCGCCCCGATCGTCACCATCGTCGGCTTTGGAGGGTATCTGGAGGAGGCTCTGGCTCAGGACTGGTTGTCCAAGGTGAACTGCATCGATTTTTTGGTTTCCTCCGATGACTTTCGCCAGCGCAACCCTTACCCGTTCCGGCTGAAAGAAGAGGCCAGCCAGCGCATGCAAGTGGTCTATGACGACGGATCCAACGCGCCCGGGTTGCTGGAGGAAGCGGACATCCTCTGCGTGAGCGCCTCCACCTTGCCCAATCGCAGCTTGCAAGGGTTGCTACCGGCAGCACGCGGCGACCGGATGATCGTGCTGGAGGGACCGAGCGGGGGAGTCTTGCCCGGCCCGTTGTTTGAGCGCGGTATTACCCACCTGGTTCATAACCCGGTGGACGTGGACTTCGTCAGTCTGTGTCACCGTTTCTCGCGTCAGGAGCGCCAGGGGTTGCAGAGGATTAGCTCCGGCCGTTTTATCGACATCATCCTGCCCGAGCAGCGAACGGTCACCCGCGTAGGTACTCCATAAACTTTTGAATCGGGTGTTCCCGACCGAAATCGCTTTCTTCAATGCAGGCCAGTCGCTGCTTTTCGGATCCATTCCAGAAGACCGTCATTCCGGTGGCGCCCGTCAGCTCCCTCTGCTCGCCCACCAGGCCGGGCAGCTTGCGCACCAGCCGCGAGAGTCTGCTCTCATCCTCTGGAATCGCGTGTTGTTCCGAAAGAACGGTCTTGCTCAAAGCCTGTTTCACGGCCTCAGAGGCCGGTCGCAGCTGGGGAAAGCACTCTCCAATTTGCGAAGCCAGCGACCCCAGGTCGGTTAGCTCCACGCCCTGGGCGAAATCCACCGAAACCGACTTGCCAATCAGCTCGCGAAGTTGGGCCGGCGCCACCCCGGCAGCCATGCATTGACTCTGCAGCTCGGCCACGGCCTGACCAAGTTCACCCAGGGAGTTGGCATCCAGCGCGGTGAGGGTGGGACTGTAGAGCTGATGCAACGGCTGGACTGCTGCTTCCTGGACGAAGAGCCGCCCCAGGTCAGCCGGCTGGACTGATTTGCCGGCTTTGAGCTGCTGTTGGACTTCAGCCAGAACCTTGGCGAAAGGCTGGGTCCCCACCGCCAGCGCGGCTTGCGAGGCGACCACGGTGGAGGTCGCACCCTTTAGGGAATAGAGGCTTTCCAGATTGGCA
This sequence comes from bacterium, assembly GCA_018266105.1. GTDB lineage: Bacteria > Vulcanimicrobiota > Xenobia > Xenobiales > JADMJV01 > JADMJV01. The sequence continues at coordinate 92,315 of JAFEBA010000110.1, read as the reverse complement.
GAGTAGCAGGTATTCAGGTTCACCAAGTCCACTCCACGACCGGTCTGCTCCCGAACCTCGCGCAGGACTCGGCCCAGTTCATCGTTGCTGATCGCAGCCCGTCCAGCCGGGCCACGGGTGATGGCCTGCCCTTGAAAGGCCGCTCCGTGGCCGGTGATGGCCAGAGCGAAGTGTTGGGCCGGAAAACGCTTCATCGAGTCCAGCAGGAAGGCTTTCAGGGTCTCGGCCTGGCTGATCTTGGCCGAGTCGCCGGGTGCGACCGGACGATCCAGCAGCGGGGACTTGAGGTCCTTAGGACTGGCCAGCGCGCAGCTGAGCAGTGATCCGAGTTCGCTTCTGTGTCTCGGAGCCCCGTGGCGCTGGATGTGGTAAGTGCTGCCGCCTTCAAATTGGGAATGGCGACCGATAGACGTGTTCTCGCGATAGTTCAGGGCCACGACGTCGGTATTTTGATCGGAGCCGACGCGCTCCAACTCTCGCAAAGAGTGGGTGGCCATGCGGGCCAGCTGGCCCTGTCCGGCGTTGTAGAACATGAAGGTCCAGGGCTTGATCACGAGCGATAGCCCCGTTTCAGGATTTGCTCGGTTTGGTAGTGCAGCGGCAGTTCACCCAGGGCGTCCTTGGCCATGTTTTGGGCCGCCAGCCCGGCAAAGCCTCCGAAGAAGCGGTAGCTGAAAAGGCCCCCGCCCAGCAGGCCCAGGGCTGCGCCGCTGAGCGCCCCGGTCAGGGCCCCCGCCACCGGGCCAAGGGCTTGGCCTACGTGTGCTCCCGGGGCGGCCAACCGATTTTCCACCTTCTCCAGGGCCCCCACCTTGGTGCTTCCGTAGGTTTTGCTCAGTTCCAGGTTCAGCTCACTCAAGTTCCCCAGCCCGGCCCGAAAGCCCCACATTCCGCCCAGCGCCGCAGCCGTCAGGCCCCCGGCCACTGCCGCCACGCTTCCGCCCACGACCTGGCCGACCAGGCGTGCACCACGGAACAACCAGTCTTCGGCCCGGCGACGAAAATCGGACTTGGTCACAGCCACAGGCGCCCGGACTGTGAGTTCGGGAAGCGGCTGCTGGGCTTGCTGAGGATGTTGACCCACGGGGGGAGCATCGGCTCCACCGACCGCTCCATCCTGGCATGAAATGACGCGCATAAAGGCCCATTTGGCTCCTTGCCAGGGACCCAGGGCCTGGATCGCTTCGCGTGCATACTCTGAACAGCTGACCTCATAGGGACAGTCGGTCAGTAAGTAAGGCGAAACGTATTTTTTGTAAGCATACAGGCCCAGTTTGGCCAGGCCGCCCGGCAAGGGGGATTTTTCGGGTTGGGGTCCGCCCTGCAGCGCGTGGTCGAGCAGTCGATCCCAACCGGTGTCCTTGGCCCAGGCCAGCTGGCCGTAGGAGTCTCGCAGGGCCGATTGGGGTTGCTTCCAAGGCAGAAAGGCGCTGGGTCCGGCTTCATCGCTCAAATGTTTCAAATGAGCTCTCTGCGGGTGAACATTGCGATCCAATTGGGCCGCCCGCAGGCTTTCCAGCGCCGCCTGAGCCTTGAGCTTGAGCTCTCCCGGCAGAGCCTGGTCGGTTGTGACATTTTGCAGGAAGCCGGCCAGGTCGCGAAAGTTGAAGGCCAGCGACAGGCTCTCTTTGGGCTCGTAGCTGGCGCTCTTCATCAGGTTGGTGTAAAGCCGCTCAGAAGGCGCGTTGAGAGCGCAGTTGACGAAGTCGCGCAGACGCTGGCCGACGGCCGGCAGTTTGCCCATGTCCACGGCCATTTGCGTGGTCTGGGGAGCTTCGGCCGCGTACGACTGGACCACGGTCTTGCCCATCGTTTGGGCATTCTGCTGTTGGGGATAGCTTACCAGATTGTGCAGCATGGTCTGGTAGGGGAACTCCACGGCCGGGATGGCCTCGGGTGAACCCGTCATGACCGAGACCCGGTCCCTGAGTTCGTAGGCCACTTCCCACTGCTGCATGTTGCAGGAGTCCCAGCATAGCACGTCCGGTTTGACTCCCGTGCGCTGCTCGACATTCTCCAGGGTGGCGCGTAGCTCGCGGGCAGAAAGCGGCACATTGGAACCGTTGGCGGCAAAACCCAGACCGTGCTTCTTCAGCACCACCATAAAGTGTTTGGCGGGAAATTCCCGGATACCCCAGCACAGGAAATCTTCCAGGCTCTCGGGGGTCAGGCGCTTTTGCTCCTGAAACTGGCCCACCACCGGCGAATGAACTTTGTTCAGGTCCGCATCTTGAGTGAGGTAATAACGGCGAGTGTTGACCTGACCCATTCGCTGAAAGCGTCGATCGCCCAGTTGGGGCACCAGAGTGGCCTGAGCAACCAGGTTGACCGAGTCGGTGGAACCGATCTCCTCCATCGCGTTCAAAGCCACGTCAACTGAATTGGAAAGACGGTCCCGGCCTTCCATGTAGGCCAGAACCGTCCATTCTTTAGGATTCGATTGATCGACCAGGCTTTGCGGGGGAAGGCTCCGGACAGCAGGTTCGGACCGGAAGCTTGCCACCAAGTTCCGAATCTGTTGACCGGGAGAAACCCGTTGGGTCACTAGAGGCGCAACTGCCATCCGTTGACCTGAGCCGAGGCCGTATCGGCGGTGGTGCAGGTGTGATGGCTGGGATTGCCGGCCAGGCTGGTATCGGAAGTGGTGCAGGTGTGATGGCTGGGATTGCCGGCCAGACTGGTATCGGAAGTGGTGCAGGTATGATGGCTGGGATTGCCGGCCTGGGCCTGGTCGGCAGAGCCCGGCGGGGCCCAAAATTCGCCCGCCGGTTTGCGCTGAAAGCGCTGGAACTGGATGCCGTTGCCGATGGAATTCACAGGTACTCCTTAGCCGCGATGCGGTCTTCTGTTCTATCCGTCAGCTTATCCGGGAGACTGGAAAATTATCTTAAAATTGCCGGGCTATGGGCGTCGGACACGGCGTGTCATGGCTTCTAGAGCCATGGCCTGGGCGCGCTCTTCGACATAATCCCAATCTTCGTGGCGGAGGCTTTCCAGGGCCAGTTGCAGGGCCAGCATGCCCGAGCGCAACAGATCTTCGACCGGGACCGCGCGAGCTTCTTCCGAGGCGGCGCGCAGGTCCAGCGCTTCCACGCTCAGGGAGGAAGAGAGTTCGGCCAGCAAGGCCGCCCCCACCACATCATCGGGGGTCTGGCAATAGAGAGCCCAGGCCTTGCGTAGGCAATTTTCCGGGTCCTTTTCGCGGGCTGCCGCCAGCCATTTGCGGCCCAGCTCCAGCGAAAGTTCAGCCGAGTCCATTCAGGACTTCCAGAGCGACTGTTCGGCCGCCTGGAATTGCTCTCGGCTGACCGAGGAATTGGCCCGTTTGCCCACCGCCTGAAGCCGTTCCACTATGGCCCTGAATCGTTTGCGCTCGGCCTCGGGTGGCAACTCACCTTTGCCCATGACCGAACAATCTCGCTGGGGGGAGTAGGAAAAGCAGCGATTGCCATCGTGAGCGTGCAGCGCGGATGAACCGGCACCGTAGGGGTCCAGGGCGCTCATCGAGGGTTCGTAATTTTTCAGAGTGTAGATCCCCAGGCTGTCCAGCTCGGCTTCCAGAGCCGGGTAGTCACTAAGACTGCCTTTTCGATATTTCGAGCCTTCCTCGACCCAAACCGTAGCGCTGCCCGAAGAATCAGGTATCACCAATACCTCAGAGGAGCGAGAGAAGGCGATGCCTCCCTGCACCCCCGTTTCCAGTTTGAAGAAGGACGGTGCCTTGAGATAACAGCCGGGATCGGCTTCAGCCAGCCCGCTCAGGCTCAACAACAACAACCACTTTCGCATAGAGATGACCTTCGCTCTCGGCAGAGCTCGGCCTGTTGCTGGCTCAATCAGGGGTTGGCCTGGCCGGGGCCCGGAATCACGCCCCCGTTTAGGCAACTCAGCCAGGCCTCAACCCACTGCTCGAAGCTGCAATTCCAGTGGGTGGTTTCGTCCTCGTCCTGCCACATGGAAGATTGCTCCACCTGGTCTGCCCTAAAAGTTTGTCGAGTGCTACCCCAGCGGGCATTGCCCTCGGGTAGGACATCCAGGTGGGGTAGGGTCAGGCGCAACAGGAATCCGCGGCTGGAGATTTCCACTTCGAAGTCGGAGAGGGCGATGGCTTCAGGACAGCGCTGGCGGATGGCTTGCAGCGAGAGCGTCAATGGGCGACCACCCACTGATTGTCTCCTGCCAGAGAAACGGGGGGTTTCACCGGTTCATCCGACTTCATATTGAGCGGAGCCATGCGCTCGGGATCTTCCAGCAGTTGTTTGACCAGCTGAGCGCGGAAGTCTCCCGGCATGCCGGTATCGTCGCGAGCGAATTCATCGATTTTGTGGTGGGGAACTTCCAGGCCCAAACCGGCCGCCAGCTTTTTGGCGCAATGGGAGATGAACTCTTGAGTGCGGAATTTTGCCCCCACAATGTTTTCCATGCGCATTCCCGGCATGTCGTAGAAGTTGCCGGCAGCCTTACGATAGACGTAAGCCAGGGTGGTGGCACCCGGCTCCATGATGTACTCCACCCGGCTCTCATTCTGCGTCAGTTGCTCGAAAGGTGTGATGGTATTGGGGGCGCGCATCAAGGAGCTTTTGATCACGTTGGGATCGGCGGGAAGCGCATCTTCGTGCAGAATTTCGAAGAAGATCAACTTCATCATGCGCTTTTCGTTCTTGACCTCTTCGCTGTCGCTCTTGTTGATCTTGATCAAAGGCATGACCTGCTCTTTGATGTAGCGATCTGAGCGAGCGGCCGCCTCATCCGTGCTGATCCCCAGGCTCTGGGCGTGTTCGCTGGAGAATTGCCACATGCGTCGCACGTGGTTGACGTCATGGAACCAGAACTCCAAGGGGGTCTGGGTATAACCGTCCACCCAGCTGATCTCGGCCGGAACACCCACGAATCCAAGAGGAACCCCGCGGGTTTTGAGCAGATCGGTGGCTCCCAGACTGTAGAAGGTGGGAAAGGTCACGTGCTCGGGAGTGGTGTCTTTGAGGTAGTGGGTGTAATACTGATAGCGATGTCCGTGGTAGAGCACGGGGCGAGCCTCGCTATTTGGGCGGCCACGTTCGAAGACGTCCAGAAAGCCCAGCGTGTTTTCCACCGCGTCCAGCGTCTGGCGGTAGGGGAGCCCGGCCTCTTGAGCGGACTTGAGTTCCTCCAGAGCGGTCTTGCGCAGCACCGCCAGATGTTTGTTGGATGCAGCCTCCTGGCTGACGGACTCCTTGATCAGGTGCAGTTCCAGGTGGCGCATCAGGTCAGCGAACTCAGGAAACTTGGCCGAGTTACCTTGGGTCTGAAGGCGGGCCTTAAAGTCTTGATAGAAATTCAGTGGATTCTCAATCACGCCTTTCATATAGGCCTTGTGCCGGGTTTCCAGTTCGGCCAGCTCTGCCTGGATCTGTCCGGGGCTTTCATCCACCTTCAAGTCCGCCGGTTCGTTGCCGTCCAGCGCGCGCAGAAAGTTGCGGGTATCCTTGAGGGCACCCAGGCTGGGCTCGAAGGGATAAGGTCCCTCCAATACGTGTTCGTGCACGTAGGTTGGAGTGGTGATTTCGTATTCCAGACGAACATGCTTCAGGCGCTCGCAAGTCTGCGTGTGCAATGCTTTCAAATAGGGGTCGGAATTGACTTTCTCCAGCATGGCCGAAGAATGCATCTGCTCCCAGAGATGGTCCATCGGCTTCTTAAAGAGGTCCGGGCTGGAGGCATTGGTGGGGCGCGCACTGCCGGCGCGGATGACATCGATCAGCTTGGAGATGCTGCTGATGGATTCTTGCAGCTCGCTGCTGCGGGTCAAATTGCGCTGCAGGGCGGCCGCTTTAAGCGGATCGGGCTGCCCTGAGCTTGTTTCGCCCAGCGTCACGCGCTCCCGGGGCATCGCCGGATCTGATGGCGCCTGCCCACTCGTCAGGGGCCGAGATTGAATGCGAGCGCTGAAGCCCGGTTTGATTTGTAGCATCGTTCCCACAGGCTACCGTGCCTGGATGAAAGAATTCCGAAAAGTCAGCGGATCTTGCGCAGCTTGACCAGATGGGCCAGCTGCACCAGTTTGCCGGGCTTGCGCAGCGCCCCCAGGTCAGACACCTGGAATTCTGGTCCCGGCTTGACTGGCTCCGGGGCACCTAAGGTCAACACGGCTCGGGCCGCGCTCTCCGGGTAGCCAACGCAAAAATCAGCCAGCTGCAGCTCGGTTTGAATGCATTCGCCATAGACTCGATTGAGGTGCTCGGCGAAGGCAGCGAAGTAGGCTGGCGCGTTCTGGGTCTCCAGGAGCGGCTCGCGCAGATGCAGACGAAAAGGGTCGGGGCGGAACCATTGTTTCAGGCTGGAAGCCGGCACCAGTTCAATCAGGGCGTTGATTGCGACCACGGGCATCTTCAACATCACCGTGGCCTGAGCTGGCGAAAGCTCACCCCTCACATTGACTTCGCCGCGCTCGCGGAGCAAGAGCAAGAGCAGCAACGCGCCCAGTGGGTCTCCTCGCCAGGCCCACCAGCTCAGGCTTCCCAGCAGCCAGCACCAGGCCGCTCCCGGAACAGCCAGCAGGCCCAGGCCTCTCCAGGCCCGGCGCGCCCCTTCGGTAGATAGGATCGCCAGGCAGACCATTCCTGTCAGTGATTCCAGTCCGACTGGATAAAGTCTCACCATTCCTGGCACGGCCAGTCCCAACAGCAGAGCTCCACGCAGCCAGGGCAGCAGCCGTCCCAGCGCCAATCGAGCCCCCAGATAAAGGGGGGACGGCTTGGACCGCTTTTGGAAGAAAAAGAGCACCAGGGTGGCCACCGCCAGCCAGAGGCCGTCCGCGGTTGGGCTGCTAGAGGCGGTTTGAATGGTCCAGCCAAAACCGCTCAGGTAAAGCAGGGCCAGCACCACCACCAGGCTTACCTGGAGGCGCCCGAAATATTTGAGGAAGGCCAACCAGACCAGCCCGATCCACAAGGTTAAGACAAAAGGCATCGACAAGCAGCTTATTGGCGCGAGTCGGGGCGAGACCTTCCTCGGCCTTTCCAGGAGCTCGGCCGGATAGCCGGCATTGCTTTGGGGCGGGCGCTCCGGCGCGGGCAAATAGACACTACAAGGGCGGAATTTTCCCGAATCGCCCCGCTAGATTCTGGGTAGATTGAGAAGGCCCGGATCCTGAGCGAAAGCCTGGGCTTTGTGAAAGAACTGGCGAAAGTCGTCGTTTTCCACCAGTTGCAGGGTGGTGAGATCAGTGGTTAATTGCTGAGCATCCAGAATCAGCAAATAAGAAGCCTCCTGGTCGCTTTGATACTGCATGCGACGAAGCACAATTCCGTCCCGAACCAGCATCAAGTGGTTCAACTTGGGGCGGTTCAGGTGGGCCACGAAAGCCAGGTAGCGCCCTTCCGGTGTGCGCCCCAGGCTGGTTGGGGCTTGCTCCCAGGGAGCCAGCTGGAACCCGGGTGCATCCCCGGCCGCAAAGCAATACTCTCGACGGAAAATTCGTCTTCCTGAGAGCAGTCCAGCAAAGCTCTTCAGGCTGACGCTGGCCGGCTTGAGCAGGCGTCCGTTGATGGTCACCCTGAGCGGGGCCAGATCGCCGGTCCCGTGCACCAGGTGTTGTTCATTATCGTAGCCTGCGCTAGACCCGGTCAGCATGCTCAAGGCCGGACGTCCGTGCAGTTTTTGGCGCAACTCCTGCCAGAGATCGGAGCTGGCCCTTTCCAGCTCGATCCGACACAACGGCGGTCCGGAAGCCTTCCAGTCCTGAACCGTCTGGCCCTCGGTTCGCCATTCGATCTTCACACCGCGCTGGCCGTCCCGGTAGAACAAGCGGATAGCCCGGGCGCGTACGCCCAGACAGCAGTGCAGACCGACCGCCAGGTGAGTCAGGGCTTCCTCACCGGGACGCGTGGCTCCAAGCAGCTCCAGGAAGATGTGCGGAAGTCGCTCGAGGGGAAGCCGGACTCCGGGCATCTGCACCTGCACCGAACTGGTGCCGCTCTGAAGATCGAAGCTGCTGGCCCCACCGCGGACGGCCGCCTGCAGCCACTTCAGAACATAGGCGTGGGCATCGGGAATCCGAAATTTCTGCAGCTTGGGTAGCGCCTGAGAGGGGTCGACCGTAAAGCTCCCGCTGGAGTCTTTTGTTCCCTGTCGCTGCAGATCGTTCAGAATGCTTTCCAGTGTCAGCATTCGATTCAATTAACCAGAGGCCATGGGTCGCTTCTGAATCAGGCCTTCTCGCAGTAGGTTTTGAGCCGCGTCAGGCCTTCATCGAAGTTCTGCTTGAGCATTTTGGTCATCATCGGGGCAAAGGCTTTGGCCATCAAATTGGGGTGCTTGCCTTTCATCGACCAGCTGACGGTTTGAGTCCCGTCGCCGGTCTCGGCAATGGCCCAGCGCACCAGGGCCTGACTGGCGAAGGGTCGGAAAAACTCCAGTCGCAAATCGACGCCTTCGTCGGTCTGGGTTTCCAGAACGGTCATGGTGCCTTCGCCTACCGCCTTATTGCCCGCCCAGTGGTAGAAGGAGCCGACCGCACCAGTTTCCCCCTCAAAGGTCTTGTGCATCTTCGGGTCGAGCTTCTCCCAGGGAGACCAGTGTTCGAATTGTCGGAAGTCTTTCAGAATCTCGAAAATGCGGTGTTTTTCGCAATTGATCCGGACATTGCTCTCGATCCGGTAGTTTTCGTCTCTCAGGCCGATTGCGGCGGCCCCTACAGCGGCGACTGCGATAACGCCGCCCAGCAACAAGGGAAGCATAGAATCCCCTCCTCTTCAAAGAGCTTGAAGGACTTTCTGCGAAGCCATGGAGGGGCCTGCCGCATAGCCCAGTACCGGGAAAAAGGTTACCCTGGCCCCTGAAGCCTCCCGGCTCCATCATTCTAGAGTAAGGCTATGAATCGCCCGCACCCTCCCGCCAAATGGATCCTCCTGGTGGCCATGCTGGCGGGCGTACTCTACCTTTGTGGCAAGGTACTGCTGCCGTTTTTGAGCGTCTTGCTCTGGGCGGGCGTATTTGCAGTGCTTTTCCAACCAACCTATCAGAGGGTTCTGGCACGAACCCCGCAGTCGCGTTCGTTGGCCGCCGCCTATACCACCGCACTGGTCTTCTTCGTCATCATTTTACCGATTCTGGGTATGGGATTGGCGGTCAGCTCGGAAGCCCAGGACGTCCTGCGCCACGGTCCCGCTCGCCTGCTGGATTGGGTCCAGCATCCGGACCCGCGCTACGCCCATTCTGTGCAACGTGGCCTGCAGTTCTTGCAGCAACGAGTCGGTGTGAGCGAAGAGCAGGTGCGCGAGCAGATTCAGCAACTGGCCAGTCACCTCAGCAGCATTCTGGTCGAGGGAACCATGAATGTGGTGGGCGGGCTGATTGAGTTCGTGGTGGCTCTGGCCATGATCTTATTCACTCTCTATTACTGCTTCCGCGATGGCGAGCGAATGGTGGCGCTACTGGCCGATTGGATCCCTCTTGAGCACTCCCGCTCTCAAGCTCTCTTGCGGCGCATCGCCGAACTGATCCATGCCAGCGTCTACGGCGTGGTGGTGCTGGCCATGATTCAGGGGGCGCTGGGCGGGCTGGCTTTCTGGGCATTGGGACTTCCCTCACCTCTCCTGTGGACGCTGATCATGGCGATGCTGGCCACCATTCCCATGCTGGGAACTTTTGTCGTTTGGATTCCAGCCGCCATCTATCTTGCTCTGCAGGGGAGCCTGGCTTCCGCCCTGGGTCTTTGCCTGTGGGGCACGCTGGTGGTCGGCACTTCGGACAATTTCCTGAGGCCAGCGCTGGTGGGCCAGCGCACTCAGATGCATGAACTGCTGATCTTCTTCTCGGTGTTGGGAGGACTGGATGCGTTTGGGATTTTGGGCATCCTGATGGGGCCGGTACTGATGGCGCTGGCCACCGCCCTGCTTTCGGCCTTCAGGGCCACCGATTATCCTGACCTCATGGCCCCTTAGGGAGTCTTGCTGGCGTTCTCGAGCACCGAGGGGCGCTCTTCGCCCCAGAAGCGCACCGTATCCACGCTCCAACCCGCTTTTTGCATGTCGGTCAAGAACGGTCGTATGTCGGCCGGTGTTTGCTTCAGGCTCTCCTGGATGACCCAGTTGTTGGCGGCTTCCTCATCCTGAGCTTTCTTGCTGGCGTAATCGGGCGAAGCCAGCAGCCGCTCGGCTACGATCCCCTGATACATGGCCTGGGTCTGAGCCATTTTGGTCACGAAATCGCTGCTCTCGGGCAGCGGCTTGTCGGCCGGGTCGGGCTGATCCTGGCTGCCTTCTTCGTGCTTGAGCACCAGATAGGGTTTGCCCTCGCGAATGCTCATAATGTATGGGCGGTCTTTGAAGGTGTCGCGCAACTGATCGAAGTTCTTGTCCTGCAGCACAGGCTTGATCTTGTCCCCGGCCACCAGGGTGTCGCGCTTCACCAACCCGAGCACCTGACCGAGCAGGTTGCGGGAGGGCGGCGGGATCTCGCCGTTGTGGCTTTGCATATGGTCCATCACGTAGCGCATGGACTTTTCGTTGACCGGGTTGTAGTCCAGGGACTGGAGCATCTTGTAGTAGGTGATCAAAGAACCCACGGCTCCGATGCCGGCTACAGCCAGCACAGCCGTCCCAAAAGTGGTGACGCTGCCGATGGCACCCAGGGCCGCAATACCGGCGGTTGAGCCGGCGAAGGTGGCCAGGGTGGACTGATTGCCGTTTTTGACCGATACCTCGCCTAAGTTGCCCTTAATCGCCTGACGGGGTCCGACATTGGCGCCGGCCGCTCCGCCGGCGGCTCCGCCCACGGCCCGCACCACGCCCATGCCGGTCAGCAAGGGAAAATATACGATGGGAGGCAGCACGCAGGTGGCCGCGTCCACAACCGTGCCGACATTCTGGATAATATCGCTGGCCATCATCCAGGGCCGGGGATTCTTCTCGGCCACGCGTGCAATGTTGGTGGCGGCGATACTGCTGATCTGACCCATGCGGTCCTTGAACCAGTTGACGTTGGCGACGGTCAGTCCGGCCACGCTCAGCGCCGCCAGGGCCGCATTGGCGGGAGCCACGGCCGTCATGACGGCCGCCAGCGAGGCCGTGCCGGCGAACGCGCCCAGAAAGTCGCGGGCCAGCTGCCATTTGCGGGTGGCCACGTAGTCCTTACTGACCGATTGGGAAAGATTCTCCGGCACCAGTGAATTCAGCACCTTGGTTTTGGTGCGAACCAGCCAGCCGGCCTCATCGGGGCTGATGTCCGGGCTGCTCACCACCCCGTCCTTGTCCCGCTCGAAGCGGATCAGCTTGTCTCCCTGGAACTCTTTGACGAGAACCGGTCGATTGCCGGGGTTGGGTTTCTGGGCGATCATCATGCTCTTAGCATAGCCGCCAGCCTCGCACATGGGAGGCGTGTTTTTGTAACAAGATTGGAAATCTGTTGCCGGCTTGTTAAGGAAGTTGGCCTCAGAAGTAAATTTTGAGCCGGCCGGTTTATGTTGTTTTAACGCTGGCTGCCCCAGGTCACAGTGAACCGGGGGAAACGGGAAGGTAATCGCTCCCCAGAAGGAAATGCGATCTCCCAGGCAGCCCAGGTCGAGAGGAATAAGAAATGCCCTACACCGCGCAATATAGCAGTGACGAACCCTCTCGGCCCGAGGTCGAGGCAATGCCCGGCCTGACTTTGCTGGAATTTGGCACTGACTGGTGTCCGCATTGCCAGGCCATTCAGCCTCTTTTGCGGGAATTGCTTACGCATGAGGTGCGCCACCTGAAGATCGAGGACGGCAAAGGCCGTCGTCTGGGCCGAGCCTTTGGTGTCAAGCTGTGGCCCAATCTGGTCTGGCTGGCGGATGGGCAGATTCAACAACAGTTGGCGCGTCCCCAAACGTCCGACCTGCGGGCGGCTTTTCAGGCCTTCAAGACATCCCGGTAGAGCTGCTCGTCTTTGGGACTGAATACGCAAAAGACCACCCGCTCGATGCCGGTTTGGGATCTGCAGAATTCTGTGACGGTCTGAACCGCCAGGGGCGCCGCCAGTTCGGGGGGGTAGCCGTAGACCCCGGTACTGATACATGGGAAAGCGATCGACTTGAGTCCGTGCCGGACGGCCAGCTCCAGGCTGTGTCGATAGCAATCCGCCAGCAGCCTGGCTTCCTCAAAGTCTCCTCCGCGCCAAACCGGACCGACGGTGTGAATGACATGTTTGGAGGGCAGGTCGCCGGCTGTGGTGATGACCGCCTGGCCGGTCTCGCAGCCGCCCTGACGGGCCCGAATAGCCCGGCACTCTTCTAAAATTTTGGGGCCACCGGCGCGATGGATGGCCCCGTCCACGCCCCCTCCTCCGAGCAGGCTGGAATTGGCCGCGTTGACGATGGCGTCAACTTGCAAACGGGTGATGTCGCCGGCCTCCAGCTCAAGTCTAGTCTTCATTCTTTTGTGATTCCTGGCCCGGCGGAAATTGCTCATCCAGTTGCTGATAGAAATGCTCGAGTCGAGTCATAATTTTGCCGATGTCGCGCACGCTGGGAGTGCCGTAGGGGGCTGGTCTCCAGGCGCGCTGGTAGGCTCGCTCAAGATCTGCGAAGGCGCGGCGGGTGTCGCGCACATCCTGGATATGCATGCAGGCTCGTTCGTAGTAACTGATGGCCATCGAGAGCTTGCTTAGATCTCCAGAGGTAAAGCCCGAGCCGCTGCCAAAATTGGAGCCTCCTCGAAATTGCGCGGGGCCCAGGTCCCCCATGTCCAGCCGCAGATCACGGGCCGCCCGCAGCAATTCATCTGGGCCCGAATAGTCCGTGCCCTGGGGCCAGGAACCCTGGGCCTGCAGGCAGCCGGTCAGCATCAGAAAGGTGAGCCATCGCTTCATCCTGGAAGGTTCGGCTCGCTCTCGGAATCGGCCTTTTCGGGATACTGTAAAGAAAGCCCGATGGCCACCCCCAGAATGCACACCACCACTGCCAGGGATATCGGCGTGGGGATTTCCAAGAGGTCCGAGAGCAGCATTTTTAGGCCCACGAAGCCCAGCACTCCAGCCAGGCCTTCATCCAGGAAGCGGAAGCTTTCCAGGCCTCCGGCCAGGGCGAAGTAGAGCGAGCGCAGTCCTAGCAGAGCCATCACGTTGGAGGAGTAAATCAAGAATGGGTGGCGGGTCACCGCCAGAATCGCCGGGATGGAATCGACCGCGAAAAGAATGTCCGAGATCTCAACGCAAACCAGCACCAAGAGCATGCGCGATGCCATCCAGCGCCCATCTTTCTTGACAAAGAAGTGGCCTTGGGCGCATTTGTCCACAAAGGGCAAATGTCTTTGGATCCACTGAAAGGGCCTGCTCTTGGTGGGATCCAGAGAGTCTGAGCCCTGGAACATTTTCCAGGCCGTGTAGATCAGCATGGCTCCAAACAGGTAGGTCAACCATTCAAAATTGTCCAGCAGGCTGACACCCGCAAAAATCATAGCCGCGCGCATGGCCAGGGCGCCCAGAATTCCCCAAAAGAGAATTTTATGTTGATATTCACTGGGAACTTTGAAATAGCGAAAAATCAGCAGGAACACGAAGAGATTGTCAACCGACAACGATTTTTCGATCAAGTAGCCGGTCAGAAATTGCATACCGGCTTCCTGGCCCAGGCGATGAGCCAGAAAGAGGTTGAGGCCCAGGGCCAGGCTGACCCAGACGGCCGTCCAGAACAGAGCGTCTTTCATGGTGACGTCCTTGTTCTGGCGGTGCACAACGGCCAGGTCCAGGATCAGCATGAGCAGCACGGCTCCGTTGAAATAGAGCCACCAGCTCTCAGGAACCGTTGCCAATAGTGTCACCTCGTTTCGTCTTTTGTGTATTAAAGCGCATGCGCCCGGAAGGGTTCCAGGGAACGCTGTACTGAACTGAAACGTATGCCTAAGACTCGTTGTAGTTGGTGCGGTACTGATCCGCTTTATCAGGCCTATCACGATCAGGAATGGGGCGTGCCCGTTTGGGATGATACTCGCCTGTTTGAATTCCTCACCCTGGAGGCCGCCCAGGCGGGCCTGAGCTGGATCACGATTTTGCGCAAGCGCGAGGCTTACCGCCAGGCCTATTTTGGCTTCGATCCGGCTCGATTGGCCCGGCTGGACAGCCAGCAGGTCGAAATCTGGCTTCAGAACCCCGGCATCGTGCGCAACCGTCTGAAACTGGAAGCCTCCCTCAACAACGCGCGTCAGTTTTTGGAGATTCAGCAAGAGTTCGGTTCCTTTGCCAAGTACCAGTGGAATTTCGTGGAGGGGAAACCCTTGCAGCCCCATCGCCAGGGCGGCGATATCCCGGCTCAAACCGATCTCGCGGTGGCCTTTGCCAAAGATCTTAAGAAGCGTGGTTTCAAATTTTTAGGTCCGGTGGTCATCTACGCCCATATGCAAGCCTGTGGCATGGTCAACGACCACGTTGTCAGCTGCTTCCGACATTCCCAACTGGCCTGAAGTTGGCCGGTTGCCGGCCTTCAAATGACCGGCAGGGGGATGCTACGCTCGGCCTATGAAAAAGCACGTGAACATCAATGGGGACCTGGTGCGTCAGCAGCGCGAGAAACGGGCCTGGACCCAAGAGCAACTATCCGAGCGCACGAACCTTGGCTTACGAACGGTTCGCCGCCTGGAATCAGGCAGTGCCAGTTGGGAAAGCCTGCTCAAAGTGGCCGAGGAGCTCGGTCTCGAGCCCGAGTCCACTCTGGTTGAACCCCAGCTGGAGCGAAAGGCCGAGCAGCGCCAATGGTTCCTGCTTGACCCTCTCAAGATTGAGGTTTCCACCAGTCTCCTGTCGGAGGACCCGATGAATTTTGTCCGGCCTCTGATGGACAAAATCAAGGTTCTGCGTCAGACCATCGCTCGCGAGTGGGGGTGGTTGATGCCGGGAGTCCGCCTCTGTGATTCCACCACACTGCCTCACCACGGTTACCGTATTTACGTTCGCGAATTGCCGGCTGGCGAGGGCCAGCTCGAACCGGACCGCCTGCTTCAGGTGGAGCGACGTGTGGCTCAGCCCGGGGATGTCTTGGACCCGATCTGGTCTCTGCCGGCTCGTTGGGTTGAGGCCAGCGAGCCGGGTCTGACCCCTCAGGCGGTCCTGGCCAATCACCTGCGCAGCCTGATCGAGCTGCACGCTCATCGCCTGTTGGGAATGGATGAAGTGTCCGACTTGCTGGACGGACTCGAGAATCCACGCCTGCTTGAAGAAGTCGTTCCCGGCAAGATTGATCTCACAGGCCTGCGCTGGATCTTGCGCGACCTGCTCCGGGAATTTATTCCCATTCGTGACCTGCCCGCCATTCTCGAGTCGATCGCCGACCATTCCGGCCTGGAACTGCCTCAGATGGCCGAAAAGGTGCGCGCCGACCTGGCTCCGCTGATCAGCCATCTACACTCGGACGACCAGCGTACCATCCACGCCGTTGTCTATGAACGTCTGCCTCGTCAGTTGGAGCCGATCATTCAGACCATCTTTGTGACGACTCCCGAGCTGCGACGCCCGTTGCGGGAAATGCTGCGTGAGCATCCGCGCTGCCCGGTCTTGAGCCTGGCCGAGATTGCTCCTGGTTACAGCCTTTCAGCAATTTTTTCGGAGCCCGTGGTGAACTGAGCCCATGAAGATAAGCAATTTATTTGGAAGCGGCGGCGCTGACCGTCTGCGCAAAGAAGCCGCTGACGCCCGCCGCACCATCGAGCAGGCTGCCCCGGGTGATGCCGTTAATTTCAACGGTGACCGCCAGTTGCTGAGAGAGCAGGGTGGACTCTGGCAGGGTCGGGCCAACCCCAAGGGGATGACCGCCATCAAGGCTGAGAAAGATTCCAGCGTGGTGCTGCGTGAAGAAGTGGTCAAGGAGAGCAATCGGGGGCTGCAAGTGGCCGCCGGCATCGCGGGTACGCTGATTGGAGTGGCCCTGTTCGGTGGCAAGAAAAAGGATTCAGGCGCCGGGGCACTGGCCGGCGTGCTTCTGGGCGGTCTGGCCGCCTGGGGCGCCGGTAAGGCCAGCGAGGTCGTGAAGAAAAATATCGACCGGGTGGAAACCACACCCGAGGGCGTGAGCAGCGAGCGCTTGAGCG
The DNA here is from genome assembly GCA_018266105.1 of bacterium. Lineage (GTDB taxonomy): Bacteria > Vulcanimicrobiota > Xenobia > Xenobiales > JADMJV01 > JADMJV01. The sequence continues at coordinate 76,293 of JAFEBA010000110.1, read as the reverse complement.
AGGGGCCGGATGGCAACAGCTACAGCGGAAGCTACAAGCGCACGGCTCCGCCCGAGCCTGTGGATGTGGAGAAAAGCAAAGAATACATCGCCAGTCTCAAGCTCGACTGAGAAACTCCTCGACTTTGGCCCAGAATTCCGGGAAGCCATTCATGGCCTGGTAGACCCAGATTTTCTTGCCTTCTGGTCCCACCAGCTGATAGCCCTGAGCGGCGGCAAGAAAATTGGCGCCTTCCAACTCCTGCCAGCTGATGCGAACGCCCTTGGAGCAAATCTCCCGGTCGTTCCAAAGCACCCGCGAGCGTCCCATTTGCCAGGCTGTGTACAGGCCGAGCAGGCCCATCAGTGCAAAGAATCCCAGCGCCAGCGTCAATTGTGAAGCGGGAGTGGAGCCTGGATGACTGTAGGCGAAGACGCTCAGGAACAGGAACAAGACTCCGCACAGGCTGACGCATCCGACCAGCCCTCCGCTGTATTCGCAGACTCTCCACTCCCCCTCGCTTCGCGACGGTTGGTCTGCTCGAGAGAGACGATGGATGATGGCGGGGGTCAGCAAGGCGCCCGCCAGCCCGGCCACGAGCCAGGTGGTCATGGTCTACCCCTCCGACAATCCCTTTTGATCCGATTGATGACGTTCACGCTGAGAGTTTCTCCGTCGTCGGTCTTAATCCCACTTTATCAGGGTAAAGCCTGGCGGCCGAAGACTTCCCTGACCTGGCGCTGGTTTTGCTCAGGAACTGGTAGCAGGTCGAAGCTCTCGGGGTCATCCTGAACCACCAGCGACTGGGCCTTGACATTGTTTTTGTCCATCCCGCGAAAGAGCCGGGCCAGGGTGACCATCTTGCTGTAACTCAAGTCGCTGCTCACATTTCGGCGCACGATCTGGACCAGTTTCTCGATGGTTTCCTTGGAGATGCTGTGGCTCAGGCGGGCGCTGACCACTCGTAGCACCTGCTGTTGGCGTCGCATGCGGCCAAAGTCGCTCTCTTCATCGTGGCGGAAGCGGCAGTAGCCGACCACCTCGCGGCCGTTGAGCAGATGGGGTCCTTTTTTCAGGTGGATGTGCAGGTTGCCCCAGTTGTCATCGTAGTCCATGTTCTTTTCTACGTTCAGGTTGAGGCCGCCCAGAGCATCCACCAGTTCCTTGGCCGCGTCCACTTTGACCACCAGGCAGTAGTCGATGGGAACGCCCAGGAACCAGGACACCACCTGGCGAGAGCGGCGGGCCCCTCCCAGCGAGAAGGCGGCATTGATCTTGTCCTGAGCGCCTAGCTCGGTTACGCGCACGCGCAGGTCGCGCGGGATGGAAAGGGCCGTTACTTTATGGCTCTCGGCCTGCAAGCTCAGCACGATGATGGTGTCACTGCGAGCCCCTTTACTGTATTGAATGCCTTTCGAGTCGTGATTATAGTCGACGCCCAGGCACAGAATGTTCAGGCGTTTTCTGCCTTCGAAAACATAGGCCTCGGGGTCGGTTACAAAGCGCCAGGTATCGCTCAGGTCCCCGCCTTCCTGGGCGATCTGTTTGTGCACCTGATAGCCCAGCCATCCAAGCACGCTGAGGGCTGCCAGAAAGAGGGCCAGAATGAGAAGACAGCCCAGCTTTTTGAGCCTGTCCCAGCGCCCCACTTCGCGCGCGCGAAGTATCACGACCTGATCTTGCAAGTGAAATCGATTCTCTCCAGGCCTTCCCAGGCCTGCGTAAAAATGTCAGGGGATGGGCATTTGTGGATGGTGCGGACGCGAGACTTCGCGCTCCAAAGAGTACAACAACGGAAAGGCGGTTTTGCGCCTCTGTCCCGACTGTGCCGAGAACGGGATCGGCAAGGTCAGCGCTCAGCTTTTGCGCCAGAGCCCGGTTGTGGATGAGGATGCTGTCCCGGCGACCCCCCGATGGATTGTGGTCACGGCTGCGGTCCTGCTGGCCTCGGTGCTCGTTCCGCTGGTGTTTCTGATTATGCATTTTTTCAGGCTCTCGCCCTAGACTAAAAATAAAAACAGATCAAGGCAGAGGGTCGACATGAACGCGTTGCTTGAATTTCTCAAGCCGCCAGAAAATCAAGGCATTGCTGTGCCCGAGAAGACCGTGCACAGCCTGAATGCCGGTTTTGAGCAGGCGGACAACTGGTGCAAAGCTGTGCAGGCGCTTTTCCCCATGTGGCACCAGGTGCGAACGCCCTTGAATGGACCCAAAGGTTTGCCGGAGCATCTGGTTCTGCCATTCTTTTATGCCTGCCCGGTGGCTGTGGACGCCAACCTGTATCAGGGCCTGGGCGAAGTAGTCAGCCAGGCCAACCAATTTTTACGACTGCAGTATCAGGATATTCGGACTCTCAGCGGCCTGCTTTCGAGTTCCCTGGAACAACTGTTCAAACCCGGCCTGCGAAGAACTTGCGCGCAGCTCGGCCTCTGGCCGTTCTTCGCTCCCGACACCTTGAACCGTTACGCTCGCTTGATTCACCGCCAGTTGATTGAGCGCGTTCCCAATCTGATGCTGGATTTTGCCCTCAGTCTGGGGTCTAACGGGAAGGCCTGCCTGGTGGTAACGGAAATGCAGGCCACTCACCCTTACTTCAGTTTTACACGGATGCTTGAAGCCGCCGCTTCGGTTGGGCTGGCGCCCAAGGATGCCCGCGCCTGGAGTGGCTCCGATCCTCTAAGAAGCCTGGAGCTGCTGTCCGGCGGGGAGGCGGTGTTGGTGGTGGATGCCGGAGCGGGGACTCCTGAAAGCTGTTTTCTGGATGACCTGCGCGCCCAGAGCAAGGTCATGGGCACCGGTTGCATCGGTCCGGTGGCCCTGGAAACAGCCCATCTGCGGGAAGGCGAGGTGTATTTCTACGACCTCCAGGGGCGCCCGGTGAATCCGGCTGAGTTTCAGCTGTATTTGCGCACCACCTTGCAAGAGGTGGGGGAGATTTTGGAGCAGGCCAGCCCCGATCGGATTCGGGCCCTGCATCGCTTCTTGAACGGCCCGCTGGTGGAGCGAATGCTTTGCCTGAATCTGGTCGACCAGTTGCTTTTGGGCAAGGCCAATCTCGAAGACTTCCGACTCTTCTTGCAAGAACGCGCCCATCCGTGGTCGGTGGCTTTCCTACCGCAGGTGCGAAGTCAGTCCGGACAACTTCAGCTTCTGCCCGGCAAGTCGGTGATCAAGCCCTGTTCCGGCAATAGCGGTAAAGGTCTGACGCGGGTCATGGCTGTTCCGGCCGCCGAACTACCCGACTTGCTCCGGGCTTTGCTCGCTCAGGGGGTGGAAGATACCGAGGGAGGGTTGCTTTATCCCAAGGCCTGTAAGATTCCGGTCGAATCCAGGGTGGATCGTGTGGTTCCCACCGGATCTTTGGAAGTCGCTCAAGAGTCCATCGCTCAGCCGCTTTTCTCGCAGTTTCGCTTTGCCGAACAAGAGGTCGTGATTGAGTTGCGCGCCTGCCAGACGGTCGGGCGTCCAAATTTCTTTTTGCTGGCTCGCAAAGCCGCGCCGGAGGCATTTGCCCTGGACACCGGTCAGGTGCAGGCCACCAAAGTCAATTACCATTCCTTGATTTCCAGTGTGGTCTTGCGTCGTTTGCGCCAGGGCACACCTGCCGGGGCCATTCAGGAAGCGTTGGCTCGCCTGGATATCCCGGAACGACTGCAATATGGCTTCACCTGCCTTTACCCCCAGGAGGCCTTGTGAGCCAGCCGCGCTACAGTGCGGTTGCCGCCGCCGGCTTTGCTGCCTTTGTCAATATCTACGCCATTCAGGCCTTGCTGCCCACTCTCTGCGGCGTTTTTCATACCTCGCGAGCCAGCGCGGGACTGACCATCAGCGCCACCACTCTGGCGGTAGCCCTCTTTTCTCCTTTGGCGGGACTGGTCGGCAGCTGGATGGGGCGCCGTCAGAAGGTCCTGATTGCAATGGCCGGTCTGGTCTTTTGTGGACTGGGCGCAGCCAGCTCGTCCGGTCTGGAGACCATGATCGTCTGGCGTTTTGCTCAGGGAATGTTCCTGCCCTTGCTCAGCTCGGCCATCATGACCTGGCTCGGTGAAGACTCTCAGCCCGCATCGGTGGGCCATACGATGTCTATCTACGTGGCCTGGACTTCAGTTGGGGGCGTGTGCGGCCGGCTGACGGCCGGTATTCTCGGCTACCATTTCGGCTGGCGCACGGCCATGGTGGTGCTGGCTCTGTTGACCGGGGCCGCCGCCGCGGTTTTGCTGGCCAAACTGCCCGATCGCAAAGCTTCGCCTGACTTGCAGGGCCTGTCGCCTGGCCATATGCTGGGACTTCTGCGGGAAAAGCGCTGGCGCTACACGCTGGCCAGCGGGTTTTGCATCCTCTTTGGTGTGGTGGGAGTGTTCAGCTATGTGACCTATTACCTGGCGGCCCCCCCATTCTCGCTCAGTCCAGATCGCCTCAGCCTGCTTTTTCTTGTTTATTTGCTGGCGACGGTTGTGACCCCAATGGCCGGACGTCTGTTCTCGCGTTTCGGCTATGCCCGTTCTTTTCGTTATTCCAGCCTGCTGGGCTTCGCCGGGATCCTGCTGACCTTGAAGCCCTATCTACCGGTTGTGCTACTCGGCCTGGGTCTTTGCGCCGCCTCGGGTTTCATCAGCCAGTCTTGCGTGTCCGGATACGTTAGCAGCATTGCGGGGGAGCGCCGTAGCCTGGCTTTGGGCCTGTATTTGTCCGCCTATTACCTGGGGGGCTGCGCGGCCGGGTTCGTCCCGGCCTGGGCTTACGCCGCGGGTGGCTGGACGGGCTGTGCTGCTCTCTTCGCGGCCGTCTATCTGACCAGCGCGACGGCCCTGGCCGCCCGGTTGAGAGGTTCCGATCAACGCTCCTGACGTTTGTGAGAAATCGCTAACTTTTGCTCGCTTGACGGTTTGTTACATGGATGTTAACTTGATGTTACAGCAGCGGTAACAAAAACGAGCGAAACGCTCACCGGTGCAAAAGAGTTAGTTAAACCCGACCGGGTCAGAGCGGCCAGTGAGGCCCCGATGCGGAAGGGTTCAGGGAGCAGACAAATGGAGGCTGCAGGCAGCCTCCTCGGAGCGGTCAACGTAGAGTAAATCTCTCACAGCTACAAAGAAAAAGGAAGAGCCGCAGCGCGAATGCCCTGCGGCTCTTACCTTTTATGGCCATCCCCTTCTGATTCAAGTCTTCGCAAGCCTTCCACGATCTTCACCGCCTCCCGAGCCGACAGGTTCTTGCCCTCCACATCAAACGAAGGCGAGGTCTCCCCGCCGGCCGGTTTGAGCTTGAGAAACCCCGTATAGAATACTCGGTTCTCGTATTCCACCACTTCTCCCCGAAAGGGTCCGCGTTTTACGGCAAAATGCTGTTCAGCCGGGCCCCCGTCGCAGACCCCCGACTTGCGCCCCCAGACGGAAAAGCTGGCCCCTTTAGGGCCCACATAGGAGATTCGGTATTGCAGCGAATTGAGCTCCAGGCCTGCGACCACAAACCCTCGCGGCACATATTCGGGCAGCAGCACCAGCAAGCCCGATTTTCGAAGTTTGGCGGCCTGGCTTGGATTGAGCTTTCCGGGTTGAGCCCCGGCCCCCAGATAAAGCAGCAGGCCCAGTGCCAGGATTCGATAGCAAGACTTCAAGCGTCCCCACCTCCCCAACCTTGATCGGCGATCCTGTTCGGAATGGGCGACCGTTTCACCGTTCGCTCCGGGCAACTGACTTTCGCTCGCGCCTCCTGTCGGCGCGCCCTTATATTCTCTTCGGGCCGAACCGTCTCTACGGGCATGGAAAGCCCCCCACGACACGGTCGGCAGCGAGAAAGCCGCTCAGGCAGCCTCGAGACTCTCGCTCAGCTCATTCAGGTTGATGCTTTTGGAGGTCTCTATGTTTTTCATTATGATCGGTGCCGTATCGGGCTATATTGTGAGCGTCGTGGCCGGGCGCATGGGCATTGAGGACATCTTGAGTAATCCTCTGGTCACCACGATTTTTGGAGCCTTCCTGGGGGGCAGCGCCACCTACGGCATGTAACTGGGCAGACTCAGGGGCGGGTGATTTTGGCGTCTTCCACCAGCACTGAGAAGCGATAGCCGCTGCCCAGGTCCTTGTCGAGATGAACTGTACCTCGTGCCGTCACTTCCTCTTCGGGCTGAACGTCCTGGGTGGTGGTCACAACCAGATCGTGATTCTGGGAGTCTTCACTTCCCGACCCGTCGCGCAAGTGAATCCAGTTGTGGCCCAGAATTCCGGTGGAGACTTTGACCACCAGGCCGTGCACTGAAACCGACTTGTCCTTCAAGGTAGCCCGGTCGCGATAGACCTCGGCCACCGTGCGCGCGTCCGGCCCACTGGCTTTTGATACGAACCGCGGGGTCGCCGCCGACGTCGGCGCGGGCGCGGTGGCGATGGTGCCAAACAGAATCCGGTCAAAGGTGCGATTGAGAGACTTGCTGCGAAAATTCTCAATCGGCATCGGGTTGGCAATCTGCACTGTAGCCCCCACCTTGACCGGCGTGGACGGTACCGCCGCCCAGGTCTCTCCGTGACCCGTGCTGAGTCGTAAATAGGTATAGCTCTCAACATCGATGCGCTCGGCCACCTTGCCCTCCACGTTTTGGGCGTGAGCTGGTGCTGTGGGCTCCGGGCTGCTGGCCGGGGCTTGAGTCGCCGTTTGGGTCGGCATTTGAGGTGGCAGGTTCTGGTTGCAGCCCAGGCTCAGCAGACTGATCATCAGCAGTTGTCTTTTCATAGCGCTCGAGTCTAACCCAAGCCCGGGCGCCGGGCAAGCGCGGTCGGTCCTTATTCCTGTGACATGTTGCATAAAAATTCCCTGAAACAAGCACCTGATGCTGCCCTGAAAGAAACCTGAAAATGTAACAAAAATGTCGGCGTTCTGTGACATGTGTAAGGTCGAATTAACGATCAAGATCTAGTCTGGTCTCCAAGCAACCAGCTTCAGAGGGACGGATAGAGCAATGGCAATCGATTTTTTCAACTTTTTCGGCCGACATCAGGGACCGCCTCCGCTTCCCGTGGCCCCGCCGCCATTGCCCAAGGCGCCCACCCCTGTGGGTCAGGCTGACACCTACGTGCCCACCACGCCGCTGGAAAAGGCTGTGGCGGCAAACTATGCTCAGTATGGCTCCACAGCCTACGATCTGAAGAATCGAGATCAGGTTAGAGAACTGCTCAGTCACAGCCCCCAGTTAGACAACAACCCCAGCACCCGCAATGACGAGAATCGCTGCGTAGGGGCCTCGCTGGTCGCCCTCAGTCTCCTGGACGGCAATCCGCAGGCCAACGCGAACGCCCTGCGCAAGACCGCCGCTCAGTTTGGAGTGTCTCTGAACGAGGCTCAGAACTCTGCCCTGGAAGCCATGGGGCAGGGCCACCTGACCCCCAACCAGGCCACTCATTTGCAGGAGCTGGCACTGAAGACGGCCGGCTTGAGCGACGGTCGGGAAAACCCGGTGGGGGAGGGCGCCGTCAGCGGGGAAATCGGGGCCACTCTCTCGGCCCTGCGGGCCAATGACGGCCTGACCACTTTGAAAACCGCCACCGTCAACTCTGAAATGGAAGGCGGGGGTTCGGGCCGACACGCCACCGCCACCGCGGTGGACCAGGACGGCAAGGTTGTCAGTTATGACCCCTGGCCCAAAAAGCGCACGGGTCAGGCTCCTCTGGCGGACGAGAATACCTCTCCCCAGAACTCTGAGTTCCTGGATTCGCGCTTTACCGTCAACAACGGTGCCGACGGAAGCGCATCCTTAACCGTGGAGAAGGCCGTCAATCAGAACGGAAAATATCGGATGGAAGGCAGTGTCTACGACGATAACATTGCTCTTCAAAAGACCAATCACCCGATTCTTCCTGGCGAACCGGTGGCTTCCGGCGAAGTGGGGGAGGGCCCCCGAACGTTTATTGATCCCAAGACTGGAAAGGCGATGACGCCTCGACAGACCCGTAAAGTCGAGGAACTGATGGCCAACCCGAGCAAGAAGGAGGCCAGTGTCCAGGGGATGGGCGAGGCGGAGGCGGTTGGTGCCGAACCCGGCGAAACCCCGGCCGGAATCACGGCCCAGACCGGCCACCCGGCCAGCCCGGTGCCGGCTGAGCCGGAATCGCGCTCGACTGTAACCCATCACGAGACTCGCGGGGTCAATGTGGCCCCGCTCCAAACGGATGCCACCGGAACGATTGCGGCCAAAGAAGCTCGCGCCGAAGTTTCCGCCCTCAATAAGCAAGTCAGTTATCAGAGCAAGAACGTTCAGGCTCAGGCCGGCGTCAAAGTTGGCGAAGTCGCCGCTTACGCTGGTGCCTCGGCCAGCGTGGATCTGAAGAACTTGAAAATCAACGCTGAAGTTCACGCCGGGGTCGAAGCAAACCTGGTGGACGCTCAGGCCAGCGCTCGAGTCAAGCTGGGCAATATCGGGGACGTGGGCGGCGACGCTCGTGCTCGTGTCGGGGCAGACGCTTTGGGTCAGGCCGGAGTGGGATTTGATCCCAAGCACGGGACCATCGATGTGGGCGCCTCCGGTGAGGCTTTCACGGGCGCCCGGGCCAATGCCGGTGTCAACGCGAATCTGGGCCCGGTTGGGGTGCACGCGGGAGTGGCCGCTCAAGTCGGCGTAGGAATCCAGGCCGGGGTGGATGTGGGCATGAAGAACGGCAAGCTCCATTTCAATCTGGATTTCGGGTTCTCGTTGGGCATTGGAATCCGTTTCAATCTCGGCTTCTCCATTGACTTCAAGGCCATTGGCAAAGGGATCGTCAAGGGCCTTAAGGCGATCGGCAAAGGGGTCAAGAAGCTGGGCAAGGCGCTGGCAAAAGGCGCTAAGAAGATGAAGAAGGCGGCCAAAAAGGCCGTCAAGTGGATGGGTCACGCCGCCAAGAAGGCGACCAAGAAGCTGAAAAAGCTGGGGAAGAAAGTCGGCAAAAAACTTAAGCACTTGTTCGGTCGACACAAGCACAAGCACCACCACCATAAGAAGGTGGAGCATAAGGCCGATCACAAGGTCGCGCCCCCAGCCAAGGTCGCCCATCATCACCACTTGAAGGCGCTGAGCAAGGTGCTGCAGTCTCACGGGCATCACTCCGGTGTGGAGCATGTCGCTTAGGCGCCCTCCAGTCCCCCCCCAAAAAAAAAGAGCCGCCCCGCGAACGGGAGCGGCTCTTTTGCAAAGCCGAGGTTTACTTCTTGGCTTCGGCGCGCTTCTTCTCTTGGAAGAGGCGGACCATTTCTTCCTGGGCATTCTTGGGGACGGGTTCGTATTTAGCGAACTCCATCGAGAATTCACCCTTGCCCTGAGTGGCTGAACGCAGCGAGGTGGAGTAGCCGAACATTTCCGAGAACGGAACGAAGGCCTGAGCGGTTACGTAACCGTCGTTGGTCTCCGAGTTCAGAATCACGCCGCGGCGCTGGTTGAGGCCGCCCGTGACGCTTCCCTGGAATTCTTCCGGAGCGGCCACTTCGACCTTCATGATGGGCTCGAGAATGATCGGGCCGGCCGCCTGGTAGTTCTCGCGAATGGCCGTCTGGGCGCAGATGCGGAAGGCCATTTCAGAAGAGTCCACCGGGTGGAAGGCGCCGTCGTTGATGGTGCAGCGCACGCCAACCACGGGGGCACCGATCAGCTGGCCCTTGGTCAGCTGCTCGCGGAAGCCCTTATCGCAAGCCGGGATGTATTCGCGAGGAATCACGCCGCCCACGATCTCGTCCACGAATTCGTAGGTTTCCACGGCATCCTCGGGCAGAGGCTCCATGAAACCGCCGATTTTCGCGTATTGACCCGAACCACCGGTCTGCTTCTTGTGAACGTAGTTCAAAGGAGCTCGCTTGGTGATGGTCTCGCGGTAGGCAACCTGGGGTTTACCTACGTTGACGTCCACGTTGTATTCGCGCTTCATGCGCTCGATGTAGATTTCCAGATGCAGCTCGCCCATTCCGGCGATCAGCGTCTCGTTGGATTCCTCATCGCGCCAGACGCGGAAGGTCGGGTCTTCCTTGGAGAAGCGGTTAAGCGCCTTGGAGAAGTTGGCGGTGGCATCGCGAGCTTTGGGGCTCACGGCCAGCGACATTACGGCCGCGGGAACGTGCATCGAGGTCATCGTGTACTGCACGTCGCCATTGGTGAAGGTGTCGCCTGAAGAGCATTCCACGCCGAACAGCGCCACGATGTCACCGGCCACGGCCGACTCCACGTCGTGCATTTCTGAAGCGTGCATACGCACGATGCGCGGGATCTTGATGCGCTTCTGGGTGTTGATGTTGACCACGAAGTCGCCCTTGGAAACCGTGCCCTGGTAGATGCGCATGTAGGTCAGCTGACCGTAGCGGCCGTCTTCCAGCTTGAAGGCGAGGCCCACAAAGGGAGCTTTGGGGTCGATTTTCATCTCCACCTTGGCTTCGTTGTTGGCCTGGTCCAGCGCGATATTGGTTTTCTCGGTGGGGTCGGGCAGATAAGAGCAGACGCCATCCAGCAAGTGCTGGACGCCCTTGTTCTTGAAAGCCGAACCGACGAACACGCCGGTAAACTTCAGGGACAGGGTCGCCTTGCGCAGGATGGGGCGCAGTTCCTCGGCGGTCACTTCGGTGCCCTCGAGGTATTTAGTGGCCAGGTCGTCGTCGAACTCAGCCAGTGCTTCGACCAGCTCCAGACGGGCGGCTTCACAGGCCTCCTGGATGTCTTCGGGGACCGCTTCTTTGCGAATGTTCTCGCCATTGTCACCGTCAAAGTAGAGGGCTTCCATGGTGAGCAGGTCGACCACACCCTTGAACTGGTCCTCTGCCCCGATGGGGTAGGTGACCAGGTGAGCGTTGTGGTTGAGCTTTTCGCGCAGCATCTGCACCACGCGGAACGGGTTGGCGCCGGCGCGGTCCATTTTGTTGATGAAGGCCAGGCGCGGCACGCCATAGCGCTTCATTTGACGGTCCACCGTGATGGACTGAGATTGCACACCGGCTACGGCGCACAGCACCAGGATGGCGCCGTCCAGCACGCGCAGAGCACGTTCTACTTCGATCGTGAAGTCCACGTGACCGGGGGTATCGATCAGGTTGATATTGTAGTCACCCCAGATGCAGTAGGTGGCCGCAGACTGGATGGTGATGCCCTTTTCGCGCTCAAGATCCATCGAGTCCATGGTGGCACCGACGCCAGACTTTCCTTTAACCTCTTCGATCTTGTGGATCTTTCCGGTGTAGAAAAGAATGCGCTCCGACAGGGTCGTCTTTCCCGAGTCGATGTGGGCCGAAATGCCGATATTTCGGACCTTCGTGTAGTCGGAAATCTTGAATTCACCAGCCATTGTCTTACCATTACTCCTTTAAGGCGTAGATCGCCAGGCGACCTGATACCCCACCTATCAGAAACTTAATCATCATCATGATGTTCTTCTTCGGGAATAGCCTGGGTATAGCGCTGCCCACTCACCTCCAGGGTGAAGCTCTCACAGCCTTCGGGCACGCTAAACTCCAGTACGGCCGGTAACCGGGCCTCGTAAACTTTGATGACCTGACCCCGGTCATCGTAGACCGTGCCGCCAGCCGCAACCGTCATATTCTCGTCCACCAGCACCGCCACCAATTGTGCAACCTCGGTGATCTCCTCGGCAATGCGATGGCACCAGAGGTGTCCCACGCCCGGGTATTCGGTGTGGCAAACCTCCTCAAGCTGCTCTTCATCCACGCCGTCGCCCATGCCCACCAGCACAAAATTGACCTTAGGCAGAGAGCCATCCACGATGGATTTGGCCACCCACTTGCTGTAGCTCTTCACCGCTTCGGCATCATCCAGTACGCCGTCGGTAATAAAAATCGCGCACCCCTGCTTGGCCCCCTCGGCCTGCTGCGTCTTGATGTAGGCGATATAGTCCTCGAGGGCCGGCTTCAGAAAGGTCTTGGCGCCCATACTCTTGGGGCCTGGAAACTTGTAAGATTTCACCTCGGACCCGCGCAGCTCTCCGATGACCTCGATGTCCTTGCCCATTCCGCAAGCCCAGTAGGCCACCCGCAGCATACCGTTGCGATCCTTGGTGGCCAAATATTCCAGCATCCATTGTACCTGGGGTTCCACCTGATTGGGCAGTGTGGCCACCGCCTTGCCCGTGAGCCAGCGCCAGAAGCCTCCGGGCTTATCATAGGCGTAGTCCTTCTTGTATTCGTATTCCTCGCTCATGGACCCCGATCCATCGATGTAGATGGCCATGTCCAGACCTTCCACGGTCGGGTCGTGCAAAAGAGTGGCCCGAACCTGGCCCTCCTCGGCGTGGATATCGGAAAAAATCCCGGTAGGGCGTTCATGTTTCGACATAGCCAGTCTCTTCGGCTATGAGGTATACTGCCCTTTGTGAAGCCTTACCCATGAACTATCTGGTTGTTAAATGGATTCATCTGGTCAGCGTCATGATTTTCGCCTCCGGAATGCTGGTGACACCCTGGCTGGTGAACGGTGTTTGTCGTCAGCCTCGGGACGAAAATCAGCAGAAGTTCCTGGTCAGCTTGCGTTCCTACCATCGCCTCATCACCTCCACAGGATTGACTCTGGCCTGGGTGTTGGGTTGGATGATGGCCAACTCGGCTCAGTGGTGGGGGCATCCCTGGTTTCGCGTGAAACTGCTTTTTGCCACCTTGCTTTCGGCCCAACACGGCGCCGTCTCCGGGCGGCTGCGCAAACTCTGCGGAGATCCGCAATGCACATACAAGCCCCTGCGCTTTCCCTGGTTTTTCCTGGGTCTGGTTCTGATCGCCGGACTGGTTGTGCTCAAACCGAGTATTTGAACTGGTAGTGGCGAGAGTCGCAGACCGGCTCATAGCCCAATCTGGCATAGATTGAATTTGAGGTCGGGTTGGCCAGATCGGTGTAGAGAGTGCAAAATTCAAATCCCTGGTTCAAGCCAAGCTGGCTGACCTGCGCCACCACAGCTGAAGCGTAACCACGGCCGCGCCACCGGGGCGGGGTATAGACCAGATTAACGCATATGGCGCGCCGGCTGGGACGGGCCAGGGCGGCCATCGATACGGGCTCTCCCTCCACCTCCCAAAAATAGGTCATGCCCGAGCGGGCCCGGCGAACCGCCCCGCTCCGAATCACCTCGGGTGGGCTCAGTTCGTGAGCCAGAGCTTCCCGCTCAAATCCCTCGATCCATTCGCCAAGCTTGTCCACGTCCTGAGGGCCAGCGGGACGGAGCCTGCCTGGCACCGGCCGGGGCGGGATGACTTGGGATAAGCGATAGATTCGCTGGAATACGGCGACTTCGGCCCGACAACCGCGCTTGAGAGCCCACTGCCCGGCCCAGGCGCTGGCCAGGTCAGCTCGAGCCACCACCCCGGGGGCGTCTGTCTCCCAAGCCTCAATCAGTGGCGCAACCCAGTGGGTCTCGCCGGCCACCACAACATTGCGCTCAACATACATGCAGGCGGCTCGAATTTCTCCGTTTTCTTGCGCCAGCACCGGCATCACCCCCTCCGGGGCAGTGCTCAGAACCCCCAGAAATAGATGGTTTTCAGCCTCGTTTTTTTCTAGAAAATGCTTGAGTCTTGCTCGCACCATTGACCCTTCGCGCCCGGTTTGAGAGCTTCCCGGTCCGGGCAAGTAAGGCTCACAGTCGCTGACCCGGTGGATGTTTTGAAGAAAATTCACAGGAGATCATAGAGTTCGGGTAAAATCGACCCGCGCGACCCCAAAGGTTAGGGAGGGATACACACAAATGTCAGACACCAAAGCGTTCACCCTTCTGGAGATGGCCGTCGACCCGGCCGTGCACCAGGTTCCCAACTACTTGCGAATGCTACAGGCCTATCGTAGCTACGTGGAGGAAGGCGCCTCGGCGCAAATTTGCGCCATCAGCCTGAAAGAGATTACCTGCCCGGGGATGCGTGGGCAAAATCTTCCTGGTGCTCCCGTGAAGCTGACCCCTCAGCAGGAGCAGTTGCTGGTCGTTCCCACCAGCCGGCTGAACCAAAGCGTTGAAGAGATGCTTCAGTCGCTGGACCGCGGTGATCGGGCCGGACTGGCCATGCATTTTCAGGAAGCCGCCAGTTGTTTCCAGGAGTTGAGTAAGCTGCGCCTGTCATGATGACATTTGAACTCAAAGTCATGCTGGCCACCGGCTTCCTCTACTGGTTTTTGGGACATGTGGCCATTCCCACCAAGACTCGTATCGCGGGTATGGCCTGGAACATGGGGAATCGGGACACCTCCCCTCAGTTCCCGGCCTGGACCGAACGAGCCGACCGGGCTCAGCGGAATTTGCTGGAAAGTCTGCCGCTCTATTTCGCTCTGGCGATTTGCCTTTATGCCTGCGGGATTTCCAATGGCTACACTCAATTAGGAGCCTGGCTCTTCCTGGGCGGGCGCCTGGCTCACGCCACCATCTTCATCGCCGGCATTCCCATCCTGCGCACCGTTGCTTACGCGGCGGCCATGGCTGGCCTGATGTTGATGTCTATCCCTCTGGTTTTCGGGCCCGGGCTGTAAAGCGTCGCAAGGCCTCTTCTACGTCCTGCTGACGGACGGGTTTACTGAGGAAATCATCCATGCCCGCGGCCGCGCTAATTTCACGATCTTCGCGGAAGGCATTGGCCGTGAGTGCGATAATCCACGGTGGTTCGGTGAGATTCATTTCGCGAATGCGGCGTGTGGCGGAAAGGCCGTCCAGCACCGGCATCTGCAGGTCCATGAACAGGACCTGGAAGCTGCTTTCAGAGCAGGCCGCCACGGCCTGCTCGCCGTCCGCCACCAGTTTGGGTTGATAGCCTAACTTTTCCAGCATGGCCGCGATGACCCGGCGATTGACGGCATTGTCTTCGGCCACCAGTACGCTCAGTTGGGGCGGCAGTTGAACTGTTTGCGACAGGCCCCTGGATGGGACCTCGACCGGCGGGAGTGGCCAGCGAAAATAGAAAGTGGAGCCTGCTTGAGGGGGCCGGGCGCTGAAGTCGGGTGGAACCATTCCCGCGTGGCCTCCTTGACTTTGCATCCAGATCCAGCCGCCCTGCAAAACCGCCAGTTGTCGGCAGATGGCCAGTCCCAGCCCGGTTCCGCCGTAACGCCGGCTGATGGAGGCATCGGCCTGGGAGAAAGGGAGGAAAAGGCGATTGAGCTTGTCGGCCGGCACTCCCGTACCGGAGTCCTGAACTCGAATCTCAGCCATCCCGGGCGCCGGCCAGTGGAGTTGAATACTGATTTCGCCTTGTTCGGTGAACTTAATGGCGTTGCTGATAAAGTTGGATAAGACCTGGCGCAAGCGCAAACTATCGCCGGTGTACCAGGCGGATGCATCCAAAGTTCCCCAGTCCGTGCTCAGCTTTAAGCCTTTTTCTAAAGTTGCCATGCGAAACAAAGAGACTGTTTCCTGGAGGCACTCCAGCAGGCAAAACGGTCGAATTTCCAGCTCCAGGCTACCGGACTCAATTTTGGAAAGATCTAAAATGTCTGAAAGAATCGAGAGTAAAGTTTCAGAACCGCCGCGCAGGGACTGGACCCACTCACGCTGTTCGGGCTTGAGTGGACTATCCAGCAGCAACTCGGTCATGCCCATGACTGCATTCATAGGAGTTCGAATTTCGTGGCTCATAGTGGCCAGAAACACGCTCTTGGCCCGGTTGGCCTCTTCCAGTTCGGCCCGCTGTCGCCTCAGCAACTGTTCGCTGCGGATGGACTTCCAGTAGCGCTGGTTATGCTGGCGCCCGGTGGCCGCGATAAAAAGCAAAAACACGAAAAGAGGCAGACTGGAGAGCGCTTCCTGGCCTCCCAGGGCTGCCAGCAGGAGCGTACCCGGCAGCAGCATGACCGCTGCGTAGACGCGAAAAAGTCCGAGATCGCTGGCCAGGGTACTGGTTGCACCGGCGGTCAGGCCAACCGTGACCACCATCGCAAGTTGAGAGGCCCAACCCGTTCGGTACCAATACACCGAGAGCGCGTTAAAAAGCCCCCAGCTCAACCCGACCGTCAGGGCCGCCAGGCGGTAGCCCCAAATCAAAAGAGGGGGGACAGTGTCGGAACAACTTAGCAGTCGGCGCGCTGCCCAGAATCTCACTGATCCGGCCAGGCCGGTGGCCAGAAACAAGCTGAACACGGTCTGCTGATGTTCCCGGGCAAAAGAGCTGGCCAGGGCGCACCCGACCACCAGAGCTGGATAAACCGGTACCGTGGCCGGTGTGGTGCGGGCCAGTTCGCGGTAGCTCTCGTAACGCAGCGCGTCTTCGTCGTTCACTATCAGGCTCTTCGCTTCCCAGGCACCAGAACCCTCAGTTCAGCCAGCTCTCTCGGAACTGAACCTGAAAGTCGGAATGCATTCGTTCGGCTGCCCCGGCGGCTGTTACGATTTCCGAGAGCTCCTGCTGCTCCGCCGCGGTCAGGTTGGGCCTGGCCAGAAAGAGGCCGGCCAGTCGCTCTGGTTGGCGCAATCCGCGCTCAAGCAGCGAGGAGCCGACCAGAATGGTTGCCAGGAAGCGCACACTCCAGTAATCTCCGGCCGGTTCGGGCTCATAGGGGGTGTCGAGTGGAAATTGGACCAGACCCAGAAAGACCCGCATCAGTTTCAAGCGGGCCGGCTGGCTCAGGTCGTGCCAGGGGGGCGCCTGGGAGTCGGACTCCCAATCTGCCAATCGAGCCGTTTTCTGCCAGGGATGGAGCAGGGCTGGACTGGCCGATTGCAGATCGGCCGGGTCGGGCTGGCGGTTGGGGTCGATCAGGCGCTCACAGTCGGAGAGTTCCCAGTCCAGGCGCTGACGCAGGAACAGATTGACGCGCGCCGTGGATGAGGACCACTGGTCCTGGTGAGACTGATGCTTCAGTTGCAGCAGTGACTCCACCAGCGTGTTCACATCCGGAGCCGGCCGTAGGGTTAAAGCCGAAAGCAGGATCAGTTGAGCCGCTCGCTCTCCCGGCATTTTGAGGAGGTAGCGCAAAATGTCGAGTTCGTGCTGGCGCATCCAGCCGCGATTCGCTCGGGCAGGCGCGTCAACCCTGCGAGGCGAACGGCCGGCCATGGATTTCATTGTCAAGTTTGGTTGTCCGGTGCTGCTGACGCAGACCTGGCAAGTGTATATTTTTATCGCAATTCCCTGCCTGCTCTCGGCTCTTGGAGCCCGGCTGCTGCAAGGTAGTGCCTTGCGAATCGTGGGAGCCACTCTAGGGGCCTGTGCTCGGGATGCTGCCTTACTCTTCTTGATCAGTCGGGGCTATCTGGTCCCCACCAACCCCGGCTACGACCCCTACTGTGGAGCCATTTTACTCTGCTGTGTCGGCTCGGGGGCGGCCTTGGGCTCGACCTTCGGTCCCTACCGAGGGTTGGTGCTCTGGATTTTGGCCGGGCTGGGCGCCCTGGCCGGTCACTGGGCCTTTACTTTGGTTCCTCTGGCCATGCTGGTCAGGGCTCGTCGCAATCGAAGCCAGGACTGGGTCGGAGTCTAAGTCGACGGCTTCGGGCCACTGGCCGAACTGGTAACAACTTGGCCGCAGACTTACGCGCTGGCGGGCGCGTAAGATGCGGTCATGTTGATCCAGAACTCGCAAATCAAGCTCCCCCAGGGGAACCGCAAAGCCTATCCCCAGGCTCCTAGCGACAACACCGAAGAGGAAATGCACGGCCTCAAAGTGGCCGATCCTTTCCGCCCCCTGGAGAAGCTCAACGCGCCTCAGACCAAGGCTTTTATCAAGGCCGAGAACGCTCTGACGGAAGAGTATCTGGGTCAAATCCCCGAGCGGGCCGATTTCGCCAAGGCGCTCCAGGCGATCAACATCGAGACTCACGCCATCAATCAGGTGGAAGGCAACACGCTTTACTACAACAAGGCGGTGGGCAAGAACCACGCGCTGATTTGCCAGCAGGAGATGGGCTCCGGTCAGGAGCGCGTCCTGCTCGACCCCAACGAGTTCTCTCAAGACGGCCATATTTCCATCGATCAATGGAAGGTTAGTCCGGACGGTCAGTCCCTGGTCTATGGTATTCGGCGCAACGGCACGGATGAGATGGAATGGCGCATTCGCGACCTGCAGACGGGTGAAGACTACAACGAGAAGTTAAGCAACGGCCGCTACGGCGCGGATGACATCAGTTGGAGCGCCGACTCCAAAGGCTTTTACTACACCAAATACAAGCAGCCCCAGGAAGGCCAGGCCATTACTGAAGTGGTGGCCTACGAGAACCAGTTCTATCATGAGCTGGCCACTCCCCAGACCTCTGACCAGACCGCTGACAGCCCGGGCTTGCCGGACCAGGATTGGAGTTACAAGTCGGTGGACGGCAACTCCTGGAGCCGCCTGGGCGACGATGCTCAGGGTCACAACATTGTGATGGCCAAGGGCCCCATGTATCCGAAGGGTGCTATCCTGGCCTGGGACGAGGAACACGAAGAGCAGAAGGTGGTGGTGCCCGGCGGAGACCTCAACCTGAGCGACGCCGCCTTCGCCCACAACCAGGTTTTTGCGAACTACCTCAAGGACGGGCATTCTCACCTGGTGCGTTTCGACCGTGAAGGCAACAAGTTAGGCGAGATCGATCTGCCGGCCATGGGCACGGTCAGCGGAATGTATGAAGCTCCCGACGGGAAGCTGCTCTATCAGTTCACCAGTCCCACTCAGCCCACCACGATTTACAGCTTTGACGTCAAGACCGGTCAGACCAGTGAATACTACAAGCCGGCCACGCCTTTCCCGTCCGACCGATATGTGACCAGGCTGATTATGAGCCCAAGCAAAGACGGTACTCCGGTGCCCGTCTATGTCACTCATCGCAAGGACCTGGAGATGGACGGCAAACGGCCCACCTATCTCTATGCCTACGGCGGTTTCGACGTGAATGAGACGCCTGCGTTCGACTGGACCAAGCTACCCTGGATGGAAGCGGGCGGAGTCTACGCGACCGCCTGCCTGCGCGGGGGCGGTGAAAACGGTGAGCAGTGGCATAAAGACGGAATGCGCCTGCGCAAGCAGAACGTTTTCAACGATTTTATCGGTGCTGGCGAAACTTTGATCAAAGAGGGTATCACCAGTTCCAAGAACCTGGGCATCGGCGGCGGCAGCAATGGCGGCTTGCTGGTGGCTGCCACCGAACTGCAGCGCCCCGATCTTTTCGGAGCCGCCATTCCTGAGGTCGGAGTTCACGATATGGCCCGTTTCGCCAAGTTTACTGGAGGCCATCACTGGATCCAGGAATACGGTGAGGTCGAGAAGCCCAATCTCTTCAAAAACATGATGAGCTACTCGCCGCTGCATAACGTCAAGGACGGGGTGAATTACCCGGCCACCATGATTATGACCGGCGACCACGACGATCGCGTGACGCCCTCGCACAGCTACAAGCTGGCCGCCGAGATGCAGTCGGCCGGCAACGAGAACCCGGTTTTGCTGCGCACACAGGCCAATATCGGGCACGGCTTCGGTATGCCGCGTTGGATGCGGATCGAAGAGAATGCGGATAAGATGGCTTTCCTCTGGCAGAACCTGAACGCCGAAAAGGTTAGCTGAAGCTTTTATCTGAGTTTTTTAAGAACATCTAAATATGCTGGCTTCATGATCAGCGACCTGGTACGTAGTAACGCAGTTCCCCAGCGGTCGACCGTAATGACGGCGCCCGCTCAACCCCAGCATCCGGCAGGCCCCACAGACGGGTTCACGGCTTCTTCCCCGGGAGAGGCGCCTGGAGCCCTACGCAAGGCTTTCGACGGTATTCATAATGCCGGCGGTGTGGCCAAAGCTCAGCTCCACCAGGAGAATGTCGGCGCCTGGAACGCCCGCTGGAAGCTGATGGAGAGCGCCAAAAGCTCGATTCACGCTCAGTATTTTTGTTGGGATCGGGATGCCCTGGGCATGG
The DNA here is from genome assembly GCA_018266105.1 of bacterium. Taxonomy (GTDB): domain Bacteria; phylum Vulcanimicrobiota; class Xenobia; order Xenobiales; family JADMJV01; genus JADMJV01. The sequence continues at coordinate 56,518 of JAFEBA010000110.1, read as the reverse complement.
CTTTGATGGGCTTCATGTACAAAAAGGCCCGCAACGAGAACGTCAAGGTGCAGTTAATGGTGGACGCAACCGGCGACACCTATGGAACTCGTGGATTCAAGTCGCATATTGGCGGCAAGGATTACCTGCAGGAGCTGGTGATGACCGGCAACGCGGAAGCCAAGGTCTACCATCCCCACTGGAAAAAGATTTTCGGGCAACTACTCAATCTTGGCAGCACCGCTATTTCGGCCAATAATCACGATAAGATTCTGGTTATTGATATGGAGCGCGGCATGACGGGCGGCCGCAACATCGGTTACGAGTATTTCGTCCATCCCGATGATTTCAAGGGCGCCTGGCGCGATCAGGACATCCGCTTCGAAGGCGCGGCCACAGCTGACGCTTTGAAGGGCGCCTTTGATGTCGAGTATGGCACCCCCTGGATCACCAGCAAGGTCGGCAAGGACTGGCTGGGCAACTGGGTTCCCCGCGATCTGGAGTTGCTGGGAGCCTACAAGCTGATGGATCTATGGCTTAAGGATAAGCCTCTCAGCCCGGAAGCCAAGGCTGAGCTTCGAGGCTCCGAGCAGAGCCGTCAGACCCAGGCGGAACAACTGCTTGAACAGGCGCTGGCTAAACTTCCCGAAGAGGGCATCGACCGGAGCGCCAGTCGGCGCGAGCGCAAAAATCTCTTGAAGCTGGCCACCGAGTTGGTAGGATACACCGAGATGCGAGGCAGCTACTGGGCTCCCGAGCCCAAGGTCCACGATGCCGAAGTGAAGATTGTGGACAAGACATCCTCCGCCGGCGTCGGTTCGGACAAACTCAACGCCGCTCTGTGGAGTCTGGCCGGCGCCGCCCAGAAGAGCATTTACATCGAGAATCCCTACGTCTGCCTCTCGGAAGACATGATCAAAGGGCTGCGCGAAGCCGGAAAACGGGGAGTACAGATCGTCCTGGGCACCAACAGTCCGGCTTCGACCGATAGTGACGTTACGCAAGCGTTTTTCCTTCGCGACTGGCCTCGCTTGGAAGCCACCATTCCAAATTTGACCATCCTTTGCGCCACCGGGCAGCGCAAGCTGCATGCCAAGACGGCCGTCATCGACGAGCAGGTCAGCCTGGTCACCACTTACAATCTGGACTTTATCAGTCAACACACCAACAGCGAAGTGGGCTCTGTAACCTGGTCCAAAGACTTCGCTCAGGAGGCCATTCAGGGTTTTCTGGCCGACGCCGCCGACCCCAACAACGGGGTGGTTGAATACAAGATTCTCCGTGACGACAAGGGTAAGCCCGTGCGCAGCGACGGCAAACCAGTGCTGGATGATGAAGGCAATCTGATTAATGAGCCAGAGATCCTCTATGGTCCGGCCAACCACCTTGATCCGGCCACGCTCACCAAATATGCCAGCAAGGTCCATCGCTGGGACTTCCTGCGCAAGTTCATTCCTCAGTTGGACCCGGTGGATACTTTCAGAAACGTGGAAAGCCCCGACTTCGAACAAGACAAGAAATAGCGCCTGGGCTCACGAAGGCCGAGCGATGAAAAAAGCACTCTTCCTGGTGGGTCTGAGCCTGGCTGGCTGGGCGGCCGGCCAGCGCCTCTTCATTAACGGCAAGCCGGCCGCCCATGGCTTGCTGCAGCATCAGGGCAAGACCTGGATCTGCCTGGACGACCTCAAGGCGGGCGGAGCTCAGGTCACCTCAACTTCGGACGGCCTTACCATTCGTTTTCGGCCCGATGAGGGGGGCGCGCAGCAGATCACAGCAGTGGAAGGCCGTCACGGCGAGTGGCTCTTCAATGGCATCTGGCGTTTACAAGCCGGCAGTCCGACTCTGATTCGCAAGCCCTTCAGCGGCGAGCCCGGCACCCCCGGCTGGGGCATCCAGGTCGAGCTGCGCAATGGCGCGACCAGGGAAGTCAGCCTGCAGCAAACCGGGGTGCAATTGCCCACGTTGGCTCTGCGCAATGGAACGGTGCTCAAAGCCGATGAGGGAGACTGGCAACAAATCTGTTTTCGCGCCCTTTTGCCCGGAGCAACGGTCAAGCACCAGCTCAAATTTTACTTCCCTCACGCAACCCCGGATTCGGCGGCCGAGCCTGGCCAACGGCTGGTGGTGCCGGTGGATACGAATTTCGGGCTGCTGAAGGATACCGGTTTGCGGTATTCCACTCCCGCTCCCAGCATTCGGGTCAGTTTTTAGCGACCGATCTCCCCCGGCCGCGCTGAACGGCAACATTCAATTCACTCCTTGCCTGGAGCCAGAGCTTAGAATGAGCGAGTGATCACGACCACGCAAAACAAGCCCCTGGCCGTCGCCCACCGCGGCTCGGCCCAGCACGCCATCGAAAATACGCTGCCAGCTTTCCAGCAGGCCGTTCAAGACGGCGCGGACGTTTTAGAGCTGGACATTCATCTGACGCTGGATAAAGATCTGGCTGTCATCCACGATGATACGCTGGAGCGCACCCACGGGAACCCGGGCGAGGTGCGCAAGATGACCAGTCAAGAGCTACGCGCCCTGGGGGTGCCGATGCTGAACGACGTGCTTCAACTGACCCAGACCCCTCTCTTCGTGGAGATCAAACACCCCAAGGGAGGTCGCCACGAAGGCATCGAGCAGATTCTGGTGGACCAGCTGGACGCCGCTCAGGCGGACGGACGCACCACCGTGATCTCCTTTGATGAGGAGTCTCTGAAAAAGGTGCATGAACTGGACCCCGCTCTGCCGACCGGCTATCTCTACTCAGGGCGCCCGATCGATATGGAAAAAACTCGGGACGAGCTGGGGATTACCTATCTGGCGCCGCATTTCAGCCTGGTTAACGCTGACTATATCGAGCAGGCGCATTCGGCCGGTCTCAAAGTGGACGCCTGGGTGGTCAACCGCACTCGGGACATGAAGCGACTGGCCGATCTGCATTGTGATGCTCTGACCACCGATCACATCCCGGAGTTGCAAGGCCTTCTCAGCGGCCAGCCGGTGCAGATCCCGCAACAGCAAGGTCGCCTTCAAGGTTGAACAGCTCGGTCGAGAAGTAGCGTTCCATCCGATCCGGAAACACCGTCACGATCTGGGCCTTGTCGCCCAGCTCAGCGGCAGCCAGCAAAGCCGCCGCGAAGTTGAGTCCGGAGCTTGGTCCTACCGGAAATCCTCTCCGAATCAGGCGGCGGGCCGTGCCTAACGCCAGGCGGTCCTCGATTTCGAGTTGATGCAGACCGGGCAGTTTATGTGGCTGGTATAGGCTGGAGAAGCCATCCAGGACCCCGGGGATTCGGGCACTGAAGCTACAGCACTCGATTTCCAATTCACGTGAGAGCGTCACCGGACGGCAGGCCCAGGGCTGGCAGGCTGGATTTTGCTGGCGACAGCCCTGCCAGAGTCCCACCAGAGTGCCCCCGGTTCCCACACCGGAAACGATCGCATCCACTTTCCCATCCGGAATTTGAGTGAGGACTTCAGCGGCCGTGAAGATCTGATGAGCTTCGCAATTGTCCGGATTCTCGAACTGGCGAGTGGCAAACCCGCCGCGCTGTCGGGCCTCCTCTTCGGCCCGGGCCACGGCCGCGCCCATGCCAGCTTCCCGCGGCAAGGTCAGGATCTCGCCGCCATAAGCTCGAATGGTCAGCAGCCGCTCCTGGCTGGCTCCCTCCGGCAGAACGGCCAGAAAGCGCAGATTCATTCCGGCGCAAGCCATCGCCAGCGCGATGGCGGTGCTGCCGCTGGAGGCCTCAACCACCCAGTCTCCAGGCTCAAGGCGGCCCTGACGGTAAGCTTTCATCAGGATATGACGCGCGATTCTGTCCTTAGCTGAGCCGCTGGGATTGAGGAATTCCAGCTTGGCCCAGATGGTGGGCGAGCCCGGTTCCAACTGGATCGGGATCAAGGGGGTGGGGGGCAGGTTGATCTTCAGCATATCGCCTGAGCATAATCCCCAGGCGGGTTCGGTGAGATGATGTAGATCATGAAGGTCAAATCCCTGAACCGAAGGCCCAAAATCATTCGACGGAAGAAGTTACTTGGCCAGCACGTAGCCTGCCACTTTCCAGGCCTTGCCCTCCAGCATGGAAGTGACCCGTTCCACCGAAGGACCTTTCTTGGAGAAGTTGGTTTCGTAGTCAAAGACCCAGTAGTCGCCCTTGGGTGCCCCGGGCAGCTCGTGAGTGAACTGCTTGGATTTCAACTTGCGGCTGGTCTGGGTGCCGATTTTGTCCTGGACGTCTCTCATCATGGTTACAAATTGCTCTTTACCCACGGCCTTCTGTCCGAAGTTAGAAAAGGCATCGTAGGCTTTGTCAAACTGAGCGGCGTCCACGAGTTTGACAAAGTCGTTGGCGGCGGCCAGGGCCGGGGCTTCCGTGGAAGGAGCGGCGAAGGCCGGAAGGGACATAAGAGTCAATAGCAGCAGGATCTTTTTCATGAACGCGCTTTTCCAGCCGGCCAGTGCGAAGCCTGCAGATGTCAAGCAATCCTGAGGCACTCCTCCGTTCTTGATACGCGTCATAGATGGTCCGACCGGCCCTCATTAGCATGAAAGAATGAAACTGTACACTCACTCTCCATCTCCCAATTGCATCAAAGTGGTGGCAGTCGCCAACTACCTCGGATTTGAACTGGAACAGGTTGAAATCGAGCCTCATTCGGGTTTCTGCCGCAGTTCAGAATTTCTCTCCAAGAATCCCAACGGGTTGCTGCCGACCTTGGAAGACGGGGCCAGGACACTCTGGGAATCCAATGCAATCCTTTATTATCTGGGCCACAACAGCCCTCTATTTCCCAAGGATGCCTGGCAGCAGGCCGAATGCTGGCGCTGGATGTGTTGGAGCATGTGCCATTGGGCCCCCGCCATCAAGCCCATGATGTATCAGCGTATGGTGGAGCCCATGATTCACCATCGCGAACCCGATCTGACCGCACTGGCCCAGGCCGAAGCTTCATTTCACCCTCTGGCGGCGATTCTGGAACACCATCTGGCCCGCCAGCCGGGCTGGGTCTTGGGTGAAGATTTAAGTCTGGCTGACTTCGCTCTGGGCGCTTACCTGGTCTATCACGAAGCCGCCAGTATCCCGCTCGAGTCCTACCCCTACGTGCGCGCATGGTATCAGCAGTTGCACGTCCTGCCGGCCTGGCAGAAAGCCCTGCCGCAGGATTTCCCTCAGCCCCTCAGCGCCGCCAAATAACAGCCGAGGTCCAGGCTTGTCACGGTGGTGGTTCTGTCGTAATATAGGTAAGTGCTTACCTATATTGCGACAGAGGTGGTCTTGTGAGCGTAGATCTGATCAAGGAACTGGGGGCACTGACTCTGGCCTCTCGGATGAAACGATTGGCCGATCGATTTCAGAACGACGTCGGGGTGGTTTTTCGCGAGCGCCATATCAGTCTTGAGCCGCGCTGGGTGACCATCTATTATTTGTTGGCCCGAGATGGCGCCATGTCGGTGGTCGAGATCGCGCGGGCGCTGCACATCAGCCATCCCGCCGTGCATCAGGTGGCTCAGGAGATGTTGAAGGCCGGCTACCTGGTGCAGAGTCGAGATCAGAAAGATGGGCGCCGGCGCCTGCTCACTCTTTCCGATTTGGCCCTGGCTGTGTTGCCTGAAATGCAAAAGCTTTGGGAGGATGTGGAGCGGGCCGCGATGCTGGTGATCCAGGAGAGCGGCTATGACGTGCTCAGCGTGTTGGAGCGGCTTGAATGGGAGCTTGATCAGAAACCTTTTCATCAGCGCATTCGCGACACGGCCAAAGGCAAGCAACTGGAAGAAGTGGTGATCGTCGAGTTTCAGCCCGAGATGGCCCAGGTCTATCGAGAACTGGTTCTGGACTGGGTTCGAACCGACTATCAGGTTGAGCCGGAAGACCTGCGCCAGGCCGAAGACCCGGTGGGGACCCTCATTCGTCCCGGTGGGCATGTCTTTATGGCCAAAGTCCAGGCGGAGTGTTTGGGGACAGCGGCTTTGCGCAGGGTGGATGAGCAGACCTACGAACTTTGTAAGATGGTGGTGACTCCCCGTGCTCGTGGTCGTCAAGTGGGGCAAAGGTTGATGCGCCACGCCATTGCCAAAGCGCGTATGCTGGGCGCTCGTAAGATTGTGCTGGAGACCAACCATAAGGCCGAAGCGGCCATCAGGCTCTACCGCAAGAACGGCTTTCAGCACCATCCCTTTCCCGCCGATCATCCTCCGGGTTATGCTCGGGCCGACGTGTGGATGGAACTTGATCTCGCCACATGAACTCTCAGGCTGACGTCGACGAAGCCAAACAGGTCCGCAGCGCTTTGGAAGCGATCGTCTCGGCCATGAGGGACGAAGCCCGGCTGGATTCGAGCGGGGTCTTTACCATCGACTCCAGCCGGGCCGTGGATAAGTTGCGGCGCTTTCAGGTGGAGCGTCCGCAGGATTTTGTGCTCTGGCTGGGGGCCGCGGCGGTCGCCGGCGGAGCCACCGAGTTCCTTGTGACCATTGGCATCGATCAGATCTGTGTGGAGTTCGATGGGCAGATTTTTCAACCCGACGAGCTGCAACAAGTCTTGGAAGAAAGCGGCAGCAGTCAGCCTGGAAGGGTCGGCCACCTGGCCTTTGCTCTCACCGCCGCTCTCGGCACTCAGCCCCAAGAAATCATCGTCGAATCCGGTTGTCAGCGACTGCAGGTCACCCCCGGCACCACAAGGGTTTGGCGCCTGTTAAACGGTTCGGCCGAGCGGGTGCGTTTTCTGATCATCCGCCAGCAAGCCAACGGTAGCCAGTGGGAATACGAGAAGTTCAACTATCTATGCGATCGCATTCCCCAGAAGTTGTTGAAGATTTGCGTGAACCGGCGTCAAGACCTGGGTTTCCGGCTACCCGCCGACCTGGTGCACGGGCAGCATTACTGGCGAGGCACCGACCAATCGCCCCTGATGGAGCGACTGGTCTCCAATGTAACTGTTCGAGAGCACGCTCACTCTGGCAACTTCTCGGTTCTGCTGGCGCTGGACAGCTGGCATCGCGAGAGCCCGGGCCAGATCGCCTTCCTCTATGATGGGCTGCTCATTCCGGTGGAGGTTCCCTGCCCCTTTTGTTTTCGAGCGGTGGTGAGCTGGCCGGGGATCGGTCTGAACCTCTCGCGCACGTCCATAATCGAAAGTCAGGAGCAACAGGAAGTGCTTGCTCAGGTGACAGAACTGGCTCAGCAAGTCGCTGGTCAGTTCATTCTAGACTACGCTGAATTGAAACCGGGTTTCCGACATCTGGCGCAACCCTGGCTGGCCTCCGTGGCAGCTTCCGAATCGAGCCTGGCTGAAGACTGCCGAAGTCTCCTGAATGTCTACCATACTCAGGGAACCTGGCTGGAGCGCGACGACCCCGGAAGGCTGGTGAAGGAGCTGCTGCAGAGCTTTATTGAGCCATCGGCCGCGCCCGCGCGGAGGTCTTCCACCCCTCCTCCCATGGGTTTCTGGGCCTCACTGGCGGCGATGTTCAACCCCGCCCCGTTTGCTCCCCAGCAGGGTCAGGTCCAGGCTTTGCGCGAGGACATGAACGAGCGCAAGAAGTGGAGAAATCTGGTGGCCGCGCTGCTGTCGGTGTTTGACCCGGCCAGCAGCTTGAGGCTCGGACTGTCTGCTCCGGTCGCGGAGCCGGACTGGCTGGTTCTGGAAGGCCTCCTGCCCGACGGCACTCATTTGTTGCTGCGAGCGGAGGAGGGCGGAGTGACGATCCGGTGTTTCTATTCAAAGAACTGGCCGGTGCGGGCATCGAACTCCGAGCTGCAAGTGCCCGACGGTTGGCAGGCGGAAGTTGTCGATGACTCGGTGGTCTTTCGCGGTGGTGGTTGGAGAGAGCCCGAGGCATTGCTATCACTTCTACATTGCGTTCTGGACAGTCGCCGCCGGGCCCAGAGTCAGGAGTTGTTAGAATGCCCGGGCTGTGCCAGTTCTATGCAGAAGTTGGTGCTGGATATCGTCCTGGACCGTTGTTTTCAGTGTCGGACTCTCTGGCTGGATTATGCCGAACTGGAGTGGCTGCTCAAGGTTCGTCCGGACTTTACCTTTCAAGCTCCTCCCGAAGGGGGCAACTGCCCTCGCTGCCGCCAACCTCTGCAGCCTCAACTGCGGGCCAATCGACCGGGCGCGGAGTGCAAGAGATGCCGTGGGTTTTGGATCTCCTCCGGGCAATCGCTTTAATCCCAAAGTCCAGCCGCCACGTTCAGATCGACATTTCCCTGAATTCCAGCAACCTGACCCAGCGGGGTATATTGCCAGATTTTCCAGGTCGTGTGCTCATCCGGCCGCATCAGCAGGCTACGCACCCAAAGCTGGCGCGGGAAGGCTGCTTGAAGGCCATAAGCCGCCTCAAATTCGGGCAGCAGATAGAGCAGCGCCCGGCGCTGATAAGCCGATTCAACACGCCGCAAGAAGATGGAAAGTTGTCGCTGGACGGTGGCCTTCTCCGGCCGGACCCGGGTGTTACCGCCGAATTCCAGATCGATTACGGGTGGCAGGCTGTCCGGCTCGGGCGGAGCCGTTTTCAAAAAGTTCTCGGCCTGGTCCAGTCCGGGTCGACGCAGGGTAAAGAAATGGTAGGCTCCCCTGCGCAGGCCGGCCTGCCCGGCCCCCCTCCAGTTGCGTTGAAAGTGGTCATCCACCCAATCTCCACCCTCAGTGGCCTTGATGTAGGCGAACTCAATTCCCGAATTGGCCACCGTCCGCCAGTCGATGCTGCCCTGGTGGGCGGAAACGTCAACCCCTCGGTGTTCACCCGGTCGGAGACGCACGGGGTTTTGGGCCCAGTGCCAGAGGACGGCGCCCAGTCCGACCAGGGATAGCACAACCAGAAAAACTTTCGGCAAACGTTTCACACCCTTAGTCTAGGGGTGCCCTGTGTCAGCCGCGTTACAGTCCTGCATCGTCGGAAGGACCCGTCGATTTGACGTCCAAATCGGCAGGATGGAACCGTCCGTTTCTTTGCTGAAGAAAGTTTTGGCCTGGCGGGGCGGCCCCGTGCCAGCCCCTTCCTACGACTTGAAGAAAGCGGTCTCCCGACTGCACCAAGTACGCGCGTTGGAGGCACTGAAGCCAGGCTTCGCTCAACTCAAAGCCCAGGTTGAGCCTCAGCATCAGTCCCTGCTGGCTCAACGGGTGGGCGGATCGATCGACCAGATTGAAAGCTTCGTGCCCGAAGTGGAAGCCGCCCTGCTGTGTATGATGGGCGGCAACGACCGGGCCTGGGATCGAGCTCATGAAATCGGCGCGGACATGGTCTATCTCTGGTGTGCCCGGGCTGGTGTAGTGGGTGCGACCCACGCCCTGTTGCTTAATATGGAATACACTGAGGGTGGGGAGCGGAGCCGGGACGCCGCCTTTAATTCGTTCTTTCCATACATCGGCCCCTGGAAGGCTCTGAGGGGTCAGCTGGCCGGTGCTTCCCAATCTGACTATGACCAGGCGCTGGGCCTGGCAAGGCGCCTTGCCTGGGGTCAGGTGGCCTGGTTGGCTGCCTTCGCCTTTCCAACCGAAGAAGATTTGGTGGACCAGGCCGTGTCCGAGGTCTTGTCTCTGCCTCAGGCGATGCGCGGGTTGGGATTACTGGCTAGCGCTCGTACCGGCCAGCAATTCGCGCAGCTCTGTGCCCACTTGAAGAATTACCTGGCCATGGAGCAATGGACGGGAATCAAGCTGACCGACTATCTGCCCTCCAGTATGGCGCGTCTGGGCGACGAGAGCTTTGAAGGACTTCGAGTGCTCGGCGAATCCGCCGAAAAGGCTGGACACAAGCGTCTGTTGGGTGAACTTCTCTGCGAACTCTCTCATCCCGGGGTTGGGCCCTGGCTTCAGGCTCGCATCAAGGACAAAGCCTACGCTCCGATCGCCCACGCTTATGCTGCCAAAAGCACGCTTTCATCGCAGTCTGCGCCCGCCGAGCCAGCCGGAGAGCAGCCGACCCTGCTCAGTCGGCCACCCTGGGATCACAGGCTCCCCAAAACCAGGCCTCTGATAGAGACCGTCACCTTGCCAGAACTGCCCGAAGTGGTGCACTTCTCGCCGGCTCGTCTTCAGTTTATTCTAGAACACACCAAACAGCGCAAATCGACGAAGTACCGAGAGCTGTGGGATGAACTGCCCAATGATTCCTTCTTTCCGGAGGAATTATGCGAACTGGACGACCGGGCCTGGGCTCTCAAGGTCTGGAACGAGTCTCCTGCCCGACGCTGGAATCCCTACTCCCTGCGCAATAATTATTTCATCAGCGTGGCCGAGCGGATCCTGGCTTGCTTTGGCACGCAGGGGTTGCCCGGTCTGTTGACCTGTCTGAGTGTGGCCCCGGACGTGATTTATGCGGCCCTGAGCCTGGTGGAATCCGCTCGCCTGGCGCCCGTTTGGGCTGAGGCCTGGGCCACCAAGAAGAAGTTTCGCAAACTGGCCTCTGGTTGGTTTCTTCGCTATCCTGTGGCAGCCGCCCACGGATTGCTCCCGCTGGCTCTGGGCCCGGCCGGCAAGCCCCGCGGCTACGCCGAGGCGGCGCTGCGCTGGTTGGCCGCCAGGGGACAGCGGGAGCTTCTCTACAAACTGGCCCCGGGTCCGGCTCTGGAGCAAATCCTGTCCTATGATCCGCTGCAGGAGTTGCCTGCCCGCATGCCCGCCCTGCCGGCCTGGTTCCGACCCGATCTGGCCCGGGCCCCCCAAACTTTGAAGGGAGTCACCCTGACCTGCGCGTCGATGTCCAACCTGGCTTTCATGGCCGCCATTTCCTCTCTCGATGCTCCCTACCCGGGCCTCTTTCAGACCGAGTGCGAGCCTTCCAGTCTGGCTGCCTTCGCCTGGTCCGTCTTCGAGCAATGGCTCCAGGCGGGTGGGCCTCCCAAGGAAGACTGGGGTTTTCGCATTCTGGCCTACTGGGGCGGAGACGAGGCGGCTCGCAGGCTGGCCCCGGAGCTGCGCAAGTGGCCTAACCAGGGTCTCTCCGCTCGGGCCGCCGTCGGGCTGGACATCTTGCGTTATCTGGGCTCGGACGTCGCCCTCACCCATCTTCACGGGATTGCCTTAAAGGTTCGCTCCAAAGCCCTGCAAGACAAGGCTCTGGAGCATATTCAGGAGGTGGCTGAGGAACGCGGTCTGAGTCTGGATGAATTGGGCGATCGCCTGGTTCCGTACTTAGAAACCGAGTCTTTGGCAGCCTATGGGGTCAGCTTTGATGAACTGCTGACCCCTGTCGCGAACATTCCCAAGAGCGCACCGGCTGAGGTTCAAGAAGCCTGGAAGGCTCTCAAGAAAGATGCTAAAACCGTGGTCAGCGTGCAACTGGCTCGTTTGGAGCTGGCTCTCACCTCCCGTCGACGTTGGAGCAGTGAAGATTTTCGGGAACTGCTGGTCAATCACCCTTTGCTGATTCATCTGGTGCGCCGTCTGGTCTGGGGCATCTACGAGGACGACCGATTGATTTCCAGCTTCCGCGTGGCCGAAGACGGAACCTATGCCAACGCTGCCGACCAGTTGGTCGAGGTCGCTGGAACGGTGGGCCTGGTTCACCCTCTGGATGGCTCCCTGGCCGAGTGGCGGCAGATCCTGGCCGATTATCGAATTTTGCAACCCTTTGCGCAGGTGGATCGTTCGGTTCATCATTTGCCCGGGGGATTCGAAGGCCGGGAACTGGACTTGTATGAGGGAATGAGTGTGCATGCCGGTCACGTGCTGGCGTTGGAATCCCGTGGTTGGCGGAGAGGCGATGTGGAGTCCGGCTGCTTGCTAGAATTGCAGCGCGGCTCATTCCGCCTGGACCTGAACGAGGGCATTCCCTTGGAGCAAATCTCGGGATGCGTCGTCTGCCTGGGTAAACTGTATGCCGATCAGGAACTGCATCTTGTTTCACCCGTACAGGTCAGCGAAGCCATCCGAGACCTGGAATGGCTGAGCGAGAAGAAGCTGATTTCAGCCTGATTCTCCCCTCAGGCTTTTGGGGAGTTCCAGGGAGACTTTGGTAAAGCGCGCCAGCTCGCTGCTGATCACCAGCTTTCCTCCGTGCCTTTGGAGGGTGGATTTGACGATGGAAAGACCCAGACCCGAACCGCCCGTCTGGCGAGAACGGGACCAATCGGGCCGGAAGAACCGTTGTCCCAGGCGCGGGATCCATTCCGGGGAGATTCCCTGACCCTGGTCCAGCACATGCAGAATCTGCAGCTCCGAGGTTTCCTCGACCCAGACTTCGACCGGTTTGCCGGGGGGTGAGTAATTGCAGGCATTCTCCAGGACGTTCAGCAAAGCTCGCCTCAATGCTTCGCGCTGGCCCCAAATCAGCGCGTCTCCGGGTCTTTGAGTCACTCGGGATTCACCAAAGGGGGCCGAGATCTCCTGGATGCAGTCAGCCATCAGCTCGGCTGCGGAGAAGAAATCCCTAGCCGGAGGCAATTCCTCGGCACGCATCAGGCCAAGCAAGTCTTCCACCAGCTTCACCATTCGTTCGGTCTCTTTTTCACAGCGCTTCAAGGCCCGCTCGCCTCGCCGATCTTGCGGATGGTCACTTAGGGCCCGAATCACGTGCAGTTGGCCAGTGAGTGCCGTCAGGGGAGTGCGCAGTTCGTGCGAGACGTCGGCCACAAAGTTCTTTTGCGTTTGAAACAGCCACTCCAGACGGTCCAACATGCGGTCGAAGGTCGCGCCCACCTGATAGATCTCGTTGGTCTGGTCGCTTAACCCGGTGCGTGCGCTCAGATCGCCACCCGTGACCAATCGCGCGCATTCCAGCACCCGTTGCAACGGAGTGCTCAATTGGCGCACCACGGCCAGATAGATCAGCACCACCACCAGCACGATGCCGGCCGTAATCAAGCCGGCCGCCTGTGCAAAAACCGAGAGAAAGTTCTCGCTGGGAAACCAGTTGGTAGAAAGTGTCACGAAACCGACCAGTTGTCCGGCCTGACTCAGAGGAACAATCAGAATCTGGCGACCGCCCTCCGCTTCGTAAGTGATGCGAACCGGTCCCCTTCCGTCCACAAATCGTTGCCGCAGTTGCTCTAAACGCTCCGGGGCCGGTGTAAAGGGGCGCCGGCCGGGCGGATAGAGGGAGAGCAGTTGTCCTTTCGCGTCCAGAATTTGCACCGCGTAGACGCCCCCGCTGAAACGCTCGGCCTGGTTGCACCAGTCAGGTGGAGCCTGCACGCCCTCGTGGATGAGCAGGCGAAACTCGTCCTGACTGACCTCGGACACCATCTTCCCCGGCACCATTCCAGCCGCCGACAAAACCTGATAATCCATATTGCGCAGGTTGCTCACCCACAAGACATCCTTCATCACCTTGTAGCTGACCAGGCTGGTCAACCCCAGTAACACGGTCAGTACGGTCGCCAGCAGGCTGGTTCCCAGCCAGCCCAGCGAGAGGCGGCCAATCCGGCTGGTCGGGTCGGGCCGGCCGGTGCTGCCTGAACATGAAGGCTCTCGGCGGCTAGCCACCGAGAGTGTAACCTACGCCTCGAATCGTGCGAATGAGTTTCTTTTCGGGGTCTCTGAGCTTCTGCCGGAGTGAGCTGATATGCACCTCCAGCACATTGGTCTCGGCTGGCGTGGGCAGATGCCAGACCCGATTCAGTAACTCGTCACGGGTGACAACGCGGCGGGGTCGGCGCATGAAGTATTCTAAGAGTTCGAACTCTCTCAGGGTCAGGTCCAGAGCTTCGCCGGATTGAAAGATGGTTCGACGGGCGGGTTCCAGCTTCAGGTCGCCCAACTGGAGTGTGTTGGCCTCTTCGCATTTTCTCCAGCGGCGCATCAAGGCCCGAACGCGCGCCAGCAGCTCTTTGAATTTGAATGGCTTGACCAGATAGTCGTCGGCGCCGGCCTCCAGGCCCTGAACCTTGTCCTCCAGGCTGTCGCGGGCACTGAGCATGAGAATCGGCGCCTCTCCCAGGAAGCGAATGAAGGTGCACAGGTCGAGACCGGAGCGGTCTGGCAACATCACGTCTAGCAGGACCAGGTCGGGCAGCGCGCCGTCCAGAGCTTTCAAAGCTTCGGCCGCGCTTCCGGCGCATTGAACTTCGTAACCTTCGCGTTCTAAGGCGAAACTGATCGAGTCGACGATCGACTCTTCATCATCAACGACGAGAATCCGGGGTTTTGATTCCATTCCTGTTCTGGCGGCGCCCCCCGGTCGCCGCTTGCCTCTCTCTCATTGTGGGTTAAAAGGCGCTACTACCGCCTTGCATCAGGTTCTGAAGAATTGCCTGCATCTGACCGTTGAGGTTGTCGCCGTTCAGCGAGCCCAGAGCGTCGCCGCTAAAACTGGTGCAATCCAGGCCGGTGTCGGCATAGGACTGCTGGGGCGGTGGAGGCGGGGGCGGTGGCTGCAAGCCTTGTATTCCCTGGTTGTAAGAGTTGTTGCCGAATCCACTGATACCGAACGCCATGATTGTGTCCTCCTGGGGTGTGGTGCGAGCTCGAATGCTCACTCCCAGAGTAGGCTGCTTTCATTGGGGTTCTGTTGCGCAGTCTGATCCGGACCTAAATTATGGATAAAGTTGAGTTCATAAATCCATTAGAGCGCAGGACTGTTTAGAGAAATGCCGGCTCTCTAAAGAGATTGTAAAGAATGCTTAAAGATCGTCCACGATTTTTTGAATGTAGCGAGCCTGGGATTTGCCGAGAGGCGCGAATTTCAGGCCATAGTGGGGTGCCTTCACCCAGACCACCTTGGCGTGGACTTTCAGCTCGCCCAATTGGAGAGTCCCGGTCAATCCGAGCGGCGGTGCCAGGTCAGAGCGAGCGCAGACTCCACCCAGGCCCAGGTTGACAACCGTAGCCGAGTAGGTTCCTACGGGCGCCTGCAAGGTCATGGGAAGCTTCACCGGCAGGCGAGAATGCTGGCGTCGTTCTCTCACCGTTTGAGCGTTCAGGCCCAGTTCTTTGAGCACCGCGTTGACCCACGAATTGCGCAGTTCTTGTGGAGAATCCAGGAAATTCAGACCCATGCGGTCCTGGTGCACCCATTTGACTGAGGCCCTCACCACCGAAAGTTGGTGGAAGGGTGAGCGCACCTGGACCACTTCCCCGGGCTCCAGCACGGGGTTGAGTTTCACGCTCAGGCCGCCAATGCCGATGTCGCAGATCTCGGCCACCAGGTCTTTGCCTTGCCAGCACAGGTAGATGTCGCCTTCGCAAGGCGTGCGGGTATTGCGCCGTTTCTGCCGTAGCTTTAAGGGAGTGGTCTCCTCCTCGGGCACGTTCCGGTTTTCCGGAGCGGCACATTGGACTCGATTGCGGCCGGCCTGTTTGGCGGCGTAGAGGGCTGTGTCAGCGCGCTTGATCAGTTCGTCGAGGCGGGCCCCGGCCGCATTGGGAGCGGTCACCAGACCGATGCTGACCGTAATCGCCAGCGATTTTTCGTTGTCCACTATAAAATGAGGAGACTCCACCTCGGCCCGCAAGCGCTGCATTCTGGTCAGGGCCCGCTCGGCTTCAAATCCCGGCAGCAGGATGGCAAATTCCTCGCCCCCTAATCTGCCCACCAGCACGTCCTTGCCCAGTCCTCGAGTGCGCCGGCAGAACTCTACCAGTACTGCGTCGCCCGCTGCATGACCGTGGTTATCATTGATTTGCTTGAAGTGGTCCAGGTCGCAAATCGCCAGGCTGAGAGCTCGCTGGCGCTGGGCTGCCTGTGCCAGCGCCTTTTCAGCCTGTTGCGTCCAGCTTCGCCGGTTGGCCACGTTGGTGAGGGAGTCCAGATGGGCCCCTTCATAAAGCTTTTGCTCGTTCTCGCGTTCTTCGGGGGCCAGCAACAGGAAGCGCATCTTGACATTGGTGCCGACCAGGATGAGATCTCCATCTTCCAGCAGCGCCTGGTCCACGCGCCTGGCGCCCACCTGAGTGCCATTGGTCGAGTTCTGGTCGTAGAGGTGAACCCGGCTGCCCTGCACGATGAGCTTCAGGTGCAGGCGACTGACGCCCCGATCGTCCACCACCAGATCGTTTTCACTCCCCCGGCCCAGGGTCAGGGTGCCGTTTTCCAAACGCACCGTCTTGCCCGCCTGAGAACCGGTGGTAAAGCGCAATACCGGGAATTCTCCGCCGCCCGCCTGGCCAGAATTGCCCAGAACCAGCGTGCCCTCTCCCGGAACTTCCCGTTCCTTCGCCATGAGCTCAGGCAATTCGTGGGCGCGGGATCATTCTCCTCGGCGGCGAAATGGGCGCCATGCGCGGCCAATGGATGTGGCTGAATTTGGGACTTCTGACCGTGATCTGCACGGTTGGTGTCTACTATGCCAGCGGTTCCTGGCAGACGACCATGGACTCGGTGCTGGCCTGGTCCACGATCTTTACCGTGCCCTTGGTGGCGCTGGCTTTTTTCCAGCTCTGCTTCTGGCTGGGTCATCGTTATCGTCGGCCGCCTGCTCCCAGCCCTGTCGCCCCGACCCGGCCGGCAGCGCCTGCCAGGCGACCGCCGATCAATCTTGAGGATCATCGCGTCATCCGCGAGGTGGGCCGTTACGCACTGCTCAAGGAACTTGGACGCGGGGCTTTCGGGACCGTCTTCAAAGCCGTGGACGTCACGAGTTTGGACCGGTTTTGGGCAATTAAGGAAACCGAATTGACTTTGGAGTCCAAGCATTCGCTGGACGAATTGAGCAAATTCTTCGATCAGGAGCAGAAGGTTCTGTCCTGGCTCAGTCATCCCGGAATCGTCGCCCGGCGGGACTTTTTTACTCAGGGCAATTCCCTCTTCCTGGTCATGGAATATGTGCCTGGTTACACCTTGCGCCAGGTGCTCAACGCCAATCGGGGGGCGTTTTTGCAAGATTTTGTGGTGGGCCTGGCCGAACACATCTGCGAGGCCCTGGCCTACCTGCACGCTCAGCGCCCCAACCCCATTATTTTTCGCGATCTGAAACCGGGTAATCTGATGTTGGCCTCGGATGGCTCCATCAAGCTGATCGATTTCGGTATCTGCCGGCTGTCCAATCAGAATCAGCAGGCTCTGGACTGTATGCCCCTCCAAGAAGCAGACGAGGTGACCGAGGTGCTCGGGCGCTGCCAGGATACGGTCTGCCTGGGTACGCCCGGCTACGCCGCTCCCGAGCAGTATCCTCAAAGCGGAATGCAGAGCGATGCTCGAGCCGACCTTTACGCACTGGGTGTGCTGATGTGGGAACTCTTAACCGACGAACGACCGCCTCGCACTCCCCGCCGCTTGGAACGCATCCGCAGCTATAACGCCACCTCCCACGACGAACTGCAGCCCCTGTTGGACCGGGCCACGGCCATCGATCGCAACGAGCGGTTTTCCTCGGCCAAGCTGATGGCGCGGGCCCTGGCGGAATTTAGAGAGAAGCGCATTTGCAAGAAGCCAGAGGAGCTCAAAGCCGAGCGCCAGATGGTCTACACGCGCACTCACAACATTCTCAAGACGAATTTCTTCTAGGAGCCTGAGGCCTCGATGACGCCAAAAACTCGCTGAATGTCAACAGCTGCTGGCGTAGATGCGCGTAAATTCCGCTCCAAAAAGCAGAATCTGGGCCTGGTAATAGACCCACACCAGCAGCACCACCATCGAGCCCGCCGCGCCAAAAGTGGATGTTGCGGCCAGATGACTCAGATACACACCCAGCAAGAGCTGGCCTGCGGCCGACAAAAAGGTGGTCAACAACGCGCCCACCCAAACATCCGCCCAGCGGATGCGCAGGTCGGGTAAGTATTTGAAGATGAAAGCGAAAAGGCAAGTTGCCAGCGCGAAGGCCACCCCGGTGTTCAGGATCTGCAAGGCCTGACCATTCAGAGGGAGAGCCGCCAGCACCAGACTGCTGGCCAGTGCCAGCAACAGCAAGCCGGCCAGGCCCGCGATCATACAAAAAGAAACCGCTCGATCGTGGATGAGGTGCCACCAACTGCGGGGAGGCGGCGGGGGTAATTCCCAGATGGTGTTAAGGGCGTCTTTAAGGGCTCCGAACAGGCCGATGGCGGCCAATAAGAGCACGCCCCAGCCCAGCACGGCCGGAAGAAGCCCCTGCCCCTGACTGGCCACGGTGGTGTCGATCAGTTGACCGACCGCCTCTGACCCTGCCGGGCCGAGTTGTGCGCCCAGATGGTGCATGAGAATCTCCCTGAGGGCCCGGTGATGGCCGGCCGCCCGCCCAGCTCCCAAGATGATGGCCGCGATTTGAACCACAATCACCAGCAGGGGAGCCATGGCAAACAGCGTGTAATAGGACAGCGCAGCCGCCAGGCGTGGGGCCTTGTTGGAAGACCACTCAGAATAGGTCTCCTTGAGGAGTTGCCCAAAGCGGTTCACGGCTACTGGGGATTGACCTGATTGCCCTGCCCAGCCTGAGTAATTTCGGGCTTGGTGCCGGTGTAGATGACCTGATTGTTTTCGCCGTTGACGTCCAGCATCTGGGCATTCTCGACCTGGATGTGGTTGTCATTGCCGGTCACGGAGAGGCCGTGGGTCTTGCCTTTGAAGGTCAGGGTGTTGCCACTTCCGGAGACGGCCACATCCTGGCCATCCACGTTGAATTCTTTAGTTACGTTGGAACCCGTTACGCCCACATTCTTGTCGTCCTGAGTAAAGCCCAGGCTGGTGGCATCCTCGCCTTCGGAAGAGACCTTGAGGACTTTATCCCGCGAACTGGTGCTCCCGCTGGCGTCAGACTTTTGCGAATGCACCTGCACGGAGGCTCTGGCCCCGTTCTCATCGCTATGGGCGCTTTGGTAGGTACCATCGGTCCGTTTATTTCCGTTGGCTTCGACCGACACCACGGTGGATTTGTTCTGGGTTACACTGGGCACGGCTCGCTCCGTGGTTTCGGTGGTGGTTGCGCGTTCAGCCGAGCTGTTGGTCTCGGGAGTCGAGCACCCGCCCAGCAGGGCCAGGGATGCCATGAGAATTACGGTTGTCTTGCGCATAGAGGTCTCCTTAGATTGATACCGATTGGGGATTTTTGGCGGGTTGCTTGCCGGCCCGCAGGCGTTGAATGTCGTTCTGTGCGTAGCGTGCGAAGAGAAACTGAAAGGGGATATGAATCCGGGTGGCCCAGTCGTTCTCGCTGTGTTCCGCCTCTGGGAAAGCGAGATACATCACGTCCTGGTTCACCTCGTAGCCTTGCCGCTGAAGCAGGTCAAACATGGCCCGGCTGACCTCGAAGTTGTCGCCTGGCCAGCCGCTATCCATGTAGATTTTGAGGTCGCGTTTGTCTTCGTCGCGGATCCGCGACATCAGGTCGTCCTTCCAGGTGAAGGTGGACGAAAGGCAGGCGGCTTTGCCGAAAATCTGGGGATATTCCCAGGCCATATAAAGTGAGACCACCCCGCCCAGCGAGGAACCCATCACGGCCGTAAAACGGGGCTCTGTGAGAGTGCGGAAATGCTCATCGATCTGGGGCTTGATGACCTCCACGATGAACTTGCCGTATTCCTGGTAACCGGGATGGGTGTATTCGGACATTCGGTCTTTAGGATAGATGGCAACCACAATCACCGGATCGATCAGATTCATGTTGTCCAACAGGCTGAGAGTGCGGGTGACTTCCCAGGTCTGACCACTGAAGGCTTCTTCCGGAAAGAAAAGATTGTGTCCATCGTGCATATAGACGACGGGATAACGTCGCAGGGAGTTTTCGGCGTAGCCGGGCGGCAGGTAAACCCGAGCCGAGCGCGCGCCCTCTCCCTCGCCGAAGGTCATGATGTCGGTGATGGTGCCCACGCTCTTTTCAAAAAAGTGTGGGAAAATCTCGTATTCATCCGCAAGCATGATGGCCAGGTAGTTGGCGCCCCGGCAGAAGTGGCGTTCCTCATCGATGAGAAGGCAAGGCTTGTAGTAAAGAAACGTTTTTTCGGTTTCCACCACAAAGCGGGTCAGGTGTTTCTCTTCATTGACTTCTACCGGGTGGAGGGGCTCTTCCCAATTGAGTTCGGTAAAGATGACCATCTGTGCGCCCTTGTAGGGATAGCGCACGCGGATCTCGATGCTGTTCATGGTTCTCCTCAGACTGTTAAGCTGAAGAGAGCTTAGCCGTGTCCGCCCACCTCGGGCAGGTTCGGAGCTCCCGCCGGGGCGGGACCCGGGTACTGCTGTTCCAGCTTCTAGTGGAGGTCGTCCAGAATCAAGGTGGCCTGGGGAGGATCCTGTCGGGCCATTTCCTCCAGCATCACCGGAGTGTAGATGGAAGGCACGGAACTCAGGCGCTGTTTGATTTGCTCTCCGTCCGGCCGCTGCAGCAAGTCGACGGCATGGTATTGCACAAACTGACCGATTGGAAAGGTTTCCCAGAGGTTGTGGCTGGTCTCATAGGTGCGCAGCATGGTGGTAACGGTGGTCTCACCGACTTCTGGCAGCAAGGCCAGCGCCAGCAGTGCCTGGCGACGGGTGACCATGTCCTTGGTCTCTCGCTTCAGAAGTTGATTTAGCCAATCCTCGATTTGCTGGCGATCGGCCCTGGTCAGGGCCGGTTCCAGAGCCACCGCCCCCAGTAGAGCCACCGTTTGGGCGTGGGGCAGGCGAGAATAGCCGGCCATCAACTGCTGGCTCAGGCTGACCATCTGAGTCTGCGGGATTTGCAAAGCCACGAAGATGGCCTGGTGCTCCTCGGGGCTGAGTCGGGCTACTTTCTGATCGTCAAAGCCTCGGGTCCATAGAACTTTTTTCTTGTCGCCCAGCACCTTGACGATGCCGGACTGGGGTCCCAATTGCAGGCTTCTGACGGTCTTGATCAGACGTTGGCTGGCAAAGTTCTCTGGTTCGGGCGCGGCCGGAAGCTCCACCATCTCCGGTTCCACCAGTTGGATGGCCGGAGCCCTGGTGATTTCCGTGGTCACGGGCAGGGCCATAGCTTGCCGCCCCAGCAGCGATAAGGTAAGTACGACGAGTGCTCTCTTCACGGGCATCTCCTTGATGTTTGGCTTTTGGCCAGCTTAAGCTCAAAAGCTTGAAAGCGTATGGGATCCACCTACTGTTGGCACCAGGAATCGGCTCAGCAAGGCTCCCACCGCCTCCAGAAACAGGGCGGGGTCGTCACCTGGAGCGAGCCAGCCGCGGGCACCCAGCCGATGGAGCCGATCGGGCAGGCCTGGCTCTTGATAGGGTGTAAGGCAAAGCACCGGCATCTGGGCAAAGCGAGCGTCGAATTTGAGCAGCCGGACCATCAGAAACGGGTCCATTCCCGGCAGCAAGAGATCCAGCAGGAGCAGCCCGGGAGGCTCTCCTTCCTGAAGGGCATGAAAGAGCGTCTGGGCATCCTCGAAAGAGCGCAACTCCCAGGCCGCTAATCGCTGCCGCAGAGAGTCCCTCCACTTGGGGTCGTGCTCGCCCAGGTAGATCATTGGGCCGCCAGGCCTGCCGCCAGCTTGAAGAGGGCTGGTTGATTGCGATTGCATTTGAGGTGGTGCCAGGTGTCCGGAATGATCCGCTGGCGAAGCTGTTGTCCCAAGGTTTGCGCCAGAAAAGAAGAGGCACCACCGCCTGATAGATAGACATCCAGCAGGGGGGGAAGGGTCACCGACTGGAGTGCTTCGGTGCAGTGCGCCAGCGTGCGTCTCAGTTCCTGAATCAGTTTGGACAGCGGCGCGGCCACACTGGGGGCGCTAAAATCCAGTTCCTCGAGCGAGTCCTCCGCCTCCTTCCAGCTTCGTCCTTGGAGGCTGGCCCGGACGAACTCTCCCATTCCAAAGGCGAAGTCACGTGCATAGTAGGGGTAACCGTTGCGCACAACCACCCAGTGCGACAAGGAGAATCCGATGTGAAGCAGGGCGATAAAGGCATCCTCTGGAGGGCAATGGTTGAGCTGGAATTCTCGCGCCAGTGCCAGGGCGGGGATTTCCACGCGGTTGGGGGCTCGACCCGTGCGCTCCAGAATTTGGCGCAGCCGCAGCACCTCACTCAACACCGCGGCCGCAAAGAAGACGGCGATTTTCTTGTCAGCTGTGGGCGCCAGGGGAGGGATTCGGGTATAGCTGAACTGGATGCTGTCGGCTGGGAAGGGGATGTGTTGTTGCGCCTCGGCCTGCACCGCGATTTTCAGCTCTTCCTCAGGAAGTTCCGGGAATTCAAGGTAGCCGGAGACGGTGTTTTTGCCCTGCACCACAGTGTAGACGGAATGGGCCTCGGGGATCTCTTCCAGGGCTCGGCTCACCCGACGTTCCCATTGGTGCCAGTCCAGGACTTGCGGAAGATGAGAGCGCTCTGGAAACAGAGCCACGGCTCCGCTGTGGGTGATTTCCTTTCGGCGCGGATCCAACACCGTCCATTTTAGACTGTGGCTGCCCAGATCCAACCCGAGCGTCCGTGGGCGGCGAAACAGGTTAAACATAGCTGTCCTCCAAGAATTGGCGAAACAGCAGCAGGCTGCGCGCCACCTCATAGTCCAGGCTCTGAATCAAGCGCGGCTGGTCGGGGGCTTCTTCCAGCTGCCCGGCTGCTTCGGCGACTCCGACCGCACCCACCGAAGCGGCGGCTCCTTTCAAAAGGTGAGCGACTCGCTTCACTTCCTCGGGACTGCCGCGTAAGGCCGCCGCGCGCAGAGTCTGAGTGCGTTCCGAAGCGGAGTTGGTGAAGGTCAGCACCAGTTCACGGATGAGGTGCTGGTTGTTTCCCTTCTGGAACTTCTTGAAGCGCTCCAGCACCTGCCAGTCGACTGCTGGCGGGCGTTGCAAGAGTTTTTCCAGTTCGGGCGGATCCAGCGGTTTCTCCAGGCAGCCTTGAAAGCTGGCGTGACAGGCCTTGTGGGAGCCGCTGAGAGAGACCAGCGGGCTGCCACAGCCGTTGGCGCGCAGACGTTGGGACAGTTCCAGGCCTGTGCAATCGGGCAGGTGGTGATCGAGCAAAATCAGGTCGTAGTGCTGGCTTCCGGCCAGATTGAGGGCCTGCACCCCATCTTCGGCGTGGTCGCAAGCGTAGCCGCACTGTTGGGAGACGGCTTTGACCAGCTGGGCGCAAATCAGATCGTCTTCCACGACCAGCACTCTGCCCGCGACAGGCTGGATGGAGGCGGATACTTCGGCCACCGGGGGAGCCTTCCAGACGGGTTCCAGGTCGGTCAGTCGTAGCGGTCGCGAAATGTAGCGGGCATGCATCGGCAAAGTCATACTCCGGTCGTGGCTGCAGACCAGATGAGGGATGGCCGAGCGCACCACCGGTCGGTCGCTGACAATCAAGTCGCAGGGGCTTCCCGGCTGGGTGTAAACCCTTGCTCCCATCTGACTTAGAGCGAAGATGAGGGCCTCGGCGGTTTGCGGTTGCGTTTCCTGAACCATCACCCGCAGACCTCGCAGGCGCTGAGTCAGCCTGGAAGGTTTGCGTGCGCCGAAATGCAGGTCAAACCAGAAAGCCGTGCCCTCGCCCAGCTGACTCTCTACGCCCAGCACTCCACCCATGGCACCAATGAGTTGCTGGCTGATGGCCAGACCCAGACCGGCCCCACGGGCTCGGTCGTCCCTGTGGGCCTGCGTAAAGGCCTGGAAGATCGAGGCCCGTTTATCGGGTGGAATGCCTCGCCCGCTGTCTTCCACTACGAAGCGAACCACAACTTCGTTCTCGGTCTGAGCCCGAAGTCGAGCGAACAGCCCCACATAGCCGTGTTCCGTGAATTTCAGGGCGTTGCCCAACAAGTTGATCAGCACCTGGCGCAGGCGCAGGTTGTCGGCCAGTACTTCATCTGGAATTCGGGGGTCAATGCTGGCTACCATCTCCAACCCCTTGGCTCGGGCCTGGGGAGCCGTAAAGGCCGCCACCCCTTCCAGGCATTCGCGCAGATCCAGGGGTTGAAGGTCCATTGAGATGTGCCCGGACTCCGCGCTGGAGAGGTCGAGCAGGTTGTTCAACAGGTCGAGCAAGGACTTGGAGCCATTCTTGATGGCCTGAACATACTCACGCTGCACTTCATCCAGCTGCGTTTTGGAGAGCAGGTGCACAAAACCAACGATCCCGGTCATGGGATTCCGCAGTTCGTGGCTGACCATGGCCACAAACTCGGTTTTGCGGCGTTGCATTTCCTCCAGTTCAAGCTGCAGCTTCTTTCGCTGAATGGCATGGGTCAAGGCGCGCGCCAGGGTGCGACCTTCGACTTCGTGTTTGACCAGATAGTCTTGGGCCCCAAGACGCACGGTTTCACTCGCCAGAGCCTCGTCCGCCAGGCCGGTCAGAATCACGATCGGCAGGTGGGGAGCGGCCTCCTGCACGGCCTGGAAGACGGGTAGTCCGCGTTCGTCCGGCAGTGTCAGATCCAGCAGAATCAGGTCGTAGCTCACGCCTCGCAGGCGGCTCAGAGCCTCGCCAAGACGTTTGACCCGTTCGATATGAGCTTCTGCGTGGGCTTCGCTGCGCAGCACCACTTCCAGCAGTTCGGCATCGTTCGGGTTGTCTTCAATCAGCAGAATGTGTGGGGGCTCAAAGAACATCAGTGCAGCACCGCCACCAAATTCATGAACGGTAGCCCCAGCGCCAGCACGATGCTGCCGATCAGAAAGCCGACCAGCAAAATCAAGCAGGGTTCCACCAGGCGCGAAAAGGAGCGCAGGGCGAAGTCAAGTCGGGTCTCGTAGAATTTGGCCAGATGCTCAAGCATGGCAGGCAGTGAACCCGCGGCTTCACCCGCGGTAATCATTCCGGAGGCCATGGCTGGAAAAACGCTGGAGGCCAGCAGTGGTGCGGAAAGATTGCTTCCTGACGCCACTTCTTTACGGACCCTCAGAAAGGTTTGTCTGAGCTCCGGATGGTCTGCCGCCTGAGCGCTCAGCTCCAGGGCCTTGAGCACGGGCACACCTCCGCTGTAGAGGGTGGCCATAGTCTGACAGGAACGCGCTACGGCTGCCTCCAGCAGCAGACTCTTGACCGGTCCCACGCGACTCAACAGGTTGCGAGCCAGCCGAGTCAGACTTCCGCCGGGCATCCAGCGTCGGGCCAACAGGCAGCCCAGAGCCAATCCTAGCATTAAGCCGGGGCTGGTTTTTTTGAGCAGCAATCCCAGCCAGACAAAAAACTGACTGAGGGCCGGCAAGCGCAAGCCAGCGGCGGAATACATTTGCTCCAGCACGGGCGCGCCATAGGCCAGAATCGCCATGGCCACCAGCACCCCAAAGATCAGGACCAGGGCGGGGTAGACCAGGGCGGATAGGAGCTCAAGCTTGAAGCGCATTGCCTTTTCCTGATAGCTGGCCAGCCTCTCCAGTGTTTCCGGCAGATTGGCCGAGCTTTCGCCCGCCTCCACCAGGCTGAGATACATCTCGGAAAAGACCTGGGGATGGTTGCGAAGTGACTGAGAAAACGAGCGGCCCTCGCTCACCTGGGCGGCCAGGTCTACAATCACCTGGCGCATCGGGGCGCAGTGGACCCGGTCGAGCAATAAGATTTCCATGGCGGCTCCGAAGGATAGACCGGCCGAGAGCATGGACGAGAGTTGATGAGTGAAGGCCAGCAGGTCTTCGCTGGACACCCGCCGACGCAGGCGAAGTCGAGAGAAGAAGTTGCCACGGCCGCTCACTTCATCCAGACGGAGGACAAGTGGGAATCGTTCTCGCAAGCGGGCCATGGCTTCGGCCGCCGAGGAGGCGTTAATGACACCCGATTGGCGAGCCCCCTGTCGGTCCCGCACACCGCAGAAATACTGGGTCATGGCCGTTCCTCTCTAAGCCTCCAGAATGAGGCTTTCGATCTCTTCCAGTGAAGTCAGTCCCGCCTGAAAGAGTTGCAGCGCGCGCTCCTTGGCGCTGATGAAACCCTCGAGACGCGCGGTTTGGTCGATGGCCTGAGCCAGATTTCCGTCGGCCGGAAGGCAGCGCATGGCATCGCTGACTTCGAGGTATTCGTAGGCCGGCAGACGGCCCAGGTAACCCAGACCGCCGCATTGCTCACAACCTTGGGCCTCAAAGCCCTGGCTGGTTTCGAGATGAAGCCACGGTTCGATTCGGGCCTGAGTGCAAGGCTGCTTGCAGGCAGGACAGAGCCGGCGCAGTAACCGCTGAGCCAGCACCCACACCAGCGAAGTCATGACGTGGTAAGGTGGAATCCCCATATCGATCAGGCGGGTCACGGCCTGGGCAGCCGTGTTGGTGTGCAGGGTTGCGAAAATCAAGTGGCCCGTCAGGGAAGCGCGAATCGCAATCTCGGCTGATTCCCTGTCCCGAATTTCACCGATCATCAGCACGTCCGGGTCGTGTCTGAGGACAGAACGCAAGCCATCGGCAAAAGTGAAGTCCACCTCCGGGCGGATGGGGATCTGACAGACACCGGGCAGGCGATACTCCACCGGGTCCTCCAGCGTCACCAGTTTACGCTTGGGAGTGCTGATTTCTGCCAGGCTTGCATACAGGGTCGTGGTCTTGCCGGCCCCGGTCGGACCGGTTACCAGCAGCAACCCGTGAGAGCGGCGCACCACCCGCCGGTAGCGGGCCAGCATATCCTGGGCAAAGCCCACCTGTTCAAGGCTGAGCACTCCCGCACCGGCCCCCAGAATTCGAATCACCGCCCCTTCGCCATCCAAATAGGGAATGATGGACACGCGCAATTCGCGCCCATCCAGACTGATGCGTCCGTCTTGCGGGCGACGCTTCTCGGAGATGTCCAGGTTGGCCAGGATTTTAATGCGCGAGATCAAGGCCGGGTAGACCGCGGCAGGCGGGGCGGTGAAGTCGTTCAACACGCCGTCAATCCGGTAACGCAAGCGTGGTTGTCCCTCGCTCGTTTCCAGATGCAGATCGCTGGCTCGCAACTGGATGGCCTGGGCGACCAATTGCTCGAACAGCCTGGCCACCGGCGCTTCCCGGCCGCTGTTGAGGTTGCGCTCGACCTCGGAGCCGTTTCGGTCAAGGGCCTGGGAGGCTCTTTTGCCCCAGGCCAATCCCGATTGGCCCTCGGCTACGTAATACTGGATCAGCGCCTGCGAGAGCGCGCTATCCTCGACCAATACCGGTAGAACGTCCAGTCCAGTCAGGCGCGAGATGTAGTCTTGAGAGGTCAGGTCGTCGGGTCGAACGACGGCCAGGGCCAGCCTGCCCTCGTCGCAAAACAGTGGAAGTACGCGCATTCTTTTCGCCAGCTCGTAAGCCACCAGAGCTACCGACTCATTCTCGGCACGGTAGCGTTCCAGATGAAGGTAGGGCAGCTGGTGCTCCAGCGCCAGTTCGGCTAAGGTCGCCATTGCGCCCTCACCTGAAAGGTCTGGCGCACAGTCACTTCATCCACCAGAGTGATCAGATTGAGCAGGGGTCGAATGGCGATTCGTCCATTTTTCAGGGGCTGGGGGTCTCGATAGGCCAGCGCCTTCTGTCCGTCCAGCCAGACCGTCAGTTCGGCTTGCTCAGCGCGAATTCGAAAGTTGTGAGGGAGTTGCAGATCGCGCCGCGGAGTTTCCGCCAGCAGGCTCCTGCTGCCGTTATTTTGCTTCACCAGCTGCAGGCTGCCGCGCAACAGGCTGTAGTCCACCAGGTAGTCCCCGGCCGGGCTTTCGCGTACGACCAGGCCAATCCCGGTGGCCTGAGGCAGCAGCACCTCAAATTCGGCCTCGTAGTCGGTCCAGAGAGGGTCACCGGCGCTGGCTTCACCAGCCAGGCTGAGGTTAAGCAGGTAGTAGCCGAGCAACACAATCGGAAGGGAACCGGGCTGGGCCCAGCCGCTGGCGTCCCGACTGAAATCATTGTGATAGAGGAGACTGGCCGGTCTGACCAGGGCGCAATATTGGGCCTCGGTCTGGTTGCAGGTTGCCTGGCAGTTGAGTTTCAAGAGATCAGCCTGGGGCTCAACTGTCAGTTTAGCCAGCGTGCCTGGCACCGCCACCAGATTGCTAAAGCCCTCACGCCAATCAGGATTTTCGCGCAGCCGCGCAATACCATAGTCGACTCCGGCCCGGCTGGCCTCCCGAGCCCGGGCTGTGTCCTCGGCTTTGCGGAGCAGCCAGTGCTGGGCAGTCATGAAGTGGACCAGGGCCAAACCCAGCACAAACAGCGTACCCATCAAGCCGATGGCCATCAGCAAGATGTAGGCGCGCTTCAATTGACGGGAGCGGCCCATATAGCGACCTCCCCTCGGTAGCTTCGCGTGTATCCCTGGTAGTCGGTTTGGAGCCTGAGCAAATAGGCCTGGTTTTTGAACTCCAGCGAGGCCAGAGTGAGCTGGTTCAACAGGGCTCGGGGGTTCTTTTCCCATGGCTCCCTCTGCAGCAACTGGCCCTGGCTCAGTCGGTAGATGGTCTTGCCCTGCCAATCGGGATAGCCTTCGGGTGTCAGCCGAAACCGATGGTTCGGGTCGAAGGCCGTGCCCACCTGAAAGGTATTTTGGCCCGGCTCAATTTGCTCAAGATTGCTGGCCGTGATCCTTTGCACCAGCTCACGCGGCACCCGATACTGAAAGTCGCTCAGAGCCACCGCGTCCAGGGCCGATAGAAACAGACGCTGGCCGGACTGGAAGGTGGCGATCATGGCGACCATCAGGGCCAGCGAGATTGCCATCGCCAGCAGCATCTCAACCAGCGTAAGCCCACGCGGTTTCATGGCGCCTCCCCTTGGATGAGAGTGCCGAATTCTAATTGCTTATCATGACCCCAGGTTATGGTGAGGCGGAGTTGCTTGAGGTGGGGTTGCGAGCCGACGGTCAGTGTGTAGGTGTAGTCATCCTGCTTGCCTTGACGGGGCAGGATCTTATCGAATGGCAGGCTTCGTTCTTGTTCCATCAGGTCGCTGGCCAGAGCCAGCGCCTGCAGCCTTTGGGAGCACTCCAGCGCGCTGCGCTGATTGGATTGCAGGGGGCTGAAAACAAAGGCCAGGGTCAGCACAAACAGCCCCAGTGCCACCATCACTTCAATCATGGAGCTCATGGTCCGGCCTCCAAAGTGAAGTAGACCGTGATTCCGAATGTCGGGTTGGACTCTAGCCAGATCTTGCCGCCATGGCGCTCTACAATGCGTTGGGCCAGAGCCAGGCCCAGACCGTGGCCAGGGTGCTCATCCAGAGTGTGCAGCCGACGAAAGGGTTCGAAGACTTCGAGATGATAGGCGGCTGCAATGCCGATGCCGTCGTCTCGGACCCAGAATACTTTCTGCTGAACTCCAATCTGGATCATGGGATGGCTGCCACGGCGAAACTTGATGGCGTTGCTCAGCAGCGCCCGAAAGAGCAGGCGCACCGCCAGCGGATCGGCCTGGACCCAGGGGAGTTCTTCTCGCTGGATGTGCGCCTGCGAATCGCGTATCTCCTGAGCCAGGTCGGAGCGAGCGCGGGTCAGTTGCTCCGCCGAATTCACCGGCTGAATTTGCCAGCCGATCTCGCCCAGCGTGGAAAAGTCCAGCAGGTCCTTCAGCAGTGAGGACATGCGGTTGGCGCCCCCGACGATCTGCTCGATCAGGCGGCGAGTGGTGGGGTCAGCCTGCTCACCCAGATGATTGGAGAGCAGTTTTGAGTAGCCGCAGACCGCTCGCAACGGTTCTTGCAAGTCGTGAGATGCGTAGTGGACAAAATGGCGTAGCTGCTGCTCAGTCTGCATGCTTTCCTCCAGGGAACTCCAGCAGTAGAAAAGTCAAATCATCACGTAAGGTCAGCTTCCCGTCCGTCTTCTCGCGCAGGCGACTCATCAGGGCTTCGGCCCTCTGGTCGACGGTCTGTCCGCGAGTTCTCAGCAGCACTTTGAAGAGCGCGTGCATGAGGGCATCCTGGTTTTCCACCGAGACCGAATCGCTGAGTCCGTCCGTAAAGAGAAAGAGCTGGTCATTGGGATCAGGATGGATGCTTTCCTGCTGGTAGGCAAACCCGCTCATGACCCCGACCGGGATGCCCTCGGTATCGATTCTCTGGTGTTTGTTGTCCTGGCGGAACCAGATAGGGGATTCAATACCGGCCGAGCAATAGTCGAACCGACCGCTGCAACGATCGTAGCAACCCGCAAACATGGCTACAAATACGTTCATTGCATTGAGGTCGACACCCAGAGTCTGGTTGAGTTCACTGAGCAGCTCGCCCGGCGACAGCCCGGCGTGCATCAGTTCATAGGTCAGCGAGAGGGTCCAGCTCATGATGAGCGAGGCCGCCACTCCTTTGCCCATGACATCGCCGATTGCGACCGCGTAACGGTTCTCATCAATGGATTCGAGTAAGTAGAAATCACCCCCGATCCGACCGACTGGAAAGTGGCGCACGGCGCTTTCCATGAACTCAAAGGGTTGGGCCGAGAAAAATGGCTGCTGGCTGCGCTGCACCAGTTTCAGTCCACTGTGAATTCGATCCCAGCGCTCGCGTAAGATTTTCTCCGCCCTCTGTTCAAAGCGCTCTTCTCGACGCAACTGGGCTCGCACCCTGGCCAGCAACTCTTCGGGCAGGAAAGGTTTCCCCACATAATCATCGGCCCCGCAGTTGAGGCCTGCCGCTCGTTCGTGCCCAAGGTTGTGGCTGGTCAACATCACGATGGGAAGATCGACACCCTCGCGTCGCAGTTCACGGCACAGCTCCGTGCCCTGGCGATCGGGCAGATCCAGGTCCAGCAACAGCAGGTCGGGGGGAAACTGGCGCAGGCTCTTTAAAGCGGCGGCGGCCGTTTCCACGGCCTCCACGGTGAAGGACTCACTCTCGAGCACGCCGCGGACCAGCAGGCGAACTTCCGGAGCGTCATCCACCACCAGAATGCGCGGCATAGACCCTTCCATACTATGATGGTAGTGGTATCCGCGAGCAGAGCGTACGGTACTCTCGTCACATCCTGGCGCCAGAAATAACAAAAGCCACTTGATTGCTCAAGTGGCTTCTATTCGTCCGGCATCCATCCACACATTGCCGGACCCCTGGCACCTTTTCTCAGGTTCTGCGCCGCTTCTTAACGCGGACGAGACTTGCAACCTCACGGTCCCTGAGGCGGTTCAGGCCTCTCTTTGACGTCTATCCAGTGACTTACGCTGTCAAAGCTTCAGCGGCTTGCCTGGTCTGCAAGCTACCCCTGATTCATCCGGGTCGAATCAGAACCCCCTGGCCTCCAGTCCCCTGGCCAGGCTCCCACATCCATCGGGATTCTTCGTTGCCGAAGTCCCTTTGTGGTTGTACCGGTTCGGCGCGTCTTTCCTCGGAGTTTTCATCCGATTTCCGTCGCGTCGTTCTCACCTCGCGGCCCGATACATTGACGTGAGCCTCACGACACTGCTTTCGATCACTAACGCCGATGTCGTCCGGCGGGCTTGATTAAGGTTGGAATCCGCAAGCGGATTCCCTCAAGCATCCCTCTGTCCCCGGGACGGAACAGTGTCCCCTGGTCTCCCTACCCGAACCAGGCTCCTAATTTGGTCTCGCTGAATTCTCGGTCAGCGGCTTTTCATCCGAGTGTCTCCGCTCTTTCCTCGGATGCTTCTTCCGAGTCCTTGAGCGGCGAGCTTTCAACCTCGCGGTCTCTCGGGACCAATCTAGGCCCAGGAGCGAATTTGACGCTGCTCCGCGCGCGTGGTCTGAGGTGGAGCGAACTCCATTCCACTGCCCTGCCGTTTTGGTCCGACAGCACCTCCCGAGAGCCTACCTTCCTGCTCGGGTCCTCGACATTCTTCAAGATACTCGGGTTCTTTCGATTCATTGGTCTATCGGTTTCCCGCCTGACCAACCTGCGCTCTCACGAGCACCCGTCCTGAGTCGAGCCGTGTTCCAGTTTTTTGGAGCTGAAACTCTCCCATATCCTCGGTCTGGATACAACCCCTGAGTCTATCGCTTCTCAGCGCGCCGGCCTGCTGCTGACCGGTGCCTCGTCGACTTGCTTGCCTCCGAGGTCTGCAACATATACCAGGCGGGTGGAGGGTGTCAAGGGGTTGGTGTGAGATTTACAATAAGTTCGATTCGGGTTCGATTGGTAGCCCCCCGTAGAAATTGCTTATCAAAAAAAGAGCTCGGATCCTGGCGGGTCCGAGCTCTTTTTGGGGATGGCTTAGCTAGGGGCGCACCAGAGAGCCGCCGATGCCACCCAGGGTGGCGCCGATGGCGAAGCCGGCTGCGCCGCCCGCGGCGGGTCCGCCGACCGCGCCCAGAATGCCGCCCAGGATCGCTCCGGAGAGCGCGGTTCCGCCGAAATTGTGGCTGGCACCGATGAGGGCGCCGGCAATGATGCCGACGGGTTCACCGACGGCGGCACCGATCGAGCCGCCCAGGATACCACCGGCCAGAGCGCCGGCTGCGGCGCCCTCAATGGAGGAGGGGCGGAAGCCGTCCTGCGGGCCTTGGAAGGAAGGCAGCTTGGGCAGGCTACGGCTGCTGGGAAGATTGGTTTGGGGAAAACGGGCGATTTGCATGGGATGGATCCTCTCAGTTGTATGTGTGTTGCTGCATGCAATTTATGCCGTACTTATGGACGGTTTGTTGCCCGTTCGTTGCCGAACCACCAGCTTCAGATCTGGATGGTGGCCCCCAGTAGCTTGATGAATTCTCGGAGCCAGGCGGGGTGGGCGGGCCAGGCCGGAGCGCTGACCAGTTTTCCATCCACGTGAACTCCATCCACCGGAATGCTGATGTAATTGCCGCCGGCCAGAGTGATTTCGGGAGCGCAGGCCGGGTAGGCTGTGCAGCTTCTGCCCTGGAGAACGCCGGCTGCGCTGAGAATTTGTAGTCCGTGGCAGATGGCGGCGATGGGTTTGTCGTGCTGGTGGAAGAAGCGCACGATCTCCAAAATGCGCGGGTTGAGTCGAAGGTATTCCGGGGCGCGCCCACCTGGGATGACCAGACCAACGTATTCGCCAAGGTTGATCAGATCGAAATTGGCGTTCAGGGTAAAGTTGTGTCCGGGCTTTTCACTGTAGGTTTGGTCGCCCTCAAAGTCGTGGATAGCCGTGCGCACTTTGTCGCCCGGTGATTTGTCGGGGCACACGGCGTCCACCGTATAACCCAGCATGGAAAGGGCCTGAAAAGGCACCATGACTTCGTAATCTTCGACGAAGTCGCCGACAAGCATGAGAATCTTCATAGGGGTGGCTTTAGCCCCTGGTGAGCTCCCACCTCCAGTCAGCCTGGCAGAATGGTAACGAGTCGTTCAAGCATTCCGGGTTCGGCAACGAATAGATTTCAGGCATATAGATAAAGGTATCGGAGCGATTCTTCCATGAAAGTCATGTCCTTCCCGCAAATGCAGCGCCCACTGGTGCGAGATCAGAAACCTCAGCAGCCGCAGCCTCCTCAAAACCAGCCCCCCGAGGATCATCACCACGGCAGCGCTGAAATCATGAACAATTTGAAAATCGGCGCCGTGGCCGCCGCTTGCGGCGGAATGGGTTATTTGGGCGGAGTGGCCCACAACATTCCTTATGTTGGACCCGCCATCAGCGGTGTGGCCGGGGCTATCGTGGGCGCTTCGGCCGGGGCCTCCATCGCCTCCGCTCTGCCCGGCCAGCGTATCAAGACCGGCGCCCTCTTGGGAGCCGTGGGCGGAGCCATCCTGGGAGCCTCGGGTGGCGGCACCCTGGCCGGCAACGTGGCCATGGGCGTGGCCGGCGCCACGGCCCCATACGGTCTGCTTCTGGCCGTTTTTTCGGGGGCCAGCTAGGCCAATTCTCCTCTACCTGGAGATCAGCAGATAGCCGCGTGTCTTCTGGCTCACGCTGTCGGTCGTATCCATGGCCTGGAAGAGTGATTCGGCCGTGATCCAGAAGGGCGGATAGCGGAAGCGCGCCACATCCAGCATCAGGAAGCGGTCGCTGGCTTCGTCGTAGGCGGCCAGAGGCGAGAAGTGGGCTCCACCTTCCTGGTGGAGTGGGTCGCGGTGAAAATTGATGATCACAAATTGAGTGCCCGAGGCCAGAGCCTGGCGGGCCTGCCGACGAAATTCCTCCAGATTGGAATCGGCGGCGTGGTGAATGCTCACGTTCAGGTCCCAGGCCTGGAGCATCTGACCCAACTGGTCCAAAGTGGCCCCCTGATGCAAAAGCGTCTCGCGCGGCAGCACCTTTTCCACGGCCGGGGAAAAGAAATTGGTCTGTGTGAACTGGTGGAAGGGCGGGTGAATGGTGTTGGCTGGCGCTTGCAAGCCCAGCGAGTTCAGCACCATGACACTGCTGGCCGGTCCGCATTCGGCCGGTCCCTGCTGGGTTTCGTAGTGGATGATCAGCGGCCAGTAATCGGCTTTATCCTGGCTGCTTTGCCAGATGCTTTGGCCTTCGCTGGAGTCCAGTCCGACCGAAGTCTTAGGCAGGGTCAGGGGTTGGGCAAGAGCCAGTGAAAAACAAGAAAACCAGAGCAGAAATAACTTCTTCATGCTCTGGCCTTCTCGCGCCCTGGGTCAGGACCTACTTAAAGTTGTAACTGACCACCGTGGCCGCGGAACGATTCCCGTCCGGGTCGATGGAGTAAATTGATAGAACCACTTTCATTCCCGGCAGCAGCACCGGCACGCCATAGTCCAGAGTGAAGTTGCCGTTGTCATCCACTTCGGCCGGAATGGCCCCGAGCTGAGCTCCATTGGCGGTGGTCGTGGCGGCGCTATTGGTATCGAATCCCAGTCGGGGCAAGATCATCACCCGAGAACCCGGTCGGGCGTGACCGCTCAGATGGAAGTTCTGATCCACTTTGGCTCCGTCACCCGGGGAATCCACGCGTACGCGATAGAGGCCGCCGAAGATGCGCACCGGCTCCTTGGCCTGCACCGTTTCCTTGTGGTCGCCCAATTGGTAGTGCACCTTGAGAGGTTTGGAGATGGCCGAGTCACTGGCTTTGACTCGATATTCACCCACGTAGTAGCCGGGTTCGCTCTCGCGCATGGCCACCGGAGCCCAGTCTCCAACCTGAAAACTGGCCTTGCCTCGGGCAGTTGACTGGAAGGCCACGCGCAACAGATCTCCCTCGAACAAGTCCTGCGCACCGGTATGGCTGAGGTCGTGCACCAAGGCTTGCGGGTGGACCTGAAACTGCCAGGCCCGTTCCAGAGGACGGCCGTGCAGGTCCACGGCCAGGAATTTCATTTCGACTTCCCCCGCGGTTGAATCATACGGTCGGAAGCTCACGTAGTCATCGCAACGCAAGCTGGAATAGGTGACGTCCTTACCATTCATGAACAAGTGCACATTTTCGCGCGCCACCTGCCCTTTGGGCCAACTCACCTGAATGTAGGGGCGTTCCTCCAGCGTGGAGGCTCCGGGAGCCGGGACGACCTCAACGGGTTGGCTCCAGGCTGAGCCACTCAGGCCCAGGATTGCTGCAAGGATGAGCTTCTTCATAGACTTAGCCTAGGGCCAAGGTCTCTGGTGCAGATTGAGGTCGCCGTACCCGGCCGCTCGTATTTCAATACTCCCAGTCATGATAAGCAATTTCCTGAGTCGTTCCGGCCCTGCCAGGGGTGGGACCGGCGTACTTCCGAGCTCGGTAAAACCGGCCGTTGGGCGGCCTGGCCCCGCGGTTCATACTGGATTTATGCGAGTCGCGGTTGTCGGCGCGGGCATCGCGGGCCTCAGCTGTGCCCTGGAGCTTCAAGAGGCGGGTCTGGACGTTTGCGTCTTTGAGAAAGAAGAGCAGGTGGGCGGGCGTATGAGCACTCGTATGCGCGGGGGTCTTGCCTTCGACCTGGGTGCCAACTTCTTGGTTCGTTCCTACTCCAGCATCTGTGGCCTGGCACACCGATTTGGGGTCGGTCTGAAAACATTGAGCCCGGTTCGCCACCTTGTTTTGCGCGAGGGTGGCCTCTTCCCCATGAACTACACCGGGCCGGCTGATCTGCGTCAGTTGGGCGGACTCCACTGGAGAGAACAATTGCGGTTGGCCTGGATGGCCTGTAAGGCT
Source organism: bacterium (assembly GCA_018266105.1). Classification (GTDB taxonomy): domain Bacteria; phylum Vulcanimicrobiota; class Xenobia; order Xenobiales; family JADMJV01; genus JADMJV01. The sequence goes on along the minus strand of JAFEBA010000110.1, from coordinate 20,881 downwards.
CGATTTCGCCCTCATCCCCTGGATTTCTTTGAACTCTCGGATGTTCCCGAGCGTTACCTGCGCGAGGATGCCCACAGCTATGCCGCTCGCAAGGTGGGTCGTGAGTTTGCCGATTACGTGGTGGACGGGTTCAATTCGTGCATGATGTTTTCGCGAGCTCGCGAGATGAGCGCGGCCACCTTTGCCGCACTCTTTGGAATGATGTCCGGCTCGCACCGGGACTTCACCGTGCAACGAGCCGAAGGACAGATGCAGGCGATTCCGTCCGCGCTGGCCTCCCGGCTGCGGGTCCACACCGCCACTCCGGTGCAGCGTTTGAAAGCGGTTGCCGGCGGGTGGCGCATCAGTTCGGCTCTGGGAGAAATGGATTTCCACCGGGTGGTGCTGGCTTCCACGGCCGGGGCGGCCCGGCAAATCTTGTTGGAGTCCGGGCCTCAACTGGAGTTGCTCAACAAAATCCGCTATGCCGCCACCATCAATGTGTCCTTTCGCATTCCCGCCCAGGTGCTGGGCGACCACCATTGCTTCTACGTGCCTTTCCTGGAAAACCCGGTGGTGGCTGAATTCACGAACGAGGCCCTCAAGGGCATCGAGTGCCAGGGCGATTCTTTGGTCAACGTCGGCCTGCATGAAGGGGCAGCGCGAGCATTGCTCGACTGCAGCGATGAGCATGTCTTCGCCGCCGTGCGCCAGCAGCTGCTCAGCTTGCACCAAGGCCTGGCTCAGGTCGCCTCCCGGGTGCGACCCCACGACCTGCAGCGCTGGCCGGAAGCCATCCCCAAATACAGTTCCGAGCAGGTGCAACGGGTGCGTCGTTTTCTACACAACGGCCAGGGACAGGGCGGGCTCTACCTTTGCGGGGACTATCTCAACGCGCCCTGGACCGAAGGCGCCAGCCGCAGCGGTCAGAGGGTGGCCGAGCAAATCCTTGCCTGCGACAGCGACATCTGGCGCACCTGACGGATCAGGGTTCCGGTGTCAGGAACCTGGGCAGCCGACCAGAAGCGGTCGCCGGTCAGGTCCATATAAAGCTGCATGCCCGTACCCACCGTTCCGTTTACGCCCGGGTAGCCGGAGGCGGCGTTGCACCAGAAGAAATTACACCAGGGGGTGCGCGATTTGAGGCGCCCCGGTCCCATGTTCTGGGGGGTGAGGTGCTGGCCATAGGCATGGCCGCGGGGAGCCCGACAGAAGTCTTCGTTGGTGGTGGGCGAGCCGACCACGTGCAGCTTGATATGTTTGCGCAAATTGGGCACATGGTGCGCTTCGACCAGATCGATCAGGCGGTTTTCCACCTCTTTCTTCTTGCGTTGGTAATCACGCAGACTGAGCTGCTTCAGTCCGGCAAAAAAGTCGTAATTGGCGGCGGTGGCCAGTTCTAAAATTTGGGCGTCGGGAGGGCATGTTCCGGGAGAATCGGTGTGCAGCGACGGGGTTGCCATAAACATCCAGGGACGGCTCCAGTCGCCCCCCATGGCTTCATCCCAGCTGCGATTGAGGTCCCATTGCTCCAGATGCCAGGTATTGTGGCGCCCGAAGCCATAGTCACGCAGGTCAATTCCCTTGAGGCCTAGATAACAGGTGACCGCCGTCAGCGAGTAATCGTAATCCAGCGGCTTGAGGTAGGCAGATGGGAACTTCTCTCTGCCGATGAGGTCGGCCATCCTTTGCGGATCACCGTTACAAAGGATGGTGGGGGCGGAAAAGCGTCGGCCATCTCGGCTAACCACCTCATCCACATAATCTCCAGAGGTAAGAATATGGGTTACCTCGGTTTCATAGTAGATGTGGCAACCCTGGTGGCTGGTGATGAAGTCCACCAAACGGTCGATCATAAACCGGAAGTGTTTGCGCGGGTAATAGGCTCCCCGGTTGTAGCCCGAAAACAGTCCGTTGTAGGCGAGAATGGAGAGTTCGTCCGGAGGACACATGAAATTGCCGCTGTTGGCGATCAGCACGGCCTGCGCTTCAGGTCCCACCCGGCACTCATCGAAGACTTGCTGCAAGGTGGCTCGGTAGTAGCGGAGCAAGCCGGTGAACTTCCAACCCTGGCTCAACAATTTCCACCAGTTCATTTTGTCGGGCAGTTGAGCCACTTCTTGAGTCAGTCGGTCCAGGATGGCTGTGAACCGTCGAACACCCTCGCCCTGTCCGGGGTAGGCTCGCTCGATGTTGTCAGCCAGACGATCGTAGCCGTAGGGGATCTTCACTCGCTTGCGGTCGGGCAGAATGATATGGTCGTAACCGTCGCTTTCCAGCGGGTCGAAGAGGATCTCGTTTTCTAGCCCGATTTTTTTCAAAAAGCTGTGCACCTTGTCACCTTGACCGCACCCCCAGATGTAGTGGATCTGAGCGCAGAAGTGGTAAGCGCCCATACGAAAAGAGTGCACGTAACCACCTGGGATGTCGTGCGCTTCCAGAATGCACACCCTGCGTCCGGAGTGGGCCAGTAAGGCCGCGGCGGTCAGTGAGGCCATGCCGCTCCCAATGATCAAAACATCGTAGCGCGGCTTTGAATCATAGAGGTCCTTCTGGGCCTGCAGGCGCTGCTTGCTGAGTTTGCCAGTGCTGTGCGTAATCAATGGCCTTACCCTCCTTTGGGCAGCATAAGAGAAGCAATGTCCGACCATGGAGAAAGCCAAATACCGGGCCCTCGGGATCGGTTTACTGTTTGAGTTCCCTCAACACCCCCGCGATGAGCGCTTCGTGGCTCCTGGTCAGCATTCGGCTCCAGCCCGGCTGCTCGGCCAGGTTCGCCTGCAGAACAGTCAGGGCCGTGCGCATCTGTGACCGCCCTTCCTGTAAGCGGGCCTCCAACTCGGGCCCACGCACGGCCTTCGAGCAGTGAATGTCGGTGGGCAGATCGCTACCGTCCAGTACGGCTCGAATGGTCTCGTGGCCCCAGCTCGGAGCGTCGAGAATGGGCCATCCGAATTTATTGACCCTGAAGGAGGAACGGTTGCCCGCGATCCCTTTCAGTGGTTGCGAGTAAAGCGCGAAAGCGATGCAACAGCGCAGCCGGGTTCCGGATTGAACCGCAACCCTCTTACCATCGCTGGTCAAGCACAGCAGATGGGTGGGGGAAAGGTAGCACAATGGCTTGGGCAGGTGCTTGAAGGTCATGCTGACATTGTTGCGTTCACGTTGGGTGTGGACGATGGCACATCGAGCAACCTCAAACTGGATGTTCTCGAATTCCTTAGAATTCACTTTCAGGCTCTCATCTGCAAAGGCTTTGCCAGAGAGGCTGAGGGCGCTGGGCAGATCATAGAACCGGTCGCGCATTTCGGCGATCTCTGGCCAGCTGGCGCTCACGATCGGTGAGGCGAGATCCAGCTGAAGAAGGTTGGCTTTGTAGTAACTTGGTCGCGGTCCAATGCGCTCGAAACAGAGACCGGGTTGTCCGCCTGGTCCCCAGCGCGGGCCGTCGGAATCCAAGACCAGGCTGGATCCAGGTTCGAAAACGTGAAGCCTCAAGTCCTCTCGGCAGGAACTCAGCATCGCTCCGAGCTTGGCCAGTTGCAGTGCGGGGCTGATGTACTCATCCCGTTGGCCGCTCAGGTAGGCGAACAAATGCTCCAGCTCGGTGCGGCCCCAGCTGGCTCCAGTCCAGACCAGACGGCACTCCCTGGCGCTGACCTGAATGTCGATTGAGACCGTGCCTGAAGCCATCAGGGCTTGCAGAAACAGGCGCAGGAACCCGGTTCGATCGCCTCGTGCCGCGTTTTCCCAGCGTTTTCTGGAAGCGGCGAAGTCCAGCGTGAACTTGCCGCCCGAGTCGAACTCAGCCTCGTTGAGGAGTTGTTCGATGGAGTTCATTTGGCGGCCGGAAGAATAATGCGGAATACGGTGGACCAGGGAGCTTCAGCCGGCACAGCCAGCAGGCGGCCTTCGTGCTGCTGCACCAGCTCCATGCTGACCGACAGTCCCAGGCCCACCCCTTTGCCCACGGGCTTACTGGTGAAGAACGGTTCAAAGATGCGCTCGCGGATGGCTTCCGGGATTCCCGCCCCCTGGTCGTAGACCTCGATGCCGGATTCCTTGCCGTTGGTCACGGTACGCACCAGAATGCGCTTTCCGCGGGCCCCTTTCTCCAGACAAGAGTCCTTGGCGTTGAGGATCAGATTGGTCAGCACCTGCTGGATTTCGTTGGCATTCACGGCCGCCGTGCAGCCGGGGTTGGCCTGCACGTCCACCTGCACTCCGTCAATTTGGAGCTGGTGAGCCAGCAACTGCATGGTATCGCCCACGATTTGGCTCAGGTCGAATATCTGCCGCTCGGAAGCGCCTTCGCGGCTGTAGTAGAGAAGTCGGCTGATGATCTTTTGGGCGTGGTCGACCGCCTTGCCGGCAACTTCCAGTGCCTGGTTGGCCATCGGGCTGAGCCCCGGCTGCATCTGCGTCAGTTCCAGCTGCAATTGGACCGCCCCCAGAGGGGTATTGAGTTCGTGCGCCACACCGGCGGCCAGCTGGCCCACCGCCGCCATCTTGGAAGCCTGCATGACGCCCGCCTGTGCCTGTTGCTGCTCTCGGTAGCGACGAGCGGACTGCAAACCCAGGGCGGTCTGGCTGGCCACCACCCCCACCAGGTAAATCTGCTCGCTCCCGAGGGGCGGATGGCCCTCAGTGTCCACCGTCAGCGCACCTTCGCCTTCCAGCGGCCACAGACTCAAGGTGCCTGGCACGTAGGCCCCGGCCAGAGCGGCCTGCTCCACAGCCGCAGGCAGTTGGGGCTGAGCCGAGTCACCCATCCAGAAGAGCGGACGGAGTCGATTGTTCTCCGTTACATAGAGGGCCAACTGTCGAAAACGCACATTGCGGCTGATCATCTCCAGCGACACTCGGGCTGTGTTGCCCACATCCTGGGACAGCGAAAGCGCTCGAGTCAGCTCCAGCAGCATCTTCTCGGAAAACTCACGCAGCCGCAGGTGGTGAGTGGTGCGGTTGAGCTCATTCTCAGCTTCGGCCAGTTTGAGTTTGGCTTCGGCCTCCTTGCGCTGCAACTGTACATTGTCCAGTTCCTGAAAGCGCACCCAGGCGCTGTAGGCGGCCCGCTGCACGCCGGCCAGGATCGGCACGCCCAGCAGGATGTAGACGGGTTGAACCAGATGCAGGCAGACCAGCACCGGTGCCAGGAAGAGCACCGCCCAGCGATAGAGAGTGGTCCATTCACGAGTGGCGTGATAGCGAGTGCTTTTCAGATGGTTTTGACCGTGCAGCATGTAGGGCTGACACAGCTCCGCCAGCAAGTAGTAGACCACAATGCCGGCCAGACAGCGGGCCTGCCAGCTCTCAAAAATTTGCAGAGCGGCCAGTGCGCAGGTGCCGGGGGCCAGGTCGGTCAGGGTTTCTCGCAGGCTGGCTCCTCGCCCAAAGTGGCGTAGCACCAGGGCCAGGGCGAGCGCTACAGTGGCCCAGCTCTGGTGAGCTGGTTCCTGGCTGGCCAGGGCCAGAGCCACCGCGAAGCCGGTCGAAAAGAATCCAGCCGAGGGCAGGCGTACGGCGGCCAGTTCGCTGACCAGACAAAGGCCGGCAGCGTAAGCCACGGCCGCGTCAGGTTGCGGAAAGCCGGTGCGCACCCCGAGAGCCAGGGTGACCAACGTCAGCACCGTCCAGAGTGCAACCGAGCCCATCTCGTAAGCTTGTTCGCTCTCGGGGGATTCCCTTGAAAGCCAAGGCGAATTTCAGGCGGGAATACGGGTCTGGACGGGAGGTCCCTGAGCGAAGCCAACCCTGATCACGGCTCGGGTCCCGCGTTGAACGGGGTTGGGGGATCCGCGAAAGATCAGGCGCCAGGGGGCTTGTGGTTGGGCTGGCAGTTCCACTGGCATGCCTTTGCAGACCACCAGCAGGTTGATGTTGCGTTCTCCGGCTCGGTAGAGCTCATAACCGCTGCCGGCCACCTCCACGCTCAGCCATTGAGCTTCTCGGTCCGGGCAGTGCAGCTGGATTTCCATCGAAAAGGCGTGCTTGGAATCGCCCACCGGCCCCAGCCAGCGAGCCGTCAGTTGGGTCTGGCGCCATTGTTTCACCTTCTGCAGCAGCGGCTCGCGCTCGACTCCCCGCAAGCGAGGCCAGCCGGCCAGGTGGTCGAGCGGGGTGGGGTAGGGGACCGGCTGCCAGAGCGGGAGTTCTTGGACCGGTCCTCGGCAGTAGAGCAAGTTGCCTTGCCAGAGCGGAAAAGGATCGGGTTGGGCGATGGTGTCCAGGTCGGAAAGCCAGTCCGGTCCGAAGGGAACCGGTTTTCCGGGCAATTCTTCCCCCTGAAAGAGTTGAGCGTGGGCGGCCCCCCAGGGGCCCAACTGGGGACTGAAATTGGAACCGACCTCTCGCCAGAGCTCTTCAACTTCATCGGTGCGAGATTGACAGTGATAGGCCCGAGCCAGGGCCAACAGGGAGCGCAGATAGAGCAGGTGGTTGCGCCCCATTTTCAGGCTGCGGGCCACGGCCCGACGCGCCAGGCGCTCGCCTTCGGCGAAGCGTCCGTGCAGGCAGTAGATGGCCGAGCCGATCTCCAGGCTGGGCACCCACTCCTCCTCGCGCACATTTCCATCTCGCAGCAGGCTCTCCAGCCAGGGATACATGCTGATCCCCTGACCTTGCAGGGTGGCCTGCCAAACCTTGGCGGCCGCCATATCCAGGGCGGCCGGAATCACTCTTCAGGGGCCTTCGCGTTCCAGGTGAGCAAGAAGGGGATACAGGCCAGAATGGAGCCTCCCAGGATCATTCCCATGGCAGCGTCCCATCCGTAGGCCTTTGTCAGCCAGCCCAGCAAGGCACCCGAGAGAATACCGCTGGCGTAACCAAAAATACCGGAGAGTCCCACGGCCGTGCCGGCCGCCCTTTTGGTCGCCAGGTCGGCCACCATGACGCCCACCAAGAACTGGGGGCCATAGACGGAGAAGCCCACTCCGGCCAGCAGCAGGCCATAAACTTTGGGATCGGTGGAGGGGCTTTTCCAAAAGGCCAGTACGAAAACTGAGCACATGATCATCCAGAGCACGCAGGCCGGGCCGCGACGTCCGCCCAGGAAGCGGTCGGTCACCCAGCCGGACACCAGGCAGCCCGCCAGACCGGCCAGTTCGAAACCGCCCGTCAAACTGCCGGCCATCAACAGCGAGACCTTCTTGACCTCGGTTAGATAGGCCGGGGCCCACTGCAAAAAGCTACCGCGCACCACATAGACAAAGAAGTTTCCGATGCAAACCAGCCAGACGGCTCGATTGCGCCAGACCCGCCGGCTGACGACTTGGGCTGTGGATTCGGACAGTTCTTCCTGGCTGACGGCACCCAATCCGTGGCTTTCTCGACTATCGAAGCCAATCGGTCCGGCCGTTTCTCGCTCCTGGGAGGGAGCGGGACCGCCTTCCTTCAGAATGTGGTAGTCCTCCACCGAAGGCAGGCCCAGCGAACCGGGCGTGTCCCGCACGCGGTTCCAGAGCATCAGGCAGCACATCAGGCCGACCCCGGCCGGCACCCAGAAGGTGTATTGCCAACCAAAGCGGCTGGCCAGAACGGCGCCAATGGAAAGAATGGCCATCTGGCCAATCTGGTGTGAGGTGTTAAACATCCCCCAGTAGAGGCCTCGTTCGCGAGGAGCGAACCAGTAAGAAAGCACGCGGGCGCAGGGTGGAAATCCGAAGCCTTGGGCAAGACCGTTGACGATAAAAAGAATTCCCAAGATGGTGACGCTGCTGCTAAAGCCCAGCATCAGATTGGCGATAACCGAGACCCCCAGGCCGGCCACCAGCAACGCGCGCGGGTTATAGCGGTCGGCCGCCACCCCTGAAATAAACTTGGCAAATCCGTAGGCCAGCCCGTTGAGTGTGAAAAACATGCCAAACACGGCTTTATCGATTCCCAAGGCCGGTCCCATAACGGGCAGGGCGATGGAAAGGTTGTTGCGCAAGAAATAAAACACCGCATAGCCGACGTAAGTGCTCCAGAGCAAACGGTGGCGCCAGTAAGCGAAAGTCTCGACCACCTGACTGTTGGGAACCCGGTAACTGGTTGTGGGCGGCGGGGCCAGTGTCGCCTGATGTCTGGCGGGTTCCAGACGGGTCTCCCAAGAATCTTCGGTGCTTGTGTTCATCAGGCGCCTCGGGTTCGGCAAAGGCTCTCTTTGGGCCTCTGATGCAGGAGGGTGAGGTATAGGCACAAAGTCTCACCGCCATGGAGAGCCACGAGCACGACGAGCTACCCAATGCCATAGTCGGCAAACGCATTAGTTTAGAAGCGTTTCGCCAGTTGTCAGGCAACCTGGCCGGCTATCCTTTTGTGAAGGTGGTGGTGGAGCGGGCTTCGCGCCGCGTCCACTTCATCAATCATCAGCGTTATCAGTTTCACAGTGACTACATCGCCGAAGCGATTTTAGAGACCCCCCGCGAGGAACTAGACAAGCGCATCGACGAGTTCAATCAGAGCGTCTACGGCTCTCCAGACCGCGCCTACTACCTGGGCACAGTGGCGCTGCATCGCAAAGGCGAGCGTTTCTTCACACTGGAAACGGTCGAGCTGGATCTGATGGACGCCGAGATGGTGGTGGACTTCTATCAAAATGTGCGCAGCCACCTGGATCCGGTGCTGCCCTTCTTGTTCAAGCCCGCCAATCACGGACAGGAAGCCATTGCCCAGGGCTACTCCAAGGAGGTTCTGCCCAGGATCTTCTCTCACGAGCTGCACGCGGCCACCGATTTCATTGCTCTCAATCCCGGCAAAGTGCGTGGGCGCATTCGATATTTCGCCCATGAACGCGAGTATCGAGCTCAGCGCTCCTCGCTGGAGTGGTACGACATCATCGTCATGGAGCGGGTGCCTGATGATATCCCTCGGCTCTCGGGCATCATCAACACTCACCACACCACCCCGCTTTCACATACCAACGTGCTGGCTCATGGCTGGCAAATTCCCAATAGCGTGCAGTTGGGGATTCATGAGCGTCTGCTCAAGGAAGATCTGCTGGATGGCTGGGTTGAATACACCGTCGAGACCGAGTCCTCTTCGGTCGGGTTGGTGCCCGTACCCGAGCCGCCGGCGGTCGAGCTGGTGCGTCCGGCCTGGGTCATTCAGCGTATTGTGTTGGAGGAACCCGAGACCCAGAACGTGCCTATCGCGGAGCTTGAGCATCTGCGTCTGACCGACCGATTCCGCTACGGCACCAAGGCGGCCCACCTGGGTGAATTGACCCATCTGCTGGAGCACGGGAGCGAGCGTCTGCTCGGATTCTACAAGATTCGGCGCCCACCCCGAGCCAATCTGCTGCCCTATATCGGAAAGTATTTGGGGTTGGGTGAGGCGGAAGTCACCGACCCACAGATGCTCAATCGCCGGGCCATCGAGTTTCTGCGCCAGACGATTCGTGTGCCGCGCGGCATCGCGCTGCCTTTCGCTCTCAATCAAGAGTTTCTGGAAGCTTCTCCCAAGATTCAGCAGATGTTGGGTAAGCTCAAGATGGCCCTGGAGCTCAATGCTCGCGAAATCGAGCCGCTCTGCCTGACCCTGATGAATATGATGCGCTCTTTGCGCATGAGCGACGCCATGCGCGAGTCGATCGATTCCATGGTGGCGAACAATCTGGCCGGTGTCTCCAGCTTTGTGGTGCGTAGTTCATCCAATGCAGAGGACCTGGAGAACTTCTCCGCCGCCGGAATTTACGAGTCGCTTAATCATCAGACCACGGCCGAGAACATCTTTACCTCCATCAAAGAAGTCTGGGCTTCTCTGGTCAGCCCGCGCTCGGTCCGGCTGCGCCAGGAGGTGGGGATCTCACTGGACGATTGCTGGATGGGCGTCATTATTCAGGAAGAAATGCCCGCTCGTATGGGTGGTGTGCTGGTGACCACCAACCCTCTCAATCCCAGCGACTTCCGCAACGTCTATGTCAATGTCTCGACCCACTCGGTGGATAGTGTCGTGCGCGGGGTCGAGTTGCCGCTCCAGTATGTCTATAACACGGTCGAAGGGGGCGGGCGCACCCTTTCTCTGGGGAGCGCTGGGGAAGACCTGACCGCGGATGATAAAGACTTGCTGCAGAAGCTGGCTTTTGCCGGACGTCTGCTGCAGTCGCACTTTTCTCCGAATTACACCTTCAGTGACCCGGTGGACATCGAGTGGTTGATCGATGACGAAGGCATCGTCATCCTGCAGTTGCGCCCCTACAGTAAGTAATGCAGCAAGCCCGGCGCATTATCTGGCTGTTTTACGCCTTCCAGATTACCGTCACTATGATGCTCTGGATTCCCATGTTTTATGCTTATCAGCAGCGCATGGGCCTGAGCGAGGCTCAGATTCTCAATATCCAGAGCCTCTACTACATCAGCTTCTGCCTGCTGGAGCTGCCCACCGGCTTTCTGGCGGATCGTCTAGGACATCGCAACTGCATGCGGGTCGGAGCGGCCATGCATGTGCTCACTCACTTGCTGCCCGTCTACTGGACCACTTACGCCGGCTTTGCCGTTCACTGGCTATTGCTGGCGCTCAGCCGCTCGCTCATCTCGGGAGCCGCCAGCGCCTACGTCTACAACAAGCTGGAGGAGCTCGGCCATGTCGAGCTCTATAAAGAAACGGAGGGTCGGGGTCGGGCCTGGTCGCTGGCGGTTAAAGTCTTGGGCTTCTTTGGAACCGACTCTCTGACCAGAATGGACCCGACGCTACCCTACTGGGCCAGCGCTGCCTCGGCCGCACTGTCCACCTATTTCGCTTTCCGTTTTCCGGCCGCCGTCAACGGGGTCGCCAAAGCAGCCAAGGAACCCCCGCGGCTGGGTCGGGTACTCTCTCTGCTGAGAGATAACCCCAGGATGCTGGTGGTCATGCTGCAGGGGGTTGCCCTCTTTACGCTCACCCGTATCGTCCAGGTCAACCTCTTTAATCCGATCCTGGAGGCCCAAAGCTTCCGACTTGATCAGTTCGGCCGCATTATGGCCATGAATACGCTGTTCGAGTCGTTGGGTGCGGCCTATCCCAAGCTTTTGCGGCGTTTTGTGAGTGACTTTCAGGCTGTTTTTTGGCTGACCCTGGCAATGGGCGGTTGCTGTTGGGGATTGACTCGCTGTGGTTGGCTTGGCTGCCTGGCCTGGCTCAATCTCTTTTCGGTCATTACCGGCCTGGCCTATCCCGTGCAGCGCCAGGTGATGAATGAACACATTCCGGATTCGGACTACCGAGCCAGTATGCTTTCGGCCGAGTCCTTGGTCGACCGCGCCGTCTGCGCCTGGGTGGCTCACCGGCTGGGACTGGCTCTGCAAGCCCAGCAGATGAACTTCTTTCTGCAGGCCGCAGGCGCGGCCAGCCTGATTTCTTGCCTGCTCCTCTGGCCGGTTTACTTTGCCTTGCCCGGGATCAAGCCGGTCGCCGTCGAGCCGCCTCCGCAATAGCCGCGTCGGCATTCATCACGCCCGCGCCCTGGGCATACTGATCGACGCCTTCTAAGCGACGGGCGGTGCGTTTGAGAATTTCTTTGACTTCCTGCGGCCCCAGGAACGGGTTGGCTTCCAGCATGCAGGCCACTACCCCGGCCACCAGAGGGGCAGACATGGAGGTGCCCTGCAAAGCGATGTAGCCGGGATGCCCGTTGGGCATAAAGCAGGCGGTTGGCTTGGCGTCGATCTCGGCCAGGCGTCGGTCGCGCTCCAGACCATGGCAACGAGTTTTTACCAGCTGAGCCTGTTCCAAAGCCCGATCGTTGCGACTCTCGGCCAGAGAGAAGGCCACGTTGGCTCCCATCAGGTTGACCCCAGGCGCCAGCAGATCGGGCATTCCCTTGCCCGGACCCGGTCCGCGGCTGGAGAATTTGGCGACCTTGTCTCCGTCGCTTGAGCCCACCGTAATGACGTCGGGGTGAATGGCCGGTGTTTTGCAGAGTGTGCCCGGACGGTCTCCCTCATTGCCGGCCGCCACCACCAGCACCAGACCAGCCTTCACCGCTTCGCTGATGGCTTTGCCCAGCGGGTCGACCAGGTGGTCTTTGCTTTGGGCCAGGGGATAGCCCATGGAGAGATTGACCACCCGAATATTGTAGCGCTGGCGATTTTCGATGCTCCAGCGCAGGCCGGCCACGACCGCTCCGTAGCGCTCTTCCGGAGTCATCTGGGCTTCCTCGCCGGAGGTCACCCTCACGCTGATCAGGTTGGCCTCAGGGGCCACACCGCAGAACTCGCCTCGAGATGCAGAGCCATTGCCCAGGGCCAGGCTGGCGACATGCGTGCCATGACCCAGGAAGTCGCCGGTGCCGGGTGAGCCGGGCACGGTTGAGACCGCGCAAACCAATCGATCATCCAGGTCGGGGTGGGGCGAAATGCCCGAATCTAACACGGCCACGCCGATCCCCCGGCCGGTTGTTCTGAGCGGCCCCATCCCCTCCCGAGCGCTGTGTTGAATGCCATTGTTGGGGGACAGAATCACAGACTCCACTCTAAGGGTTCACCCTTAAAGATTACTGCAGTGAGGGTTGCAGCTGACGAAAACGTTCTGGGTGCTCGGGATCTTCCGGGAAGCGGTGGTCCGGGTCGGGCCAGGTGAGCTGCCAGGCCTGAAAATGGTCCCCGCGATAGAACCACCGATTGTAGCTCAGGAACTCGCGATGATGTTCCAGTTTGACCGTCTCCGGTCGGAGCCGATACTCCAGGGTCAGTTCCGCAGTTTCCTGGCTGAGCTGAAGCGGCAGGCGGGCGGCCGCCTCCTCCAGGAGTTTCTGGCCGCGCTCGGCGGGCAGGCCGAAGACAATCAGCTCCGGGTGCTGTCTGCTTTTCCAGAGTCCCACTGTATAACAGGAACCTGGCTGATGCACCACGCTGAAGCCCCTTTCGGCAATCTCCTGCACCAGGCGTTTTTCAAAGAGGTCTTCACAATCTTGTAGTTGGCGTACCGGTTTCATAGCATTGAAGATTATTCACTTATGAGCGGAATCCTGGTGTTCAGGTACATTCGTACCGGGAGGACGGGCTCGGTCTAGAACGAAAGGCGACCCAGCTTTAGGAGGACATATCTATGTTCAGATCGTTCCTGGGGGGGTCCAAGCTTGCAAAGCTGGCTGGACTCGCCCTCACCGCTGGCGTTTGCGTCGCGGCTTTTCACACCAGTGCGCCGGTCAAGGCGTCGGACCACGATGATGGTGAAACCAACATCAAGGCTCGTAACCTGAATCTGACCGACCTCTATGTATTCCGCGAAGACTGGCAGACCGGCAACGCGGCCGACAACACCAACATGGTGTTCATCATGAACACCAACCCGCGCAGCCTGCCGCGCCAGCAGTATTTCTTCAATACCAACGCGGTTTACAGCTTCTTTGTGTCGCGCCGCGCCACCCAGGATGACCCCGTCACGGGCGTCCCGGATATGGCCTTTGACTTCAACTTCGGTGCACCCGGCACTGGCGGGCAGCAGGCCATCACCCTGAATATTCGCCGCTTCACCAATGGTCAGGACACCGGCAACAAAGAAACTCTCAGCGCGGGTTTGAGTACTCCCGCCGCCCCCTTGATCGGAAGTCCGAACCCGACTCCCGTCAACAATACGGTCACCACCGCCAATGGCAATCTGACCGTGTTTGCCGGGCTGCGCGAAGACCCGTTCTTCTTTGACGTCGACTCCTATTTCCGCACCCGGGCATTCCTGGCCACCAACGGCCAGGTCACGCCCGACCGCAGCGCCATTCCGGACGGACGCGGTAACGGTCTGTTGCCGGCCGCAACCGACGCCAACGCCATCGACTTTGCCAAAGGCTACAATGTGAACGCCATTGCGGTGCGCATCCCCATCGCGCTGCTCAAAGGCGGCACCGCCAACGGCGTGTTTGACGTCTGGGAAACCATCGCGGTTCCCGATGCCTTCGCGGCTCTGCAGTAAGGAAGGATGAAACCATGAAAAAGCTAGCTATCTCCCTGTTTGCTGCCGCCGCTCTGATCGCAGGTTGTGGAAGCACCGACGACTCGTTCGTCGCCAACAACAACACTCTCCAACCGACCACTCCCCAGGGAACCAGCCTCAAGCAAATTGAGCAGTTGGCTCGCCCCGGCATCAACGAGGCGTTGCTTTTTACCAACGCTTTCCTGAATACCTATAACGCGGTGTCGCCTCAGTTTGTGGCGACCGCGTTGGCCAACGCAGCCAGCCCGGAAGGCCAGGCGGCCGCGCCGATCTTCACCGAGGCCACCACGGTGCTGAATTTGATCATGAACGCACCTCAAGTGGCCGGCTTGACCGGATTACTGACCACACCCAACCAGGCTGTGGCGGCCTTTCTGCCCGACGTGATGCGAGTGGACTCCAGCCTCAATATCCTGCCAGCCCAGACGGCTTACAGTTTCAAGCTGAACGCCGTCAATTCTCCGGTTTCTGGCCGTAAGTTGATGGACGACGTCATCGACATCACCTATATCGTGCTGTTGGATGCGACCGGCGGAGTCAACGACCACGTGAAGTACACGGCCAACACCAACAATCCCGCCACCGGCCATCAGCCGTTGGTCGGCACTTTCCCCTATCTGGCACCGGCGAACTAAGCAAAGGCTTTTATCGACCGGTCCAATCCTGAAAGGGCGCCGCCTGCGGGTGGCGCCCTTTTGTCATGCTCGGGCTCGGAGCAGGCAGTAAGCAAGACCGGCCAGCAGCAGGGGCGGCGAAATCAACCAGAGGTAGACCAGGCCAACGGTCAGCGGCGAATGATGGTCGTCCAGGAACTTTTGCAGACGGGCTGCCCCTCGTTTCAGGCGGGTGTGGGCGCAAACCGGGGCGGCCTTGCCCTCCAAGATGATTTGCAAGCGTTCTTTCACTTCCAGAGCCGAGCCGATTCGCTCCTCGGGCAGCGGGGCCATGGCTTCCTGGATTAACTGGCTCAATTCCCGCGGTACGCGGCCTTGCTGAGCCTGTCGGTAGCTTTCCGGTTTGGCCGGAGTCTTGGTCACCACTGACATCATGACCTCGCGAACCGACCTCCCCGTGTGGGGCGGATGCAGGGTGGTCACCTCGTAAAGCAGCGCGCCCAGGCCGTAGACGTCAGTTCGTTCGTCCAGTACGGCCGACTCGCCAGCGATCTGTTCAGGAGCGGCATAGGCCGCTGTGCCGATGAACGTGCCTTTCATGGTGGTGTTGGGCAAACGAGGTCCAGGGTCGGAAGAGAAGCGGCGCACCAGCCCCCAGTCCATGACCTGGACCTCTCCATAGGGTCCGATCATGATGTTGTCCGGCTTGAGGTCGCGGTGCAGGTAGCCCCGGCTATGGGCGTAATGAATTGCGTCACAGACGGCCTGGATGATCTGAATGCGGCGGGCGAAGGTGTAGGTCTTGTGATACTCGGGATTGCCCTGGCGCAGCCGGTCCACGATGCTCCCCAGATTCTCGCCCTGCACCAGGGTCATCGTAAAGTAGGGTTTGCCTTCAGAAGTTTCGCCCAATTCATGCACGGTAGGAATGTTGGGGTGTTGCAGTTGCCCGGTCGCCTTGGCTTCTAGCAAGAAGCGCGCTTTGGAGTCCTCATTGTCCAAATGTCGATCGCGCAGGCTCTTGATGGCCACCTCTCGCTCCAACTGCCGGTCCACGGCCTTGACCACTTCTCCCATGGCCCCTTTGCCTAAAGACTCGCCCAGTTCGTAGCGTTCACCCGGCATCTTGAGTGCTTTCGGCGAGGCGGGCGATTTTTCTCCGTCGCCACCACCAGAAAAGGTGAAAGAGCCCCCAGGGGAGCAGCCAGATGGCTCCCAGAATCGGAATCAGGGCGGCGGCTTGGGCCAGAATCCACCAGAAGGTCCAGCGCGCGAAGGCGGGCGTGAAATACAGGTGGCTGGCGCAACAGACAACCTGGTGAAGAGTGGCCTTCTCCTGTTTGCGGTTTTTGAGCTCACGGCTGAGGTCGCTGATGAACCGGCTCTTTTGAGCGAAGTAGGCGCCAGCCGCCATCTCTACTCCGCGACGAGCAAAACGCCGTCCCCATTGTTCGGTCGGACTGACGCCAGGATCGGCGTCGTTGAAGATGGTGACCTTTTTCAAGGCCGAATCCAACATGGCGGGGGAGACCTCTTCCATCAAGACCCGCAGTTTTTCGGCGTCCAGTTGCTGGGTGGTCAGGTCTCCCCAGTCCGGTTTGGCTCGCTGAAGCTGCCGGGCCAGTTGCGTGGCGATGGGGCCCAGGATCCGCTCACCCATCACCTGCCCCACATTTTCGCGCTGCACCAGTCGATGGGCGCCAAAGGCGCCCCCGCTCAGGGCCCCTGTGGACATACACAGAATCGGCATGGAGGCGCCCCAAAGAATCACCCAGACCCACTGCAGGACCAACCAGAGCCAACCCTTTTTTCCCTGGCGGAGCTCATAAAGTCGGGCCCAGGGCAGCATCCAGCGCAGCGAGGCCATCAAAAAGCCGATCCCCAGCAGTAAACCCAGTCCACCCAGCACGAACACCCAGAGCGTGATCTCCGGTAAACTGGAGAGCAGCACTTTGAGCATCTGCCAGCCGCCAATTTCGCCCAAAGGGAACATTCCGTGAACATTCCGCGAAGCCGGGTGAATTCTTGCCTCCAGCCCTTGGAAGCATCCGTCGCCCGGCTTACTCTAGAGGAGTGAAAATCTATGCCAATCAGCTGCCGGTTCAGACGCGAAAGGTGCTGGAAAGAGACCTCCGGGCCTTTCCTGAGCCCTGGCGCGACTTTCTGGATGACTACGGAGTCCAACTGGTGGTCCTGGACGGACAGGAAACCCTGGCAGATTCACCTGCTGTGGCTCGCGAGGCAGTTCAAGATGAAGCCGGCTGGAAAGCTCGCGTTCAGTCGCTGGTCGCCCCCGCACTCCAATCGGTGGAGCCTGCTCCGCAGGTGCGCAATGCGCTGGTGGACCAGTTGCACGAGTTCCTGGAAAAGCAGTCCAGTCCGTTTCGGGTGGCCAGCCATCATTCCCCCGTCGATCTGGATCAGCTCGCTTCTCAACGCAATGTTTCTCCCCAGTATCGGCAGGCCTGGAAGGATGAGCTGCTTTCTCTGAATGCGCCCTGGGGCTCGCTCGGACCTGAGGGGTTCAATTCTTCTCACGGCATCTTCTTGCTTCCGCCCGTGCCAACCGCCCATGGAAGGTTGGCCGACCGTGATTACCAGAACGCTGTCAGCACCACGGCCCAATCGGTGGCTGAGGCGCTGGGCCTGAATCGCGGGGCCGAGCAGCGGGTCTTGTTGCATTCGCGCTATCTGGACGACAACGCCCCCGAAATTGGTGGTTATCGGGTGGCGATTCACGAATTGGGTCACGCCCTGGACTATGCCCTCGAAGGTTTACCGGACAGCACCGGCTACGGTCGGCACCACAAAGAGGCCGTGCTCGCCTGTTTTGAGGAAGCCAAAAGCTACACTTCGGACCGTGCAGACGATAATGTGCGCGAGTTTTTTGCCGAGTCGGTCGAGGCCTACCTGACTCAGCCTTCTGCGGGTTTTGATTTTCGAGTGGAGAACCATCGCGAGGCTTTGCGCCAACGCAACCCGCGCATGGCGGCCTATCTCGAGCACCTTTTTCAGAGCGTGCCGGGTCAAGATTGGGTCAGTCACCCGCCGGCCCCCGTCGGACTCCCGGAGGGCTTTCCAGATCCGGATAAAGATCCGGTTTATCTTAATTGAGGCAGGACTTGCTCTAGGTCTTCAGTAGTTTAGGCTAAAATTTGCTGATCTAGGGTTAGGTATGAAGGTTTATAAAAAAATGCGCCCGGTCCCGTTTCTGGCCGTGATGCTGCTCGGACTCTTTGGCTTGTTGATTGGACCCGGTCCAGAGCCGGCCAAGGGCTCGGCTATCGTGCCCGGAGACGTGGCCTGGATGCTCACCGCGACCGCGCTGGTGTTGCTCATGACTCCCGGGCTTTCGTTCTTTTACGGGGGCATGGTCAACCGACGCAACGTGCTGTCCACCATGCTGCAGAGCTTCGCCGCCATGGGTGTGGTCAGCTTGCTCTGGGTGGTGGTGGGTTTCAGTCTCTGTTTCGGGGACTCTTTTCACGGACTGATCGGCAACCCGATGACCTACTTTATGCTGCGAGGCGTGGGCGGAGCCACTCATCCGGATCTGTCTCCTACCATCCCACTGGTTCTTTTCGCGCTCTTTCAGCTCAAGTTTGCAATCATCACTCCGGCCCTGATCACCGGCTCCTTTGCCGAGAGGGTGCGCTTCTCCAGTTACGTCCTTTTCATGATCCTGTTTACGCTGATCATCTATCCTCCGCTGGCCCATTCCACCTGGCATCCGAACGGATTCTTGCGCAAGATGGGCGTGCTCGACTTCGCAGGCGGCACCGTGGTGCATATGTCGGCCGGATTCGCGGCGCTGGCCGGAGCCATGTATTTGGGACGACGCAAGGTGCACATTGAGGGCCAGGGCCACGACCCGGCCAATATCCCTTTCGTGCTGCTGGGAACAGGCATGCTCTGGTTTGGCTGGTTTGGGTTCAATGCCGGTTCGGCGCTGGCCGCCAACGAAACGGCTTCACTGGCCTTTCTAACCACCAATACGGCCTCGGCCGCGGCCATGCTGACCTGGCTCTGTTTCGACGTGGCCCGAGGCGGCAAGCCGACCGTGATGGGGGCCTGCATTGGTGCCGTGGTGGGCCTGGTGGCCATCACCCCGGCGGCCGGCTTTGTGACCGTGGGCACCAGCTTGTTTATCGGCTCGGTCTCGGCCTTGATTAGCAATTTAGCCTGCCATTTTAAAGGGCGCACCACCCTGGACGACACCCTGGATGTCTTTCCCTGCCACGGTCTGGGCGGCATCGTAGGCATGTTGCTGACTGGAGTGTGCGCCAAAGATGTGGGCCTGCTGAGCGGCCATAGCGCGACCTTTATTTCCCACCTCGTGGCCCTGGTTGCTGTAGGCATCTATACCTTCGGTGGCTCTTATCTGCTTTACGCCATCACCGACCGGCTGATTCCCCTGCGCGTCAATCCTCTGGATGAGCAGCAAGGTCTCGATCTGTCCCAGCACGGGGAGTCGCTGGCGGCCTGGGGCGGGGTACAGCCGGTGCTCTGGCACCCTCGGGAGAAGAGTGTGGAAAAGTCAGTGCCCGGCCAGGGCGTGCTCCAGGGTAGTCCAGGCCAGCAGGGCGCATTTGACGCGGACGGGGTAGCTGCGAACGCCGGCTAAGGCCTCGACGTCTCCCAGGCTTTCAGGGCACTGCTCCGCCTGGCGGTCCTTCATCCAGGTCTTGAATGTACCGATCAGGTGAGTGGCTTCGGTCATGGTCTTGCCCTTGAGTTGTTGCGTCAGCATCGAGGCGGAGGCCTGAGAAATGGCGCAGCCGCTTCCCTGGAACACGACTTGCTGGATGCGGCCGTCGCTGACCTCCAGTTGTAACTCGATTTCATCGCCGCACAGAGGGTTGTAGCCGTGATGCTGATGGGTGGGATGCTCCAGCGTGCCCTGGTTGCGGGGACTCTGAGAGTGGTCCACGATGATTTCTCGGTAGAGGTCTTCCTCATCACCCACGACTGAATACCTTTCTGGCTTCTTGCAGCCCTTCCACGAGTTGAGCGACGTCCTCCGGCTGGTTGTATAGGTAGAAACTGGCTCTGACCAGGGCGATGGGTGCCCGGGCACCAGGCGTCCACATGTCGGTGAGCCGACGCATCAGAGGCTGGCAACAGTGGTGACCGGCCCGCACGCACACGTTTCTGCGGTCCAAAATGGTGGCGACGTCGTGGGGATGCACTTTCCCCACTTGGAAAGAGATGACACCTCCCTGTTTTTCAGGGTCCTGGGGACCGGCGATTCTGAGGTCGGGTATCTTGCGCAGCTCGTGCAGGGCCAGTCCGGTCAGCTCCTTTTCGTGCTGACGCACCTTGGCCATGCCGCGCGCGCGCAGGAAATCAATGGCTGCGCCCAGCCCGATGGCCTCCGCGATGGGCGGTGTTCCCGCCTCCAGGCGTTGGGGCAGGTCGGCAAAAGTTGTTTTCTCGCGGGTCACCAGCCCTACCATGCTGCCCCCAAACTGGTAAGGGGGCAGCTTCTCCAGTTGTTGGCGCTCGCCCCAGAGTACGCCAATACCGGTGGGTCCAAGCATCTTATGCCCGGAGAAGACCAGAAAATGGCAGCCCAGCTCCTTTACGTCGGTGGGTAGATGAGGAACCCCCTGGGCTGCGTCCACCACCAGTAGCGTCCCCTGTTCCCGGCATCGCCGGGCGATCTCCTGAATGGGATTGATGGTGCCCAATACATTGCTGACCCAGGTCAGGGTCATGATGTCCGGCTTTTGAGCCAGGGCTGCCTCCAGGCTGGCCTGATCCAGCCTGCCGTCTTCACTGATTTCGATCCAGATCAGCTCCGCCTCCGGGCGCTGCTGCCAGGGAACCAGGTTGGAGTGGTGCTCCATCACCGAAAGGGCGATTTTCTTGCCCGGCAGGGTCCGGGCCAACAGATTCAGAGCGTCGGTGGTGCCCCGCGTGAAGACGCACTGATCCGCATCCGTGCCCAGAAAGTCCGCCACTTTCTGGCGAGCCTCCTCGTAGGCGTCCGTGGCTCGACTGGAAAGCGCATAAGCTCCTCGATGAACGTTGGCGCGATCGCGCTGATAGTAGTGCTCCATCCTGGCGAGCACCTGATTGGGTGTCTGGCTGGAGGCGGCGCTATCTAAATAGGTGATGCCTTCAAGCCCGGGAAAATCTAGCATCCCCCCGCCTTCCCGTCTGATAAGCAATTTCCCCGCCTCCAGTAGTCCGCATAACCACGCCATTCCGTTCAGTGATAAGCAATTTTCCAGGCATGTCCGTTTGTTCACATGGTGAATTTTGCGCATGACCGTTGACAGGCCCGAGCGACCATGCTAATCTCCCTGAGCGCTAACGAGAGCATCGCAAGCGCCGAAGCCGATTCGGCTTCAGGGAGACCGACGGTCTTCCACTCTTTGACAACTGGATAATCAATT
>JAFEBA010000010.1 GCA_018266105.1 bacterium | reverse complement strand
GAGCCGATGCGGGCGAGTTTTCAGCGTAATAGGCAGCCTGCTTGGCCTTCATGTCCTCGGCCATTTTCATTTGCAGGTCCATGGCTTGCTGGTTGAAGTTGGTGATGCCACCCAGAGCCGATCCTGCGCCGGGATGAGAACCGCTTACGAAGTAAGTCGCGTCTGGCTCAATCAGAATTGACTTCTGGTGAAGGTCGGAGGATTTCGGCGAAGGGTATTTCCAGAAGTCGTCTTGCGAGGGGTTAAGGCCCGGGCTGGCCGGGCCGAGGTTCCAGGCCTGGTCCATCCAGTTTTGCGTTTCAGGCGGTTTGGGAGGTGGCGGCGGCGCAGGACTTGGAGGGGCCTCGGCTTTGAATTCCGCGGCGGGAGGCTCGGGCAACCCGGCGGCGGCGGGCGGCGGAGCCGCGGAAGGGGGAGCCGACTGAGGGATATAGAGTTCGCTGGGAAGGCTGACGGGAGGAGGGGACGACCCTGGCCCCACCGGTGTCTTTGTGGGTGCAAACGGAACCGTCTTGTGGATGCTTCCCGGAGTGATTTTCACCTGCCCAGCCCTTTCACCTCAGGCCGCGCTGCTGCGCTGTCGCCTGAAAGGCTTTTTCTCGCGGTTCTGAACACAAACCTGCAACAAATTGTTTACATCTCCTAGCATCCGGAGCCGGGTTGCGCCTGTGAAGGGCGTCCTTTGGACAGTGGGTTCTCGGTCAGGTAGGTGAGCAGATTTGGTGCCGAAACGGCGTAGACTTGGCGAGTGCCTTGATGAAGCTGATAGACACGATTCAAAGTCTGGTCGATCTCCTCGTGACGATCTTCTGGCTCGGCGTAGTTCTTCCACTCCAGCATCTTCTCGATGCGTTGTTCCCCGTTGGCGTCTTCAGAAAGAATGAGCGTGATCATGGCCTGAGCCTTCGACGGGCGGTTGGTATTCTCCAGCCAGGCGCGCGGAAGCTAGAATGCGAGTATCGAGTCGAAAGCCGTCCGGGTTTGAGTTGAACCGCTCAGCCGCAGGGCATCCTTGCAAAGCAGGCCGCGTGAAGAAGGATGTTGTCGCTGAAGTCCCCGGAAAGCGAGCGTTAAGGAGACGTTAATCGTCCTTGGCATTTGGCCCGGGGCGCGCCGGAAGGTTTTACCTGGCGGCAAAATCCGCCCGGCTCCGAACACTTTTTCATCACCTCACTGCTCTAAACTGTGGTCAGAGTCGAATCAACGACACGGAGGCAGAGATGAATATCAGTGAAAAGAGCTACAAGGCCCTGAAAGCTTTTGAGAGAGCGCCTGGCTCCATTAAGCGTTATGGTGAGCAGAAAGAGCTGACACCGGCACAACAAGATGGCTGGGTTCATCTGGTCCGAAGCGAGTTGACCTCGGCCCGCGAGCTGTGCGGCGCGGCCCAGCATTCCATGAAGGAACATCCTTCCAGTGAGACTTTATACAGTTCGCCCAGTCTTCGCCAGACCTGCACCACCACTGGGAACACCGAGACCTGGACTCATCCCGAGAAGAACGCCTTCGTCAAAGTCAGACATGAAAGCACCTTCATCCAGTCGGAGGGGTATTCGTCTTCGGGGGCTCTGTGCTACGACAGTTCTGGCCGGACTGATCGACGGAACGCCTCTTACGGCATCGAGACGGATGGTTATGTGGCCGGGATGAGGGTTGCTGACAATGGCTACTCACAAGCTGCAGTGGCCTTCAAAATTGACAAGCATCATCCAGAGCAAAGCTGGATTCAGGAATGGAACATCCGTTAGCCTGGCCGACAATCGTTTCAGGTGAAGAGAATCTGACCCCCTTCGGCCAGAGCGTAGAAGTCTGCCACCGTAATGATGTCGCGGACCTGAGGAATCAGGTCTTTCTTTTTGAGTCCAAACATTTCCATGGCCAGGTGGCAGCCATAGAACTCGACTCCGGCTTCGTCGAGTTCTTTCATCATCTCTCGAGGCCCGGGAATATCCAGTGCTTCCATTTTCCAGCCCATGGCTTTGGCGGCAATCGTGTCCATGCCGGGCAAGGCGCTGAGCAGGGTGGGTAGAGGGCTGTTGGGATTGCCGGTCAGGTTGACGTGCAGGTGATCAATCTTGGACTCTGTGACCGCAAAGAGTCCGAAAAACGTGAAGAAGAGTGAGCACTGGATGCCGGCCTGGCGAGCACCGCTGGCCATGATCAGGCCCGGGTAGATCTGATCCAGGCCGCCGTGAGCCACAATGATTGAGATTTTTCGTTCTGCCATGGTTGATTTCTCCTTTACAGGCATCCTGCCGGCTTGGGAACGCCGGCCAGTTTAGAGATGGTTGGCCCTGGGGCTGAGGGAAAGAGTTCGTAGACGTCCTTGGTGTTGATGTTGAGAAGTTTGGTGATGCGCCGAATATTTGGAGCCTTTCGAGTTTCCAGATAGTCCTTGCGTGAGAACTCGACGATTTTCCAGCGCTCCTCGTCGAGTGGACCCACGCCCAGGCGGGCGGCCATCGTTGAAGCCCATTCTCGACTCCACTCCGCCTCCGGCACGAAGGCGAAATCATCAGCTTCCTGCCTTTCAGGGGAGGGCGCGCTGAGCGGAGCAGAGACGACCCGCGACGGATTGCGGCTGGCCCGAACTGGCGGTTTGCGTCCGGTTTTCAGCCTTGGGGCACGGGCCAGGCTGCGGCCCATCGTGCCGAAAAGGTCGAGCGCGAAAGCGATTCCGCGCTGAATGTCCTTCTCGCTTTCAATCCGCCTGGCGGCACCCAGAACCTCGACTGGTTCGGAACCCGCCCGCTCAAACTCATCGGCGAGATCCTGAGCCACTGCCAGAATCTTTGGTTGGCTGAGCAGGCGCAGAATATGAACCACGTCGCCAAAAGATTCGGCTAGATCTGGCAGGCTGTCCGGTTGGTAGACCTCGGCGACCCGTCTCAGAGCCTGAGCGAGGTCGCCTGCCAAGACAAAGTAGCCGCGTCTTTCTAGTTCGCCGAGTTCTTTGCTGGAGGTCTCCATAACGGCCCGGGCCACCGGGCTCATCTCTTCCACGAACTCGCTGAACTTGCGCTGCCAGGCCAGGTTGGATTCCAGCATTCGGGTCATGGTCTCGAGTTTTTTCTCGACCTGGTGCAGGCGTGTTTCGATCGTGCTGTCCATCTAAGGCCTCTTTCCATCCATACAGAGTGCGTGTCCGAGGGGCAGATCCTGACCGGTTAGGAGTAAATTCCAGTAGACCCATTTAAAGCCCATCTTGCCCCAATGATTGATGGCACTTTCTTTGAGCAATGAGAAAGGTCCGATGCCGGGCAGTGGAAACTTGCCGGGCAGCGGCTCGACCTCGTAGTTGAAGTCGATCAGCAGTCCCTTTCCGTAGCCTGTCTCAATAAAGCAGTTGGCGTGTCCATCAAAGTCCGGCTTCAGCTCGCGCCCCTCCAAATATCGTTGGATATTTTCAATCAGGACGTCACCCTGAAAATGGGCGACTGAACCAGCCTTGGATGTGGGCAGATCGGTGGTGTCACCCAGGGCGAAAATGCCAGGATATTCCTCGACCTGGAGGGTGTGCTTGTTGGCATGCAGGAAGCCGAAGTCATCCCCCAGACCAGAGCGTCTGATCCATTCGCTGCCTGCGTGAACGGGTACGCTGATGAGCAGGTCATAGTTGAGGACCCGGTCCCCGAATCCATGGAGAACTTTGTTCTGCCCGTCCACTCGGGAGACCGTAAAGTTGGTCTCGATCTTGATGTTCTTGGCCTGGAGCATATGTCCCAATTCCTGAGCCGCTCGAGGCTTGGTAAAAGCCGCGTCGAGGGGGGTGGCGAAGATCAGCTCTACCCGATCGCGAATGCCGGCTTGCTGGAAGTAATGGTCGGCCAGGAAGAGAAACTCCATTGGAGCGACAGGGCACTTGATCGGCATGTCGGCGATGTTGAGCACAAGGCGGCCGCCTTGGAACTCCTGCAGGGCCCGGGTCAGTTTTTCGGCACCCTCCAGGGTGTAAAAGTCAAATGCGCTTTCCAGCCAACCTGCCTCCGTCAGCCCGGGAGTGGCTTCGGGGGTGATCCGACAGCCCGTGGCGACCACCAGCAGGTCGTAGCTGAGCAGATCTCCACCTTGCAGAAAAACCTGGCGAGCGACCGGGTCCAATCGCTCGATCTCGGCCTCGCGAAAGGCGATGCCTTCTCCGAGGAAGCTGGCGCGCTCTCGCACGATCTCTTCCTTTCGGTAGATTCCAAAAGGTAAGAACAGCAGGCCGGGCTGGTATACGTGGATGTTGTCCCGGTCCACGACGGTAATCGACCATTCAGGCCCAAGTCTTTTGCGCAGTTTATTGGCCATCATTGTTCCGGCCATGCCGCCACCGAGAATGACCAGTTTTTGAGTTTTCATCAGCTTTGCTCCCTCCTCTATCAGGCAGACTGCCCCTCAGCCAGCTGCAGCTGCCAGTCGGCTTCCTGCAGGCTTTGCTGGGCTTCAAACAAGCTTTGCTGGGCTTCGCGCAGGCGGGCCTGAGCATCCAGCACCTCCTGGTGGGTTCCGACGCCGGCTTTGAAGCGGAGCTCGCCCAGGCGAGCGGCTTCGCCGGCGCTGGTCAGATTGTGGCGGGCGACTTCCAGGTTTTGGCGAGAGGTGATGCAGCGAACGAGCGCTTCTTCTACCTCCAGGCGTACCTGGCGCTCCATCTCGCGTTTGCCTTCGCGCAGTTGCGTGACCACGGCCGAGGCCTGAGCGCTGCGGGCTTCAGCCAGACCGCCGTCAAAAAGCGGCCAGCGCAATTCCACGCCCACGGACCACTGATTGGAGGTCTGAAAGGTGGTGGAGTTGCGTTGATCGTAGCGAGTCTGCAGACCCAGGGTCGGATTGGACTGACTCTCTTCCAGGTGAACCTTGGCTTCGGCCGATTGGACCGCATAGTTCATGGCCTGGAGTTCGGCCCGCTGCTTGAATGCCAACTCCAGGGCCTGCTCGGCGTCAGGGAGCGGCGTTTGGCCGGAACCATCCGCAAGCGGCAGGGTCTCTACTGGCTGAGTGCGTGGCCAGCCTAGTAGAACCTGCAGCTGACTTTGGGCCAGCTGACTCTGCTGTTGGGCCAGCACCAGTCTTTGCTGATCCTGGGCGCGGGCGACTTCGGCCGTCAGCACTTCGAATTTTGCCGACACGCCAGCCTTTTCCCTCAAGTTCAGGTCCTTGAGGAGCCGCTCCCTGGACTGGATTGAGATTTCGGCCACCTCGATGGATTTGCGCGCTACCTGCAGTCGACTGTAGGCCACGGCCACCTGATATTGCAGGCGCTCGCGCTCGCGCACGAGTTCCTGTTCGAGCGAACGCACCTGAAGTTCGGCCGCCTGACGACCCCAGCTTAACCTTCCAAAGGTCGCCAGAGCTTGCTCCAGCACGAGTCCGGCTCGATAGTTGTTGTTGACGATCAGGGGAAAACCGCTGAAGCTGAGGCTGGGAGTGACATAGGAATAGCCGGCTTGCAAGTCCAGGTGAGGGTTGCCACCGGCCTCGACTTCAGCCACCTTGTGCTGCATTTCCAGCACACGAGCCTGCAGTCGTGCGATGCCGGGGCTTTGTTGCAAGGCTTGCTGACGCGCCTGCTGTAGACTCAGGGGTTCACCCCAGAGGGAGGACATCAGTCCCAGCCACAGGGCAGGAATGCTAAACCACTTGGGCATGGTGCCGACCTTTCCAGAGCATGTAGTAGAGGACCGGCACCGCCGTGCGTGAGAGCAGCAGCGAAGCGACCTCACCCGCCATCAGACTGATGGCCAGACCGTTGAAGATCGGGTCTTTTAGCATGACCGCCGAGCCCACCACGACCGCGGCCGCGGTTAAGAGCATGGGGCGGAAGCGAATGGCACCAGCGTCGATGACAGCCTGGTCGAGAGGGGCGCCTTCGCGCAGACGCAATTCAATAAAGTCCACCAGGATGATGGAGTTGCGCACCACGATGCCGGCTCCGGCGATGAAGCCGATCATAGAGGTGGCGGTGAAGAAGGCTCCCAGTAGCCAGTGGGCTGGCATGATTCCTACCATCGAGAAGGGAATCGCGGTTAGAATCACCAGGGGGGTCGTGAAGCTCTCGAACCAGCCCACCATCAGCGCATAGATGAGTACCACCACCACCGCGAAGGCGATCCCCATATCCCGAAAGACTTCATAGGTCACCTGCCACTCACCGTCCCACTTGACGCTGTAGCCCTGACCGTCGGGCTGGCTGAAGAAATATTGTTGCAGTCCAGGCACCCTGGCCAGCTCGCCACACAGGTCGAGAATGCTGTAAAGGGGGCTGTCCAGCTTGCCGGCCACGTCTCCGGTCACATAGATCACCGGCTGCATATTCTTGTGGTAAATGTTGCTGCCCAGCTGGGTTCTGCCGGGACGCACCACTTCAGCCAGGGGGATTTGCTGACCGCTGGCATTGGGCAGCTTCAAACTGAGCAAAGCCTCGGCATCGCCACGCTGGCTGACGGGCAGGCGCAAGACCATCGGAACGTCTTCACGCCAACGCTGCAGATGCAGCAATCCGACCGGAAGGCCGCTGACCGCCAAGTCCAGGGTCTGGGCAATGGAGGAGCTGCTCAGACCGGACAAGGCCGCCTGCTGACGGTCCACCTGCAGGTTCAGCAGAGGCTGCGGATCCTCCACGTACCAGTCGACGTCCACTACCCCTTCGGTCTGCAGGTAGAGCTTTTTGACCTGGGTGGCCAGATCCAGTCGGCCAGTCGGGCTCGGTCCGTAAATCTCGCAAACCAGGGTTTGCAAGACAGGGGGGCCGGGGGGGATTTCCGCCACCTGCACTACCGCACCCAACTCTCGGGCCAGAGGTAGCAGCTTGAGCCGCAATTCTTTGGCGATGGCGTGGCTTTGCCGGCTCCGCGCTTCTTTGGGGAGCAGGTTGACCTGCAGGTCGCCCAGGTGGGGTCCCGAGCGCATAAAGTAATGGCGCACCAAACCGTTAAAGTTGTAGGGCGCCGAGGTTCCGGCATAGATTTCGAATCCGGTGACCTCGGGCACATCGGCCACGGGGCGGCTGAGGGCTCGCAGCACCTGGATGGTTTTTTCCAGCGGAGTTCCCTCGGGCATGTCCACCAGAATCTGGAATTCGCTCTTGTTGTCGAACGGCAGCATCTTGAAAATGACGGCCCGCAGCGGCACCAGGGCCATCGCCGTCAGCAGCAGTAAGCCAATGCTGACCAGAAAGATCCAGCGCACTCTGGTCTGGTGGAGCAGACGACCCATCAAGCGTCGATAGAGCCGGGTCATGGCGTCGTCGGCGTGATGTTCGGGCCCTTTGTCGGCGGTCGAGCCCAGGATGCGCAGGGCGGCCCAGGGCACAATGGTAAAGGCCACAAGCAAGGAGAACAGCATGGCCGCTGAGGCTCCCAGCGGGATGGGCAGCATATAAGGGCCCATCAGTCCGCTTACAAAAGCCATCGGTAGAATCGCGGCCACCACCGCCAGGGTGGCTAGAATTGTGGGATTGCCAACCTCGGAGACGGCCTCCAGCACCACCTCGGAGTGGGAGCGTCCGCGACTTTCGGGTAGGCGCAGATGCCGCACCACGTTCTCGACCACCACAATGGCGTCATCGACCAGAATTCCGATCGAGAAGATCAGAGCGAAGAAGGTGACTCGGTTGAGAGTGAACTTATAGAAGACAAAGGTGGCCAGGGTGAGCGCCAGCGTAACCGGGATGGCGATCGCGACCACACCGGATTCTCGATGTCCCAGGGCCAGCCACATCAATGCCGTGACCGAGCCGACCGCCACCAGCATGTGCATCAGGAGTTCATTGGAGCGCTCGGCCGCTGTCTCGCCATAGTCGCGGGTGACACTGACCTGAACCTGGGAAGGGATGAGCGTGCCCTTCAGTTCTTCAAGCTTTTTCAGGACTCGCCCGGAAACGACGGTCGCGTTCGCGCCCTTGCGCTTGGCAATGGCCAGCGTAACGGCTGGCTGGAGGCCGGGCCTGGATTGATCCTGATGAAAGGCGAGGGATACGGCTTCTTCCGGACCATCCAGCACTCGAGCGACCTCACCCAGGTAGACCGGCTTCCCCCCCTCTACACCTACCACCAGATGCTCCAGCTCGGAGGCGTCGCGCAATGTTTCGCCAGTTCCCACCATCCAGGCCTGGCCGTCTTGCACGGTGGGTCCGCTCAGGCGGCGGATGTTCTCTCCTTGGAGGCTCTGGGCCAGGCCCAGTGGGCTGAGGTGATGGGCAGCCAGACGGTCTGGCTGCAGTTCCACCCGCAGTTGTCGGCGCAGACCGCCCAGCAGAGTTGTCTCCGATACATCCGGGACCTTTTTGACTTCTTCCTCGACTTGAGCGGCCACCGCTCGCAAGGGGTAAGCGCCCAGCGACGAACTGGAAAAGGTCAAGGCCAGGACGGGAACATCGTCGATGGAGTGGGCTTTGATCAGGGGACCTGAGGCCCCATTCGGGACACGGTCGAGATTGGCATAGATCTTGCTATAAAGGCGGACCAGTGCGTCCTCGGCCGGGGTGCCGACCAGGAATCGAACGATCAGGGCCGTGCCGCCTGGTCGCGAGGTCGAGTAGACATACTCGACTCCCGGAAGCTCCCGAACCAGTTTCTCCAGGGGCGTGGTCAGACGCTGCTCCACCTCCTCGGCACTGGCGCCGGGCATAGAGACCAGCACATCGGCCATGGGCACTGTAATTTGGGGTTCTTCTTCGCGCGGCAGAATGGCGGTGGCGCCCAGGCCGAGCAAGAGGGAGACCAGAATGAGAAGGGGAGTGAGGCTGGAGTTGAGGAAAAAGCGAGCCATCCGACCGGCCAATCCGTGGGCTCCCGAGTGAGTGCTGCTCATTGAATTTGAACCTTCTGACCGTCCTGCAGGCTCTCTGAAGGTCCGAGTATGACTTCTTCGCCAGCCTGGAGCCCGGAGAGAATTTCGCGTCCGTCATTCAGGCGCCCACCCAACTGCAGCAAGCGAAATTCAACCTGGCCTTGGGAGACCACAAAGGCGCCCTCGAGCTGGCCGCGCTCGGCGATGGCCGCTTCGGGAAGAATCAGCAGAGCGCGCGAGGGGTCGGGAAGGGATACTTTGACAAAAGTGCCGGGAAGCAGCCGGGGTGGATTGTCCAGCAAACTGAGGCGGACCGAAAAGCTGCGCGTGGAGGGGTCGGTGGCGGCCACGATTTGACGAACCTTGAGTTGTAGCTTCCGCTTCAGAGAAGGGACCTCGGCCTGGAGAATCTGGCCGTGCTGCACATGCTCCAGGCGAGATTCGGGAAGATTGAGGCTAACTTCCAGCTGGTCAAGGTCCTGCAATTTGAGCAGGGGACGCCCGGGGGTGTTCAATTCTCCCTGCCAGGCCGATTTCTCCACCACCACACCTCGAAAGGGAGCACGAATGGTTCCGTAGGAGAGGTCGCTGGCGGCCAGCTGAATGCCGGCCTCAGCCTCGCTAATCCCGGCTTGGGAGCGCTCCAAGGCGCTCCGGGCCTGAGTGACGCCAGCCTGGGACTGGCGAATGCCGACCTGGGCTGAGGCGATTTGGGCCTGGAGTTGTTGAGCCCGGGATTGAGCCACCTGCAGTTCGGTGAGAGCCTGGTCCGCTCGCTGACGGGGAATCGCTCCCTCTTGAGCCAGTCCGCGATAGCGCAATTCTTCCTTCTGGGCCAGTTGCAGACGGGCGCTGGCTTCCTGACGCTGATTGATCAGGGTCTTGAGTTGGGCCTGGGACTGTGCCACGGCCTGCTCAGACTGTTGCAGCCCGGCTTCGGACTGGCCGCGGGCGGCCAGGGCCGAGACCCTTCCTGCCTCGGCCTGTAGAGTGCGGGCCTGCAGGTCAGAAGTGTCGATTTGTACGGCCACGCTACCGGCCGAGAGGATGTCGCCTTCCTCCGCCTGTAAGTAAAGGATTCTTCCGGGCAGCTTGGTGGCCAGCACCGCCTGGCGTCGAGAGCGGACACTGCCAGGGAAGCTGGTCTCTCCGACCAGCTGTCGCGGCTGAATGGTCTTTGTTTTGACCGAAACGGGTGGAGCTGGCGGAGTTAAGCCGTTGCCGGGGTGAGATTTGGTGCAACCGGCCACCCACAAGGCGAGGGCGACCAGGGCGAAGCTTCTTTTCATATTCTGGTTCTCCGTAAAGTCTCCGACGTTTCAGGCCGGCTGGCAGCGTTGGAAGCCCAACTTCTCCAGCAAATAGACCATAGGGCACCAGTTGGTGAAGGCACTTTGAAACAGGTTCAGACCCACAAAGGCGGTCAAATAGAGCCAGTGGATGTTGACTTGAATGGCCAGAATCAAGCTCAGCAAAACCATGCCTCCGCCGATCATTCTTAACATGCGCTCAATCGTCACTTGATGGTAGCCTCCTGATATATGAATATTCATATATTGAGAATATCAGGACTGGGCCGAAGTGAAATAGTTCAAAGATACTATCTTGCCGCGCTGAGAGGTTGTACACATATCCACAGGTTGTACACAGCGGGCAGAAGAGCCCCGACATTTAGGGCAAGTCTCAAAGGACGCCAAAATTCTCGTAACTTTCGTCGCGGAGAAGCTCCTTCTCAACCGGATCCTCGATCGCATCGATAAGACGCTTTGGCCTGCCGTTGTTTGCTGAGCAGACCCCTCATCGCAGCGGGCTCGAGACTCGGCAGTCGCTCGCGTATGACGTTGAAGAAGTCACCCTCCGTTCCGTCCAGTGCCTCGATGCGCAGCCGGTCTGAATAGGCGGACTCGTAGGCGCTGATTTGATTGCGGGGGAGGCAGCGCAGGCCGGGCGTCGGGAGTAAAATTCCAGTTCTGAGGGAGTGAAGCAGGCGTTCCAGCTGGGTGCATTCCACTCCGTAGAACTTCAGTTGTTTGATCAAGGCGGGGCCGATATCCCAGGCCACCAGGTCAGAATGGCCGTTGAGGAAGGTCTAAACTCGATATAGTCCGCGGCTTTTGAGTTCTTTGGCAAAGAATTCGGTGGACGCCAGCGAGGGCATGCCCTGAAGCCTGCAACCGTAGTTCTCGATTTTGTCACCTTTTCAACCAGCAGAATCTGGTGGGGAGAGCTTGGTTGGCATCTGCGGTTTCATGGGCTAGCTTGGGGGTGTCGCCAGGTGAAGAGAATGCGCGGTTGAGCCCGGGCAAAACGGTCCCACACTTCTTGTCCCCAGACCTCGCTGCGCACCTCGATGTGGAGATGGCGAGGAAGTTGGCTGAGTGGAGTGGCGGCCAGCCTTGTCAAAAGGGGCTCCAGGGACAAGGGTTCCCAGCCCAAAGCTTGGGAGACCAGCGCGGCACAGCCCTCGGGATCGGAGGCGACCGCGTCGATGACAGGGAGGTCGCGAAAACGGTTCCAGCGGTGCGGTCGGCCGCGACCGGCACGGGCATGCAAATAGTCTCGCAGGCTCTGCCTGGAGTCTCCTGTGGCCACGTAGCGAACGTAGTCGCCGTCCATTAAATCGAATTCCAGTTCGCCCAAGGCACCTTCCGTCAGATTCATCAACAGAAAGTAGTCAGCCTCGACTTGCTCTTCGGGGGGATGGAGATAGCCGCGCGACAAACGCAGGTAGCCCGGTGAGCAAAGCATGCGACAGTCTTCGCTCAGACGCGAAGCCAGGTTTCCCGAAGGGTGCGCGCGCCAAAGCCCGGCACACTGGCTTTCTACCCAGCTGATGATGGCCGCCTGCGAAGCCTGCAGATACAAGCGCAATAAGACCGGGCCGTAAGTGGGTGTCCAGGCCCAGGCCCAGTCGCGTGCCAGGGGATGACAGCCGCTGCCCAGTCTGGACTGCCCCCAGCGCACTTCGGGCCAGCCCTCAGCCCAGTCCAGACGGGCCGGTCCTGACGGTAGCGACGGTGTCTCTGGGCACGATTCGCCTGGGCCGGCTTGGAGGGCCAGCACCCAGGCGTTGGAAAAGCCAAGCCGCTCTCCAGCAAAGCGCTGGCCATCGAGCGCCGCGATGCGTCGAGGCAGGCGCAGCACAAGCAACGGCTGGCCCGCCTCAGGAAGGGCCAAAACGGCCCGCTTTCCCAGGGTTTGCTGGCGCAGGCCGGGCATTTGCTCAAACCACGGGAGGGCCGATACAATGCGCCAGGGGCTGGTCACCGCCGCCAGCTGGTCGAGTGGTTGGGACGCCCAATGCAGTTTGTTTCTCACGGTTGTCCCATGGGAATTACACTCTGGCCTACCGGGCTCCCCTGCCTGGCAGCGGAAACCTGTGACGCCGGGGGGCTTTTGGCGCTCTTCCCGACGCTCGCTAGAGAAAACGCGGCAGTTCGGAGCCCTCTCGCCATAACTGCTTATCGGGGTATCGGTTGGGCCTCTTCCAGCGAGATATGGCCCTATTGAGCTTTGAGTTGGGGGTGCTCAGGCTCACCGAAAGACGGATTGTTGAGGGGTCTCAATCCCGTCATTGAGCTGCCAAAGTTTGACCATGGATTTGGGAGCGGATAGCGTGAACGGCCTTTCTCCCGCCACCTGAATCTCGCCGCGGTAGGGATCGATTTTGGTTCCGGTCGCGGTGCGGAGGTGGGTGGTGGAACGCCCCGGACTGTCAATCGCCGCGACCGGCATTTCCTTGATGTCTCCCGGTTTGCCGAGGAAGATTTTGTAGTCCTCGGGGCCAGCATTCTGGCCGGGAGCGGGGTCCCGTTTGGAGACCAGGAAGAAGACTCCACTTTGAGTGCGTCCCGCGCAGCCGGCTAGAAACCCGGGAGGACAGGCGGCTTGATGGAGCGATTTGGCTTCACTTTCGCTGATTCCCAGAGTCATCAAGCTCTTGGCCACTTTTGAGGTGGGGGGCTCCGGTGGGGCCGAGAGCACGGCCTGAACCGCCGGATCCTGAAGCCAGAAAGGTTTGGGCTCGGGGGCAGAAGGGGCGGCCTGGGGGGCCTCACTGCCGAAATCCACCAGCACCCCTCCACTCTTGGCCTGGAGCAAATTGGTTCCAGCCAGCGCCAGGTCCATCGCTTCGGGACGGGCTGTGTGAGCAGTCGGGACCTCTTGAGGCACTGGAGCCGCCTGGGTCTGGGGGGCAGCCTGGGGGGCCGGAGCGGAGGGGGCAAAAGTCAGGCTTTTGGGCATCAAGCCCAGGTTTTCATTCAGGCTGGGAGCGATCTGCTCTTGCTCTCCCGAGGGCGGCGTGGGGGCGGCCGGAGCCATGGGTCCCTTGGCCGGACGGATGGGCGCGAATGCAAACGTGGGGGTGCCTTGAATATACATCTTGCTCTCCTCCTGCGGCTTTAGCCGTCTTCCATCTACATTCTATGTGCTCAAGGTGGTGAAAAGGTTGCGTGGGTCCGGGGTTTGCAACAAGTTTTGTAAAAAAGTCTTGTCCACTTGCGAGCAAGCGGAAAGCCTGGTTAACGCTCGTTTAACCAGTCCTAAAAGCTCAGGCCGTCGCAATTCTGGGCAGACGCCGGCTGAGGCTGCCTAAAAGCATCAATAACATGCGAATCCGACCGGGGGAACCTGGCTGCCAGGTTCAAACCGAACCACCACAACCTGTTCATCGATTAGGATCGAGGGATTGCCAGCCGAAGAAGGCGGCCATCTCGCGATACATTTTGCTGTCGCTGGGAAGGGTCTCGTGATTGAGGAAGGGGCTGTCTTTTAGAATGCGGGTGGGGGCACCCGGGAGGGTGGCGCGGTCGAGCTCCACCAGCCCGTCCCCGGCCGCCAAGGGGCGCCAACTGGTGGAGGGGGTGAGTTGGCTGTGGCTGACCAGAAACAGGGAGTCTTCGATCTGAGCGCGTTGCCTGGGCCAGTTTTGATTCAACTGCTGCAGGTTGGGAGTATCGGCTGCCAGCCATTGCATGGCGGGTGCGTCTTTCTCAGTCAGGTTCAGAGGTTTGGCCGCCCAGCCGACCTGGTGTTGGAGAATACGATTGGACCACTGACCGAAGCGAGTTCCCTGGTGGGGCGTGCCCAGGGTGGCGAACTTGCCCACGTGCCTTCCCCCTTCGTCCAGATATTTGCGTGAGGCCAATCCGCCCATACTGAAGCCCACCAGGTCGACTTTGGTGGGGCCCAGGGCAGTTTGAATGAGCTCCAGGTTTTGCTTGATCTGCGGTGCTGTGACTTCAGGGGCGCTGCGACGGTCATCCCAGATGTTGACGAAGATTTTAGTGTTGGAGGGAATCTGATCGAGGGGCAAAGTGCACTCGTTGTCACGATAGGCCTTGCCCTGATGAAGGTAAACGGCCGAGGAACCGTTCTGGCCGGAGGCCAGCAGGCGGTTGGAGAGCACGTCAAAGCGGTGGAGATCAGTGGTCCAGCCCGGACAGAGCAGCAGGGGGCGCGACATTTTGACGTTGGGCACGTCCTTGAGAGCGGCCCCCTCGGCCTTCAGGGCCTTCTCCTTACTGTGTTTGAAGACCAGTCCGGCTCCGAGAAGACTTACGGCCTGAAACACGTCTTTGGCCTTCTCCACGACTTTGCCGCACAGATCGCGGTCACCAGGGGGAGGAGCGGGAGGCCTGGAGCCTGGCTGGAACTGAAGGCGGGGAGGCAGTGCGTGCATCATGGTCTGCCCACAATAGCCTGAGGCGGCGGGGCGGGGGTTGGCTTCCGGTAAACTTTCGGTCATGGCCACGGATGCTCTTGTGACAAGTTGGTCTTCAAGTGCTGGTGGTCCGGCCGGGGCGGTTGCCTGGGATCGAGGCGGGTTGCGAGGTTGGGTTGCAGGGAATGGGGCGCGGACTTGGGGAAGGGCTGGGCATGAAAAATCGCTTGTTTGGGTTTGGGCTGGGGCTGTCGCTCCTGAGTTCAGCGGGAGCTGATACGACCATCCACTTTGATCGGGGTAAATTTTCTAAGACGGTGCACGGTGCGGTCGTCCGGGGCACCACCGAGAAGTTTTGGGTGGGGGCCGGCAAGGGGCAGAAGATGACGGTCCGGATTCGTTCGCTGGAAAACAACGCTGTTTTTCAGGTGGTTGGTGATGGCGGAGAGCTCTCGAAGCCAGAGCAGACCCAGTGGTCAGGAACGCTTCCGATCAAAGGTGACTACCTGATCGAGGTGGGTCCTACGCGAGGGAATGCGACCTTTGATCTGACGGTCGAGATTCGCTGAGCAGTCTCATTGGCTGGCTTCGGTCAGGACCTCGGCTGCGTCCTGATAGCGCCCCAGGTCGATCAACAGGCGGGCGTGCATTTGCACCAGGCCCTCGTCCTCGAGCTGTAGGGCCAGGGCGGGTTTGAGGGCCTCGAGAGCGGCCTCGAGCTGGCCTTTGTCTTCCAGCAGATTGGCCAGGTAGACTGACGGCTCAATCGACTCAGGGTCCTGGCGCGCCCATTCGGTCACACGGGCTCGGGCGGCGGCCAGTTCCGACTGTTCCTGAGGTGAGCAGCGATAGATCCGGGTGTACAGCTGGCGCCTTTCGGTGCCGGGTTCGACCACCTCGAGGGCCTGGACGTTGGGGCCTTCCAGGGGCCAGGGAGATTCCCACACCCAGAGTTCACCCTGCCGGGTGGCTTTGATTTCGGGACTGAAGAGTGCATCGGAAGGCCTGGCGGGGGTCGGCATTTTTACGCTTTGTAAATCGAAGCCGAGGATGGGATTAGAGTAACGGCTCAAGTAGACGAATCTCAGTGGAGGTGGGCTGCCCGACTCAGCCAGGCGCGAGAGCTTGATGCTTTGAGGAAGAACCTCGATTCGACTGAAAGGGGAATTTTCCACTACCGAGGCCGCTCCCCGCAGAACCATTCCCGCGATCTGGCGATGGTTGTCTCCGGTCAGGGCCAGCCTGGGCTGGCCGCTGGAGAGCAGCCTGGATCGACAGCCGCCGTGCAGTTTCAATCCGTCCGCGGCCACATCCAGCGAGCCTTGACCGCTGATTTCCTGGCGCTCACCCTGGTTGAGGAGCAGCACCGTGACTTGAGATTCGGGCGCCAGCTGGATGGAGTCTCCGGCTGCCCAGAGCTGCCCGGTCACTACGGGAAGCGAGCCGTTGGTCGCGCTGCCCTGCACTCTTAAAACCATGGCAAGTTTTCGGGCGGGTTGGGCCCAGCCCAGACTCGACAGGATCAGCAATCCAACCAGGCTTTTGCGCATCTCGATCTCCTCAATTTTGGCCTCCGGCCAGGAGCTGTTGACAATTAGCGCCAGTCACCGATCAGGATGAAGGGCGCCCAGAAGAAGGGGTGGTTGTATTTCTCTTGGGCCAGCTGGCGGCATTGGGCCAGCTGGAGTGCCTGGGCCTTGGTCTTGCCTGCCTTCAGGCCCTTGTAGAACTCCACCATTAAGTTGCGAGTGGATTCGTCTTCCACGCTCCAGAGGCTGGCCACCACGCTGCGGCAGCCGGCCAGACTGAAGGCACTGGCCAGACTGCGCAGGTCGGAACCGTCATGGTTGGGGCCTCCCAGAGCAGTCTCGCAGGCCGACAGAGTGGCCAGGTTGAGGTCGGAATCCGGCCCGTCCAACTGGAAGCCGACAATATCGGTCACGGCGAGTTTGTTGCCGCGAGCCATGACAAGATGGCTCTGGCGGGGGTCGTCGTCCAGGATGCCGTGGGTGGCGAAGTGCAGGTAGGCCACCGCAGGCGCCTGGATCCCCTTCAGGCGTTCAATGGTGGCGTCCCCACTGAGGAAGACCTTGGAGCCAGGGAAGATCTCTTTGAGAGCCTGGGCCTCTTCGCCTGAACCGGGAAGGCTGCCATCGGGGTTGCCAAAAGCGACGAGAGAACCAGTCTTGGAGGCCGGTGCTCCGAAGACTTGATCGAGGTCGGCGGCCTTGCACAGCACCACCACCTGCTTTTTCTCCACCAGGTATTGCAGCTTGCCGCCAGCTTCGCTGGCCAGAGCCTGGAACGGAAGGTAGAGCAGAAAGTCAAAGGGCACCACCGCCAGCGCTTCTTTACCGGCCAGATCCCCCTCCAGTGGGGCGATCAGATGCGCGTATAGTTGAGTGCTGGTCTTTTTCAGGTTCTCTCCGTCAGGGCTAGACCAGCTAAAGCGGCCTCCGCTGGCGGGGAAATTCAGAATCAGGCGGCGGAAATCCGTGACCAGGCGCTCGAGCTCCGCTCGGGCTACGGGCACCTTGCGAACCATCACGTTCTCTCGGGAGGCCTGCAGAATGAAGAGTTCATCTTTGGAGGCGAAGTACTGCACCACCAGAGTGTTGGCGGGAATGGAGCGTTGCAGCTTGGAAAAATTGATTGGCTTGATGTCCAACTTGCGAAACTCGGGGTATTTCTGCTCCAGATCGTTGACGCAGGCGTAGTAGGCGCTGCGATTATCGGCCAGAATCTGGACGGCTTTGTCGATCTGGCCCTGACTGGCCCGAGAGTTTTTCAGAGCCACCAGCTCCAACTCGGCCGCCTGGATTTGAGCCTGGGCTTCGCCGGCTCGATTGAGGGTGGCCTGATCTCCTCCGCGCACGCGCTTTTGCAGGTCCTGCAGCTTGAAGCGGCCAAAAGACTGCATCTGCTGCAGACGGTCCAGAGTCTCGAAAGCTGCCGCGCTCTTGCCCTCCTGGGCCTGAGCCTTGGCCAGATCTTCATAGAGCTGGCTGTAGGCGCTGCGGATCGACTGAGAACGGCTGGCGGAACTGCCCGAGTCACGGAGATCGGCTTCGAGAGTGTCGATGGCCTTTTGAAAGTCAGCGGCGGCCTCGTTTTTCTTGCCCTGGGCCAGGTAAATTTTGCCTCTCTCATTGTAGACCGTGAACTGAGCAAAGCGTCCCGCGGTGGCTCCCGCCAGCTGAGAATACTGGCTGATGCTCTGCAGGGCGGTTTGCTGCCAGTTGGTGGGCCGGGCCGAGTGTAGATATTCCAGGCGAGTTCGCAAAATCTGCAGATGGGTGTCAATATTGTCGGCTTGTTCGGCAAAGGAATCGGCCCGGCTCAAGTCCTCTTCAACCGAGCGCCGCACATCCTCGGAGAAGTTAGCCTGGGCCCCTTTGACCGACTGCAAGGCCTTGAGCTGGAAGTGACGAGCCATGAGGCGACTGATGGAGCCGCGTGTGGTGGAGATGGGAGCGGAGCCGACCACCTTCTGCAGTTGCTGGCAGCCCTGGTAGAGGCCGGGCAGACTGGTGTCGAGCCGGGTCAGCAGGGGTTGGGAGTTTTTCAGGTCGGCGTCCTGGAGATAGGCGTCCACGATGTTCTGCAGGAACTCCAAAGAGGAGAAGGTGACTTCAGAATGACCCTGGGCGCTCAGCTGTTTGCCCAGGTCGAAAAGAACCGTTACATTGGGCCCGATCTCTTTGAGGCGAGGGTCGGCTTGCTCGCCCGGCCGCACCTTGGCCCGGCCGACCGACCAGAGCCAGGTGTTTTCAAAGACATCCATGACCCACCAGAGCTCACTGGTGAAGAGGGCCAGCTCTTCTTGACTGGCCGGCTTGAGGCTTTGGATCTCTTTCCAACAACTGGCGTGGCGCCGCATAATTTCGTCCACGGAGAGATCGGGGTTGCTAAGCAGGTCAAAGCTGAGCTGATGGGATTCGAGCAGATAGCGGGCGACCTGACCATAGGGCCCGGGCTCAATGGTGGCGAGCGCGCGGGCTTTCTGGATGTGGTCATTGAGCCGGGCGCGCAGAGCGGTGCGGTAGGCGCAGTGACTGGCCAGCAGTTCGCTGGCCAGTTTCTCGTGACTGTCGGCGGGGGTCTTCAGCAGCTCCTCGACCTGGCGCAAAGCCTCGTGAGGTCGACCTTGACCCAGGCTGCAGGCGGCGATCTGTCGTTTGATGCGCCGCTCGGCCACCGGGCCGGGGTGGGTGGCCAGAAGCTGGCGCAACATGGACTCCGCGTCGGCAAAGTTGCCCACCCTGATACAGACCAGGGCGATGGCTTCGGGATTGGAGGCTCCCGTATTGTTGGCCACAGGGGTGGAGGCGGCCGTCTGGATTCCGGATAAGACGGTGCCCTGCCAGACGTTGTCGGCCAGGGCTTTGCCGTTTTGGGAGAGCAACTGATACATTTCGCTGTTGCCGCGCAGTTTGAAGGTGCGCGCGATGACATTGAGCATGAGTACGGCCTGCTGCTGCACGTCCGGGTCCATGGTATTGAGCGTGTAGGCCATGAAGACGAAGGCTTCCTGAGCCACCTGAGGCTGGCTCTCCACCAGCCGGGCCGCTCCGTTGATGTCGCGGCGAGACACCAGCCCCTCCAGTTGATCGACGAAGCCACCCAGTTGCGGTGACTGAGCCAGCACCAGGCTGGTCAGCAGGACGGTCAGGATGAACACTCGGAACCATCTGAAGAAACTGGCCATGAGCCGGGCTTCGACAGTCAGTCCGGCGGTCATCCCGGTTTACATTCTGTTAACCTGGCGGGTGGACGGGATCTTCAGTGGTGGGTTTTGCCGTACTTTCGAAGGGCTTCTTCAACCTCAATGCACGGCACGCGCAGCAGTCCGCCCGAGACTTTCTGGGCGCGGTCCATATCCAGGTTGTCGATTTCAGTAGCCCGGTCGTGGAGCTTGACCACAATGACGTCGAAGGTGTAGGCGTAGTCCGAGGTGGCCACCAGCCAGTGCACGTTGTCGTGATCCTCGGAAATGGACGAGAATCCACCCGCCCGGCTCGTTTCTTCCACGGTGGGGCGCAAGAGCAGGCTGTTTTGGTTCGTTTCCACGCGGTCGTATTGACGCAATAGAAAATGTCCTTGCAAGACGCGGTGACAGGAGACCATGTTGCGGTGCCCGTGGGGAATAATGGCGCGGCCTTTGCGCAGACCGAAAATGCGTCCGATGAAGGCATATTCTTCGGAGATGCCCTCCAGACCGGGCAGTTGCGGGTCACAGGTCGCCACACCCAGATCGGGAATCTTGAAGTCTCGTCGGGCCTGCTCAAAATTGATCAAATCGCACAAATCAGCCACTCCCAGTCGCTGCTGAAGGTTGCCAAGCTGCTCACGCCACTGTGCCTGGGTTAACCGATTGAGACGTAAGTCCCGGCACAGGTCGGAGATATCTCTGAGCCACTTGAGGGCCAGCGGACGGGCCGAACGGGCCAGCGCCTGGCCGCTCAGTACCGTCTGCCACAAGGCGATCTGGGTGACCAGCTGCAGCAGCTCACGCCGAGAAAGCGTTGGCATCGCCTCAGGCGGGCGTTTCACCCAGGATTTCGCTGCACAGGGAGACGCACTCATTGCAGATCATGACGGCCGGGCCGGCGATGATTTTATGGACTTCTTTGTCCGTTTTGCCGCAGAACGAACAGGTGGGCTGGAAAACTTTGGGCTGCGCGGCCTGGATGAGCTGGTCACGCCAACCTTCCAACCACTCTTCCAGAGTCAGGTCCTCGGCCATGGGTTCGGTGGTGACGGCCTGAGCAGGGTTGAGCGTGACCTGGATGATCTTGTCCGGGCCGCGCAACTCGAGGCTCTGCAGTTGGCCGCGCTGATCGTAGCTGGCCGTCAAATTTTGATGATCTTGAAAGGCTTCGCCCAGCCAGTTGGCGTCAAAGTTCATAGGCAGGGATTGAATGCAAAGGTCAAGGGCACCTTCTTTGACGGGCAGCTCCAGGCCCAAACTTCTCTGGTCGCCTGATTTCGCGAAGGACTCCCTCTCTTTGGCCGGGAAGGTGCCGACTTGCAGATCCCAAGCACATTAATCGCAAGCAATCAGCCCCTGAACATCGACTCCGACCAGTCCGTGCCCTACTTCAGCGTGGGCTCGTTCAACGTCGGGGCCGCCGCCAACGGCACCATTTTTTCCGTAGCTCCCACCATTCTGGCCTGGAACTTCCAGGCCAGCACTGGCTGGACTTTCTTCGCGGGCCTGTTCGGTCCAGCCTTGACCTTCAACCTGACGGTCGAAGGTAGTACGAACGGTGACCAGCTCGCCCTGAATGTCAGTAGAGACAAGATTCAGGGGGGCTTGCTGTTTGGAGTTCAGGCCGGCCTGATCGCCCAGTTCGCGATCCGCCAGGCCAGTCTTCATTGGGTGAAGGACGGCTGGCACAGTCACTTCGAAACCACCTGGAACGAGAAGCTGAACGTAAAAGGTGCGGTTACCTTTGACCTGATATCGATCATTCTCAGTATCGTCGTCAAAATTCTGGACGAGGAAAAGAAAGACACCGTTCTACAGAGTGCTCGTAATCTGAGCCCAAAACTAACGGCTTCCTACGGAATCTTCGACAGCGTGAGCGACGGCTTCCGGGTCAGCCAGACCTTGTCGGTGAACCCCAAGTTCTCGTTGCCTCTGAATTTGGTACCCCTGATTCCTGGTCTGGCGCAAATCAACGAGGGCCTGGAAGCACTCCTGGGCGGCCTCTTCCTGGGACCGACGGTCGGCGTGGCGATTCCCGCCGTGGTCAAGATCAA
This sequence comes from bacterium, assembly GCA_018266105.1. Classification (GTDB taxonomy): domain Bacteria; phylum Vulcanimicrobiota; class Xenobia; order Xenobiales; family JADMJV01; genus JADMJV01. The sequence continues at coordinate 264,333 of JAFEBA010000010.1, read as the reverse complement.
CAGCGTGGAAGTGGGAGGCTCAACCTATACCATCGATTCAAGCTCGGGGACGGTTCTGACGGGAACCCGATCGGGCACCGGCCAGGACGGCGACCGGATCAAATTCAACATGGATCGCTCTCCCGGGATCGATATCGCACTGGGATTTGCCGCCAATGTCTCGGTGCTCAAGCTGTTCAGCCTGGGAGGCAGCATCAGCACCGACCTGCTCAAGACCCTGGGAGTCGACCCCGCTTTCACCACCACCCCGTTCTCGCGCGACAACCAGATTGGAAGCAGCGTCCTGGCCGAGGCCGCTCAACAGTTGCCGGAGATGGCTGAGGTGATCTTTGAACTCCCCCAAGTCTGAATTTCGAGTGCTCAGCGCTTTTGGATGCGATCCGGATCGCCGCCGAGCCTCCAGCGGCGCACCCAGCCGAACTCGTCCCAACTGAGAACCCATCCGGTCCGGGCGTCGACCTGAAAGCCCTGAATGCGTCCGCCATGGCCTTGATAGCAGCGGAGCAGTTGGCCCTCAAAGTCGTAGACCAGCAGGCGCTCCAAAGCCACGGCGAGGATGAGCTTGAGGGCGGGCTCGGCCTGGACCTGGCTGCACCAGGGAATCGACCAGCGCCGGAGCTCGCGGGCGTGCAGATCGAGCAGCAGGACGTTGCCCAATTCATTTTCGGCCCCGTGCAGGCGAGTGAGGGTGAGGAAGCCGCCGCAGCTTGAAGGTGCGGCCTCACTCCAGCCTGGATCAAGTGGCAGGGGCGGAGAGACCCCCCCTTCGGGGTGATAGAGATGCCAGCTGTTGACACCGGCGGATTGACGATGGAGTAGAAATTGATCGCGCCAGGGGTGGAGTCGAAGCTGAGCCCCGGGTTCCAAATCGAGCTGATGGATCGTGCCGTTTTGGGCATCGAGCCAGGTCAGGCCGCGCCAACTTTGGTCCAGGTAGAGTCGGTCGTTCCAGGCCAGCAGTTGACGCGCCGGAGCCCCTTGTGAGTTGGGGTGCTTCCAGAGCAGACGACCCTGGCTGAGATCAAGGCATTGGGTTGCGTAGCGATCGTGTACAAGCAACTGCCCGGGCTGTCCGAGGTAGAGTTGGCCCCAATCCGAAGCGCTGGGCGGCCAGTAGTCATCCAGTTCCAGCCTCACTCCCGCAACTGCCTCAGCTGGCTTCACGGGAATTTGCAGCAGAAGCTTCTGGAGCGGATCGAGCAAGTACAGACCGCCAGCCCCGAGGCCCCAGGCTCGCACGGGAACGGCTCGGGGGCAGGCGGCACCAGCCAGGATGTGATGGATCTGCACCGTTCCGTCTTCAAACCCCACTGCGATCTGGTCCTCGCTGCTGGCCACGGCCGTGACCGGGCAGCGCGCGTAGTTTCGGTAGCGTCCATGCCAGGGATGCTGACTCCAGTGGTGACCCGTCGGAATCACTCCGGTGGTGGGAGTGTATTGGCCCTGACGGAAGGCGTACTCGGGGAGACCTGGCGGAAACGAGCGAGCGCCATAACTTTGCAATCCGCCCTGGCAGATGGCCACCACGCGTTCCTGCAGACTGTGTAGCGGGCCCACCCAGCCGCAAGAAATCAACCGATGCTGCCGACTACAGGCACCACCGCTGTAGCTGATGGCGGTCAATTGTTGGGGATTCCAACCTGAGACCATGAGACTAAAATTGTCCGAAGAGAAGACCGCCTGCAGCCACAGGGCGCCTCGCTTGAATTCGCTCTCCAGCTGTCCGCTGCGGGCATCGTAGACCCCCACATGCCAGCGATTGCCCTGGCCCGGCCAGACGCGCAGAAAGTGTGCGCCGTCGCTACTGACGTCAAAGCTCATACACATGCCCGGCAGGCGGGTGAAGCGGAGCAGCTCCTGCCAGGCCCCGTCCACTAACTGATAACAACCGATCTCATGGTGGGAGGCGGCCCAAACAAGGCCTCCGCGCAGACAGAGACTGTGGTAGGGAAGGGTGGGCTGGTGGGCCACCAGCCTGGCCTCCAGGTCGAGCCAGGTGAGTTGCTGACGGCCCCAGACCCAGAGCTGATGGTCCTGGTAGACCAGCCCCACCGGCTGGGGCTCGAGCTGGACCCGATGGGATGGGCTTTCCACCCGGCCATCGGCTCGGGCTCGCCAAAGTTGCTGGCCGACCAGGGCCAGTGCCACAATGGGCGATTCTTGCGAGATCAATCCGACTCCATCCAGGGCCATTTCTCAGCCAGCGCCTGAATCAGTTTCAGATCCAGCGGGGCACCTGCCGGCAATAGTCCAGGTAGGCCTGGCCGAAGGCTGCCCGCAGGGCCCGCTCTTCGGGCAGAATCTGAAAGCGGGTGATATAAATGGCGAACAAAATCGGACCGGCAAAGCCCTGGGCCGATCCCAGGTAGATAGCCCAGGCCAGCAACAGAGAGGTCAGACCCAAATACATCGGGTTTCGGGTCCAACCGTAGGGCCCGGCTGTGACCAGGCTGGAGGCGGATTCGGGTTGCAAGGGACTGATGGTGGTGCCGGCCACGCGAAATCGGAAAAAGGCGGGAACGGCGTTCACCAGAGCCAGCAGCAGCAGTAGCGGAATGAGGACCAGCGAACCGGGCAGGGGATCCGCCGGCGGGCTGCCGAGATACATCAGCAGGGCGGTTCCAAGAAAGACCAGCGGCGGCGGGATGCGGTTATCCAGGCTCATGCAATCGGTTCCCCTCGTTTCCCAAAATGACCGTAAACTGACTGCCCTGGCCGGGCTGGCTGCTAACTTCAATGGATCCGCCGTGACCGCGCACAATTCGATCCACGATGGCCAGACCCAGGCCGACTCCAGTCTGGCCATGAGTCTCGCCGCGGCAAAACGGCTCAAAGATGTGCTTGATTTGTTCGGCCGTCATGCCCGGGCCCTGATCGACGACCTCAAATTGAGGCCGCGGCTGAGGCCGGTATTGAAAGCGAATGGTTGTGCCGGGTGCGGAATATTTGATGGCATTGCCCAGCAAATTGTTGAGCACCTGTTCTAACTTGTGGCGATCGGCCACGAAGGTGGAGGGCTCAATCTTCCCAATCTCCAGCTGCTGGCCTCGAAGCTCGGCCAGAACTCGGTTGGCTTCCAGGATGGGGGGCAGGTACTGGCTCGCCTCCAGTTGCTCCAGGTGCAGGCTCAACTTGCTCACGCGCAGGGCCTGCAGGTCCAGAATATTATCCACCAGACTGGACATGAACCGGGTACTGCGCACGATGGATTCGGCCATCTTGCGTTGGGATTCAGGCAGGCCCGAGCGTTCTGAGGCCAGCAGGGCTGCAAATCCGCGCACCACCATGAGGGGGTTGCGCAGATCGTGGGCTGCCATCCCCAGCAGCTCATTTTGCTTTTGCACGGTGGCCTGAAGCTGGCCGCTGGTGACGCGCAGTTCGATCTCGGTCATGGCTGCGGCGGCCAGGTCCTCCAGAGTGTTCAGTTCGGAATCGGTCCATTCGCGAGGCTCCGATTCCACCACACACAGGGCTCCCACCGAGGTGCCCTGACTCCGCAGAGGCACCCCGAGGTATGAAATCACGCCCAGGTCCGGTATGGCCGGGCTCTCCCGGAAGCGTTCTTCGCGGCGGGCGTCCTTGATACGCAAAGAACTGCCGCTGGCCACCACGTGCTGACAAAAGGAGTGACTGAGAGGGGTTTCTCGTTTGCTCTGCCAGGGCTCGGCCAGCCCGCGCGCGCTCTTAAAAAACTGACGGTCTTTGTCGATGATGGTAACAAACGAGACGGAGCACTTCAGCAACTGCGAGGCCAATCGGGTCAATCGCTCAAAGGACTCCTCGGGCGGGGTGTCCAGCAGGCCGGTGGCCCGGGCGGCCTGGATGATGGAATCATCCAGGTGAAGCTCTAAACTGGTGCGTGAAGACATACAAGAGGTTTCCTTGGACAGGCTGGCGTTCCTAGGAACAAACCTCGGAAGACGGGAGCGGTTCCCGACTACTTTTTAATGACGGCGACCAGGGCTTCGTAGCCGGCCAGGGGGTCGACGTATTCATCGATGGGCGCGCTGGAGAAAAGCGAACGACGGTGCCAGTCCAACACGGCAATGAAGCGCGCCAATGGAAATCGCGACCTTAACTCTTCGATCACTTCCGGGCTTTCGGGTTTGACCAGCAATACGTCGGGCTCGTTTGACTCCTGGCTGTGAACCGTCAGACCGGGTTCGCGAGCCAGCACCAGTGCCAGAATGGATTGAATGGCGGGCTCGAAACCCAAGATCATTACAGATGTCAACATCCCAAAGTATCCTAACATGGATCGCCTCGGGCCTAAGCCCGACCTGAGTCTGAGCGAGGTTCCGTCCTTAGTCGGGTTGATTTTGGTTAATTCTTGTTAGCCAAGTTCGGCCGGCGTCTAAAAGATATCCGCCTCCCGGCCCAGAAAGCCCCGCTGATGGCGGACAGTCAAGACGGCCTGCAGCGGGGGTTGAAGCCCCACCACATGCAGTTTATTTCCATCGGCGGCATCATCGGAAGTGCCTATTTTCTGGGCACGGGCTATGTTCTGGCGCAGGCCGGTCCGGCCGCGGTGCTGGCCTATCTGCTGGGCGGCTTCCTGGTCTATCTGGTGATGCTCAGCCTGGGGGAACTGGCGGTGCACATTCCTACCTCCGGCTCCTTCGTGACCTACGCCAATGAGTTCATCCATCCGGCGGTGGGCTGTGGCGTGGGCTGGTCCTACTGGATCAACTGGGTGGTGTTTGTTCCCTCCGAGATGATTGCGGCCGGCATCATCATGAACCATTTCGTGCCCACGGTGGGGGTGCTGTGGTGGGCGGTGGGGTTTGGGGCCATGCTCACGGCCCTGAACCTGATGCACGTGGGCAACTTCGGCGAGATGGAGTTCTGGCTTTGTCTGATTAAGATCGTGGCCATCGGAGCCTTTGTGGTGCTGGCCATTCTGATCGCGCTGCATCTGATCGGGACGGGTGGGGCGGCCGGATTGCAACCGATGGCCGAAAGCGGAGGTCTCTTTCCCAAGGGAGTTCGCTCCGTGTTCCTGACGATGGTCATCATCCTGGTCAATTTCCAGGGCACGGAGATTATTGGTCTGGCGGCCGGAGAGTGCAAGGATCCGGAAAAGACCATTCCCGCGGCCGTGAACGCGGTCTGCTACCGGATTATCGCCCTCTACGTCATTCCCGTGCTGCTCCTGGTTGTGATCTTTCCCTGGAGTCAGGCCAGCCTGAAGGAAAGCGTTTTTGCTCTGGCTCTGGAGCGCCAGGGTCTGGGCTGGGCCGGGGCGGCCCTCTCCTTCGTGGTGCTGACGGCCGCCATCTCTTGCTCCAATAGCGGAATTTATGCGACTTCGCGCGCCCTGTATTCGCTGGCGCGTGAAGGCATGGCGCCAGCTCTGCTGGGGAGAGTGGATGGACAGGGCGTGCCCCGGGCCGCCATTCTGGCCACGGTGACCGGCTGCTGGCTGGTGCTGGCCCTTCAGACTCTGGACAAGACCGGCACTTTTTACCAGGAACTGCTGGCTGTTTCGGGCTTTACCGGCACGGTTTGCTGGGTCAGCATTTGCTGGGCCCAGGCCAGCTTTCGCAAGCGCCTGCAGGCCCGGGGCTTTGATACTCAACGCATGCGCTTTCGCGTGCCGGGTTTCCCTTACGTCACCTACTTTGCCATCGCCGCCCAGATCGCGTGCCTGGGGGCTTCAGCCTTTTCCGAGGACTTCCGTAAGGCCGGCTGGATTTCGTTGGCGTTGCTGGTGCTGCCCATGACCTTGTACGTGCTCTCGGGCCGACGCCAGCTGGGGCAAAGCGGAGCTGCCCGCCATTTTGAAGAGGTGGTTTCGGGCTAGAGTTCGCGCTGAACCTGGGCTAGCGATTGTTCCAGGGCATTCAGAAACTGCTCCAACTGAGCCTGGCTGATCACCAGCGGCGGCTCCACACGCAGCACCCGGGCGTTGATGTAGGTGCCAGAGATCAGGATGTTGCGGGCAAAGAGCTGCTTGGAGACGGCATAGCCGATGCTGTCGTCCATAAACTCCATGCCCAGCATCAGCCCTACCCCGCGCGAGCCGCGCAGCACCCGGGGATATTTACGGGCCAGTGCCTCCAGCTCACGCAGCAAGAAATCGCCTTTCTGGCGAGCCTGGCTGGGCAAATCTTCTTCGAGCAGCACATTGATGGTGGCGATGGCGGCCGCGCAGCAGATCGGGTTGCCGCCGAAGGTGGTGGTGTGCAGGAAGGGATTGTCGATATAGCGTTCCCAGGTTCGGGCGGTGCCGATGCAAGCGCCGATCGGCATCACTCCGCCTCCAAAGCCTTTGCCCACGGCCATCAGGTCCGGGGTCACGCCTTCTTGCTGGCAGTAGAACATGGTGCCGGTGCGCCCCATTCCTGACTGCACCTCGTCAAAGACCAGCACTGCGCCGTAGCGGTCGCAGAGCTCACGGGCTCCGGCCAGATAGCCGGGGGGAGCCACGTTGATACCGCCTTCACCCTGAATCGGCTCAATGACCACGGCCGCTACTTTGTCGCCGGAGAAATCACAGGTTTTCAAAAAGGTGCTCAGGGCGTCCAGGTCCCCAAAGGGCACGTGCGACCAGTGGAGCAGGGGCAGGAAGGGTTCGCGGAAGACACCCTTGGAGGTGCCTCCCAGCGAGCCCAGGGTTTTGCCGTGGAAGCCGCCGATCGTTCCCACGAAGTGATGGCGGCCGGTGGTCAGCATGGCCATCTTCAGGCAGGCTTCAATGGATTCGGTGCCGGAATTGCTAAAGAAGGAGTACTGCAAGGGGCCAGGGGTGATCAGGGAGACCAGCCGGGCCAGATAGGTGCGCAAAGGATCGATCAGCTCCTGCGAATGGAGAGCCTGACGATCCAGTTGCTGACGCACGGCCTGCAGCACCTTGGGATGGCGATGGCCGACCACGTAAATGCCAAATCCGCCCAGCATATCGATGAATTCTTTGCCGTGCACGTCGCGGAAGACGGCCCCCTCGTCTTCCCACTCTACCGCCGTGTAGTCGGTGCTGACCGACTTTCGATACTGAAGGAAGCCGGCGTTGACGTGGTCGCTCCAGTAACGCACCGAGTCACCGATGACGCGTTCTCTCTCTTGCTCGTTCAGGGTCTTCTTGGAGAGCAGGTCGAGTACGTAGGCTGAGAGGTTCTGGGCTTCAGAAGTCTGCGCTTGCATGGCCCTTCTTTAGTTCGCCGACTGTTGAGATCCTTCGGCGGGTTGGGGGCTACAGCTTGAGGTCACCCCGAAGGTCGAGGTCCCATTCGCCCTCTTTGCCCTGGACCACAAAGTGGACCAGGCCGCCGCTGACCGAGAATTCCTTGACCATTTTGAGAATGCTGCGACCGCCGGCGCTCTGAGGCTTGATGGGGCTGCGCAGATTGAGCCCATCCAGGTCTTTAAGGCTGGCCGTTTTGCCGCTGAATCCGTCCCGCAGATAGAAGGTCAGGCCTCCCACCCATTCGTCTCGCTCGTCAAAGCAGTCCAGGTGGTAACCGTTGATCCCCTTCTGCGGGTCGGAGTATTCCAGCTTGAAGCGCTTGATAGCCTTGTTTCGCAGGGTATGCCAGGGATCGGCCCCGGCACTCAGGGACATCCAGACCAATAACAAACCCATCAAGCTCAGACGCATCGGGCTGCCTTCGCCTAGTGCTCCAGCGGACCCTGGATGCGCCAACGATAACTACCGGTGTTTTCACTGACGTGAACATGCAGGCGCAGGTTGCGGCGTTCGCTGATATTCCAGGTGGTGTTTTCGGTCTGGCCGGCGGTGGTGGCAATCACGCCCGCGCTTCGATAGGCGATGCCGGCGTCGTCTTCGAGGCTCAGATTCAGGCTGGAGGACCAGGCCTGGGCCGTACTCTGGACCTGGACCTGGAAGGCGCCGGGTCCCACCACCACCGGGTAGTAGAAGTCCTGGGGGCCGCCAGGGCCGCCTGAGTTTTCCCACACGTCGATGGGCAGAGAGGGCGGGACGGTGCGGCCGGTGGCGGCCGCGTTGAGGGCATCGGGGTTGACGTGGTCGGCTGGGTTGGGCAGGGTGACGGGCCGGGCGGCCCGAGCCGCGGGCCGATTGAGCCAGACGCTGTATTCTCCTACGCTGCGGTTGAGGTGAACCGCCATCAGCAGGTTGCCGCGAGCCGGCACATTGAGGGGGACGTCAGCCCGGTGAGTGGCCCCGGTTTCAGCCGAGGTCGAGGCGCTACCCAGCCAGGCCCGATGGGAGTCGAAGAGCTCGATGCTCATTTCAGCCGTGCCTCCCAGTCCTTGAGCCTGCACATGGCTCTGAATGGTGCCCGCTTCTGAGGGAACGGAATAGTAATAAGTGACTTCGCGGCCGACACCCCGCCCGTTGACGCCCAGACTGGCCCAGGCCGACGGATGGTCGGGATCGGTGGACTGAGCCCAGGCTCCCATCGACAAAGTCATGCCTAAAACTACCGTTGCTAAGGTCTTCATAGGTCCTCCGTTCGTTGCTGAGGTCACCTTAGCGCGTTTCCATCCGGCTGGCTGTGATGTGTATCACTTACACTGTCAAACTGTCAGTGGGGGCAGGTGATCCAGATCAGGGTCTGGCTCCCGCCCCCAGGCTAAGCTGGTAGCGCATGAGGCAGCGGGCCACTCCATACTTTCGAACCCAGGACGGCAAACTGGTGCTTCGCTCCGGCCGGCAGCGGCGTCGCGCCGGCCATAGCCTGACCGGCGATGTGCGCGAGCATCGTTTTTATTCGGAGATTCTGGAGCACGAAGTGGTCTTCTGGGTTTACCTGCCGCCCGCGTTCAGTCCCACCGACCCCTGGCTTTATCCGTGCCTGTACCTTCACGACGGTCAGAATGTTTTTGACGTCAGCACTTCCGCCTTCGGAGTGGAGTGGGGAGTGGATGAGGCGGCCGAGCGCCTGATTCTGGAAGGCAAGATGCAGCCGGCCCTGGTGGTGGCTTTGGCCAATTCGCCCGATCGGATGAGCGAGTACACTCCCTTCCGCGACAGTGAAATGGGGGGCGGAGAAGGCAAGCGTTATGCTCTCTTTCTGGTCAAGGAATTAAAGCCATGGATGAAAGCCCACTATCCAGTGCGCGGTTCGGCCTCGGACACGGCCATTGCGGGTTCAAGTCTGGGCGGTCTGAGCTCACTCTTTGTGGGTTGGACCCAGCCCAATGAATTCGGGCTGGTGGCCGCCCTCTCGCCTTCGCTGTGGTGGGGCGGACGCAAGCTGCTGACGCGTCTGGGCGGGGACGAGGCCCCCGGACCGCGACCGCTCAAGATCTGGGTGGACATGGGTGATGTGGAATCCCTGACTGACGAAAATGATAACGGAGTACCCGACCCGATCGACGATCTGCGCACTCTGAAGGCAGTCCTGCAGGCCCGCGGTTATGTGCTGGGGCACAATCTGGAAGTGCGCGAGATTCCTCAAGGGCAGCACAATGAAGCTGACTGGGCTCGGCGCATTGATCAGGTGCTATGCTGGCTGTTCCCCCCCAAAACAGCCTGAGCGTTCAGTCGACCAGCCAGAGATTCTGGGCGAAAGGCCATTGCTCGTCCACCCAGCGAGCCTGGGGCGAAAAGCCGGTGCGGGCGGCCATGGAATCCAGATCCTCCAGGCGATACTTATGGGAGTTCTCCGTCCAGATCGTCTCCCCGGCGGCGAAGTCAATTTCCAGATTGGCGGCGGGGATGCGCACGCGTTGCCCTATGCGACTGCGCAGGTGCATTTCGATGCGCTGATGCTGGGGATTGAAGCGGGCCTGATGCTCAAACTGGGAAAGGTTGAAATCCCCCCCCAGCTCGCGGTTGAGGCGAGCCAGAATGTTGAGGTTGAAGGCGGCCGTGAGTCCGATGGGGTCATCATAGGCCGCCAGCAATTGCTCGGCCGGCTTGAGCAAGTCGGTCTCTAGCAGCAGGGCGTCGCCCGGCCGCATGAGCGAGCGGATCTGACGTAAGAACTCGTCGGCCGCGGGCCGGTCGAAGTTGCCCACGCTGGAGCCAAGAAAGAGCACCAGCGCCCGTGATTGAGCCGGTCGCTGAGGATGCAGTACGCTGCGCAGGCCGTCCAGATAGGGCTGTTCGTAGCCCACCACGGTGACGCCTCGCACCTGGCCGATCTCCAGCTCGCAGCGGGCCAGGGCTGCGCCCGAGATCTCGATGGGGCAATAGGTGACGGGTAAGCGCGAGGCCAGCGCCTCCAGCAGCGAACGGGTGCGCTTGCCGGTCCCGCAGCCGAGTTCCACCACCAGCGGGCTGTGCAGCTCGGCCACCATCTCTTCGGCATGGGCCTGCAAAAGTCGTTCGCTGGCGCGGGTCAGCCCGTATTCGGGCAGCATGGTAATCGCTTCAAAGAGCGCGGAGCCCAGCTCGTCATAGAAGTACTTGCTGGGGAGTTCTTTTTGGCCGGGCAGGCTGAGGCTGTGTGCGACTTCACGGGCGAAGTGCTCAAGGTAGCTGGTGGGGGCGGTCTGGTTCACGAGCGCACACACCGGAACTTGGCGTAAATGTTGGGGTAGTGAGGCTGGAACCAGTTGCGGAAACTGGGACGGGTCAGGCACATGGCGGTGCGAGCGGAAGCGCCTTTGATGACAAAATGCTTTCCGTCGAAGAAGTTGGCCGAGTAGCCTTTGTAAAAGTCGAAGGCCTCGAATCCGGGCAGGGGCCCGAAGGGAGTGCAGGTCCACTCCCAACCGTTGCCGACCAGTTCGCTCACGCCAAAGGCGCTGTCGCTGGCCGGGTCGGAGCCGACCGGTTGGGGTTCCCAGTGGCGAAAGTCGAGATTGGCGCTGCTGAGGTTGAGCGGCCCTGGGCCGTAGGCGGCCCGCTGAAACTGTGCCTCTTCGGGTAGCTGCCAGCCGCGCCAGCGGGCGTAGGCGCAAGCTTCGGCCTGGCTGACGTAGACAGGCCAGGATAGAGGCAGCGGAATGCGGGCAAACATGCCCTGATAGTCCCAGCCCTGGTCGTTGGCGATCCAGAATCCCGGATGGCTCAGGCCGACGCTCTCTTTCCACTGCCAATCGGCATCGCTCCAGAACTGGCGCTGCTGGTAGCCCCCGGCCTGGATAAACTCGAGAAAGTGCCCGTTGCTGACGGGCAGACTCTGGATTTCAAACTCGGGCACATCCACCTGGAGGGCCTCAAATTCATTGCACCAACCGAAGCCCTCCGAGCGTTTCTTTCCGAGCTGGACGCCACCGGCCGGGATTTTACGCCACTGTGGTTGGAGCTGCGGCCCGTCGTGCTGCTCCTGGGGTAGGCACTGTTTGTGCGAATAGGGCAGGCGATGAAAGAGGTAGGCCAGGGTTTCGCAATGCATCCAGCGGTGTTCAAGGGCCACTTGAAGCTTCTGCTGGGAGCTTTGATTCAGGAGGGAGTCGACTTCAGCCCGGGTGTGGGCCACGTATTGCTCGACTTTCTCCCGGTCCGGCCAGTCCTGGGGTTGGTCGCTGGGCAGTTCGCCGTCAACCGGGTCGATGCCGAAGGCGAAGAGGCGGTCGAGCTCGGGAAAGCGCGAGGGGATCTCGGCGGCCAGCAGGTTGCGGTCGAACGCCTCCAGGTGGCCCAGGTAAAAGATCAGTCGGTGTCTTTCGGCAATCGGGCGCTGGTACAGGGCTTCGGGTTGAAGGATGGCAAAGAGTTGGTCGCTGTTGAGGCGGGCCTGATTCATCTGCTGTTGCAGATCTAGAGTGATCATCGTCATGGAGGCTTTGCAGCGTGTGGCGGCACTCCTTTCGCCCGATCAATTCAACAGTTGGTCGGCAAACATCGTGAGCACGGCGCCGGTGATGACCACCACCGCGCTCCAGCCCAGCACATTGGTCAGGCGCGAGTTTTTCAGCGGGCCCATATAACGTTCATCGTTGGCCAGCAGCATGATGAAAATCAGCACAATGGGAAGCAAAGATCCGTTCAGGACCTGCACCCCGACCAGCAGCTTCATGACCGGCAGGTTGGGAATCAGGGCCACGCCCGCGCCCAAGCCCAGCAGCAGGGTATACATGGTGAAGAAGAGCGGGGCTCGGCGAAAATCCAGGTCCACCCCTTTGGGGGCGCCCAGAGCCTCGCTCACGGCGAAGGCGGTGGCCAGAGGCAGAACCGTGGAGGCCAGCAGAGTGGCTCCCAGCAATCCCACCGCGAACAAGCTGGTGGCGGCGTGGCCGGCGGCGGGTTCCAGGGCTTTGGCTGCGTCGGCGGCCGTGGCGATCTCGGTCACCCCCATCCTGTGCAGGGTCGCGGCGGTGGCCACCATCATGCAGATGGACATGAGATTGGAGAGAATACAGCCCACGTAGGCGTCCCAGCGTTCGTTTCCGTAGCCTTTGCGTGAGGCCCGGGCCTCCACCATCGAGCTTTGCTGATAGAGCTGCATATAGGGAGTGATGGTGGTGCCGATCAGAGCCACCATCAGCATGATGAAGCCGTGGTCGGTGTGAATCTGGGGGATCAGGGCCCCATGGGCCAGTTGTTGCCAGTTGGGATGACCCATCCAGGCCGCCACCGGATAGACCAGAAAGGCCAGGGTCATAAGGATCAGTAGTTTTTCCAAGTAGCTGTAGGTCCAAAACAGCACCAGCACCCAGAGGGCCAGGGCCGCCAGCGGGACCAACAGCTCTTTGCGCATGCCCAGCAGTTCGCCGGCCGCGCTGAGGCCCACAAATTCGCTGATGATCAGACCGGCATTGGCCACCCCCACCACCAGGATGGCCAATAAGGCCCAGCTCCAGCCAAATCGGTGGCGAATGAGGTCCAGCAAGCCACGGCCGGAGGCCGCCCCCAGACGGGCGCAGGTTTCCTGAATCAGGGCCAACGGCAGAGTGATCAGCAGCATGACCCAGATCAGGTCATAGCCGTATTTGGCCCCGGCCGAGCTGTAGGTGGCGATGCCGCCTGCGTCATTGCCGGCGGAGGCGGCCACCAGTCCAGGCCCGAGAATGGTCAGCCATTTCAGCCAGGCGGGCCGGGGCTTGGGAATGCGGCCGGCCGGATAGCTTTTACCCAGAAGCTGGAGGCGCACGCCGCTGCCTTCGCGCAGGGCATCCCGAGCCGAAGTGCTGTCGACCTGCTCGATGGGCTCAAGCCCTTCGAGTGCATGAGTCGTTGCTTGCATATCTCTTGCTGAGACTAGCGTCTGTTGCGAGTTCGCAAAAGGGACTGGGATCCCGAGCGCAGACCGAGTATGGGAATACTGCACGGGCCCGGAGTTTCTGGTGATTCTCTCCAATCCGGATCTGGCTATGCTGAGACCAGCAGGCTGAAGGAGAGCGAACATGGACTATCGCGGAGTGATTTTTGATGTGGACGGCACGCTGGTGGACAGCAATCCGGCCCATACCCAGAGTTGGTTGCAGGCGCTGGAGGAGTTTGGCGTCGCCGCCGACGTGCACGAAGTGGAGAGGGCCATCGGAATGGGGGGCGACAAGATGATTCCGGCCTTCACCCCCTGGAGCGCCGAGGAAGCCCGTGGACAGGAGCTGGCGGCCCGCCGTGGAGAGATTTTCAAGTCGACTTATTTTGCCAAGTTGAACGCCTTCAAGGGGGCACGGCTGCTGGTGCAACGACTGTATCACCAGGAAATGAAGCTGGCGGTGGCCAGCTCGGCTCAAGAGGATGAGCTCAATCCGCTGCTGGATCTGGTGGGAATCCGCGACTTGCTGCAGCAAAAGACCTCCTCGGCCGACGCCCGCAAGAGCAAGCCCGACCCGGACATCGTGGCCGTGGCTCTGAGCCGGTTGGGTCTGAAGGCGGAAGAAGTGATTATGGTGGGAGACACGCCCTATGACCTGGAGGCGGCAGCCCGCCTTGGGGTAGCGTCGATGGCCTTTTTGACCGGTATCTGGTCCAGAAACGAACTGGGCCAGGCGCGGTGGATCTTCGAGAATCCGGCTGACCTGCTGGGCAAGATGGGCACCTCCACTCTCAATGAGTTGCTCTCAGGAGATCGGGTCAAACCGGGGGCGGAGCGGCGCCGGTTTACTTTCGCCGGCTAAGCGGGGAAGTGCCGTTTGCCTTTGAAAGGGGCAAGCGATATGGCGTTTTGGCGAGATCGGGCGGTCTGGGTGGGTGCACTCGGTTACTTTGTGGATACCTACGACCTGGTGCTCTTTTCGGTCGTGCGCAAGGCCAGCCTGACGGGAATGGGGGTGCCCGAGGCTGACCAGCAGGGCATCGGTCTGGCTTTGCTGGACTGGCAGATGGTTGGGATGCTTCTGGGGGGCTTATTCTGGGGAATCCTGGGTGACCGGCTGGGTCGGCGCTCGGTGTTATTTGGCTCGATTATCATTTACTCGTTGGCCAATCTGGCCAACGCGGGGTTGTCCAGCCTGGATCACTATTACTGGCTGCGCCTGGTGGCCGGATTCGGACTGGCGGGCGAGCTCGGGGCGGCAGTGACGTTGGTGGCCGAGAGGTTGGAGCCGGAAGAGCGAGGCTACGGGACCATGCTGGTCGCGGGGGTGGGCCTGGCCGGTGCGGTGGTGGCGGCCCTGGTTGGGGCCAGGGTGGATTGGCGCAGCGCCTACCTGCTGGGCGGATTACTGGGCCTGATTTTGCTCATCTTGCGGGTGGGAACGCCTGAATCCGGTCTTTTTCGAAATCAAATGCAGGCCAGTCGCTTCGAGCTGTTTTTGCAACCCGGCCGACTGTGGCGATTCCTGGCTTGCATTCTGCTGGCCATTCCCATCTGGTGGGTGGGTGGAGTGCTGACCGTGCTGGCTCCCGAATTCGGCAAAGCTCTGCAGGTTCCACAGGGTCTGCAGGCTCCCACGGCGGTGTTTTACCTGTACACGGGAGCGACCGTGGGGGACTTCCTGGTCGGTGCGCTGAGTCAGCGTTTGCGTTCAAGAAAGAAGGCCATTCTGATCAGCCTGGTGGGGCTGGGCTTATGCAGCGGGGCCTTCCTGAATTTTCAGGGTGCCTCCGCCTCTCTGTTTTACGGGCTTTATTTCTGGCTGGGCTTGTGCACCGGTTTCTGGTCGGTCTTCGTTACTTTCACGGCTGAGCAATTTGGTACCGATCTGCGGGCCACAGCCACTACTTCGGCTCCGAATTTCGTTCGCGCCGCCGTCGTGCCGATCAATCTCAGCTTGAAAGGTCTGGAGAAGCTGGGTTGGGGCGTGGTTTCGGCCGCCGGGGGAGTGGGCGTGATCTGCTTTGTCCTCTCGCTGCTCGGTCTTTGGAGCCTGCCCGAGACCTTCGGTCGCAATCTGGACTTTCGCGAAGCCCGCAGCTCGGGTGGGGTTTAGAGATTGTTCCTGTTTTTAATGATTCTTAAATTTTGAGGGCTGTGGATGAGCCCTTGGGCTGGCTATCCTGGATGAAAGACCAACCAGGAGGCCAACCTTATGTCCATCCGAGCAGCCAGTGCGACCAGCGGAACCCAGGCAGTGCGGCGAAAGAAGCAGAGCCGCGCGGGAACGGCTGTGCGCAAGAAAAGACGCGTCAAGAGCAAAGGCGACCGGGTTCGAGTCTCCCGTCGCGAAAAGAAGCCGACTCGAACAAAAGGCCTGGGCAAGGGGCTGGCCCAGAATTTTGGAGCGAAGAAGACCCGAAGGGTGGGCGACCTTGGCCCAAAAGTTCCGGGTCGATTCACCAATCCTGTGCCGGGCGCTCGGTTCACCTCGGGCTTCGGGCCGCGCAAAGCGCCGACTCCAGGGGCCAGCACCTTTCATAAGGGAATCGACCTGGCGGCTCCGATCGGGACCAAGGTGGGGGCCACTCGCGGGGGGGTGGTGACCCGCTCTGGCTTCGACCGCAAGGGCTACGGCAACTGGGTGGAGGTTCGTCATCCCGACGGAACCAGCAGTCGATACGGTCATCTGGACAAACGGGGGGTCAAAGTCGGTCAGGAAGTCGAGCAGGGAGCCCGGCTGGGCACGGTGGGGAACAGTGGCCGCTCGACCGGGCCTCACCTGCATTTCGAAATTCGCGATGCTCAGGGGCGTCCGGTCGACCCGATGAAATATATTTGAGTCGGGCGGTCAGGTGCGGAGCTGGTCGCCGTTTTTGAGAACGGCACGCACGTTGGTCAGCACCTGGGCGTCGGCGGCCTGATCGCGTTTGTCAAGGTTCTTGAGGATCATGGCCACGCGGGGGTTCTTCTCGAGCAGTTGTCGGTGGCGAGCCAGGAAGGCCCAGTAGAGGGGGGTGATCGGGCAGTCGAGCGCGGGCTTGAAGCGGCAGGTTTTGCAGTAGTCGCTCATGCGCTGGATGTAGGCGGCCCCTGATACATAGGGCTTGGTGGTCATGAGTTCGCCGGTGGCGTAGGTGGCCATGGCCAGCACATTGGGCTCGACCACCCAGTCGAAGGCGTCGATGTAGGCGACCCAGAACCAGTCGGCCAGCTGGCGGGGCGAGTAGCCCAGCAGGGTGGCCAGGTTGCCCAAAATCATCAGTCGGGTGATATGGTGGCTCCAGCCTTCGCGCCAGACGTCGGCCACCACTGTGTCCAGACATTCCAGGCCGGAAGGCTGGCCCCAGAAGGCGGGGGGGAGATCTTCTTCGGCCTTGAGGACATTGGGATTGGCGCCGGCCGGCGCTCCGCCCCAATCCTGTCCGCTCCAGGTCGACCAGCCACCATCCGAGGGTTGTTCTGAAGGGGGCCAGAGGCTCCGAAATCCGTCGGTGCTTTCGTGTACATGGCGGACAAATTCGCGCCAGCCAATGAGCTGGCGCACAAAACCTTCCTGACAGGAGAGCGGTAACTCTAACTTCAGCACGTCCCCCAGCACACGTCGGGGGGGCAGGCGGTGGAGATTGATCAGGGGCGAGAGTCCGGAATGAAAGAGCCGGGGGAAGTCTTTCGACATGGCGTCTTCGTAGGGGCCGAAGTAAGGCAGGCATTGTTTCTGCACCCATTGCCAGTAGTGTTCGATCTCCTCCAACGTCAGGGGGATGCTTTCCAGATCCAGCTGGCCGGGATGGCGCTGAAAGTGGCTCCCAAGCAGCTCGGCCACTTCCAGCTTGAGCCAGCCGGAGGCATAGTGAGGTGGGCGAGGGGCGGGCGGCTTGCCTTTCCAGGCTTTGCGGTTTTCACCGTCGTGGCTGTACTTGCCGCCCAACGGCTTGCCGTCTACCATCAGGATACCCGTATCCTGACGCACCTTGCGATAGAACGCGTCCATTCGCCAGGGGGGGTTACCCAGGCTGAGGAATTGCTCCCGGGTGGTCAGCCAGCCCTCGTGGGGCACAAAGTCAATGCCTTTGAGCTCCTGACGCAGTTCCCACTCGGCGGGGCGAGCCACTACATACTCCCGCTCGGGAAGCAGGCGGGCGTAGTCTCCCACTCGATAGTCCACGGCCACCCCGCGCTCGGCCTGCTCGAGAGCGAACTGTCGCTGATGGCAAAGGATCCAGGCCAGTTTCTGACGGTGGTAGGGTCGGCGTGCCGCCTTCTGGGGATTTTCCACCAGCAGGATACCCAGTCGCTCCGGGCTTTCTCGGGCCAACAGGCCAAAGGCGTCCGAGAGTTGATCGTAGGGGAGGTAGATCCAGCGCCGGCCTTCCGGGTTGGAATTTCTGGCTTTGAGTTCGGATAGGAACTTTCGCATCGCAGTCTGCGGCGTTCACGCTGGAGGTAAACATACCTTGCGGCAGAATCGGCTGGGCAATGAAGATCGGTGTGCAAGAGGCGGCGCGGTTGCTTTCGGTTTCGGAGAAATCGATCTACCGCTGGATCAAAGCCGGACTTCTGCCGGGATATCGGATCAATGATCAGTATCGCTTCGACCGGTCTGAACTGTTGGCCTGGGCGGTGTCAAGGCGCATCAACGTTCCCCAGGAGGCGTTTCACGACTCGATTCGCGTAGTGGGACCGATTCCCACCCTGGCTCAGGCCATCAAGAGCGGCGGTATCCACTATCGCATTCAGGCGACGAGCAAGGAAGAGGCTCTGCGGGCGCTGGCTGAATGCGGGCGGGGCGAGGGCCAGACACAGTCGCAGAACATTTTCAGCGTGCTCATGGCTCGGGAAGCTCTGGCTCCAACCGGGGTGGGCGAGGGGGTGGCCATTCCCCAACTGGTCTACCCCAATGCCTTGGATTTAAATTTGCCGCGGATTACCCTGATGTTTCTGGAAGATCCGGTGGATTACGATAGTTTGGATGGTAAGCCGGTTCAGGTCCTGCTGGGCGTGCTGTGTTCCAGCCTGCGCGCCTACCACATTCTGCTGAACCGCCTCTACTACGCGCTGCGCGACCGGCAATTGGTACATTGCTTGCAAGAGCAGGGTGGTCGCAATCAGATTCTGGAGCACCTGGGCCGAATCGAATCCGGCCTGAGACAGTCGGACCCGTCCGAAGAGAACTGAGCTACTGGGCGGGGGCGCGGCCAAAGAGCGCGCGCACGGGGCAGAACTCTAAGATGGCCGTGGTGGTGACCCACAGTCCCATCCAGCCCAAGGGATGGCCGTTGAGGGCCCAACTGATGAGCGAAGCTCCCACCAGGCCCCTTAAGAAGCGTTCCACCCCCGCCACATTGCGCTGAACTCCGTGATCGTCCACTGATGTCCGCTCCGTGTCCTTAGATGTCCATTAGTATAGAGATTTGCCCGAGTTCGATCAAGGGAGGGATAGACAGGACGGGAATACCAAGGAAGACCTCGGAGAGTGGGCTAAGATGGCTCGGTGAAAAAAAGCAAGTACCCCGCCTTGCAGGTTTTGCTGGTCGAGGATCACGAGCCGACCCAGAAGAAGCTCCAGAAAGCCTTGACCGAGTGGGGTCACGATGTGCTGGCTCGCTCCAGTGCCCTGGAAGCCCTTGATCTTTTGGTGTCGAGTCCCGACATCCAGTTGATGATCACCGACTGGGTGATGCCGGATATCGATGGTTTAGAGCTGTGCCGCCTGGCGCGCAGTCTGGAACGCGAGCGCTACCTGCACATTCTGGTTCTGACTGTGCGCGACAATAAGGACGATCTGGTCAGCGCGCTGGAGGCGGGAGCGGATACTTTTGTCTCCAAGTCCTTCAATCTGTCGGAGTTGCAGGCTCAGGTGCGCACCGTGCAGCGCACGGTCGACCTGGAGAGCCAGCTGGCCGCCCGGCTGGAGGAAAGCACGCGCCAGAATCTGCAGCTGGCTGAGCAAAACGAGCAACTGGTCCTGGCACGAGCCCAGGCCGAACAGGCCAGCCAGGCCAAGGGTGATTTTCTGGCCAATATGAGTCACGAAATCCGTACTCCCATGAACGGAGTGCTGGGCATGGTGCGGCTGCTCAACGGAACCGAACTCAGCCCGCGTCAGCGCGAATACGCCTCCCTGATTGAAGTCAGTGCCCAGAACCTGGTCGCGATTCTAAACGACATTTTGGACTTTTCTAAGATTGAGGCGGGCAAATTAGAACTGGAATGCACCGAATTTAGCCTGGATGAAATGCTCTCCTATGCGGTGGCCATGTTCACTCCTCAGGCGGTGGCCGGGGGCCTGGCACTCAGCTGCAGTATCGACCCGAGTGTGCCCGATCGCCTGGTGGGAGACTCGGTGAGGCTGCGCCAGGTCTTGATCAACCTGGTCAGCAACGCCTTGAAATTCACTTCTCAGGGCAGGGTGCAGATTTCGGTCGCGCGCCTGTCGGACGAGGGTCGGGGAGTGCGGCTGCGTTTTCAGGTGCAAGACAGCGGCATCGGCATTCCACTGGATAAGCAGGGTTTGATCTTTGACGCCTTTCATCAGGCGGACGTGTCGGTGACCCGCCGATTTGGGGGCACGGGACTGGGGCTGGCCATCTGTTCGCGACTGGTGGGCTTGATGGATGGACACCTGGATTTGAGCAGTCGGGAAGGCGAGGGAACCCGGATCTGGTTCGATCTCAGCCTGCAGGTGGGTGAAAATCCCCTGGAACACTATGCGCTGCCCCCGGAATTGCGGGATAAGGCGGTGCTGGCGGCGGCGCTGCGACCGGAAACGCGCGAGAATTTGCGCAGAATGCTGCAGATCTGTGGTTTTGAAAAGGTTGATCTGGCCGAAGACGCCAGTCAGGTTCTGCACTCTTGGGACCCGCAGCGCCACGGCGTGGTGGTGTTGGAGGGACTGAGTGAGTCCGACTGCGACCGGGTCCACCAGCTCCTGGGCAATGTACCTCATGTCTTCAACCCCCAATCTGGAGAAGGGGCCCCCGTGCGCGCCCCTTTCACGCGACGCAGTCTGGGGCGGGCGCTGGCTCGCTCGGTGTCCACTCAAGCTGGAGCCGAGCCAGCCTCGCAGCGTCCCCTACGCATCCTGGTGGTGGAGGACAACGCCATCAGTCAGACGGTGATGCGTCTGATGTTGGGGGAGCAGGGGCACGCCGTGGAGCTGGCCACCACCGGTCGAGAAGCCGTGGCTTTAATGGAGCAGCGCGCCTTTGATCTGGTGCTGATGGATATGCAGATGCCGGAAATGAACGGTCTGGAAGCGACCTGTCATATTCGCGATCGCGAGCGTGAGACGGGGCGTCCGCGC
The DNA here is from genome assembly GCA_018266105.1 of bacterium. Classification (GTDB taxonomy): domain Bacteria; phylum Vulcanimicrobiota; class Xenobia; order Xenobiales; family JADMJV01; genus JADMJV01. Next base: position 243,948 of record JAFEBA010000010.1, on the reverse strand, counting down.
AGCATGATCGTGGCTCTCACGGCTCGGGCCCAAGATTCCGACCGCAGCGCCTGCCTGCAGGCAGGCATGGACGGCTACCTCACCAAACCCCTTCACTCCAGCGAGCTGTCCGAGATCTTAGCGGGCATCGCCTGAAGGAAGGCTGCCAATGACCTCTGTGCTTGTCGTCGACGATTCGCCAACCATGCGAAAGATGGTCAAGGCCGCGCTGCTGCCTCTGGGTTCCAAGTTCGGTGAAGCCGCCAACGGGCTGGAAGCCATTGAACAGTTGGCCTTACAGCATTTCGACCTGATGGTGCTGGATCTGAACATGCCCGACATGCATGGACTGGAAGTCATTCAGTATACCCGCGCTTACGAAAGCTATAAGGAACTGCCCATCCTGGTCCTGACCACCCGCTCTGAACACGAAACCCGCCAGAGCGTGCTCGAAGCCGGAGCCAACCGCTACTGCACGAAGCCTTTCCAGCCGGCCGAGCTGCTGGCCGCGGTGCGCGAACTGCTGGGCGGCTGATGGAGTTTCTGGAGGAGTTCACCCAGGAAGCGGAAGAGCTGCTGGGCTTGATCAACAAGCAGTTGCTGGGGGTGGCTGAAGCCAGCTCGGCCAGTGCCCGCCAACCTCTTTTGCAGGAGCTGCTGCGGGCTTTTCATACCCTCAAGGGTCTGGTGGGCATGATGGGGCTGGAACCGGCGGGTGAGATTTGCCACGCCTGTGAGAGCGCTTTGAACCGGGTTCGTAAGCAGCCGCAGGGGCTGGAAAGTCGCTGGGTGGATTCCATGTTGGAATGCAGTCGGGTGCTGGGCCGCTTGATTCACGCCTTGCCGGAAAGACCTGGCCTGCCCGAAGCCCGGGCCAGTCTGGAGCGTCTGCACTCGTTGGACCAGCCTCAGCATTGGGCGGCTCCCGTGGGCCAAATGGAGCTGAGCGTGCCGGAGGAGGTGGGAAGGCACCTGCAGGAAGATGACTGGAGTCGAATCCACCAGGCTCTGCAGGACGGACTTTCGATCGGTCTGGCCTACTTTTCACCCACTCCCGAGCTGGCCGCTCGCGACCTCAATGTCAATCGTGTGCGGGAGCATCTGTTAGCCAGCGGCGATCTGCTCAAGGCCGTTCCTTTGATCGAGGGGTCCAGGGTTCGCTTTGCATTCCTTTGTCTGTTTCCCGCCCATCTACCGCCCCAGGCTCTGGAGGGCGTGGACTGGGAGGTACTGGATACTCCCCCGGCTGCGGAAGCGATGCCGGCCCGAGAACATCCCCTGGAAGAGATCGCGCGGGCGGTTTCCAACACGGTGCGGGTGGAAGTCTCCCGGTTGGATGAAATTATGCGTCTGGTGGGGGAACTGGTGGTCAGTCGCTGGCGGCTGGAGAACGCTCTGGATTCAGCCGGCCTGGAGGACAACCGGCAGGCTCCAATCCGCGACAGCGCGGCGCGCATCGAGCGCCAATTGCGTGAACTTCGTCAGGCCGTGACCCGGGCCCGGATGGTACCGCTGTCCGAAGTGTTCGGGCGCATGCCCCTGGCCGTGCGCGATCTGGCCCGATCGTCTCCATGTCAGGTGCGCCTGGAGATGGATGGGGAAGAGACCCAGGTGGATAAGGTGCTGGTGGAACGGCTGCTGGATCCGTTGCTGCACCTGGTGCGCAACGCTCTGGCCCACGGACTGGAGAGCCCGGAAGAGCGAGAACGGGCCGGCAAGAACCCGGTGGGGACCTTGCGACTGAGCGCACAACCTCAGGGGGATTCGATCCGAATCGAGGTTTGCGACGACGGTCGAGGGCTTGATCTCGAAGCCATTGGGCGCGCGACCGGTGTGGGCAGCTCTCTGGAGGCCAATCGCGCTCTGGATATCCTGTGCCGCCCCGGGTTTTCCACCCGGCGGGAGGCGGCTCGGGACGCGGGGCGGGGAGTGGGCATGGACGTGGTGCGCACGGCCGTGGCGGAAATGGGCGGACATTTGGGGGTGGAGAACCGTCCCGGTCAGGGCTGCACCTTTTGGATGCGCCTGCCCCTGACCCTCACCATTGTGGACTCTTTTCTGGTGTCGCTGGCCGGGGAGCGCTACGCTGTGGCTCGGGATGCGGTCACGGAGGTGGTGGAAATCCCCCTGCAGGATATTCAGCGACACCCAGGTGGCGAACTGGTGACCTGGCGCGGGGGGGCTCTGCCGCTGGTGCGCCTGCGTCAAGTGCTGGGTTCGGCTCCGCAGGGTGAGCCGGAGAATCCGCATGCGCTGGTCTATTCCGCCGGCACCCAACGTCTGGCCTTTGTGGTGGATCGAGTGGTGGGATTGCGGGAAGTCGTGGTGCGCCCGTTGGCGGACCCACTGCTGGCCCGTCCCTGGTTGGGCGGAGCTACTGAACTGGGAGATGGCTCGGTGGCCTTGATCTTGGACCTACCACAGTTGGCCCGTCAGGGGGCACGCCTGTGACCCAACCTTATGTCGTCTGTCGGGTTGACCAGACCCATTACGCCATCCCTGCCGCCGATGTGCAGCAGTTGGAGATGGTCGAGCAGATCACCCGCGTGCCAGGAAGCACTGAAGCCCTGGATGGGGTGGTCTATTTGCGCGGCCAGGTGGTGCCGGTGCTGAATCTGCGCTCGCGTCTGGGACTGCCGCGAGTCGACTATGATTACAGCTCGCGGCTGGTGATTGTGCGCCTGGACAGGCGGGTGGTGGCGCTGGCCGTGGACAGCGCCAGCGAGTTTGCCAGCTTTTCTGAAGAGGCCTGCCAGCCAGCGCCGGAAGCGCTGGCGCGTCTGGATTACCTGGCCGGTGTGGTGGCCCAGGAGAACCGTCTGATTTTGATTTTGAACGTCCGTCGCTTGTTGGAAAGCGACAATTTTCCCCAAGGAGACGCATAATGGCCGATACCCCAAAAAGTTCAAGGCGGGAGGCCCTGCGGCTGACGCGCCGAGTGGCCGGATCGCTTCAAGAAACCTCAGAGCAGGCCACCACTGTGTCCACCTCGGTCGAGCAGTTGGGGGCCAGCGTCAATCAGATGGCGGCCACGGTGGAAGAGATGGGCCTGGCCAGTGAGTCGCTGGCCAACATGGTCTCGGAGACCTCTTCAACCATTGAGGAGATGGCCCGATCCATCGGACATGTGGCCGAGAATGCGCTTCAGGTCGAGAATTCCACCAAGCACACGGTAGACTCCATCGGTCAGGTCAGCAAGTCAGCTCAGCTGATCAATGGTGACGCCGAGAACCTGGCCGCGTCCATCGAACAAACCGCGGCCGCTATCGAGCAAATGGCCCGCACCGTCACGGCCGTGGCCGGGCACAGCACCGACCTGAGCTCGGCGGCCGAGGAAACCAACGGTTCGATTTCCCAGATGGCCGTCTCCATCGAGCAGATTGGGGCCAGCGCTCAGCAGACCAACCGGACCGTGGAGCATGTCACTCGCTCCATGCGGGAACTGGATCGGTCGGTGGATCAGGTTCAGGCCTTCAGTCAGAAGATCAGCGAGGGAACCCAGCGTTCGGCTGAAGCGGTGGAACGTCTCGACTCCTCTGTACACGCCGTGGCTCAAGCGGCGGCCAGCGCCGAATCGGTCACGCGCCGGGCCAGCCATGACGCTCAGGTAGGCGGGCGCACGGTGCAGAGTTCCATCGACGGAATGCTGCGCGTTCGCAGTTCGATTGAAGCTTCGGCCGGCAGCATGCGAGAACTGGACGACCGGGCCGGGGAGATCGGGAGCATTGTAGACACCATCCGCCTGATCGCCGAGCGCACCAATCTGCTGTCCTTGAATGCTTCCATCGAAGCCGCCCGGGCGGGGGAGGCGGGCCGCGGTTTTGCGGTGGTGGCCGAGGAGATTCGCAACCTGGCCGACCGGGCCGCCAAGGCAACCCTGGATATTTCCGGCATTGTGCGGGCTTTGCAACGGACCGCCCAGGACGCGGTGCGGGCCACTCAGGACAATCTGCGCGTGGCCGAGGAGAGTTCGGTTATGGCCGGCCAGGCGGCTCAAGGGCTGGAGCAGATCGTGAAGGGGGTGAACGAGACGGCCGAGTTGGTAGACAAGATCGCCCGCTCCACTCAGGAGCAGTTGCGCGATAGCTCTCAGGCGCTGGCTTTTACGCGCGAAACGGCCATTCAGGCCCAGTCTATTCGCCAGGCCTCGGAGGCTCAAACTCGAGAATCGCAGTCGATTGTGACGGCCATGGAGCAGCTGGGCAAGGCCAGCCAGCAGGTCTCCCAGGCCGTCAACGAGCATGCCGAGGGCAGTCGTAACGTGGTCAAAGCCACCCAGGAGGTGCAACGGCTGGCTTCCCAGGTTGAGCGAGCCACCCGCGAGCAGGCAAAAGGGGCGGCCGAAATCGTGCAGTCGGTCGATCAGATGCGGCGCAGCTCCCAGTCGACGGCGCGCGCCATTCAGCAGATCGCTCCCGATACTGAGCGGCTGGGGCGGGAGGCTGGCAATGTGGGCCAGTTGATGAGCCAGGTCACTCGGGCCACGGTGGAGCAAAGTTCGGCCGCTCAGCAGATCGTGACGGCTGTCCAGGAGATGCGCAGGCAATCCGAGCAATTGCGTCGAGCCATGTTGGAGCAGACTCGGGCCAGCCGCGAGATGGCCGCCGCCACCCACAGCGTGAACCGCCAGGTGGAGCTGATCAGCCGGGCCAATCGGGAGCAATACACTTCCATTCAGGACGTGCTGGAGTCGATGGAAGAAATGCTGGACGAGCGGCAAGAATTTAAGACCCTGGTCGAGGAGGAGTGAGCCAGGAACTCTCCGCGCTTCACCAGGATTGGCGGGCCCGCAAGCAGGCGGTGAACCGCCTGGCAGCCGGCCGCGACCAGGAACGGGCGGCCACGGCCGAGCAACTTGTGCAATTGATCCAGCACGAGTCGTTGGATCTGGGCGTGCTCAACGGGGCGCTGCAGACGCTGGTGGCGCTAGGGCGCCCGGCTCTGGACCGGCTGCGGCCGCTGCTGAGTCATTCTCTCAGCGAGGTTCGCCAGGCGGCCGCCGTGGTGTTAGGCCAGTTAGAGCCGCCGCTGGGCGTGCCCATGTTGAGGCAGATGCTCAACGATCCGGATACCAACGTGCGTTACCACGCAATCGAAGCTCTGGGTCAGCAGGGGGCCCGCACAGCCGTGCCGGAGCTGGTTGAACTGGCGCGGGGCGCGGACGCCTTTCTGGCTTTCGCAGCCGTGGAAGCTCTGGGTGCGATCGGCGACCCTCGGGCCTTGCCGGAGCTGACCCTGCTTTTGGAAGAGCCCATCTTGATGGGCGGCGCGGCCGGCGCGCTGGCCCGCATCGGCCACCCGCTGGCCCTGCAGCCGTTGTTGCAGTGCTTGAGCCGGCAGGCGGAGGAAGAAGTGGTTGCCGCCCTGCGGCGGCTACTGTGCGAACAGCCGCTGAGGCTGGAGCCCGCTCAGAGGCAGCTGCTGGAACAGCACGGGGCCCTGCCCGAGCTGATTCCCCTGGAAGAGGCCTGCCGCAGCCGTGACCAGGCCGCCCTGGCCCGACTCCTGCCAGAAGAGCCGGATCGAGTGCTGCCACTGCTGGAAGGCGAATCGGGCCTGGGCGCCATTCTGGCCGCTCTGCCCGAGGCGGGACCGCGAGTGCGGCGATTGTTGGTGCAGCAGGGGCTGCGCCTGGGGTGTCCGGAGGCCGTTTTGCGTGGCTGGTTAGGTTGCGATTCGCCTGGTTTGCGGGCCGCCTCGGCCAGCTGGCTGATGCAGGCGGGCCTGTTTCAGGCTGAGGATTTGCTGGGCTGGTGGCAGATGGAATCGGAGGAACGGGCGCGCTGCGAAGTGCTCGAGGGCTGCAGCGATGAGCTCTTGCTGGCGGCTGCTTTGCGCTCGGGTGGGCCGGCTGAGGCCGCTCTGGCAGTGCGCCGACTGGCCGAGATCCCGGCCCGGCGCGGCCTGCCTTTGTTGCAGTCGCTACCGCGTCCCCAGGATTTCTGGTGGTCGATCTATCTGTGCCGAACGCTGGGGAGTTGGGGAGTGGGCAGCAAGTGGTTGGCGGAGTTTTTGACGGATGCTCGCCCGCCCCTGCGGGCCGAAGCCGCGCGCGCGCTGGCCCGGGTGGACGCCCAGGCGGCTCTGGCCCGATTGCCGGCCTTGCTTGAGGACGCCGAGCCGGACGTAAGTGAGGCGGCCCTGGAGGCGCTGGCCAGTCTGGGTCAGTGGGATCGGGTGGCCGAGGCGGGGGAGCTACAATTGCTGGCGGCCAGTCCTCGGCCTCAGGACCAGCAGCGAGTATTAGCCGAGTTGCCGGACACATTCGAGTCTCTGGCCGCCGGACCGAATGCCGCGCTACTGTTGGGGTTGGATTTGAGCCAGCAGCAGTGGAAGCAACTGGCCCCGTCCGTCAGCTGGTCCGACCCCGATCCGTGGGTCAGGCGCGAGGCTTTGCTGCGGGAGCCTGAGCGATTGCGACCGCTGGCTTTGCTGGACGCGGACCAGGCCCTTCGCGGTTTTGCCGAGCGATTGTCATGAGTTCTTTGTTAAACACGCCGGCGGCCCGCCAGTCTTTGCAGTTGCTTCGCGATCTGATCGAGGAGCGCACGGGTAACTTTTTCAGCGACCCCAATCTGCCGCTGCTGGCCTTGAAACTTGAAAACCGTTTGGCCGAACTGGGTCTGCTGACCTACCTGGACTATTACTATTTGCTGCGCTACGATCCGCATTCGGACGAGGAATGGCGACAGCTGGAGACGGCCATCACGGTCAATGAGACCTATTTTTGGCGCGAATCGGAAGCCATCCAGGCGGTGGCGCAGAAGCTGGCCCCGGAGCGTCGGCCCGGTCAGACGCTGCGCATCTGGCACGCCGCTTGCGCCAGCGGCGAGGAGCCTTATTCCATGGTGCTGGCTCTGCTGGAGGCAGGGTTGTTTGCCTGGCGCGACATCGAGGTGATGGCCACCGACCTGGACCGACGGGTACTGGAGGCGGCCCGCCAGGCCATTTACCGGCAGCGCTCCGTTCGGCTGTTGCCGCGCAACTGGCTGGAGCGGCACTTTGAAGAACTGCCGCAGGAGCGCTGGGCTTTGCGGCCGGCCGTGGCCGGCCGCGTCTCGCTGCGCCGCTTGAATTTGGTGGAGGAAGCTGAATTTGCCCGCATGCCCAAGTGCGATTTCATTTTCTGTCGCAACGTGATGCTCTACTTTAAGGAAGAACGTATCCCGCGGCTGATCGAGCGGCTGGTCTCGGCTCTCGCTCCGGGAGGCTGCCTGTTCGTGGGCACTTCCGAGAGTTTATTGCGATTTGCGCCGGCCCTGGAGTTCGGCGAGTGTGGAGGGTCCGTGTTCTATCGGAAGCCCGACCATGGCTGAAGCTCCTATTCGGGTCCTGGTGGTGGACGACTCGGCCTATCTGCGCAAGGTGATTACGCAGATGCTGCGTTCCAGTCTAGAGCTGGAAGTGGTGGGCTTCGCCCGCGACGGTGTGGACGCACTCGATTGCGTGGAGCGTCTGCAGCCGGATGTGGTGACGGTGGATCTGAACATGCCCATGATGGACGGGGTGGAGTTCATGCGCGAGCAGATGCGCCGTCGCCCTGTGGCTTTCGTGGTGGTCAGCATCGCCAGCGAGGAGGGCTACCTGGCCGCTCAGGCTCTGGAGTCCGGGGCGGTCGAGTTTGTGCGTAAGCCTACCGGTCTGGCCAGCGAGAAAGTGCTGGAGATTCAGCAGGAGCTGGTGGATAAGGTTCTGGCGGCGGGGCGGGTACCGCGAGCGCGTCTGGCTCCTCTGGAGGCCTTCGCCCCGCCGGCTCCGCTGCAGGAGCCGGCTTCCGGTCCGGGCGTGCTGGTGCTGGGGCTCTCCACCGGGGGTCCTCAGGCTCTGCGCTATTTGCTCTCCCAGCTGCCGGGCAATTTCCCCTGGCCGATTGCAGCCGTTGTGCACATGCCTGTGGGTTACACCGGTCCTTTCGCCGGCAAGCTGGATGAGATTTCTCAACTGGAGGTCAAGGAAGCTTCTGCCGGGCTTTACCTGCAGCCAGGCAGGGTGGTGCTGGCCCAGGCCGGCTTTCACCTGCGACTGCGACGCCGTATGGGCCAGGTCTGCTGCGAGCTGGACCTGCAGCCCTCGGGCTTGCTGCATCGGCCTTCGGTGGACATTCTCTTTCAGTCGGCGGCCGAGGTCTATGGCTCCAACGTGCTGGCCGTGGTGCTGACGGGAATGGGCGAGGATGGGAAGGCGGGCAGCGGCTGGGTCAAGGCTCAGGGCGGGCGAGTACTGGCCGAACACGAGTCTTCTTGCGTGATTTATGGCATGCCCCGCAGCGTGATCGAGGCCGGTTTGGCCGACGCCGCTTACCCTTTGCTGGAACTCCCGGACCGCATCTTGTCTCTGGTCCAGGCCACCTGAGGATTGGTTCAAATATACCTTCCCTCCCATGGTAGACTCTCCGCATTTCGAGCAAAAGAGGACGCTTCAGGTGGCAAGATCGATTTGGGCAGGGATGGCACTGATTCTGGTGGGCTGTGGGGGGAGCTCAAGCTCCCAATTAACCGGATTCAACGGACAGGGCAACAGCAGCGCCGCAGCCACCGTGTTCTCGGCTGCCCGCTCGCAGGCTCCCAGCAGTACGGTCAAACTGGTGCTGAATGGAGCAGTCGTTCCGGCCGGCGCCAACCAGTTGCTGGTGGTGGTGAACGAAGACGCCAGCGAAGACCAGATCGCCAGCCTGTTGAACCTGATCGCCGGCCTGGGGGCCCGGGTGGTGGGCGACGCGCCCGAATCTTTTGTGCTTCAGTTAGGTTTCCCGGTGGGGAGCGACCTGCTGGCCGCCATCAATACCCTGGAAGCCGACCCGGCCGTGGACGAGGTCACCGTCAATCAGACCATCAATGCCGATGCGGCCGCACCCGTCGACCCGACCCCGGCCACCTTCAACGGCAATTTCTGGGTGGACCACATCAACGCCCGGCTGGGTTGGGGGTTATTTAATCGCAATGGCACCAGTCCGCGCATCGGCGTGGTGGACGGGGGCTTTGACTTCGACCAGAACGCCTTCGCCGCCAATCGCATTGTGGCGGTGGTGGACAGCGAGAATCGTCCGCTCACGGCGCGCGACACCGATGGTCCCATCAAACACGGCACGATCGTGTCGGCTTTTGCGGCCGGCGATGGGGGAGGAAGCACCGCCAACCCGACCGTCGGGGTTTGCTGGAACAGTCCCCTGTATGAAGTCAAGGCGCTGGGCGCGGCGCAGGCTGGCTTTGTTTTTGATGGTGTGCTGGGGGCCGAAACGGCTCTCAATCAGGGCTGCCGCTGGGTGACCCTGTCATTGGGGCCGGATGCGCCCACCAACCCGACCTCGGAGCAGTCCTACTACGGTCCCGAGGAAGAATTTCGCTCGGGCTTTCTGAACGTGCTGGACCTGGCCGCTCGTAAAGACGCGGTGCTTTGCTTCGCCACCGGCAACGACGGCGAGGGCAACAATGGCCAGTTCCGCCCCAAAAACGACAATCGCTTCTTGCCGGCTAACTCCAAGTCGTCCGACCAGCCTTTCCGCACCCACGCTCTGATCACCGGCGCCACAAATTCCAACAAGGCCGTCTCCTCGTTTTCGCGCGAGGGGCGAGTCTTAACCCTGGTCGCCCCGGGTGAACAGGTTGGGGTGGGGCGCACGCTGGCCAACAAAGAGCTGCACGATGGTTGTTCCTACGCCAACCCGCTTACGGCCGGCAGCGGCGCGGCCCTGATGAATATCAACCCGGACTTGATGGCCATTGAGGCGCGCCAGATTCTCATCGAGACGGCCAGCGCCACCGTTACCCAGCAGGTAGGCAATCTGCGCATGCTGGACTTCGGTACGGCCGCGATGGAAGCCAGTCGGCTGCAGGGAGTGACCCGCTCACCTGAGCTCAACTTCACTCTTCCGGCCGGAGCCAATGAGAGCGGCACCATTGATGTGACCGCTCCCGCCAATGGTGGTCCGGTCACCTTAAGCCTGGACATTCTGGGCGATTCGCAGTCGTTTGTCACCATCACGCCCTCCTCGTTCGCCGCCGTTCCGGCCGGAGAGACCCGTACCTTCCAGCTGGCCCTGCGCCGGCCCGCAGTGAACTCGAATCGAACCCTGAGCTATCCCCTGATGTTCTGGGGGCGTTCGGCCGGCACGGTCATCAAGCGGGTGCCTCTGCGGGTCAATATTCCTGAGCAGTCTTAAGCCTGGAGGGAGGCTCGAGGCTGGACAGAAGGCGCTCGAGTGAGAAAATTTTTCGTCTACTTAAGTTGTGCTGTGGCTATCGGAGCGGGCCTGGCTCTGGCTGATGATACGTCCGCGACCGTGCCTTTTCGTCTGGGAAAGAAACGAGCCGTGCTGCTGCCGGTCAAGGTCGGCGAAACGCAGGCGGAGTTTCTGCTGGACACAGGTCTGGGATTTAATCTGATCAGCCCGCAGCTGGCCAAGAAACTGGGCATTGAGCCGGGCTCCAGCACCAAGTTGAAGCCGGTCACGGGGGGAGAGTTAGAGTTCAGTCAGGCCAGACTCCCCAGCCTGACCCTGGGCAATCAGAACGAGAGCGATCAGGAGGTGCTGATCGGCGAGCCGCGCTGCTTTGTCGGCAACGATGGCGAGACTAAAGTGGACGGCATTCTTTCGCTGGCCTACTTCAGGAACCATCCATTTACTCTGGATTACGCCAATCAGAGGCTGGTGCTGGAGGATTCTGATTCTTTGTCCAAGCGCAAGGCCAAGGGAAACAAGGTGGAGTGCCGGCTATCGGATGAAGCTGTGGTGGCATCCGTATCTTTGATGCTCAAGGAGCGCCCGCCTGAGCCGGCCAAGCCCGGCGGTCTGGCCGGTCTGCTGTCGGGATTTAGTGGGGGCCCGCCGGAGCCGCCCAAGGCCTGGGTGCAGGTGGATACGTCCTGCGAGAACCTGATGTTGGATTCAAAGCTGATGTTTACCCTGAAGGTGGACGACACCGGCGCCAATATCACCGAGAGTGAGACCACCGATCAGAATGGATTGCGCTATCGCAGTTTCGCCAGCCGGATGGGAAAGGTGGAGCTGGCCGATAACCCCTCATTGACCCAGGAAAAGCTGCCGGTGGTTTTTCGCAAACTGCAGGCCGAGGGCGTGCTGGGACAGGAGTTTCTGCAGCGTTACGTGGTGACGTTTGACCTGCCGAATTCGGAGTTGATTTTCGCAAAACCTTAACATTTGCTCATTTTATGCTATTCTAAAGAGTGGGGGACCGGTCAGGAAGGGCTTGATATCTATGAGAAAATCTCGTCGGGCGATCATGCTGGTCTCAGTGTTGCTCTTCAGCATGCTGACGTTGATGTTCGCCACCGCCGCGATTTCTCTGGCCCCGGCCAGTTTGGCGCGCAGCGCGGCTGACAGCGGCCTGACCGCCTCGGACCGGGCCACCCGTTCCGGCTTGGACTGGGTGCGCAGCCGCATCAGTCAGGACCCCCGCTGGAACGCTGCCGTAGCCCAGACCTTCACCGCCCCGGGGCTGTACGTCAGAGAGGGCGAAGGTCAGGTGGTGGGCTGGGTGGCCGAAGGCTCTAGCTGGAGTCGCTTTCGTATTCGCTTCAATTATCAGGACGGAGCGGCCAGTTCGGCCCCGGACAGCGATGGAATGAACGATCCCAGCACGGCCTGGACGGATTTTCCTTATTGCAGCTGTAATAATCTGACCGGCTCAAACAGCCGGCCCTTACCGGTGGCTCAGAGCCTGACCTCAAGTTCCAGTTCTTCGCCCTGGACGGGGGCTCCTCAGTTGACGGTGCCCAGCACGGCCATGGTGGTCAGCATCGAGGGGGCCAGCGGGCGCAATGTCTCGCTGAACGCGGGCACGCCTCAGAACTTCATCGGGGCCTATCACAAGCGGGTGGCTCAGGTTGTGCTGAAGCTTGGCAACAATCAGCCGATCACCGACGCGGCCGTGATGGCGGCCGGGAATTTGCTTTTGACCTCCAGTTCGGTGGTTCAGTTGAACGCCACCGGCGGCGCGCCGGCGCGCATGCGCACCAAGTCGAATTTGACTGTGAACGCGGGAGTGACCTCCCCTTTAGGGGAGTTGATGCACGCCGGAAGCCAGACGATCAGTGGAACTCTGTCCGGCGTCACCGTGAAGAGCGAAGACGCTACCGGTCTCTACCGGATACCCGCCAGTAAGGTCCGGGTGCCTTCCAGTCCCATCGGCTTGCAGGCCGGGACCTACCTGGTGGACGCAACAGGTCATCTGCTGTATGTCAACATGGAATACAAAGACTATGTGGCTGCCAGTCCCAAGCCCCCGGGAACCGCAGTGCCAACTCCGGCGGGTATGACAATCGCGGTCACCTCCGGCAACCCTAAGGTAAGTATTACCCTGACCAAGGACTTGCAGATAAGTCCCTCGGGCGCACTCACAGGATTTGCCTTAGTTCCGGACGGGGGAGCGCCCCAATCGGCAACTTACGGAGGAATCGCTGCAACCACACCGCCGACGTCTCCCGTCTTGACCACCCCCGATATCCTGGCCCAGTACTTTAATTCTAACTATAGCAATAAGATGCCGTTGGATACGGCCACGCTTGCAGCCTGGCAGGCCATGGCCTCGGCCAATCCCAGGCTGACTTTGGCCAACTCCAGTGCCTCGGGTAGCCGCAGTAATTCCAGCGGTTATGCTACCACCTCTGTCCCTTATACGGAATACTCGGTTTCCGGGGGAGGCCGGTTGTTGATACCCAACACTCTGCCTACACCGCCCACTCAGGCCTATATCTGGCAGGTTGGCGCCAATATCAGCAACGTTTTGAACGCGGCAGCACCTGCTGAATTCGCGGGATTGCAGACTGCCACCGCGGCTTCTATGCCTGCTCCCCCCGCAACTCCCCCGGCTGCAGCCAGCGCCGGTCTCAAACCCAAGGACTTGGAGCTCAAGCTGCAGGGCGGAAGCAGTGGCGTGATGCTGGCCAACGATGGTGACATCACCATCGGTGCTCAGATCGCCAGCAACGGCTCGGCCCTGGTTTCCAAAGGCGATATTCACCTGATCGGGACCAGCACGGACTTTAATTCCAGCTCGGGAACTCAGTTGGGACTGAATCTGTACGCCCAGGGGAGCATTACGGTGGACGCTTATGATCTGGATGCAACCGCGGGCGGCACCTTCCACTCGGTCAAATTGCAGGGCGTGGTCTACGCTTGGAAAGACGTGACCGTGCTGGCGGCCGATGGCTCCGGGAGCAGCACGGGGCCCTTCACTTTAAAGGGCAGCCTGGTGGCCTACGGAGGAGATCCGGCCGGGAGCTCCACGGCCGGAACCGGAAACGTCACGATCACCGCAGGCAGCGTTGACATCACCTATGATCCCAGCTATGTGGCCGGCCTGGCTCCGGCCGGTCCATTCTCGATGAAGGTCCTTTCGTGGCATCAGTTCTAAGAAAAGGCATGACTCTGGCGGAGGTTTTACTCTCACTTGGGTTGTGCGTGGTGGTCATTCTGTCCCTGATCGCGCTGGCTATTTCGGCTTTGCGCAGCAACAGCAAGTCCTCTGACACAGTGGTGGCCGAGGCCCGAGCCAATCAGGTCCTGGATGAGTTTGTCTATGGGCTGCCCCCGGCCACTGACCCGTTCTGGGCTCAGAGTTCTTTCAGCAGCCCTTATCAACAGGACACAACCCAGATTGGATCCAATAATTTCACCACTCAGGTGTATATCACCAGTCTGGGCACGGCCGCTCCGGGCCTCTTCCGTTGCGCGGTCAATACGACCTGGCAGGGCGGTCAGGCGGGAGCGGCCGGACAAGGTCGCCAGGTGGTTGAAGTGGCGCGGATTCTGTATGCGCAGTAGCCAGCGAGCTTTCACCATTGTGGAGTTGACGCTGGCCTGCAGCATTTTCGCGCTGGTCTCGATTTTGATGGTGACGGCCTTTCGCGATGTGGGTGACATCTGGCGAAAGGCGGGTGGCAAGGATGAGGCGATGCGCAACATCCTCAAGGCCAAAGCCAGTCTGCAGCGAGACCTGGCCAATTCGGGAAGCAAGGCCAATCAGTGGGCGGTGGCGGCCGTGCCGCCCCATTTGCCCCCTGGAAAAGACAGCGATGCCCTGACCTTTCTTTCTTCGGATGCTGGCACCAGCGGGGCCAACTGGTCGGTGCAGGCCGATGGAAGCCCAAATTTCGCCAGCCAGATCACCTACTATGGGGTGATCCCGAATCGGCCGAATCCGGGCGGAAATACGGTGGTGGCGGGTGCGGCCGATGCCCAGGGATATGAGCAACAGCACCCGTTCAAGTGGCTGGTCCGACGTGTTGACCCGGCTTCCTCGACCATTAACTCGGGCTGGACCAGCTGGCTTACGCAGCCCACCACCTACGCTCTGGGCCCCAATCAGCAGGTCGTCTGTGATCAATTGCTTCAATTGCGGGTGATCCGGGGGGCTCCCATGTGGATTATCGAGCTGCGGGCAGTAAGTGTGGCTGAAGCCCGGCGGAAGCTGGCTCTGGGCAATGTGCCGCTGTCTCAGGGGCCGTTTACGGTGGCTCAGCAGTTTAGCGTGGCCACCGGCAACTAGAGTTTAGCCCGGTTCGAGTCGGTAACCCACGCCTCGAACGGATTTGATGTAGTCGTGATCGGTCCATTCGCTAAACTTCTTGCGCATGCGCCTGAGGTGAACGTCCACGGTTTTTTCAAAGCCCACCCAATCCGAGCCCCAGCATAGATCGATCAGGTCTTGACGCGTAAAGACGCGACCCGGACGCCGGGCCATGGTCACCAGCACTTCGAATTCGGTGGCGGTGAGATGGACGGGCTGGCCCTGGATGGTCACCTGGCGGGAAGAAGGGGTGATTTGGAGATGGCCCAACTGCAGGCGATCTTCGCTGGCCACTTCCGGGGCGCCCAGGCGTTTGCGGCGTTGCAAGGCTCTGACTCGGGCCACCAGTTCCAGGGGGTTGAAGGGTTTGCCCAGGTAGTCGTCCGCTCCGGTCTCCAGACCCAGCACCTTGTCCAGGTCTTCACGCCGGTCGCTCAGCATCATGATGGGTGTGGTGACTTGTTTCTGGGCTTCTCGGCAGATGGAATAGCCGTCCATTCCGGGCAGGCGAATGTCCAGCAAGATGACGTCAAACTGACCGGATACGGCCTGCTCCAGTCCGACCCGGCCGTCGTCCACGTGCACCATCTGAAAGTTGGCTGACTCCAGAGCGAATCGGATCATTTCCGCCACCCGCAGGTCATCCTCGACCACCAGGACTCTTCCGCAATGAGTTTCTTTCACGTTCAAACGGCCTTCGGCATTCATCCCCAGACCCTTTCCGTACGCGAATCGTACGCAATCGGTTTGATGTTCCGTCGCTTTTCTTGCCTATAGTGCAACCAAGGAAGCCGGTTTGGGAGGGTCCCGGTGCCCTGAACCGGGGCGGTTGGGAGGAGGCGCAGCGCCCGCCCAACCGCCCCAGCCACCAGGCGGGGGAAATTTTCAGGAGGGTCGAGGCTATCAACTTGCTTATGCTGGACACCTATAAAATCGTCGTGGCTCACGAGTATCCGATCGTCCGACTGGATATTTGCGCCGCACTGGCCCAGGTGGGCCGCTACGAAGTCGTGGCCGAAAGCAGTGACCCGGCCGAGACTCTGCAACTGGTGGGCTCCTGCCATCCCCAGTTGTTAATCCTGGACAGTCGGATGGGGGGTCTGGCCACCTCCAACTGGCTGGCCTTCTTGAATCGCACCGAGCCCCAGATGAAGGTTCTGCTACTGGGTGAGGCCTGCGGTCAGGTTCCCAAGCTCTCGACCGTGGTCGGTGTGGTGGGCAAAGGTCAGACGGTGCAGTCTCTGCTGCAAACGGTGGAACGCATCGAGCTGGGCAGTCAGCCGAAATAGCGCTTTGCCTCGCCGGGGAAAGTACTAAGATTCGCCTACGAACACAGGTTTTAAGGCCGTGTTAACAGAATGGCAACAACATGAAAATCGGTAGCTTCTTCCCGAACCGACCCGTAACCTCAACCCCCGCGCGGCCCTCAGCACCAGCTGCTTCGCCAGCGGACAGATTCCAGACTTCGGGAACGCAGCAGTCCAGTTCGACTCAGACTGCACAGCAGTTGCGCTTGAACCAGATGATGCAAAATCAGGCAGGGCTGGCGTTGGGTTCCGGCCTGATGGCCGGCGCGGTGATGGGAAGTTTGGCCGGTGTGGCCGGTGCGGTCGCCGCCTCTCAAATGGGTACGTCGGGCCTGAAGCCCAGCCCGAATCCTCCAGCTCAGCCCTCCCCACCAGCTCAGCCCACCCCTCCCCAGACCCCGGCCCCGGTGGCCGCCCCAGCCAATGGGGGCAAGCAAGGCACCTTTCGTCTGACCTGGAACGTCAGCAACACGCCTGAAGAGAAGGCTGTGGTCAAAGCCACCGAAGCGGCCATCAACAAGCTTCCTCCTCAACAGGCAGCAGCCACGATTCCCATTGCGTTGACCGCTATGGCTAACGCAATGGGCAGCCCGGTGGGAGTGATGCTGGCCCAGGTAGGGCGCCATCTGATGAAGTCGATGGACGCCAAAGCGGGCGCTGAAGTGGGCCGGATGTTCCTGGAGAGCATCCACGAGAACGGAACCGACTTGCAGCAACAGCGGGCTCAGAAGACCCTGCTGAATCCGGCGGGGAGCGAACAGAAGTTCACTAACTTCACGCAGGCTTATTCGGCCTTGAACGAGATTGCTCAAACACGTGGTGGGGATGCCAATACTGAGCTTCCCAAGAACCCCGAGCTGAAGGCCGTGCAGAATGAACTGCTCAAGGACCTGAAGCCGCGTTGGGGCGCCAGCCTGGACGAGAAGCTGGCGGCGGCTCTGGCCAACGGCGAACCCATCCCCAGCCCGGGACAACTGGCCAATCAGGCCTTTCCGATGGAATGGCCTCAGATTCAGTCCAGCCTGAACTCGGCTCTGGAAGGTAAGTCTCTGAGTCCAGAAGAGCGCCTGGTCGGAGCCAACCCGGGCACCTGGCTCAAATTGACCGAGGGCATCGGACCCAACCTGACCTTTGGGGAGACCTTCGCCACCAAGGAAGAGCAACCGATCAGCTATGCGGGGGCCACGCCCGAGGCCAGGAAAGAGCGGGAGGAATTGATCGGCAAACTGTTACGCATTGAGCCGCCGGCGGGCGCCGAAGATGCTCAGCTGCTGGCCAAAACCCTCAACAGTCTGCACGTGGACCAGCTCAAGGACCTGGCCGGTGCCAACTACACCATCACCGTAACTCGCCAGCGTGTCTCCAATGCCGAGGCCGGACTCCAGGGGCGTATGGTCGACAATGAGACCACCAAAGAGCTGGCCGATATGGCCGAGGGCGCCCACATCGCTGAAAAAGGTCAGGCTCCGCGCATCACAGTGCGCACTCAGTGGACAGACGGCCAGCTTCGGATGGAGCCCATCTCCCTGCTGCGCGAGATCGGCAAAGCCTATGATCAGGTGATCGGCGCCAAGGGCGGCAACCCGGCCCATGTCCAGGGAGACCTGGCGGACGCTTTCAAGGCGGAGAAAGACAAGCTACCCACTAGATTGCAGAGTCAGGAAAACTTCACGGCTGAGCTTTTCGCCCGCTATCAGCTGGACCGCGAGCGCACCAGTCGCGAATTTCCACTGACCACCAAGGCTTTCGAGAAGCAGCCGTTTTTCAAGGGGCAACTGAATACGGCTCCTCTGGTTCAGATGCAGCAGGAGCAGATTCCCCAGCCGATCGTGAATATTTCCGGTGATCCCCTGGGTGAGCTGAAGAAGCTGGAAGACATCAATCGCGTCTCCAATCTCAACTCCAAGACCATTCTGCCTTATACCTTCGAGCTGGAGGGCAGCAGTGATCACAATCTGGAGGCTCTGGCCGGAGCTCTGGGTGAGAATCTTCGCCAGATGCGCAGCCCGGACCAGCCGCGTCTGTCGGCCGACGAGTCGCTGGTCAAGATTCCGGCCGCGATGTTCAACAAGGATCCGGACCAGCTGGAGAAGTTGCTGGAAAGCCAGATTCAGTCGGGTCGCGGCAGCTTCCTCTATCTGAACGAGTTGGATCAAATCAAGCCGGACAGCCCCGGGTTTGGCGTGCTCAAGAAGTATTTGGAGCGCTTTGGCGGTCAGACCCCGCTGCTGCTTCAGGGCAGTGGACCGGACCTGGATAAGTTACGCGGCAGTCTGCCGACCATGGTTCGCCAGCGCTTTCAGAGCAAGCCGCTCACCCCGGCCCAGATGGCCGATTTTGTGGCTACCACCGCCAAGTCGGAGGGCTATCAGCTAAGCGAGGAAGCCAGGGCCACCGTGGCCGCTCGCGCCAAGGATGGCGGCGTGGCTCAGGCCAACACCCTCTGGCAGTGCATCAAAACGGCTCAAACCGAGCGCAGCACCAAGCTGATCGAGTATTTGCAGCGCTCGCCTCAGGCCGGCACGCGCGTCACGGTCAGCGATGTGCAGCAGGCCAAACTGCCCAAGGAGAAGGATCCGCTGATGGAGCTCGAGGGCCTGATCGGTCTGACGGGCGCCAAGAAAGAATTGAAGGCGGTGTTGTCTCAGCTGAAATTGAGCAAGCAGCAGGAGGCCCACGGACTAAACAGCGAGCGGCCGCGTCTCAATCTGCTTTTTGAGGGCAATCCGGGCACCGGCAAAACCACGGTGGCCAAGCTGTTCGGCGAGGCTCTGCACAAGGTCGGCTATCTGAAGAATCCCAAGGTGGTGGAGGTTCGAGTTCAGGACCTGATGGCCAATGGCACTCCCGAGCAGAACGTGAAGAAACTGTTTGAGGAGAACAAGGGCGCGGTCATTTTCGTGGATGAGATGCACCAGTTGAAGGACACGGCTGATGGCAAGCGAGCCTTCCGAGCCATGATTCCGTATCTGGGCAGCACCGAATACGCTGATACGGTGTTCATCGGAGCCGGCTATAAGGGCGAGATGAAAGACCTGATCCGCGATGTGGACGACGGCGCGGAGCGCCGCTTCACTCCGATTCCTTTCGATGACTATAATCGCGAGGAACTTGGCCAGATCCTGGACAAGGTGGCCAAGGGCAAAGACCGCGTGATGGATGACGAAACCCGCAAGGCCGCCCTGGACCGCCTTGAGGTGGAACGTCGCAAAATGAAGCACTTCGGTAACGCGGGCTCGGTCAATTCGATGGTAGAGGTGGCAACCAAGAAGCAGAGCACCCGTCTTTCTCAGGTAGAAGGCGACCTGACGAAGGCTCAGTTGATGGCTCTGGCACCCGAGGATTTCGCGGAAGAAAAGAAACTCAAGCCTGAGGATGTCTGGAAAGAGATCGACGCGCTCGAGGGCCTGGACGAGGTCAAATCTCAGTTGCGCGATATCTGCACTTCGATTGAGTTCGACAAAGAAACGGGCGCGGATCCGTTGCAGAGCTTTGAGCCCTACTTCATTATCGACGGGCCGCCTGGCACTGGCAAGACCACACTTGCCCGTCTGCTTACCAAACTGATGGCCTCTTACGACATCGTGCCCAGCCCCGATCTCACCGAGACTCAGGGGGCGGAATTGCAGGCCGGTTTTGTGGGCCAGACCACCGATAAGGTCAAGAAGCTTTTCGAGAGCATGTGGGGACAGGGGGGCTTCATCGACGAAGTGGGCGGCCTGGCTCGTGCGCCCGAAGCGTTCAAAGCAGACGCCGTCAAGACTATGCTGAAAGAAATGGAGGACAATCGCGGGAGATTCATTCTTGCGGTGGCTGACTACCCGGACCGCATCAACGATTTTCTTGCTATCGATCCAGGCTTACAGCGCCGCTTTGGCCACCGTTTCACTCTGGAAGCGATGACGCCCCAGTCGGCTATAAAAGCTCTGGGCAAACAGATCGAGGCCAAAGGGCTGGGCTTCAGTGCGGGCACGGAAGAACTGCTTGCTCAGCGCATGGAACAGCTGCGCAACGCGCCCAACTGGGCCAGTGGCGGCGATGTGCGAAAGTTAGCGAACGCCATTATTCAGCAGCAGAAGACGGGCTTCATGGAGGCCAAGAAGGCTGGCCGTCAGGTCACCGCCAAGGAAATCACGCCCGAAGCGATCGAGCGCGGCTTTGCGTCGTTGATGAAGGAAAAGGGCGCATCGGTTGGCACAGCCAAATACGTGAAACCCGATGAACCGGAGCCTTCCATAGCTTCGGCTGTGCAAACTCAGACCGCAGCCAAACCGAAAGAAAACGACGGTGGGGATCAAATCAACGCCGCCGACCAGCAATTGCTGGCCGCCCAAGCGGCCGTCGACCAGGAGTTTGCAGCCCGCTTCAACACAGACCCCGCTGAGCAGAAGCGCCAGGAAGCGGATGTAAACAGCGATTACATCAAAAAGCTCAGCGAAAAGATGGGCGTGGAGCCCGAAGAGGCCGTTAAAAAGCTAGAAGCAGTCAAAGTTAAAGTGCGCAAGCTGGTCACTGTGGAAAGCGTGATCAAACACTTCGAATATCACTGTCCTTACTGCGGAGGCATCAACAGTCCGAGCTGTGCTTACATCGGGGAGAGCATGGACTGGAAGATCCAGCACTCACTCAAGAAACCCTGGGATGAAGTGACCAAAGAAACTCGGATGGTCGAACAAGAAGCCTGATTCTAGCACAGCGGTCATTGCAGGCTGTAACGCCCCTTTTTTCCCTGGCAGGCTGGCTGATCAGGCTGTCGAACTTTAGAAACGTGCGAGGGTATACTCTGGGGGAAGTCGTGCTGGCCATGGCCCTCTTGCTGGTCTTCATCGTGTTTCTGATCGGCCTCTTCTTAAGGCTTTTTCAGTCCTCGACCAAGGGGTTGGATTCATCTATCGCCTTGGGGATAGCGGAGTCCGTCTTGAGTCAGGTTAATGATGCCTCTCCCTCCACCTGGCCGACCTTGATGGGAAACCAGGGAGTCATCAACCGGGACCCCCGTACGACCGCTGAGTTCGTGACCGAATGTGCTTTCACTCAGCCCAGCCTGCCGCCCGACGCGGTCGAGATGGGCGATATCTATGAGGTTACCGTGGCCGTTTACTGGATGGATCAGTCCAGGTCTGTCGGCAACCGTCGAGACTATGGCCGCCAGTCCGTCCGGCTCTCGCGTCTGGTCTACGTGAGCAACATGAAATGAGTCGCCGAGGATTCAGCGTCCTGGAACTGGTGATTGCCCTCTCCCTCTTAATGCTGATTTCCGGCGTGATGTTTGTCCTCTTCAATACCTGCAGCAACAGCTTCCAGCTTGGTATGGTCAGACAGTCTTTGCAGGGTCAACTACGGCGAATTTCGACCCGATTGGCTCGAGATATCCGACAGACCAGTTTTCATACCCTGAGCGTGAACAGCGACACCGTCAATGTGAACCTGGAGCCGGGTACGATTACGGTCGCGCGCGATTCGATCTGCCTGGCCCATACCAGTTCCTACGACGCCGTGACCGGTCAGCCGGTTTGGAATGGATACACAGTCTATACTGCCACCAAACAGGTGCCGCGGGGTCAGTTGATCAGCTACGATGTCTCTTCAAGCGTCCCGATGTGCGCTCCAGGGGTGCTTCAGCAAGAATTGGACGATTTCAACAACTCTGTGCTATCCTATAAGATGCTCCCGAGCGTCAAGGCACAGTTGGGCACCAGCAAGACCTGGACTCAGGACGTCCATCAGTTTGCAGTAACGAAGAATGATGCAGATCAGGTGATCCTGGTCAGACTTGGGCTTCGGGGTGAGCAGGGTCACACCCAGAACGGTCGCCGCAGCCTGGCTGAGGCCGCCGAAGTGGTTTTCCGATTCAAGGCCGAGAACACCTGGCCTAGATTGTAGGCGGAGATGCGAAAAAACAAGCGGGCACTGGCACTCGTCATCGTTCTATTTTCGACCGTGATCCTGACCATGATGGTTGGCGCCTTTTTCGTCGTCAACCAGGACAACTTCAGCCTGGGTCGAGCTGCGGAGGCCCGCCTGGAGGCTCAACTGGCGGCAGAGTCGGGTCTCAGTTACGCGCGCTTCAAGTTAGAGCAAAATCAAACGTGGGGTCGGGGACCCTTCACTGGCTATCCCGAGGTGATGGGTTCGCTCACCGTTCGCCAGACCGCCTCAGGACTGCTGGGAGAGTTTAAAGACGGGCGCAGTTTTCGGCTCACCATCAGGAACCAGTTGGGCCAGGCCTCGGGCCTACCCGCAGCCAATGGACTGGCCGCGGTCCCCAAAGATTCTGTTGTGGTCACAGCTTGGGGTGAGGTTCGGGGATTTCAGTCGGGCCTGGAGATGCTTATGGTCGGGGAGCCCCTTTACGATGCGGCCGCCTCAAGCAACGGCATGATCGACATGCGTGGCAACAAAGCCTGGGAGGTTCACAGTCGCGACAAGATGCGCAATTGGGTGCGATCCAACGACGAGATCCACACCAATGACGTGCTCCGAGCGGGAACAACCGAGAGTACTAAGTTCATCAGCGATGTCGGCAGCACGATCCCCGGGACGCTGTGGTCAAAAAAAGAGATCTATGCTCAAGACACAGCCGTTGACTCGGGCAATGCCAAGGCTTTTTTCGGCAGCACCAACGCGACCGCGGCGGCTCGGTCCACCAAGAATTACAATATATATGACTTGAAGTTGAGCGACCTCAAGGTTCCTCAGACGGCCGCGGTATCGATTCCGCCCGGCCGTTATTATGTGACCGAAACTCTGGCGACCCCAATAAAAAAAGTCGTAACGCCCCGTTTGCTGTTACCGCCCAAGGTGGATATGGTCGACCAGCCTCAAAAGGCCATCCGCGCGGTCACCTATATACCTGAGGGCGGAGGGAGTCCTCAGGTCTTTTACGATCAGGCCGGTTTGAACGCCGTTGCCGATAGCGGCGGCGTCAAACCGCCGGCCACGGGCACGATGGTGAGCGGCACGGCCACCTTTGCACCCGGATTTACATTCGATTTTTCCACTCTGGACTTCAGTATGACTGGCTCTCAACAACTCGAAGTGAATGGTAGCTTTAGCGTGGGATATGGAACGGGGGTGGATGCCAACGGCAATCCTTTCACCCCTCAATTGCCCAAACCGGATACGGATATCAAGTTCTCTTCCAGCGGCAGCATGACTTTCCTCAACGTCAAGGGAAACATGACTGTGGACGGAAAGGTCGTCGGGCACGGAGCGATCGCGGCTGAGAAGGATATCTTCTTTCGGGCCGACGCTGATCTGACGGCCACCACCACCGACCCCCTGGTCTTTTGGAGTGGGGGCAACGTCACCGTGGATGCAACCGGTCGCCAGGGGGTTAAGCTTACCGGGCTGGTGTATGCAAAGAACAACTTCGAAGTGCTGACCACGGATAATTCAGTCCTTCAAGAGGTTCGGCTGACGGGGGCACTGGTCGCTCGAAACGGCAAAATCAAGATGGCGAACACCGACAAGATCAATATGACCTATGACCCTGCCTATCTTGACACGCTAACCAAAGGCTTGCCGAATGACCGGCGCCGTTTAGCCCCGATGTGCTGGCGAGTTCTTTAAGGCTGGACTAGCGGAGCAGAAATCCGTTCTGAACCTTTTGTCCGAGCTCGGCCAATTCATTGTCGACGGTGGCCTCGGCCATCAGGCGCTCAGCCACCTTGCGACGTTCGCTGGCATCTAACTTCAGGGCGTTGGCTGCCTCAAGGGCACGACCGGATAGTTCAGTCTCTTCGACCGCTTGCTGGTGGCCTTTCTGGCCATCATCACGCAACTTTCTGGCTTCATCACTCTTGCTGGCGGCCCGGTCGTGGGCGGATTTGGCCAGATCGAGGGATGCTTGCACGTTAGAAGCCAGATGCACAGCTTCATCCCGCAAATTATGGGCGGTTTCAAATCCTGAGTCTGCCAGCCCCAAGAGGTAGACTCCCTCGTTAAACTTTTCCAGGTCGTCGCTGGCCAGCAACTCGTCACCCCTGGCTTGCAGAAGTTCCGCTTTCTGTCGCTCCAGGTCAGCTTCAGCCTGCTTGGCTTCGGCTTTCCACCTGGCATCCTGGGCTTTGCCGGCATTCTCGGCTTCTTCAGCCGAGGCGACGGCCGCCTCGCCCGCAGCCGAGTCGGCCGCCTTGTCGGTCTTCTTGGCTTCGAATTCAGCAACGCTTGCCTGCCGGGAATCCTCGACGGCTTCGGCTTTTTTGCTGTCTCCCTGACGATCGCTGTTTACAGCGGCTCCGGTCTCGGCCAGTGATTCATTCTTCAGAGCGATGGCTTCGGCTTTCAACTGGGTGGGCGTCAGCACCACCTCGTCGGTCACACCCTTTTCTGTCACCGTAGCCTTGGCGATGGCCACTGGAGCGGTCGGGATGGGAGTGGTAACAATACGCGCGATGTTGAGGTTCGAATCTGCCATAACTCGGTTAGTTTGCCTCCTACTCCTCAAATTTCCTTGAAAATTACATCTTCCCGTAAGGGGTATCCAGGTGAGGGGGGGGCAGGGGAGGCAGGTCCAACGTTCCGGCCGCCTGGTCCCAGCCGAAAAACTCCCTCATTTCAGCAAAAACACCCGATGCATGGGGTAGCGCGCCGTGATGATAGAAGGGGTGACCATGGAGCACGCGCACGTCCGCTTCGGGCATCCTGAGACGCTCCGGCTCCACAATGCCATCCCCCTGAACATAAGGACTGTCACCCACAGCCGGAGTAGGCTCCTCGCTGGCGCCCACGATTCTAAGATTCTCCACGGCGGCTCGCTGCTGCGGCCATCGCGAAGCCAGGTCGAGGTTCTCGGGTGAATCCGCCGCCGTCCAGGCCATCGCGGGACGGTCGGAGGGCTTAATGCCGCAATAATCCAGAGCCCATGTGATGTTCCGGTCCAGGGCCTGGCCGGCCAGCTGGCCGAAGCGACTGCCTTGATTGGGAGTTCCCAAGATCATCAAGTTTCGGATTCCACGGCCCCCTTGATCGAGGTAATTGCGCGTGGCGAGACCCCCCATGCTGTAGGCAATCACGTCTACTTTGTCCGGTCCCACCGCCTGTTGCAGCAAGGCGAGGTTCTCTTTTAGCTGGGGAGCGGTGATGGAAGGTGGGCTGTTGAGTTCATCCCAAATATTGACGAAGACCTTGATGTTTTTGGGAATTTCGGCCAATTCCAGGGGTTGAGTGGCTTCAGGGTCGCGGTAAGCCGCTCCCTCCTTCAAGTAGACCGCATAGTCACCGTTCTCACCCGAAGCCAGCAGCTTGCGAGCCAGATAGTCGAATTTGTGCAAATCCGTGTTCCAACCTGGCGAAATCAAGAGAGGGCGGTCCATCTTGACATTGGGCTGGTCGACCAGCGGAGTCATCAGCTTTTCAAAAGCCTGCGCTCGCTCTGTGTGGGCCTGATAGATCGTGCCACCGGCAACCAGCTCGGTTCCGATACGACGATCCTCCTCCTCCTGAGAGTTGCGTAAAGTGGACCGGCTCCGGTTGGCTAATGGCGGAAGACTGGCAATTTTCATGCTTCCCAGTTTAACCAACCAGGCGGATCCCTTGGCTGCCTGTCGGTTAACTTTCTACCAGGCCGCCGCGTCCAGGTGGTAACAAGGCTGTAACAAGTGGCAACAAGCTGGAAACATTGCTCACGACCTGTTAACTCTCCGTTCATTTGCCCTGGGTGGGGGAGGATACACTGAATCTAACAAACCACGCGGAGGAAACCGATGAACGTCAGCTCCAAACCAACGAGCAGCAGCGGCAGTCACAAAACCAGCAGCAGCACCAAGACAAAATCCAGTTCCTCGGTGAAATCCGCGACCAGCAAGCCTGCCTCCAAGCCCGCCAGTCAGGTTCAGAAGCCGAAAGACTCTGTATCGCTGAGCAGGGACCTGGGGGTCAAAGCAAACGGCAACGTTCCCAACTTCGGGTCTTGGGCGATGGCCGCTCCTCAAGCTCCCCAGGTCGGCGCAAAACCGGCTCCTTCTGATCCTGCCCCGCGTGTCGCTCCGGCACCCGCCGCCCCGGCTGCACCGCCTGAGCCCAGGGTCGGGGAGAAGCCGGTTGCGACCGCCCCGTCCGGCCCTCCCCTGCCAGGCAAGGAAGTCGGTGACCACCCTGCTCCTAACTCCAAGGCCGGTCTGGCCAAGAACTTTGATGACGCAGGTTGGGCTACTGCCCAGGCCCGCCACACCGCTGAAGTGGCCGAGAAGGCAGGCGGCGCTCTCAAAGCCCAGCAGGTTGCCAGCGTGGGCTCGAGTGCGCTGCGTCCACTCAATCCCGCCGCCAGCGTGATGGGTGGCGTGGCCTTCGGCAAGATGGCCTACGACAGCGCCAAAGCTGGGAACTATGGGGAAGCAGCCCTGCAGGCCGGGAACAGTGCGGCCCTGACCACTCTGGCAGGGGCCGGACTCAAAGGAACAGAGGTCGCCACCAAGGTGGCCGGTCGCGCAGCCCCTGCACTGGGCGGCGCCTTACAGGCTTACGAAGGGTTTAAAAAGGGCGACACCTTCGACACCGTGAGTGGCGGCGCCAAGATCGCCGGCGCAGCCATGATCGCGACGGGTTTCGGAGCCCCGGTTGGCTCGGCCCTGATCCTTGGAAGCTACATGGCTGACTTGGGCCGCTGGGGCTACCAGAAGCTAACTCAGTAACAGGCAGCTTCCAGCAGGCTTCGGCCCTCTAAGTGGAGCCCCGCTGTTTCCATTCGATCAAGTCGCCATCCGGCCCGATCTCCTCAATGATCTCACTGACGATGACACGGAACACCTCAAACAACTCTGGATCGAAGTGGCGGTTCTGGTTCATCTCGTCCATGATTGAGAGAGCCTTGGCGGGGCCAAAGGCTTTGCGCGAGCCATCCTTGTTGAGTCGGTAGACGCGTGGCGTGGTGAGTGCGCTCCAAACGTCGGCAATCGTCATAATTCTGGCCAGGTAAGGAATGTTCTCGCCCGCGAGACCATCTGGATAGCCAGAACCATCAAACTTTTCGTGGTGAGCACGCACAATGGCCGCCAGTTCGTCCATCCCGGGGATGTCGTAGAGAAACTCGGAAGAGAGGGCGGCGTGGGTTTTCATGATAGCGAATTCTTCATCGGTGAGCTTGCGCGGGGCGTTGAGGATGGACTCATCCACATAGATTTTGCCGACGTCGTGCATCTCCGCACCGATTCGGGTGTATTCCTGGGCACGACGATCGAGTCCCAGTCTATGCACGATGCGCAGAGCCATGTCGCGCACGTCCAATGAGTGCCGGTAGGTGTAGTTGTCTTTGCGGTCCAGAGCCAGCACCATCATACGCAAGATGGAAAGCTGACTGTCTACCCGAACCTCTGTGAATTTTCGAATGTTTTTCTCCAGGGCGGCAACCGCCCTGGGGTTGTAACGGGTGCCGCTACCGGCCTGGACCTGCTTGAGGGCTTTCTCCACTCCCAGATTGTGATAACTGGGACTGGAGTAGTGCAGGAAGTCATCCGCGACCTTCAAGATCTGGGCTTCCAGCGGCATATCCGTATATTTGTCGCAGCCCAACTTGGATAGGAAGTCTACAGCCTTATACAGGCTCGGGTTGGGCTGCAAAATGGAGACCGCCACCTCAAAGATGACCGAGAAGCGCTCGCGCTCTTCCTCAGTCAGCTCCTGACCGCTGCGCTCTTTGAGCACCAATTCGCTCGGTAAGGAAACCTTCCCGATTTCGTGCAGGTAGCCGGCGAACAAAATTTCCTCGGAGACCATCGGGCAGAGCATCTTGCTCATCTCGCGCGCCAACTGGCCACATTCCTTGCAATGCTCGACCTGAGCTCGCCCGCCAGCCGCCTCGTTGAGCTTCATGAGCAGCTCAAGCGACGAGTAATCCAGTTGGAAGTTGCGGGAAGCGCGAAACTTTCCGCGTGTCTCTTCGGAGACGATGGTGCTGTCGAGTAAGGTCACGCGCTCGGTCAGCAGTTTGTTCATCTTTTCAGCTAGAGCTGGTAGAGTGCGGGTCAGAACGGTAAAGTCCTCACGATTGAGAACCAGTAAGTTGACTTCCGAAAGGGCCTTGACCGTAGCCGTACGGGGCTGGTCGATTAGCAGAGCCATCTCACCAAAGCCTTCACCCTCGCCCAGCTCCGAGAGCACCATTTCATCGCCGCCTTGCAGCTTGGTTACCCGCACCTGGCCCTTGCGCACGATATAAAAAGAATCACCCAGCTTGCCTTCTTCAAAGATCGCTTCGCCGACGCCGAAAGTCTTTTCCTGAACTTTATCGGCGATGGATTCGATCACCTCGCCCGGCAAGCTGTAAAAAAGCGGGTTGTTGGCGATGAAAGTGTAAATGCTGGTTTCTGGGGTCAGACTGCTCTCAAGCACAGCGGGTCCCTCTAATCGAAGTCTTCCCTAAGCGTTAACCGCCCGTCGCTTGATTCCTACCCAAAAAAGGCCGTACAAAACAGAACCGGGGGGACGAATCCCCCCGGCACTCCTCGTCTCAGCCGTTGTTAAACCTTCGAATGACTCCCACCACTCTGCCGACCACCGAGTCGTGAACGGGTTCACTGGCTGGTGCCGGCCCTTCGCTCCACCGAGTCAGGCGAAGCTCTTGCCCTTGTCTTTCCAGTACCAATTCCCCATTCATCGCTCCGTTGTTACGGTTAACGATGACTAAGTCCCCGGGGACGATATTCTCGTTTCGGTATGGCTCTTTGATCTGGTATAGGAACGACTCTTGGTCGCCCACCAGATCAAGAGGCAAGGAGATGGTTTTCTTAGGACCATCGGCGTGCTGCGGGTCGGATACTGGAATCTCAACCATGCGCACTCCGCCAACCCGCGGTCCATCGAGAAGCTCGATGCTGCGCGGCTTGGAAGGATTGCGACGAAGAAAGCCCTTGGTTTCCAAACTCTTCAGATGGCTATGCACGGTGGAACTTGAGGACAAGCCCACGGCTTCGCCAATTTCACGAATGGAGGGGGGAAACCCCCGTGAAATCACAGACTCACGGATATATTCGAGGATCTGCTGCTGGCGTCGACTGAGACGAGTCTTACTCTGAGTAGATCCGGGCATTGCTGCCTCCCCTTCTGTGTCTGTGGTTCGTGGAGTATATCACGTCGCTATATGGGGCGCAATCAATCTTCCTCGAACAGTTATTCGCTTTTTCGTCAAATCAATACTCACAGTATAGTTCAATTGACTTTCGCTTGGCAGGAGATCGACCAGGGGTTCGCTCTGCAAGCCTTCCTTGAGTTTTTCGAAGACCGAACAAAATTTTCTGTCGGTAGACAAAATGTATACCGTGAGTAAGTGAATTTCTTGCTGGAAATAGTCGAAACAAATTCCTGGTGAAAACACAAAAACCCAGGCAGGGCCTGGGTTTTTGGTCAATTCTGTCTAGTCGATTTCAGGGCTGTTTTCGTGACTTGCGGCGCTTTCCACTTCGTTCGCCACGATTCCTTTGTTGGCTTAAAGCCTGGCGCATGGTCTCCAACGATCTCGCCTGCAGCCTGGATACGTGCATCTGGCTGATATTCAAGACCTTCGCGACCTCACTCTGAGAACGGTTCTCGAAGAAGCGCAAATACATCAACAAGCGTTCTCGTGACGGCAAGCTCGAAAAAGCACGGTGCAACGCCAGTCGGTCTTCCACCTGCTCAAGTTGGAAATCGTCTCGACCCAGGTAGTCCAGAAGCGAACTGGTCTTACGACTGTCGTCCGCGTCCAGTTCGCTATCGATGGATAGCAAGTTGTAGGACTGGCCCAGCTCTTGGGCTTCCAAGACATCCTCGGGACTGACCTCAAGCTTTTTTGCGATTTCATCGGGCGAGGGTACACGACCCAGAGCCGAGGTCAATTCCTCAGTGGTTTTGGCCACCGAAGCATTGAACTCCTGAAGTCGGCGTGGCACCTTGATGGCCCAGCCCTTGTCGCGGAAGTGTCGTTTAATCTCGCCCACAATGGTGGGAGTGGCGTAGGTGGTAAACTCGGTGCCTCGCTCCGGATCGAAGCGCTCGATCGCTTTGATCAGGCCGAGACAGCCCACCTGCACCAGATCTTCCAGGTTCTCACCACGATTGCTGAATTTGCCGGCCAAATAACGAACCAGGTTGAGATGCTGAGCAACCAACTCGTCTTTGACCTTAGGGTCCCTGTCGGTGGCGTAACTCGCCAGCAACTGCCGGGCCCGCTCGCGGTCCCAGCGGGACTCGCCCGACTTTTCTTCAGTCATCGTTGATTTCAGTTTTCTTGACCAGACGCAAACCGGGAGGAGAGGTCGTTTCCAACACTTCGTCCATGACCGACTTGATCAACAAGAGACCGATCTCTTTCCATTCCAGATCGGCTTCGTCGTCAGCCAGTTCCGCGTCGAGTTCGCCGACGGTCGTTACCTGAAGGGCCACCGAGTCACTGGAAATATCCCAACTAATCTCGATTTCCTGTGAGCCCAGGTTCAGCAAATGGCCGCAGGCTTCGGTTGCTGCCAACTTAAAATCCTCGGACACTTCGTGATCCAGGCCCAAGCGATGGGCGATGCCCGCGCAAGCCAGGCGCACGATTCCGAGAAATTCAGGTTCGGCTGGAACCCGCAGCTGGATGTTCCAGAGTTTGGTATCGGACACGCTGACTCTTTAACCCGCGTTAGCCAGGATCTGCAGAGCCTCGTCCTCATCCTTGAAGATCTCGAAAATCTTGACCAAGCCGGTGATGTTGAAAATTTTCTTGATTTGCGGATTGGTGCAAACCAGTAGAATGCGTCCGCTGTGCTCGCGGACTTTCTTCAGAGCGCCGATGAGCACACCGAGACCGGTGGAGTCGATATAGCGAACGCCCTCCAGGTTGATCACCAGTTGATAGTGCCCCTTTTCGATCAACTCGTTGATGGTCTCTTTCACACGCGGCGAGGTGTAGACGTCGATCTCGCCTTGAACCTCGACAGCCTGAGCCTTGTCGTTCAGCACTCTGGTGTTAACCTTGATATCCACTGTCAAATCCTCCTGAAAGGGCTCAGCGTGGGAGCCCTATTAGCCTGTCGCGGCTTCGACTGGAGGTATGGGAATCCTCCGTTAATGACCCCTCAAAATCCGTCCAGGTTCCAAAGAGGCCGCCTGCCGGGCCGGAATCCAGGCTGCAACCACCGGAACGGCAGGCGTCACGAGCATCGCCAGCATCAGATTTACAAAGGACGGGGCGAATAAAGTCACTCCCTCAGCCAGCGCCTTGGGCAACAAAGAGAGAATCAGGGTGGCACCGACTTGCCCAACCACCAGGCCCAGGATGACCCCCAGGGTGGCGCCCCGGATACCGAGCCAGAGAGCTCGCACCAAATAGAGAGAGATGATGTCGCGGCGACTGGCACCCAGGCTGCGATAAAGTCCGATGTCGGCCTGCTCAACCTGAACCTTGACGGTGAAACCGGAAGCGATACCCACACCGGCCACCAGCAGAATGGCCAGAGCGAAAGCAGCAGCCAGGGCCTGTGCCAACATTGAAGCCTGACCGATCTTTCGGGCCGTTTCCAGGTCTGGCGCAACCAGATGAAGCTTCTCCGTCTCGCGGAGCACCGCGTCCAGGTTGGCATTGGGAGACAGTTTCAGGGTCAAAGTGTGATACTCGACCGGCCTTTTGGCATTGCGCAGCAGCCAGGCCATGGGCACGGTCGGACCATTGGGACCGAGCTGGTCACTGACTCCAACAATCGTGCAATTTAAGTTGGTCGCTTCCCCGGGAGCAAAGGAAGAGACTCCCACCGTCATCTGAAAAACCTGGCCCACCAGAGCCTGCTCACTCAGATTGGGCAAAGTGGTGTGAGAGGAGATACCTGCATTGAGGACGTCAAGCATGATGCGGGGGATGACCACGGGCACCATTGAGGTGGTGGAATCCACGAATTTGGAAGGGTCCGGGAGTTGCTCGGCCACCTGAGCTTCGTCCACCCCATCCAGGATCATATCCGTAACCATGTTCTGGGTGTGAAAATGAGCATACATTCGAGCCGGTCCTGGATAATGGGCCTGGCGATAGACGGCTTCCACTCCTGGGATCTTCTTGCAATCCGTTACCGTCTGCTCGTTCATGTTGCTTCCCAGTGCAAGGGGGCCAAAAGACGAGCGTGAGGGGCTGACCCGGACCCGATTGGGCAAAGTGCCTCCCACGCGCTCCCGTAGCCATTCGCTGGCGCCATGAGTGAAGCCGGTGAGCACCACCCAGGTGGCGATGCCAAACACCAGGCCAAACAAAAGCGGCCATGTCTTGCGTAGAGATTCGCGTGGATCGGAAAAGGCCAGCTGCAATAAGGAAGCGCGCTTCAAGCCAGGACACCATTTTCTAGATGCAAGACCTGGTCCACCCCGTGCAGCAAAAAATCATCATGGGTAACCACTAACAAGTTCATGCCCCGTTCTCGTTCCGAGCGCAGAAGCTGAAGCACCCGCCCCGCATTCTCGGCATCCAGATTGCCGATGGGCTCATCCGCCAGCAGAATGCGTGGGCGGTTCATCAGGGCTCGGGCCAGAGCCAGACGCTGGCGCTGGCCACCTGACAATTGCCGCACCGGAGACTTCAGATGGGCACTCAGATCCAGAGCCGCGCACAATTGCTCGGCCCGCTGTCGACCGGCCGAAAAATCCCCGTCGCTAAAGTAGAGCGGCAGCAGCATGTTCTCCAGAGCCGTTCGGTCTGACTGCAAATGAAAAGATTGAAAGGCCATACCGACCACCGTCTGTCGATGAACCGACAGTTCCCGATCATTCAAGCTGGCTAGAGAACGCCCCAGGACCAGAACTTCGCCTGAAGTTGGCTTTTCCAGGCCAGCAATCATATGAATCAGTGATGTCTTGCCCGACCCGGAGGGACCCATCAAAGCAGTCCAGCAGGGCTCTTCGAAGGTCCAGTTGAGGTTTTCAAAGATCGTCGAGCCGGAAAACTTCAGCGCCAACTGGCGCAGTTCGATCAGTGGGCTTCCCACAAGTAAAAGACACCGCTGCTGGGCAACTCCACCTTGGGCACCAGAGCCTGGGCGGTGAACAGATCTTCCCAGCTTTTTTCAGGGAGATATCGGACGATTTTGGCTTTCTGATTGCCACAACGTTTGCGAATTTCGGCGTAGGCATCGCGAGAGTATCCGACCTGGTCCACCAGCTTTGCCTTGAGTGCTGCTCCCCCTGAGAAAACGCGGCCGTCGGCCAGTTTGCGCACCTCAGCCAGGGTCAATTTACCTTTCCGACCTTCGGCCACCACGCTGGTGAATCTCTCCCACATCTCCGTGATCAGCTCCTGCATCAGCTTGCGCTCTTCTGGCTTCATCTTGCGGTACGGCGAACCGATGTCTTTAAAGGACTCCTTGCCCTCCCAGTTAAGAGATTTGATGGTATTGACATCCACGCCAACCTTGCCCATCAGGTCTGTAAAGTTATAAAAATGCGAAATTACGCCAATCGAACCCGTGATGGTGGTGGGATGAGCAAGAATGTGGTCAGAAGCCATCGCGACGTAGTAGCCTCCCGAAGCGGCCACATCTTCAAAGACCGCAACCACGGGGACTTTCTTGGTCTCCTTGAAGTGTTTGAGCTCCTCGTACATACGGTCAGAGGCCGTGACCCCACCTCCGGGGCTATCCACAACCAACAGCACACCTTTCAGATGTTCCTGTTTTTCCAGTTGCTTGAGCAGTTTGACCATGGCTCCCAGGCTGCCCTTGCCGGGGTTATCCGAAGGGGGTTCCATAATCATGCCTTGCACGGGCACAATGGCAATGAAATCCTCTTCGCTCTTGTCTCCGTCCACCAGCGATTGACTGAAGCCTTTGACCTCCGCGCCTGCGTCATCGCCTCCCAAGGCCAGCGCCAGAACCAGATTGCCAAAGAGGCTCAAGATCAACAGCAGCGAGACAATCAGAGTTAGAAAGAACCAGACGCGTCCCGACTTGCGAGGGGTCGGAGCCGGGAGTAAGGGTGGGGGAGCAGCCAGAGGGTTGTCGCTCACACTCAACCCCTAAAAAGCGCAGTCAGAAAGAAGACCAGATTGGCCGGACGCTCAGCCAGACGTCGCATAAAGTAGGGATACCAGTCTGAGCCAAACGGAACATAAACGCGCACGTTGTAACCCTGCCTCTTCAGTTCCAGCTGACGTTGGCTGCGAATTCCGTAGAGCATCTGAAACTCAAACTTGTCCGGACTGATGCCGTATTCTTTCACCGTGCGCAAGGTCTCCTGAATGACCTGCTCATCATGAGAGGCGATCGCCGGGTAGTGGCCATCGCGCATCAAGTCGTACATAAGGTCCTTCATGTTGCGTGTGACCTCGGGCCGAGTCTGATAGGCAACCGATGGCGGCTCAGCATAGGCGCCTTTACACAGCCGGACTCGGCCTCCCAGACGGTTAATCATGGCGATGTCGGACTTGGACCGTCGTAAGTAGGCTTGAATCACGATCCCGACATTGTCGAACTGTTCCCGAGCGCGACGGAACACCTCTACGGTCTGTTCGGTGTATTTGGAGCCTTCCATATCGATTCGAACGAAGAGGTGGTGGGCTTTGGCCTTCTCCAGGATACGACTGAGGTTCGCAACGGCCACATCGACGCCCTGATCCAGGCCAAGCTGTGTGAGTTTGAGCGAGAAGTAGCAGGAAAGGCCTGAGGCCCCTACCCGTTCCACCATCACCAGGTAGTCTTCGGTCGCTTTGTCGGCATCGGCCTTGCGCACCGCGTTTTCGCCCAGAAGATCGAGTGCCACCAGCAGACCCTGCTGACTGAGCTGCCGAGTCACGTTCAGGGCATCTTCCAGCCGTTCACCGGCAACGTAGCGTCGGGCAACCTTGCGAGCCAGCGGAAAGTTCAGCACAAACTTCTTGGCCAAACGGCTACCTGACAGAAAATGCAGCAACGGCCGAATCATGAGGGTCCTCCAATATATTGCGCCACGGCGGCGCCCCCAGCACTGTTTGCAAAGCCGGAAGCGCGCCCTGGGTTCACGTCAGCCTAGCATACGAACCCGCTTCAGAGGGTCCTGCCTGAAACTTCCGAGTGGACCTGGGAATCCTGCATAGGATACTTTATTGTTTGTGCCCAATTAACAGACCGGGTGCCAGATTTTACCCAAAAATACGAACACGAAAGGTCCCGAAAGATGTTACTCAGTATCGAGATTGTGAATATCGAAAAAGGTCGAATTTCAATTCGGCCGGCGGGAAGACTGGACACCCATACCTGAGGTTTGATGGAAAGCCTTTTGGACACGCTCGAACCCCAGCAACATCCTGTAAAAATCTTAGACTTGCAAAACCTTGTCTATATCAGTAGCGCCGGACTCCGATGCTTTCTGCAAGCTCGAAAGCGCCTGCGTGTCAACGGAGGGCAAATGTTGCTGCTGCACGTTCAGCCTGCCGTAAAAAGGATACTGGATATCACCAAAGCCTTCTCACCTGAAGAGCTATTCTCAAGCCTGTTCGAACTCGAGCAGTGCCTGAATGGGATTCCGAAGCAAATTTAGCGTGACAACAAAAAAACTCTGGTCTATATTATTCGGACATGGAAACTGAATTGGGGCAGTCCTTGCTATTCGATACGCTCAAGAGCCTGCCTCTGGTGGTTTTTCGTCGTTCCGGAGAATTTGACTTCGGAATGGAGTATCTTAGTTCCGGAATTCATGCCCAGGTACATTGCTCCCTACGAGAATTGCTGGGACAAGGTTACGATCGGCGCATCGCCTCCGCTCAGCGTCAGGCTTTGCACAAACGCGTGGCGGAGGCGATATCCAGTCAGACCGCCTACCAGGCCAGCTACAGCCTGGATGGCCTGCCGGTCTTTGAATACGGCCTCTGTCACAATCAGGATGTGCTTGGTTACCTGCACTTTGGCGGGGACCTCCGACCCCGCGGTGCGCGCTTCGAATATCTCCATGAAACACAAGAACCGGGGATCGCCTGTTTGGACCGAAGCTACCGCTATCTTTCGGTCAACCCGGCCTGGTGCCGAGCACACGGGTTCAGGCGTGAGGAGGTGCTGGGCAAATCTCTGGCCGAGATCTGGGGAGCGGCGATCTTCGAGAAGGCCGTCAAGCCCATGTTCGACCAAGCTCTCCAGGGAGTGAGTGTGACTCGAGAATTGGGCTTTCAGTCACCCGACGGACAGCGCAGGGTGCTGGAAGTCTATCTCAATCCACTTCCGGAGGGAACCGTGGTGGCCGTCACGCGAGAAGTCACCTCCGCCGCAGAACAGCAACGGCAGTCGGATCAGAATCTGCAGGGTCTTTTTCAGGCCACCCCGGCCGCCATGCTGGTGATTGGTGAGGGGACCTTGGTTCGCTGCAATCCCGCCGCGCTAGACCTGCTCGGCGCCCTTCACGAACAGCAGGTGCTGGGCCGTCGGCTGGACGAGCTCCTGGAGGAAACTCAAAACAATGGTTCTTTCGAAAGCTCCCTCCACAGGCTGGATGGCGAGAGCGTGCGGGTGGAGGTGAGCGTGACTCCGATCCTATTTGAAGGCAAGAGCCATCTGCTCTACAGTTGCCATAACCTGACCGCGCAGAAGAATATCCAACAGGCGCTGCAAGCAGCCATGGAGGCAGCGGAGAACGCAAACAGGGCCAAGTCAACCTTTCTTGCCACCATGTCGCACGAGATCCGCACTCCGTTGAACGGCATTATTGGCTTACTGCACCTTGCCCGTCAGAGCCCCGAGCGCCACCGGCAACTGGACTACCTTGAAAAGCTAGAGCGTGCAGCCCAGGGGCTGCTGCGAATCATCAACGATGTGTTGGATTTCTCCAAAATCGAAGCCGGTCAGTTGCACCTGGAAATCGACGACTTCGAGCTGGAGGCGGTGCTGGACCAGTTACAGCATATGTTTTCCGTTTGGTGCAAAGACAAGCCCGGGCTACATTATGAATTTGACGTTCAGCCGGGATTGCCGCGAAGCCTTCGTGGCGATTCTCTCAGACTGACCCAGGTCTTGATGAACCTGTGCAGCAACGCCGTCAAATTCACTCCCCATGGCGAGATTAAAGTGGAGGTCACCCGCCGGAGCCAGGACGACTCCACCGTGCTGCTGGAGTTTCGCATTCGAGACACCGGTATCGGCATGACTCCTCAACAACTGGAGCGGACTTTTGTGCCCTTCAGTCAGGCAGACAGTTCCACCACTCGCATCTACGGCGGAACCGGGCTGGGCCTCTTCATCACCAAGAGATTCGTCGAACTACTGGGGGGGGCCATCCAGGTTGAGTCGGCTGCAGGTCAGGGCAGTTGCTTCACCTTTACGGCTCGTTTCGGAAAGCCCGCTTCTCGCCAGGGCAGTCGCCGATTGGAGGGCCTGCGCGTGCTGGTACTGGAGCAGAACGAAGCCTCACGTCAAAACTTTCAAACCGTGCTGACCCGGCTGGGCTGCACATACCAATTACTGAAATCTGCCGAGCAGGCCCTCTATCTTTCACCCGAGGCCTGTTTTGACGCCGTGGTTCTGGACGGCCGACTGGAGCAACTGGAGGAAATCTTCCAATGCCTGAAGCTCCACGACGGATTGAAGGACTGCATCTTTCTGATGTTGAGTCGCCCTGAATCCCTGACTCAAGCTTTTCGCCTCGGATTTGATGGCGTTCTGGCCAAGCCCGTGAATGAGTCCTTGTTCCATCAATCCATTGAGGCGGCTCAGCAGCGGGCCAGCAACAATCGGTCTCTGGCCGCTGGCAACATCCAATTTGCGGACGCGCACGTATTGCTAGTTGAGGACAACGACATCAATCAGGAAGTGGCACGTGAGATTCTCAGATTGTTTGGCCTTCGCGTTACCCTGGCCGCCACCGGGCAGGAGGCCCTGGAAGCTCTCGAGCGTGAGTCTTTCGACCTGGTGATCATGGACTTACAGATGCCGGAGATGGACGGGCTGGAAGCGACCCGTCGAGCTCGAGCCGAAGGGCACCGCCTGCCGATCTTGGCCATGACCGCCAACGCCCGTCAGGAAGACCGCGAACGGTGCCTGGCCGCCGGCATGGATGACTATCTATCCAAGCCCATCAACCCGGAGGTTTTATCGCAGCTCCTGCGCCGTTATCTGCAGCCGGGGACTGTGCCGACGGGGGAGTGCCTGCCGGAGGACCTGGATTTTCCCGCAATTGAGGGCGTCGATTGTCAGGCCGGGCTGCACAGATTGGGTGGAAACCGTCGCCTTTACCGATCGCTCTTGCTCCAATTCGCCCGCCGACAACAGAGCGTGAGCGAACGCCTGAAACTTGCGGAGGGCCAGGAGCTCAAAGCCCTGGTGCACACCCTGAAGGGCGCGGCTGGCAATCTAGGGGCCGAGGTGCTTGCCGCTGGTTGCCGGGCACTGGAAGAAGGGCGAACCAGCGTGGACGAGGTTGGCTGCGAGCTCCAGCGCGTGCTTGAGAGTATTAAGGCACTCGAGCATCAGGAGTTCATTTCACACAAGTCGGGCAAAGTGTTAAATCATGCTCGGGTAGCCGCTTTGCTCGCCCGTCTACGTCAACTTCTGGATCAGGATCTGGGCGAAGCCTTTGTGACCCTGGAAGAAGTTTTCCAAGAAATGGAGGGAACCGCGCTCTCCGCCCAGGCGGTCCAACTCAAGGTCTGGATGGAAGAATTTGAAATCGATCAGGCTCGAGCCCTGGTGGACGAGCTACTATGAAAGCCAGACTGCTGATTATTGACGACACCCCCGCCAACATTCACGTGTTGTTGGAGGGCCTCAAGGACTCCTATTCGATCACTGCCGCAACCCGAGGCGACCGCGGCCTGGAACTGGCTCGCCAAAGTCCACCCGACCTGATCCTGCTCGATGTTGTGATGGACGGGATGGATGGCTACCAAGTCCTGGAAGCCCTTCGACAAGACGTGCGCACATCGGCTGTTCCGGTAATTTTTGTGACGGCCCAGACCGACGAGAAGGACGAGGCCCGCGGACTGGCCCTGGGCGCACTGGACTATATCACCAAACCTTTCCGTATCAATATCGTGCGCGCTCGGATCCAGAACCATTTAGAACTCAAATCCCATCGCGATCGCCTTGAACAAATGGTTCAAGAGCAGGTTCGGGAGATGCTGAACTCCCACATCACCACGATTTTCGCCATGTCCAAGCTGGCTGAATCTCGCGATGACGAGACCGGCACTCACCTGGAGCGAACCCGCCAGTATTGCCGTCTGCTGGCCACTCACCTGAAGGAGAGCGGAAGCTACCCGGAGTTGATTGACGCCGACTTCGTACACCGGATCTTTCAAGCCAGCCCCCTTCACGATATTGGAAAGGTGGCCATCCCTGACGGAATCCTGAAGAAACCCGGCAAGCTGACTCAGGAAGAGTTCGAGATTATGAAGACTCACACGTTGCGAGGAGCGGAAACGCTGGCTTCGGTCACCCAGGTCCATCCTCATAACGAGTTTCTTAAGTTTGGCCTGGAGATTGCCCGCTCTCACCACGAGAAATGGGATGGGAGTGGCTACCCCGATCAACTGATGGGCACTCAGATCCCGCTGGCCGCTCGAATTATGGCCGTGGCCGATGTCTACGACGCTTTGACCAGCAAGCGATGCTATAAGGATGCAATGAGTCACCAGGAGGCCCTGGAGATCATCCAATCTCAGAGTGGATTTCACTTCGAACCCGCGCTGGTGGACGCCCTGCTGGCTGTGCAAGCTCGCTTTATGGAAGTTCTTCAAGGTTATCGAGGTGAATCATGAACCGACCCAGAGTCCTGATCGTGGATGATACGCCCGAGAACATCCGGATTTTGATGGCCCATCTAAAGGGGACGTGCGATCTTCTGGCGGCCACCAGCGGGGCCAAGGCCCTGGATTTTGCCCGCGCCCATCCTCGGCCGGACCTGCTACTTCTGGACGTGCTCATGCCCGGCATGGACGGCTATGAAGTCTGCCGCTTACTGAAGGATGACCCCGAGACCCGGACTATTCCCATCATCTTTGTGACCGGGCTCAACGATGTGGGGGATGAGGAACGGGGTCTGCGGCTGGGCGCGGTGGACTACATTACCAAGCCATTTCACGCCGAGTTGGTGAGAGCCCGGGTTCATAACCAGTTGGAACTGAAACGTCATCGTGACCACCTCGAGTCCGAAGTGGAACGGCGCACACAGGAACTGTTGGCGGCGGAAAGCGCGCGCCAGCGCCTGCAGGCCGAACTGGATGTGGCCAGCCGCCTCCAGCAGTCCATGCTGCCGGCACGTCTTTTCGCGGATCACCGGGGATTGGGTTGTCGCCTGGCCACTTACCTGCAAGCGGCTCGAGCCGTGGGCGGCGACCTCTTTGACTACTTTTTCCTGGACAAGCGCTCGCTGTTTTTTCTCCTAGGAGACGTTTCCGACAAGGGCGTCCCGGCTGCTCTCTTTATGGTCCGAGTGCGAACCCTGGTTCGCACCTGGGGCCCTCGGAGCAGCGATCCGGCTTCCCTTTTGCGCCTGCTCAACGAAGAGCTGTGCCAAGAAAATCCTGCCTGTATGTTTGTTACGATGATATGCGGACTACTCAGCCTGGACACGGGCACAATCTTACTGGCCCGAGGCGGGCACGAACATCCAGTCCTGGTGGGACCGGGCCCGGTCTCCCAGTCCTTGGAATTTGAGGGGGGCCCCGCCTTGGGTCTGACTGAAGAGGCTGAATTTAGCAATCAAATCTTGCAGCTGAAACCCGGTCAATCGCTGGTCTTCTACACCGATGGAGTCACCGAGGCCTGCGATTCCGGAAATCAGCAATATGGCGAAGAGCGCTTGCTGGAGCGGTTGCGGACCCTGTCCAACCATGCTTCCGCCGAGATCGTCTCGGAGCTACGCAACAGTTTGGAGGCCTTCGTGGGAAATGCTGAACCCTCTGATGACATCACTCTATTGATTTTGCAGGGCTATCAAAGTGTCTGAGCCGAGCGTGCGCATTCTGCTCCTGGAAGACGACCGGAACGATGCAGATTTGTTGCAGCTTCTGATGGAGGCCGAAGGGCTACGCGTCGACATCGAACGGGTAGACTCGTTGGAATCCTTTCAACGCGCTCTGGAGCAGGGCAACTGCGACGTGATTCTCTCCGACTACAATCTACCGGGCTTCAATGGCCTTGAAGCCTTGCGGCTCTATCGTCAGGTGGGCCTTGAGGTGCCGTTCTTACTGGTTTCAGGCACGATCGGCGAGGAAGCGGCCGTCGCTTGTCTCAAGGCGGGGGCCCATGATTACGTGATGAAGCGTAACCTGAACCGTCTGAGTGCGGCCATTCGTCGGGCCCTGCAAGATTTCTCGGACCGCGGAGCCCTGCGGCAAGTGCAAAAGCGCTACGAGCAGATCGTCGAGAAGGCTTCCGAAGGAATCTTTATCGCCAACTCGACGGGAGAGGTCGTCTTTTGCAATCGCCGACTGGAGGAGATCTACGGAGGGCCGCTCGAGGGCTGTAAGCTCTTTGATTTTGAGCCCTGCTTACCCGAAGGCCCGGTTCTCAAGCAAATCAACACCGGAACCAGAAGCATCTGGGCCAATCTAAACCTCGCTTGCTTACCCGATGGACAGGTGCTGGGCATGTTGACGGATATGACCGCCGTCAAGCATCTGGAGTCTCAACTACAGCAGTCCCAGAAAATGGAGGCGATGGGACGTCTTGCAGGGGGCATTGCCCACGATTTTAACAACCTTCTTTCCACGATTATCGGATTTACGGAAATCGCTCAGGAAGAGCTCAATCCCAGCGGCGAGGCGGCCGGCTGTTTTGAAGAGGTCCTGCGAGCCGCCCGGCGCGGAGCCGCTCTTACTCGTCAGTTGCTGATCGTGGGGAGACGTCAGGCGGCCACTCCGGAGGTCATGGGCATCAATCACGGGGTGGAAGAGCTCCTCTTGATGTTGCGCCGTCTGCTAGGGCCTGATGTGAGACTGGATGTGCAGTGCCGCGCCTGTCCCGATACGATTCTGCTCGACCGCACCCACTTCGCCCAGATTCTTATGAATCTGGTCATCAACGCCCGCGACGCCATGCCTTCGGGGGGGACCATTTTGATCCTGACTGACAACGACCAGGATAGGGTCCGACTGGCGGTGAGCGACCAGGGAGAAGGGATGTCGCCGGAGGTGAAGTCGCACATCTTCGAGCCATTTTTTACCACCAAAGAGCCGGGAAAAGGGACCGGTCTCGGTCTCTCAACCGTCTACAGCATTTTACAGCAAAGTCAGGCCACAGTCGCGCTGGAGAGCGAACCGGGCAAGGGATCTACCTTCTGGATTTGCTGGCCCCCCGGAGAAGGTGTCATACAAACCGAGCGCAAGCCCCGTCCTCCCAGCGGTCAGGGCCGCAACCGAACGATTCTGGTCGCCGAAGATACACAATCCGTGCGCCAGGTCTTCGTCTCTCTGCTGGAGCGCCAGGGCTATCAGGTCCTGCAGGCGGCGGATGCCAGTGAGGCTCTTCGATTGGAAGAAGATCATCAGGGGAGCCTGGACCTCCTGCTCAGCGATGTGATGATGCCTGGCCTGAAAGGACCCGAGCTGGCTCGCCTGCTGCGGGCACGAAGACCGGAGATGCGCGTGATTCTTACCTCTGGCTTCGGGAGCGTGGTGGAAGATCCGGAAGATCAAGCCGACAGCTTCCTGGAAAAGCCGGTGGAGGCTCAGCGACTGCTGGAATCGGTGCGTGAAGTGCTGGGAGTTTAATCAAGCCCTCATCAAACTCTCATTTCCCTCGACAGGGGCCGCCTGCAGCGGTCAGAAGACTGTCTGGATGCGAGTTTTATTGGTCGAGGACGATCCGGCCGTGCAGGCTTCCATCCGAAGACGTCTGACCTTTGAGGGTTTCACTGTAGAAACGGCTGACCGTGGCGATCAGGTGCTTGAACAGGTGCGTCTGCTCAATCCCCAGGTGGTGATTTTGGATGTTATGATCCCCGAACCGAACGGCTTCGAGGTGGCAGAGCAGTTACGCCGACACAGTGCTGTTCCAATTTTGATGCTAACCGCTCGGGACAGCGTTCAGGATCGCGTGCAGGGCCTGGCTTGTGGAGCAGATGACTATCTGGTGAAGCCATTCGCGGTAGAGGAATTGCTGGCGCGAGTTCGCGCCCTGTTGCGCCGGTCTCAACTGGTGAGCGGGACAAACGAGGACCTCTTGACCCTGGCCGGCCTGAGTTTGAACGAAGTCACTCGCGAAGTTTTTTCTGACGGCCACCCCGTCTCCCTCACCCCGCGCGAGTTTGGCCTGCTGCATTATTTGCTGCGTCACGCTCGCCAGGTTTTGACGCGCGAACAAATTTTAGAGGCGGTGTGGGGGCACGACCACCTGGGCGACTCGAATGTCATCGATGTCTATGTGCGACAACTGAGGGAAAAGCTGGAGGCCTGTGACCAGCCGAGGCTATTGCATACCGTGCGCGGGGTGGGCTACACCCTGCGCTGGTGATGGGTGAGCAAATTCTCACCAAGAGCTCAGGCTATCCTCAGAGGGCGGGTCTAGACTGGAGCCATGAGATACTCCAAAGAAGAATCCATCTACCTGGTGCTTGGCTTCTTGTTTCTGTGGCTGGCTTACTACCTGCACGGGCCTTTCAGTTCAGAATGGACAAAGGGTCTGGCTGGCTAAAACTTTTTTCAGACTGACCATCTCTTCAAATCTGTCAGCCATCGATAGAGTGGCGACCAGAGGAGAGTCAGGTATGAAAAAGATGTTTTACGCAATGGTCATCTCGCTTGCGGTATGGGGTGGGGCATCCGCTCAGTCGATGGATCGAGAGCTTGCCGTGCTGGCATCCACCCGCAGCAAGTTGAAGAACATCGCCACCGCCCTGGAAATGTGGGCGGCCGACAACGAGGGGCGCTATCCCGCTCAGTTGCAGTTGCTTGAGGGAAACTATTTGCAGAAGATTCCGCTCCGGGTAGACGGCTCAACCGACTGGGAATACCGTGTTGAGGAGAACCATTTCCGCTTAAGCGATCGTTGGGATGGTTTCGCGCGCCTGGGTTTACCCTCTCGCCTGACCTACGATAGCGAAACGGGCCTGACCAACACGCCGGTCTCGGATGAACTCGCCCCCATCCACTCCCGAGTTCGCCTCAAAGGTTCCTGGTTGGAGTCCCGCTCCGATACAGGCTTGAGCGCCAGCTGGGAACGCTTCGGAACTCGCATCACGGCACGCCTTTGCGGTGCGCAAACCATGTTCGAAAGCTTTGAGCAGCAGCTCGCGAGACTCAAGCAAGCTTATCCAAGCTGGGGTTACAAAGTGGATCCCAGCGAGCTGGCAGACCGACTGGTGCAGGTGGGCACAAACGGCTGGAAGCTGGAGGGCGTGTTCAATTCGACCGGCGAGCCCTGGCGGCGACTCTTGCTGCTGAGCAAAGGTGAGCGGGTACTGGAGATCAGTCTGGAGGAGCACGGACCGACCAGGCAGGCACTGGGTCACCTGGCCGATCTACACCTGCTGCTGGCCCAGCTCTAGCCCCGGCATTGAGTTTCCGGCCAGGCTCCTAGAACTGGCGAAAAATAAGGTAGGCTACGGCTGAAAGGGCCATGCTGGCCG
Source organism: bacterium (assembly GCA_018266105.1). GTDB lineage: Bacteria > Vulcanimicrobiota > Xenobia > Xenobiales > JADMJV01 > JADMJV01. The sequence continues at coordinate 199,676 of JAFEBA010000010.1, read as the reverse complement.
GGAGCGTGAGCACCCAGGCCAGCATAATGTTGAGCAGAGTTTTGCGCTGCAGGCCCGAGCCGTTGGCCACCATCGAACCGGCCACTCCCGAAGAAAGCACATGAGTGGTGCTGACCGGGAGACCCAGAATATCTCCGGCGCCGATCGTCAACATCGCCACCACCTGGGCGGATAGACCTTGAGCATAGGTCATGGGCTGGTTGCCGATCTTCTCACCCACGGTGACGGCCACACGCTTCCAACCAATCATTGTGCCAAAGCCAAGGGCAAGCGCTACCGAAACCTTAACCCAACCGCTGACGTACTCGATCAGGTCGCGGACCGCGTGCTCATAGGTCTTCATGGTCGCAAATTCTTCGGGGGTCATGAACAACTCGCGGCTCTTTCGCAGTGAATAAGCCGAACGGTAGGCGACCAACAGCTCTTTGCGCAGGGGAAAGCGCTCGGGTCCTGGCACCTGAGAGATTTGCTCCACCGTCTGAAGGGTATCCACCGCTCCATCCATATCTCGCACAATTTCTCGAAGGCGCTTGCGGTAGCGCTCCTCTTCCGGCAGGCGTGGATCCTCCGGCGAGGGCATCGGTGCAGCCAGATGGGTTTCGATGACCTTCTTGCCCTCGATGGTGGTCTCAACCACGCGACGCACCTGAGCGGGCGTGGCCTGCATATTCACGGAGAAGCTAAACGGAGCGATGCCCATCAGGATCAACATCATCAGGCCCATGCCCTTTTGACCATCGTTGCTGCCGTGGGCGAAACTGACTCCGGCGCAGCTACCGATGATCAAAGCTCTGATCATGGTGGGAGGTGGGTCTTCGCCTTTGGGAGCCTCAAAGAGCCTGGGATTCTTAACCGTGCGTTTGAGCAAGATGAGCATCAGGCCGGTGGCGGCGAACCCGATTAAAGGCGACATCAACAGGGCCGTAAAGACGTTGTAGACCTGGCTCCAACGTAAACCGGAAGCAGCGCCCTGGCCGGACATCCAGGCGTGGGTCAGACCTACGCCCAGCACCGAACCAATCAGAGTGTGCGAGCTGGAGGCCGGGATCCCCAAATACCAAGTGCCCAGATTCCAGATCAGGGCGCCCGTAAGAACCGCAAAAACGACGGCGAACTGACCGTGGGTTTCTCCGACGATCAGTTCGACTGGCAAAAGATTGACGATAGCGTAGGCCACACCCACACCGCTGAGCAGCACGCCCACCAGGTTGCAAAAACCGGACAGAACAACAGCCGGCGTGGCTCGCATGGACCGGGTATAGACCACCGTGGCCACCGCGTTGGCGGTGTCGTGAAAACCGTTGACGGCCTGGTAAAAAAGGGCAAAAGCGACCGCCAGGACCAGCAAGGCCAGTGTCCCGGCATCCGGGGTGAAGTCAAAAAAGATGCTTTGCACCGCGGCTAGCCGCTTACGCGATGCATTCCAGCTTCCCTGCTGCCCTCTTCAGTTGGTCAGGCGCATTGCTCCTCAAACAAGCCTCGATCGCGGACCCAGACCACTGCCTCCACGCGCGAGGCCACTCCGATCTTAGAATAAATACTGCTCACCACATTGCGCACGGTCTGCTCGGCCAGGCAAAGCTCCTCGGCAATTCCCGCGTTATCACGCCCTTCGGCCACATATCCCAAGACCTGACGCTCACGGGGAGTCAGACCGACCAGCGGATCCTCCTCGTGCTGCTCCATCAGCTTATCCATAATTCCGTGACTGAACCAGGTCGCGCCTCCGCCCAGCACGCGCATGGCCTGCAGCAAATGTTCGGGCGCCTCATCCTTGAGCATATAGCCCGCCACCTTGGCCTTCATCAAGCCCCGCACAATCGGGCCTTCGGTATGGCTGCTCAGAATGAGCACTTTGGTCTGGGGCAATTCCTGGTGCATCGAGCGCACGAATTCCTCGGCTTTGCCACCCGGCATTTGAACATCCAGGATGATCACGTCCGGCCTGGTCTTGTGGGCCAGAGTTCTGGCTTCGCTGTAGTCGTGGGCCTCGCCCAATACCTGGACTCCTTCGCTCTGTTCGAGAGTGGCGCGCACACCCGAGCGCACCAGAGGATGATCGTCAGCAATCAGAACTTTTAGCATTTTGGCCTCGTTTCGTGAGTTATGTATCTAAAGTAAGGCCAGAGGTTCGGGATTGGAGGCTGTTGACAGTACTTTTTAGGCGGGACTGCAGTACTGGATCGGTTCAAGCGCCAGGATTCTCTTCGCGCCAGCGCTTGAGACGGCTCTCGGCTTCGCGCAACTGGGCGCTGCCCTCGTTCAAAAGGCTCCGATCGGGTTCTTGGAGGTGCTCCTCAAGAGCAGCCAGGCCGTTCTCAAACTGGTCGAGGATTTCCGAATAAACCTCTTCTCTGAATTGACGGGCCCTTTGCATATCGCGACGGTAGCTTTGCAATTCCTGGTCCAGGGCCTGGGAGCACTCCGAATCCTGCATGAGTGCCTCGGCCAGCGCCAGCATCCGCTCCAGTCGGTCTTGAGGAACCTCGTCCGCGGAGGCACTGGCGCTGAGAGTACTTCCGCAAAGAGAGCAGCGGCGGGTGCCCAAGGGCTGGGCTTGATGACAGACCGAGCAACGGGCCTGCTCGCTTTCGGGTTTGTCAGCCAGAGCTTCTTGAAATTCCTGGGCTACCTCAGAGGTTGCCTGATGCAAGGCGGTCAGGTCTTCGCCGCGCTGGCATTGCTTGAGCAATTGTCCCAGCAGAGATTCCATGTCCTCGAAGATTTCCGGCAATTCTCCCTCGTCCGGAGGGGGCAGGGCACCGACCTGCCGGATCGCGTCCTGGAGCAGGAACTGGGTTAATTCAGGTGCCACGAAGCCTTGTTGCTGGAGCCAGCAAGCGTTCAAGGCCAGATTGAGGGGGGGATAGGTGGTGGGAGCGCCAGAATACCCCCTCAGCAAAAATGCCAGATCAAAGCGGGCCAACTCCTTACCCAGTTGCTCCCCCTCGGCCGTCCACTCCGGCAATTGTTCGGCCGTCGGGGGCTGATCCATCCAGTCCAGGATGCTTTCCAGACAGGGTGCCAGGTGGGGATGCAGTTCGGAGGGGTAGCCCTCCAGCAGGGAGGTCAGGCCGTGGTTGAGCAGCTCTGCTTCTTGCTGACACAGCAGGTCCAGTTGAAAGCCCTGGGCCGCGGCCGCCAGCAGGCGGTTAATGGGAGCGAACGTGCTGGGCCCTCGGCTGACCCAAATCGCGTGGTCCAGTCGAAAGCCATCAAACTGGAGCCGCCGAGAAGAGACCGGCAAGCCCGAGCAAAGCGATTCTAGAGGCGCACTGCTGCCCCCGCTCTCGCTCGCCACTCGAGTCCATTGGAGAAAGTCGCCGCAGGATTCGCGCCAGGCTTGCAATTCGGGCTGAATCATGGCCAGCACGTGGGGGGCTTCTTGTTGCAGGCGCGTCTGCATTTGCTGAGAGTGTTCCTCGACCGACTGGCGCGTTCTCTCAGCGCAATCCAGCACTTCGGGTAGTCCTCCCTGGCCGTCCAGGTAGGCCTGGGCGCATGTCACGAGTAAAGGATCAGAATACAAGGGGGGTACTCTCGCTTAAAATTAACTTAAGTTGTAACGCACTTGTTACAACTTTGACAAGTTGTCAGTGGGATTTCTCCGGTGTTTTTGTTTTACTAAGTTGCACACAAAAATCGGGAGGCGAACCCTTTGGCAACCAACATCACCAACTTTAACCAGGCAGCGGCCGACCAGCAGATGTTTATCATGCAGATGCGTCAGGCCCAGGCTGCTCAGGCCGGCTACGGAATGTGCGGCTGTAATGCCCTGCTGGGCATGCCTCAGATGCCCTATGGTCCGGGCATGGGTGGTGACCCGTATTCCCAGGGTTTTCAGGCTGGAATGATGGCAGCCCAGCAGCAGCGCATGCAGATGCAGATGCAGTGCATGATGCAGATGATGCAACAAATGATGATGATGATGATGGGCGGCGGAATGCCTGGCATGATGAACCCGGGCATGATGAACCCCGGGATGATGATGCCCGGTCAGATGGGCCCAATGAACCCGATGATGGGCTTTCCCCAGCAGTTTCAGGGCCCGATGCCCTTCTGCCCTCAGCCCAGCTGGCCTCAAATGCCCCCGATGCCCAGCTATCAGCAGCCGATGCCCTACCCCTGGCGTCGCCCCGACTTCCCGGTGGACTCCCGCCCGGTCATTCGTCAGAACGACTATTTGAACAACAACCCGCAGGTGGTGAATGGCAGCTACTGGCGCAACCAGGACATTCGCCAGAACCAGGGCTTGCTGGGCGGACCCCAGACCGTTTACGGCGGCAACGGTCACAACACCATTGTGCAAAACGGCGGCACCCTCGGCGAGAATTTGCAGACGGTTTACACCGGCAACGGCGACAACACGATTCGTCAGCGCGGCGGATGGGGCAAGGCCGACCAACTGGCTGAAGCCGGCAACGGCAACAACAACATTGCTCAGATTGGCGGCCTCTATGGAAACCGCCAGGTCACCACCGGCGGCGACGGTGATAATCGCGTCACCCAGGTGGGCGGCATGAACAACGACCGTCAGACGACCATTCTTGGTCAGGGCGATAACGTGGTTCGCCAGGAAGCCGGCGCCAACGCCAACCAGAACACGGTGGCCGGCAACGGCACCAACGTGGTTCGGCAGGAAGCCGGCCGCAATGCCGACCAGAACGTTAGCGCCGGCCACGGCAACAACACCGTGGTCCAGGATGGCTCGGTCAACGCCCTGCAAACCACCAATCTGGGCAGCGGCAACAACACCGTCAACCAGAACGCCAGCAGCAATTCCACTCAGATCACCAACGCTCGCCACGGCGATAACGTGGTGACCCAGGACGCTGCCCGCAACTCCACTCAGGTAACCAACCTGGGCAGCGGTGACAATCTGGTGACTCAGAACGCTGGCGGCAACAGCACCCAGGTGGTCAATGCCGGCCACGGCAACAACGATATCCAGCAGAACGGCGGCATCATCGGAGGGAACAATCAGACCGTCAACGTCGGCGTGGGCAATAACCGGGTGGTCCAGAATGGCTCCACCTTCGGTGACGGCAACCAGACGGTTACGGCCACCGGTGGGAACAACACCGTCACTTTAAATGGTGGCGGCGGCATGTTCTCCACCACCAATCAGAATGTGGTGCTCAACGGCGCCGGCAATAACCGCGTGACCGTCAATGCTGGTGGTGGCTCCACCAATATGAACGTCACCGGCGGCGCGGGCAATGACACCATCGTGATGAACGGCAACGGCAGCGGAAACATGGTCTACAACGTCACCGCTGGCAACGACAATGTCACGATGAATGGTGGCTCGCACTGGTTCTCCACCCAGAACGCGCGTATCAACGCGGGTGCCGAGAACATCACCATCATGGGTTCCGACGGAAACGTACTCTACCAACGTGGTACCGGCGGCACGGTCATCCGCACCGACGGCAACATCGACAATATGAGCGTCTACGGCCAGGATGGCCAGTTGCTCTGGCGTCGCTAAAACCAGACACGATGCAAGAAAGGGAGTCGGTTTCCACCGGCTCCCTTTTTTTGATCACCGCCAGATGACAGGTAGCAACTTCTGGACGGCGGCGCTCAAAAGCAATCCCTCGATCTGTCCGGGACGCAAGTCGGACAAGAAAACCTGCTTGCCTTGTTGATTCCAGGCCCAGGCGGAACTCAGCTCCAATTGGTCTCGCAGCTTTGGATTGGCGGCCGCCAGCAACCAGTGCTCCAGAACCAGGGAGTGGCGGGTGCGGTCTTGTTCCGTGCGCGGATCCAGCCACGCCTGGCGCAGGGCTTCCTGCAACCCGACCTCCCAGTTTTGAACCGGACCGGTTGTGGCCAGCGTGACCCCTACCGGCAGGCCGGCGGGAGCCGTGCCGGGCCCAAGGGCGCGCAGACGAATGGAAGCGGTGACTTCATACAACCAGACCGTTCCAGGGTAGCGCTGAGGCTGCAGATTTAAGCCGAGCTGCAAGCCGTCGCGCAGTCGAGAGATCTGTAAAAACTCTGATTCTAGCAGCAGTTGGTAAGAACTGACTTCAAGCGGCACGGCTCGGCCATCCCAACAAACGAACTCTTGTTGACGGGGGTAGGTTCGGTCCAGGATTTCGTCTCGGCCACTGGGTTTGATGAAAAGAGCAGATCCGCTGTCCAGTTCAGGAGGAGCCTCCGGATCCAGGCAGACCGGCAGGTACTGAAGACGGGAGTAAGCTCGCGCCGCTTGATGGAAGTTCCGCCCCTGCGCCAGCCGCGACGCCTCGACCACTCCCGAATCCGGCGCCCACTCCACCCGAGGGGCCGCCACCCCATGCAGAGCTCGCTGACGCATATCCCAACAGACCTCGGCGGCCGCGTCGCTGCCGAGGTTGGACAAAAGCAGATAGGCCCAGTCCAGTTCGCCTAACCAACCTGGGATCAGGCGCAGCAAACTTTGCATTGACTCGTTCTCAATCAGGCGGCTATAGCTTAAGTCGGGGACGGCCTGAGGCGTATCCAGCAGCAAACGATAGGGGAGGCGAAGACTGCGACGCGGGAGGGGCATGGGAAACAGCACGCCGTGGTGGACAAACCAGGCTTGGCTGGGCTCAGCCCAGCCAAGCAAAGCCAGTTGGCCGCTCAGGCTCGAATCCTGCGGGAGAAGGCAACCCAGGGACCCGTGGCCGTCAGTGCGGCCAATGTCCAGTCTGGCCAGGCCAGGCTGCCAGGCCCGTGACAGCAGGCTGCGACTGGCAATGACCTTTCTCACCGTCTCGCGGATTTTGATCAGGCGAGAGCCAAAAAGACGTGCCAGCGGGTTCTGGCGCTGGCGAAGGCTCAGGCGCTGCACCTGCCCGGGTGATTCGAGCTGCAGGTCTCCCTTGACCCAGGCCAGGCCGGGAGAGTTGGGAATTTCCAAGCTGATCAAGTCGACATTCAGCTCGCGGGCGAGGCGCAAGGCCAGGTGCAGATGCCGCAGTCGATCCTGAGCGGGGTCAGGTAGGCGGTTCTCGAGACAGCCCTGCACCTGAGTGATCTCGTCCGACGCGCAGATGGTCCCATCAAAGCTCAGATCGAAACCGTGCACATGGGGAATTAGCTCAAAGCGCCGTGAACCGCCCAGCCAGGCCGCCATCATGAGTGGAATGACGAAGAGCTCGGGCTGCGCCAGCTGGAAAGCCGCCGTTTTGCGAGCCCGGCTAACCAGGTCCAGGGAAAATTGTCCGGTGCTGTCAAGCTGAGCACCTTCGTAAAAGGTGGCCAGATAGTCATTCAGGCTCTTGCAGTCGGCCTGAGCCACTAAAAGGGACGCTCCGACTGGCCGCGCACGAAGGTCAACAAGGCTTCATTCACGCGCTGCGGCCGTTCCAGTTGGGGCAGGTGGGCGGAAAAGCCAATCCCTTCATAGTGAACCTGAGGAATGGCCTCGGCCATTCGCCGTACCTGCTTCGGCTTGGTCAATTTATCCAGCTCTCCACACATAACCAGCGTAGGCACCGAGATCTGAGGATAGAGGTCCCAGCCGTCCCAGGCATCCACCTTGGGCACAAGCTTCTTCAGCACCGGAACAGGGGCGCCAACCCGCTTTTGGAAATACTTCTGGATTGGGTTGAGCAGAAAGGCGGGCATCTTCATGAGAGCCAACACGTGCAGACCCAGGGCCAGCGTGCCGGTGGTGCTGAGCAGAGCCAGCTTGGCCACCCTCTCCGGATGTCGTAGCGTGAACACAGTGGCTACAGCGCCACCGAAGGAGTGTCCCACCAGGATGATGGGACCGTCTACTCGGGCATGCTCGAGGATCATCAGGACGTCGTCGGCAAATACTTCCGCGCTATAGTCGGACCAATCCGGTCGATGGCTCTGGCCATGGCCGCGCAGGTCCAGAGCCAGACAGCGACAACGGGCCGAGAAAAAGTCCAGCTGATGGCTCCATTGACTGAAGTGCCCCGCCGCCCCGTGAATGAAAACCATGGGCGTGTCCCACTGAGGACGGTCTGGCTGCAAATCGACATAGGAGAGCTCCAGTGTCCGCCCCTGTTCATCTTTGACCTCGGCCTGGCGCCGCTGCTCCGCCCAACCCACGACTGCGGCTGTTCGCTGATCGCCGAGGGAACTCCCTTTGGACTGTGGAAACACCGCGCCCATGTCTGTTGCCGAGTGGATGACCAAAGACCCCGTCGTAACCAGCGCCGATACTCCTCTGGAGGAGTCTCTGGCCACCATGATACGGCACCGCGTGCGCAACCTGCCCATTCTCGAGGGAGACGCTTTTGTAGGCTTGCTCAGCGCCCCTGGATTGGTGGCCCAGCTTTCCACCGGTGTGCCGCTTTCGCCCAGCCTGGCCCAGTCTGAAACCCGCCAACACGGCCAGTGGGTGGAGCCTCTACGCCCCTCGGACGACATCGCCCGGGCCGTCAAATCCTTGGAAAGCCACGCTTGCTTACCGGTGGTGGAAGACAGACGCCTGGTCGGCATTTTCTCTCACCACAATCTCATGAGCTACTTCATGCGGCATCTGGCTCCCCAGCGGGTGCGCCGCGGAGGTTCGACGCCCGCGCCTCACCGTCTGGACAGTCTGGTCAGCCTGGTTCGTCGCATCTCCCAGGCCGACGACACCGATTCCATCCTGCACTCGGTACTGGCCTCGCTGAGTCCCCTGATGCCTGTGGACCAGGCCTTCATTCTGTTTCTTCAGCCAGACAATACCTCTCTGAAGGTGGCGGCAGCCCACCGGGGACCGGCTGCCCCGGGCGAACCCTTTGAAGAACTCCCGGTGCGCGACACTCTTAGCGGTTATGTCTGTCTGCACCACCGCAGTCTGCGCATCGACGACCTGCATCAGGAACGGCGCTTCCCTCACAGCCAGGACCTCTGGATGCCAGGTGGGTCGCTGCGATCGGTGATCGCCGTGCCCTTGAGCGAGCGCCAGAACACCTTCGGCGTGCTTCAATTCTGGTCGGTTCGGCCCTATTCTTACCTCGAATCCGACCTGGAACTTTTGGAACTGGCCGCGGGCTACATCGCCTCCATGATCCAGCGCAGTTGGCGGTTACAGAAAGAACAGGAGTCCAATCGCATCAAGGATGAGTTCCTGGCCGTGGTGACGCACGATTTGCGCAACACCATCCAGGGGGTGATGTCCTATAGCCAATTACTGGAACGCAAAGTGAGCGATCCGCGTCTGCAGTCTCTGGCCCGCGGGGTGGTGGAAAGCGCCCGCCACATGTCCAACCTGACGAACGACCTGCACGATCTGGCCCGCATGGGTATGCAGGCCATGCGCGTGGAGCCCCAGACCTGCAGGCTGCGTGAAACCGTGGACCGGGTCATTGATGAGTTTTCCGAATTTGCTCAGCAAGAGAAGGTCCAGATCCGCGAGCCGGAGGTGGATCCTGAGTTGCTGGTTCGAGCCGATCCGGTGCGATTGCGCCAGGTTTTAAGCAATCTGGTCAGCAATGCTGTCAAATACAACAAATCCGAGGGCTGGGTTCAGGTTTCGGCCCAAAGCGTCATCAACGGGGTACGCATCCTGGTCGAAGACTCCGGCATCGGCATTCCACTCGAGGCTCAGGCCACAATCTTCGCCTTGTTTACACGGGCCTCCAACCATCGGCGGCGGGACAGCAGCGGGCTGGGCCTGGCCATCAGCAAACAACTGGTAGAATTGCACGGGGGCACGCTGGAGTTGCACAGCACCCCCGGCGAAGGGTCTTCCTTCACCGTCTTTTTGCCCAACTGAAGTGGCTCCTAGCCTGGACCCAGGTGCTGCATTCGAGAAATTTTGGTCTGAATATAGTCCCGGCTCTCGGGATTAACTTCCACGACCAGGGGGATACGCTGAGCGACCTTGACCCCCAGTTGCTGCATGCTCTCGATTTTGTCGGGATTGTTGGTGATCAGGTCGACCGAAGTCACCCCCAGATGCTGCAAAATGAGAGCGGCCGTGGAATAATCGCGCGCATCCGCCGGGTGGCCCAGCCTCAGATTGGCGTCCACTGTGTCGAAGCCTTCATCTTGCAGGTTGTAGGCCCGCAGCTTTTCCAGCAGTCCAATCCCGCGACCCTCCTGGCGCATGTAAACCACCACTCCTGTGCCGCGACGGGCAATCATGGCCAGCGATTCGTGTAGCTGGGGCCCGCAGTCGCAACGCAACGAGCCCAGCACGTCACCGGTAAAGCACTCCGAGTGGATCCGGGTCAGCACACCCGGCTGCCCCTGTAAATCTCCCAAAACAAAGGCCAGATGGTCCAGGCCATCCAGATTGTTGCGGTAGAGGTGGAGTTGAAACTCTCCCTGCTCCACGGGAACCCGCGCACTGGCCATTCTGCAGACGCTCAAGTCACTCATCGTCAGTTCTTCTTCTGATTTCAAGCCAGGACACCCTGCGGCGATGGCAAACGCAGCTCCATGAACCAACTCAGCCTGCTTATTCCCAAAGGGCGCCTGCAGGAGAGCACCACCGCTCTACTGGCTTCGGTAGGAGCCCGTTTCTCTTTCGGCGCCCGCTCCTATCGTCCCAGTTGCTCTGACCCGGAGATCACCGCCAAACTGCTCAAACCCCAGAATATCGCCTCGCTGGTTTCGTTGGGTCGCCATGATGCTGGCTTTGTCGGCCACGACTGGATGGTCGAACTGGGACTGGATCCCCCCGATTCTGGTCTGACCGAGTTGATGGACCTTGGACTGAATCCTGTGCGCCTGGTGGCGGCCGTACCGGAGCATCTGGTGGAGAACGGCACCTTCAAGCCGCCCACTCCTCTGGTGGTCGCTTCCGAATACGAACGCCTGACCCGGCGCTACCTGCAACACAAAGGCTACGAGGCCGTCTTCATCAAGACTTTTGGAGCCACCGAGGCTCTGCCTCCGGAAGATGCCGATATGATTGTGGACAACACCTCCACCGGCGCCACCCTGGTTTCCAACCGTCTGACTATCGTGGATGATTTACTCACCTCCACCACCCGCTTTGTGGTTCATACCTCGGTGCTCCAGGACCCCTGGAAGAAGGACAAACTGGAGCGCATGGTGATGCTGATGCGCTCCACTCTGGACGCCGAACAGCGAGTGCTTTTGGAAATGAATGTGCCGGCCGACCGTTTGGAAGCGCTGGTGGCTCAAATGCCCGCCATGCGTTCGCCCACCGTCTCGCCCCTCTATGGCGACCAGGGCTTCGCCGTGAAAGTAGCCGTGCCCAAGCGCGACGTCCCCACCCTCATTCCCAAGTTGCGTCAGGGTGGAGCCACCGACATCCTGGAATATCGTCTGGAGAAAATCGTTCCTTGAGCCAGCCTTTCCCTCAAGCGCGCCGCGCCGTGCAGGCCATGAAAGCCTACTTGCCGCCCCTGGAGGGACGCCGCTCGCGCGTGCGTCTTGACTTTAACGAGAACACTCAAGGCTTCCCCGAGCATCTTCCTGATTTTGATGCCGGCGAGTTGACCACCTATCCTGAATACACCCGCCTGCTGCAAGGCCTGTCGCGGCATCTGGAATTACCAGAAGAATACCTGCTGATCACCAACGGCAGCGACGAAGGTTTGTTCGTCACTGCCTTCACCTTCGTGGAGCCGGATCAGGACCGGGCCCTGGTGGCCCAACCAACCTTTGCTCTCATCCCCCATTATTTACAGCTTTGCCAGGCCGTGCTGGAGGAAGTTCCCAATTGCCAGGACCTTCGTTTCGACCTTGAGGGAATGGAGGCGGCCCTGCGCCGGGGGGTCAAAATGGCCATTCTGGCCACTCCGGATAACCCGACCGGGGCAGTTCTGCCGCTCCAGCGCCTGCGAGCCTGGTTGCGTGATTTTCCCGAAACTCTGTTCGTCATCGACGAGGCATACTACGAGTACTACCGCCAAACCGCCTTACCGCTGGTAAGAATCCACCCTAACCTGGTCGTGAGCCGCACCTTCTCCAAAGCCTGGGGGATGGCTGGTCTGCGTCTGGGTTTCCTGGCCGCTCATCCCCAGCTGATCGAATGGATGCGCAGGGTGCGTTCACCATACAGCGTCAATGCTCTGGCCGTGCGCGCGCTGCTGGATTTCTTGCCTCGCAGCGAGCTTGTCCAACAGCAGGCCGATGCGCTGATGGTGCGCAAGAACTACGCGCTGCAGGTGCTCAACGGACTGGGCTACCGCACCACCCCTGGGGCCGCCAATTTTTTCCTGATCTGGGCTGGACTCAATTCCAAAGCACTTTCCGCTTATCTTTATGATCGAGGGATGCTGGTGCGGGATCGTTCCAGCCTGCCCAAGATGAGCGGTTCGGTCCGAGTTTCTGTGGGCAGCGAAGCCGAAATGGAGAGACTGCTGCATCTACTGGCCGAGTTCACTCGTGGTTACGCCATCATCTTTGACCTGGACGATACTCTGGTGGACACCTCTCAGAGCTACGACACGTGCATCAGCCGCCTGACCGGTTGCTCGCGCGAACAGCTCTTGGAGCTGCGGGCCGAGGGCGGCTACAACGACGATTGGGATGCCGCCTTCGAGCTGTTGCGCCGAGATGGTCGAGAGCGACCGCTCGTAGAACTACAGCGCGAGGGTCAGCAGCTCTATCTGCAACTGGCCCACCAGGTGGAGACAGCTCTCTTTGAGGAAGCTCATCTCCAGAATCTGGCCGCTCGCCACCCGCTCTTTATTTACACCGGCCGCCCTCGCCAGGAGTTCGAACCCATCTGGGCGCCCCGACTGGCTCCGCACTTTCGGGATGTGCTCTGCAAGGATGATGCCGAAGTGACGCGCCCCAAGCCTCATCCTGACGGGCTGCACGTGCTCATGGCTCGCCACCGCCTGCACGGCGGCATCTATGTCGGCAATTCCGTGGACGACATGGTCGCCGCCAAAGCGGCCGGATTGACGGCCGTGGGAGTGACCACCAATCAGTCGGCAGAACGCCTGCGCTCAGCCGGAGCCGATTACATCATCGAAAAGATCGCTGATCTACCCGCACTCTTCCTTCTGGATCCAGCATGAATGTACGCAGCGCGGCGGTGGTGCGCAAAACCCGCGAAACCGACATCGATCTGAAGCTTTGTGTGGATGGGGGAGCGATCCAGATCGATACGCCGGTGCCCTTTTTTTCGCATATGCTGGACGCTTTCGCCTGTCACGGTCGTTTCGGACTGGTGCTGAAGGCCCGGGGCGATATCGAGGTCGATCCCCATCATTTGATGGAAGACACGGGTATTGTGTTGGGCCAGGCCCTGCGCGAGGCACTCGGTCACGGCTACCAGGGCATTGAACGGGCAGGATGTTTTTCTTTCGCCATGGACGGGACCCTGACCACTGTGGCCCTGGATCTTTGTGGCCGTCCCACCCTGGTCTGGGGCTTGCAGTTTGGCCCCCACGCCATCGGCAACTTGGACCCCAACCTGTTTCGCGACTTCTTTAAAGGCCTGGCTGACAGTGCTCGGGCCGCCTTGCATGTACACAGCCACTGCCAGGACAACGACCACCACCTGATCGAGTCCGCCATGAAAGGCTTTGGGCGAGCCTTGCGGGCGGCCTGCCGGCGTCTGGACGACGGCCAGATCCTGAGCACCAAGGGCATGATCGATGCCTGAACTGGAGCTGCTCGACTACGGCGGCGGCAATTTAGGCAGCCTGCGTCGCTGCCTGGAACGACTGGGCTGGAGCTTTGCCCTGGTCACTCAGCCCAGCGGCGACCGCCCACTGATTTTGCCCGGGGTGGGAGCTTTTGGAGCGGTGATGGCTGGCCTGAGCGAGGTCAGGCTACGCCTGGGCGAAATCCTGCGCGAAGGAACACCTTATTTGGGCATCTGCGTGGGCCTGCAGATTCTCCTGCAGTCCAGCCAGGAGTCGCCAGGAGTGGAGGGCCTGGGCCTGATTGAAGGCGAGGTGGTGCGCTTTCAGGCTCCCAAAGTTCCCCAGATGGGCTGGAACGATGTGCAGGCCAGGCAGTCGGGATGGCCTGAGGGATTCGTCTACTTCGTGAATAGCTACTATGCTCAGCCGGTCGACCCAACGGCCGTGCTCTATCAGGCCGAATACCATGGGCTCTTTTGTGCCGCCATCCGCCAGAAGAACCTCACCGCCTTCCAGTTTCATCCTGAAAAAAGCGGTGCCTTCGGCGAGCAGTTGTTGCGACACTGGAAGGAGCAGTTGTAGTGGGGCTTTGCCATCGCATCATCCCCTGCCTGGACGTGGCCGACGGGCAGACCGTCAAGGGCATTAAGTTTCAAAACTTGCGAGCCATGGGCGACCCGGTGGAACTGGGGCTGATGTATCAGCGACAGGGTGCCGACGAACTCATGTTTCTGGATATCTCGGCATCCAATGAGGGACGCATCACCATGCTCTCGGTGGTCGAGCGGGTGGCCGACAATCTCTCCATTCCTTTTTCGGTGGGTGGGGGAGTGAACAGTCTGGAAACGGCTCAGCGCCTGCTGCGATGCGGAGCCGACAAGATCTCCATCAATACCGCCGCCGTCGAGCGCCCCGACCTTATACGGGAGATTGCCCAACCTTGCGGCTCTCAGTGCTGCATCGTGGCCATTGATGCGCGCCGGGCGGCCAACGGCTGGGAAGTGCTCACCCATGGGGGCCGGCGAAGTTCAGGTCGAGACGCCTTGGAGTGGGGGAGGCAGGCGGCAGACTTGGGCGCTGGAGAGATTCTGCTGACCTCTTGGGATCAGGATGGCACGCGGGCGGGCTTTGATCTGGAATTGACCAGAGCCTTTGCTGAAGCGCTGACGATCCCCATCATCGCGTCAGGTGGCGGTTCGGGCCCGGACAGCTTTGCAGACGTTTTCAGACTTGGCAAAGCCGATGCGGCTCTGGCTGCCAGTATTTTTCACGAGGGAGAATGGACGGTGCGGGCTCTCAAAGAGCGTCTGGCCGGGAAAGTGAGCGTGCGTTACCCATGCTGATTTGCAGCATCGATCTGATCGGAGGTCAGGCGGTCCAGCTCCGCCAGGGCAAGGAACACGTTCTGACCAGCCCCACCGACCCGCTGGAGCTGGCCCGCGAGTTCAATCGCTACGGGGAAGTGGCCGTGATCGACCTGGACGCGGCCATGGGCAAAGGCGACAACCTTGACCTGATCCGACGGATCTGTCAGGTGGCCCAGGTTCGGGTGGGTGGAGGCATTCGCGACAAAGCTCGAGCCGAGCAACTCTTGCGGGCCGGGGCCCGGCAGCTGATCGTGGGTACGGCGGCCACGCCCGAGTTTCTTAGCCAGCTACCTCCCGAACGAGTGATGGTGGCCCTGGATCAAGTTGACGGCAAGGTGGTCGACCACGGTTGGACCCAGTCCACAGGAGAGTCCGTGCTCGACCGTGCCCGCCGACTGGCTCCTCATTGCGGCTCCTTCCTTTGCACCTTTGTGGAAGACGAGGGCGGGATGAAGGGCATGGACCTCGAGCGGGTGCGCAGCCTGGCGGCCGAACTGCCTCATCCGGTTACGGTGGCCGGCGGCATCGCCACCGGTCAGGAAATCGCCGCCATTTCACGCCTGGGAATGGACGTGCAGGTCGGCATGGCTCTTTATACCGGGGCCTTCAAGCCGGCCGATGTGATCGTGAACAGCCTGGATTTCGACAAGGTCGAGTTGCTGCCCACCATCGTGCAGGACCCCTCCGGCCAGGTGCTGATGCTGGCCTACAGCAGCCGCGAGTCTTTAGGCCGTGCTCTGAATGAGGGGTTGGGCATCTACTACAGTCGCTCGCGTCAGGAGGTCTGGGAGAAGGGAGCCACCTCGGGACACCGCCAGAAGCTGCTGGCCTGTCGCACTGACTGCGACCGTGACGCGCTGCTGTTTGTGGTGGAGCCGCAGGAGCGAGCCTGTCATCGCCAATCCTACAGCTGCTTTGGCGGACCGCTGCTCAGTCCTGAGTTCTCGTTGCATCGGCTTTTTCAACGGTTGCAAGACCGACGCGATCATCCCGTGGAAGGCTCTTACACCGCCAAACTCTTGGCTAGCCCCAAGCTGCTGCAGCGCAAAATTATGGAGGAAGCCTTTGAGGTGGCCACCTACAAGGACCGCCGTGAACTGGTCTGGGAGATCGCCGACGCCCTCTACTTCATGAGCACCCTGGCCGTGCGCGAAGGCATTGAGTGGTCAGAGATCGAGGCCGAGCTGGGAGGCCGTCAGCGATGATCCCCCTGCTCAGCGGGGCTCAGGCCGGGACCTGGATTTCCACGGTGGCCAGCGCCGGTCAGGACCCAACGGTGGTGTCACGAGTTTCAGAAATCCTGAATCAGGTGCGCGAGCGAGGCGATCTGGCATTGGCCGAACTGGCCCGGCGTTTTGGCGATCCTCCGCCGCGGCTGCTGACCCTCGAAGAACGCCAGGCCGGAGCAGCTGCCCTGGGCGAAGACGAGCGTCAGGTGCTGGAGCGGGCGGCCGCCAACATCCGGCGTTTCCACGAAGCGGTCGCCTCCAGCCTGGGCCCGGTCCGGGTCGAGCAGAGCGAGTATAGCTGCGGAATGCGTCTCCAGCCCGTGGCCCGGGTGGCCTGCTACGCGCCAGGGGGTCGCCATCCGCTGCCGTCGAGCGCTTTGATGACCGGTCTGGCTGCGCGAGCGGCGGGCGTGGTCGAGATTGTGCTGGTTTGTCCCAGTCCACACCCGGCCGTGCTCTATGCCGGTGAACTGATCGGGGCTCAGAGTTTTTACCAAATGGGTGGGGCTCAAGCCGTGGCCGCTCTGGCTTACGGGACCGAGACGATCCCTCGAGTGGATATGGTGGTTGGGCCGGGTAATGCCTACGTGGCCGAGGCCAAGCGCCAGCTGCAGGGAGTGATCGGCATTGACATGCTGGCTGGACCCAGTGAGGTGGCCATTCTGGCCGACAGCGGGGCAGAGCCCGCCTGGCTGGCCCTGGACCTGCTGGCCCAGGCCGAACACGACCCGGATGCCCGCTGCTGCTTGCTCAGTTGGGACGAAGCCCTGCTGCAGGCGGTTTCTGAACAGATTCAGTTCCAGCTGGCCCGGGGCTCCTATCCGGATTTTTTGCGTCAGTCGTTGAATTGCAGCGCCCTGTTGAGACTCAAAGACCTGGAAGCCTGCCTGGCCGCCCTGGATCGCCTGGCTCCCGAACACCTGCATCTGGCCGTCGCCGATCCGCTGCCCCTGCAAGACCGGCTGAAGCATTATGGTGGGTTGTTCCTGGGCTACCACAGCACGGTGCCCTACGGAGATTATATGGCTGGCCCCAACCATACCTTGCCCACGGGTACGAGCGCCCGCTTTTCCGGTGGCCTGTCGCCACTGACCTTCCTGCGCCCCCAGTGCTGGCTGCACGTCCCGGGCCCCTCGCCCCGATTGAGCCAGGACACAGCCCTCTTCGCTGACCTGGAAGGTCTGCACGGCCACGCGGCCGCCGCCCGCGCTCGACTGACCGATCAACCCCTGAACCATCAGGAGCCATAGTCTCGACCATGGCAGTTCGAGCCAATGAGCGCTGGGCCTGGAACGATGGCTATGGGTGGGAACGCGACCCTTCAGTGCAGGCCTATCGAGCCTACGCCGACCACTGGTTTCTGGTGCGTGGCCAGGAGATGCTGGGGCCGTTTAGGGACGACCAGATTTTGCGAATGTTGCGCATCGCCAGCTGTCCGTGCGTGGACGGCTGCCAGCTGGGCCCTCCCGGCCTGGGCTGGTACGCGGTGGGCCGCCCGCGCCAAAGCCGAAAGGAGCATTACTGGGTGATGACCTGCGAAGACGAGCTCCCCGCTTCCTGGACCCGTTACGAGCCCGAGGACCTCCAACCGGTTGGCTGCTGCTGTTCCAACTTCGACAGCTGGCCCATCCTTCGTTTAGGCGAGCCTCTATGGAAACTCTACACGAGTCAAGAACCTGCTTTGTGGGGTTACCTGAAGCAGAGTTGGAACGCCCATCCAGCCGGCTCGCTGGTCCTCACTCAAGATCCCATGGACCTGGGTCTGTCTGTGATTGACTGGCCGCAGCAGCCAGCCAAAGGAACTTTCAGAGCCTTGTAAATTCTCATCGACCTGACATAAGGTTTGCGGAATGCGAGAATGGAGCGACCTTCGATGAGTGAGCAACTGACGATTTGGACCTTTGATTGGGTGCCCGGAGGTGACTCCGGGCCGCGCGGCTTCGTTCGAGATTTTAGGCTACGCTGGGCCTGCGAGGAGGCTGGCCTGAATTATCAGGTCAGGTCGGTCCCCTTTCAGGAGCGCACTCCGGAGCATTTCACACATCAGCCCTTTGGCCAGGTGCCTTACCTTGAGGACGGGGAGATCAGTCTGTTTGAGAGCGGTGCCTGCCTGCTTTACCTGGCTCGCAAGAGCGAGATTCTCATGCCCACCGACCCGAAAGGCGAGGCGGAAACTTTGCAGTGGACTATCGCCGCTCTCAATTCCATCGAAATGGTGACCGTGCCGTGGTGGTTCATTGGATTGAATGAGGAGGCCAATAATCCGCTCGAGGGCTGGGTGCTCCAGCGTTTGACCCGAATGCAGGACGTGCTCAGCCAACGCCCATGGCTGGCCGCAGGTCGCTTTACGGTGGCTGATATCATGATGGCGGACGCGCTCCGCATCCCCAAGGTTCGGGCTGCTGGCGACTTTCCCGCCATCCGCGAATACGTGGACCGTCTCTGTGCTCGACCGGCTTTCAAGCGAGCCCACCAGGGGCAGTTGGCCCACTTCGCCATGGCCGACTAAGAGCGACCAAAAGGAATCCCTGGCCGCGGGGCACAAACCACTGGCCATGCTGATCAGCCAGAGCAACCTGGTCCAATTTCTTATTCAGGCGGAGCGGGACTTCCCGCGCAGGGCTGCGGTCTGGAGCGAACGCGGATCGCTAAACTACCAGCAACTCTTGCAAGAGGTGAAAGCCCTGGCCGGGCTTTTGAAATCCTGGGGTGTTCAACCCGGTGATCGGGTTTTTCTGCTCCTGCCCAATTGGCCGCAGTTTGTGATCGCCTGTCAGGCCATCTGGTGGGTTGGTGCGGTGGCCGGCCTCAGTAGCCCGCTGATCCCCCCGCCTCTGCTCATCGAGCAACTTCGCAAAACCAGGCCGCGAGTGGTGATCACCAGCAGCGGCCTGGATGAGACGCTGGCTCACTCCATCCGCAATCTCGGCGTTGAACATATCATTCTCAGTAGCGGCAAGGAGTACCTGCGCAACAAGGTGGGCTGGCTCTTCCGGATGCCCAAAAGCCGACCCAACTTGCCCGGTGGGGTGCATCGCTGGCGTGCCTGTATGCGCGAAGCAAGCCCGAGCGAGTCCCCTTTCCAGGAAGGCGGTGAACGTTCAGCGGCTCTGATTTTCTCGGGTGGCACCACCGGCACTCCCAAGGGCGTGGTCTTATCCCATCGAGCCCTATGGGCCAACACCATGCAGTTGGCCGCTTGGGATAAGAATATGCACCGCGGCAAAGAGCGCATGCTGGCGGCCCTACCTTTGGGCCATGCCTATGGCCTGACCGGGGTCTTGAATCTGGGAATGCACATGGCGGGCACGTTGATTCTCAGCAGTTCGCTGCAGCCGGAGCATCTGGCTGACCTGAGTTCTCGTTTTCATCCGACGCTCTTTCCTGGAACTCCAGCGCTTTACGCAGCTTTGCTGAATCTTCCCAATTTGCGTAGCTATCAATTCAAATCCATTCGCCTGTGCGCCTGCGGCTCGGCCCCGCTGCCGGTGGAGGTTCAGGAGGGCTTTGAACGGGTGACCCGGGCCCAGGTGATCGAGGGCTTTGGACTGACCGAGGCCGGGCCGATCACCCACGCCAGCCCCATCGATGGACTGCGCAAGCAGGGTTCGGTGGGATTGCCCCTGGCAGAAACCGAGAGTCGCATTCTCAGTCTTTCCACCGGTATGCCTTTACCACCGGGTGAGATTGGCGAACTGGTGGTGCGTGGTCCTCAACTGATGACCGGCTATTGGGAAGAACCCGAAGCCACCGCCGAGGCACTACGCGAGGGCTGGTTGCACACGGGCGATCTGGGTGTGACCGACAGCGACGGTTACACCTACCTGCTGGGACGCATGACCGACTGCTGCCACGTGGGGGAGAACCTCGTCTACCCGCGCCGCATCGAGGAAGTGATTCACCTTCATCCGGCCGTTCAAGAGGTGGCCGTTTTGGGCTGGCCGGCGGGGTTCCCGCGCGACCTGAGAGGGATCGGCATGGTGGATAAACTGCATGCCTTCGTCGTGCCGCGACCCGGAAAGAAGATCTCCGTGGATGAACTCCGCCAGTATGTTCAGGTACGGCTGCCAGACTGGTTGCGCCCGGAGCTTTGGACGCTTCTGCCGCAGCTGCCGCGTACGCCCTTCGGAAAGGTCAGCCGGCTCTCGCTTTACGGGTCATATTGAACCCATCTGAATCCGCGGTCCCACAGGAGAAGTGAGCGGCGCAAAATAATACAGGCCGCACAAACTTCACCAGGGGGTTAGCCCGATGAGCAACTTACGTGTCGCAGTAGTAGGAGCCGGACCATCCGGGCTTTACGCTTGCGAAGAACTCTTGAAGAGCACCGACTTTGAAGTCCACATCGACCTCTTCGATGCTCTGCCGACCCCCTACGGCCTGGTCCGCTATGGCGTGGCCCCGGACCACCAGAAAATCAAGAATGTCACAGCCGTCTTCGAAAAAATCATGCGAGATCCGCGCCTGCACTTTCACGGGAACGTGACCGTCGGTCAGAAGGAACTGGAATGGATGCGTCAGGCCTACCACGCCGTCCTCTTTACGGTCGGTGCCCAGACCGATCGCCGTCTGGGTATTCCCGGCGAGGAGCTGAGAGGGAGTGATTCGGCCACCGACTTCGTAGCCTGGTACAACGGCCACCCCGACTACCGGGAGCGGAAGTTCCTGCTCGACCAGCCCCGGGTGGCCGTGGTGGGCGTGGGCAATGTGGCCATCGACGTGGCGCGCATCCTTTTGTCCGGCCACGACCGTCTCAGCAAAACCGATATCGCTGACCACGCGTTAGAAGAACTGAAGAATTGCGCCGTCAAAGAGGTCCACATTCTGGCGCGACGCGGACCGCTGCAAGCGGCCTTTACCAACCCGGAACTTCGCGAATTAGTGGAAATGGAAGACGTTTCTTTTGAGATTCGCAGTGACGAGCTAAAGCTAGATGCTTACAGTCAGGCCGCCCACGAGGCCGAGAACGACAAGGCCGTGGTCAAGCGGCTGGAACTGCTCTCCCAGGCCACCATTCGGCCTGGAGCAGAGAAGCGCCTGGTGTTGCGATTTCTCGTCTCTCCGTTGGAGATCCACGGAACCGACCGGGTTGAAAGCCTCACGCTTGGACGCAATCAGCTGACCGAGAAGCTTTCCGCCAAGGACACCGGTGAGCGCGAGACTCTCGCCATTGGTTCGATTTTTCGTTCGATCGGCTACAAAGGACAGCCCCTGGCGGACCTCCCCTTCGATGATGGCAAAGGCGTGATCAGCAATGAAGGTGGCCGTGTGGTCGGTCAGCCTGGCCTGTACGTGGCTGGCTGGATCAAGCGCGGCCCCAGCGGCGTGATCGGAACCAACAAACCCTGCGCTAAGGAGAGCGTGCAGGCCCTCTTGAGCGACGCGCTGGCGGGCAAATTGAAGGCTCCCACTCGCGAGCCACAGGAACACTTACCAGCCGGTCGGGTCGATTTTGCGGGCTGGAAGCGCCTGGATGATCACGAAGTGAATCTGGGCAAAGAGTCGGGCCGGCCTCGTGTCAAGGTCGTAGAGCGGACGGCCATGCTGAAGCACTCGTCAGAGGAAGTGGCGGCTCGCTGAACAAAGTTCGCGGCCAAGAGGAGATAAGGCAATGAAGATCGGAATTATTGGCGGTGCCGGCTTGGTCGGCTCCAATCTGGCCTTCGCCCTGCAAATGGCGGGCGTGGGCAGTGAACTGGTGCTGGTGGACGCCAATCAACAGGGCGCGGCCGGACAGGCCCTGGACCTGCTGCATGGCTCGGCCTACACTGCCCCTCAGCGCATCCACGCCGGAGGCTACCAGGCTCTGGAAGGGGCGGACGTGGTGGTCATCACGGCCGGCCTGCGCCGCAAGCCCGACGAGAGCCGGCTGGACCTGATCAATCGCAATGTGCAGCTCTTCCTGGGTATTCTGGAGGAATTACGCAAGGTTTCGGTGAGCAACAAATGCCACCTGATCGTTGTGACCAATCCCGTGGATATCCTCACTCAGCTCTCGGTAGAGAAGTCGGGCTTCCCCAAACAACGGGTGATTGGGCTGGGCACAGTGCTCGACACCCTGCGCTTTCGTTCATTGCTGGCCGAGTATTTTGGGGTGGCGGCTCCTCAACTTCAGGCCCTCATCCTGGGCGAGCACGGGGATTCCATGGTTCCGCTCTGGTCCACCGCTTGCGTGGATGGCGTTCCTCTGACCAGTCTCCCCAAATATGATCAGTCGGCCGTGATGAAGATTTTCGAACGCACCCGCAAGTCTGGCGCAGAAGTGATCTCCCTGAAGGGCGGCGCCGGCTACGCCGTGGGCGTGGCCATCCTGGAAGTGATCAAGGCCCTGGCCTATGATACCAAAGCCATCCTACCCGTTTCGACCCTGATCGAAGGCGAGTATAGCCTCAGAGACGTCTGCCTCTCAGTGCCCACTCGTTTGGGTTGCCTGGGCGTGGAACAGCGGCTGGAGATGGAACTCTGGCCCAAAGAAAAAGCCGCCCTCACGGCCTCGGCCGAAGCTTTACGCGACACCATGGCCAAGGTCCAGGTGAAAGCCTAAACTGCAGTGCAGTGTCCAAGCGCCGCTCTGGTCATCATTGGTCAGGAGCTGTTGTCTGGCAAGGTGAAAGACGAGAATCTCGGCTACCTGAGCCAGCAGCTCTACGGGCTTGGCGTGGACGTCAAGCGAGTTCTTTTTGTTCCCGATGAAATTGAAGACATCGTGGAGGCTCTGCGCTGGGTGGTCGACCGACATGATTATGTCTTCACCACGGGCGGTATGGGCCCGACCCACGATGACGTTACCGTCGCGGCCGTCTCCCAAGCCCTGCAGCGGCCACTGGTGCACAGTCCCAGCCTGGAGGCTCTACTGGAGCGTCTCTACAACGTGCCTGCTGGCCCTGAGCGCACGCGTCTGTGCCGGATTCCCGAGGGGTCCGAACTGATCTACCCCGAGGGCTCTCGATACCCACAGCTGATCGTAGGCAATGTCTATCTCTTTCCCGGTGTCCCCTCGATTGTGCGTAAGAAGTTTTCGGCCATCGCCGAGCGCTTTCGATCTGAACCAATCTATAGCGAAAAGCTGGACCTTCAGAAAACCGAGCTGGAAATCTTGCTCCCTCTCACTGCCGTGGTGGAGGCCTACGCGGACGTGCGCATCGGGTCTTACCCACAATATTACGAGGGCAAAGAAACCGTGCAGTTGACGCTGGACGGTACACAACAAGAGCGCGTTCTGGACGCGCTCTCGATGCTCAAGCGACTCCTGGGCGTGTAGCCCTGGGGCTCAGTAGTTCCAGCTGGGACCATCCACCTCGAACTGAATCGGGGCCTCTTTGCCGCCGTTGTAGAGTACCCAGAAACGCGGTTTCAGATTGGTCTCGCCAATTACGTTGTACTTGAGCTCAACCATGCTTTTGGCTCCGGATTCAACCGTGCCAACATCCTTTTTGACGGTGTCTTCCAGGCGACCGGTTTTGGACCAAAGCTCCATTTGGAGTTCGACCTTATCCACGGCCAGGTCGGTGGTGTTCTGCATCCAGACGTGGTAACGACCCGAAGACCCGTTCATGCTCTGAGTGGACGAGCCATCCTGGACGATCTTTAAAATTTTCAGGGGATGGGGCCCCGGGTCTGATTTGCGGCGAGCAGCCATGGCTGGTAGCAACAGCGTTCCGGTTGTAGCCAGCGCCAGTGCGGTGTATTGATAAGCTTTCATTGGACCTCCGCGATTCGTGTGCCCCCATCTTCCCCCGAACCAGACGAAGTTACACAGCTTGATCAATTTTCAAGGATTTTGAACAGTTTCCTGTGCTTGTCGAGAGATCAGTGTTGACAACCCTAAATACGCATGGTATGAAAAGCAGCATTACAGAGCTCCGGGTCACCGGGGTGTAGTAAGATGTGCGGGAGTAGCTCAGTTGGTAGAGCATCAGCCTTCCAAGCTGGTTGTCGCGAGTTCGAACCTCGTCTCCNNACGTCCTTGGTAAGGACGAGGTCGGCGGTTCGAGCCCGCTCTCCAGCTCCAACTGGGGGCCTTCGCAACATTCACTTGCGAAGCAAGCCCCTGAGGTTGCTATCATAGCAAACTCGGAGGCTGCGGTATGCAGCCTCCAAGGCCCTAAAAAGTTCGGTGCGCAAGCATTGGACGGCCGAAGGGTCTCTTTTTTTTCTATCGGTCCGGGGGGACTTGCGAACTTAAGGGTGACACCAAGGGTTCGCCGCAGTGTGGATTCCCACGGGACTGACCCTGCTTGCAGCAGTCATGTTTGGCTACAGCATTTCGGGCGGTATAGGGATGGGATTTCCCAGAGGAGGCGCAGCGATGGCCGGTCAACCAGCCCCAAAGAGAACGGGTCCGCGGAGAAGCCGTGGCGAGAGCAAAGCAGCCCTCGCCCACACGGGTTCTAAAACCACGGTCCAGGCGGCCGCCCCGGAAGCTCCGGGACCGTCCGGGTGGACCCCCGCGGCCCTCAAAGCCTACCTCCAGGGCGTCAGACTGGAGATGGGCCGCGTGACTTGGCCTTCGGCCCGCGAGTTGCAGGCTGCCACCACGGTTGTGATGGTTACCTTGATTCTCTTCGCCGGCTATCTGGGAGCGCTGGATTTTTTCTTGAAGCGGTTCTTCCGCTAGCAGCATAATCAGGGACGCTGGCGACCTCGGTCGACTGGCCTGGGAGTGGTAATGGAACAGCAACAACAGGATATCGAAGAGCAGGCCGTCGAGGCCGTGGCTGAGACCGAGCCGGCCGTCGTGGTCGCTCCAGCTGCGCCGGTCGACCCGCGCATCAACTGGTACGTCATTCATACCTACTCGGGCTATGAGAACAAAGTGCGCGACAACCTTATGCGGCGTATTGACTCCATGGGAATGCGCGACCGCATCTTCCAGGTTCACGTCCCGACCGAAGAAGAGTTAGAGTTCAAAGACGGCAAGAAGAAAACCGTCATGCGCAAAATCTATCCGGGCTACGTCTTCGTGGAGATGATTCTGACCGAAGAATCCTGGTACGTGGTGCGCAACACCTCGGGCGTGACCGGCTTCGTGAGTCCCGGCGCCAAACCGGTGCCGCTACCCGAGGATGAAGTGCGTCGTATTAAACAGTTGATGGGAATGGAAGCCCCGACCCGGGTCAAGCTGGACCTGGCCGTTGGGCAAGCCATCAAAGTCACCCACGGTCCCTTCCAGGACTTCCACGGCGTGGTGGAGGAGGTCACTCCGGATCGCGAGAAAGTCCGCGTCCTGATTTCGATCTTCGGTCGCGAAACCCCGGTCGAACTGGACTTTGGACAGGTCGAGAAGCTCTCGTAACCCACTAGCGTTAGGATAGATAAAGAGGAGTAGTCATGGCTAAGAAAGTTAAAGCAATGGTGAAGCTGCAGTGCCCGGCTGGAAAGGCCAACCCGGCTCCGCCGGTCGGTCCCGCGCTCGGTCAGCACGGCGTGAACATCATGGAGTTCGTGAAGCAGTACAACGAGCGCACCGCTTCTCAGATCGGCATGATCATCCCGGTCGAAATCACGATCTATGAGGACCGCTCCTTCACCTTCGTGACCAAGACCCCGCCCGCTTCCACCTTGTTGATTAAGGAAGCCGGCGTGCAGAAAGGCTCGGGCGAGCCCAATAAGAAGAAGGTTGGCAAAGTGACTGCCGCTCAGGTCCGCAAAGTGGCCGAAATCAAAATGCCCGACCTGAACGCCAACGACATCGACGCCGCCGTGGCCATCATCGAGGGCACCGCCCGTTCGATGGGCCTGGAAGTCGTACACTAAAACCCAAAAAGTTTGAGCCCTGGTTAGCGCTGGGGCTCATTAATTTTGTGGGAGGGATCTCCTTTGGAGATCCCGTTCGCACCACGGAGGTATACAATGGCAAAGGTAACCAAGAAACGCAAGGCCGCTCTTGAAGCTTATGACAAGAACGCCCTGCACGCACTGGAAGAAGCGATCTCCATCGTCAAGAAGATCGCCTCGGCCAAGTTCGACGAGACCGTCGAGGTTCACGTCAAACTGGGCATCGATCCCCGCAAGAGCGACCAGACCGTACGTGGCACCACCGTGCTGCCGCACGGAACCGGCAAAACCCCTCGCGTGATTGTGTTCACCAAGGGTGATCGCATCCGCGCCGCTGAAGCAGCCGGCGCAGACGCGGCGGGTGCCGAAGACCTGGTGGCCAAGGTCAAGGGTGGCTGGTCGGACTTTGACCTGTGCGTAGCAACTCCGGATATGATGGGCCTCATCGGTAAAGACCTGGGCCGTATCCTGGGACCGCGGATGCCCAACCCCAAGGCCGGCACGGTGACCCCTGACCCGGTCAAGGCTGTGGAAGAACTCAAGTCTGGTAAGGTTCAGTACCGTGCCGACAAACAGGGCGTCGTTCACTCCAGCATCGGCCGCCTGTCCTTCTCAGAGGATAAGTTGCTGGAAAACTTGCGCGTTCTGCTGGAAGCGGTCGTCAAAGCCAAGCCGCAGAGTTCAAAGGGTACCTACCTGCGCTCCATCTCGCTGGCTTCGACCATGTCGCCGGCCGTGCGCGTCGACCCCACCAAGGCCGTTGCCAAGTCTGCCGCCACCAATTAAGGGCGACAGAGGTCAACAAAAAGACTCGTCTTCGGGCGAGTCTTTTTGTTGTACCCCGGGGGTAACCGGAAGGTCGCATGCCCCCTCGAAATTTTCTCATCTTCTGATTCAAAAAGGGTTGACAGAGCGCGAACGAGCGATTATATTCTCAGTCCCACGGGGTTATAGCTCAGCTGGGAGAGCGCTTNNTGGCATGCAAGAGGTCGTCGGTTCAAGTCCGACTAGCTCCACCAAAAGGTCCGCTTGTTGAAAGCGGACCTTTTTCTATTTTCGTCTTGCGGTCTTGAGAGAGAACTTTAAACTTTTTGTCCGCTCGACAGGAACTCCATAGGTCGACGAGAAAGGCAGTCCTCCGAATCGAACCCCGGTTCAGAGGAGATGCTTCAAGTGAAGCAATCGCTGAAACCCCGGTGCCGAGATGCCGGGAACGGATTGAGAGTGAGAGAGTACGATGGCGTACAGACCCTGTAGATTTCGAAGTTCAGTGCTGGGCGTGTTCCAGTGCGAGAAACACATGTTTCAGCACAGTTATCCTGAAATCTACAATGAGCTTTATGAATATTGCATCGAGCATGTTCCCGATCGATTTTGTGGCTATGTAGATTTCGGGTTTAGTCTCGAAGGTGAGTCACCTCGAATTTTTATCAACTGCACACATCCTTATCAGTCGCGACCACTCAAGAGTTTTCGTGACTGTATTGAGGAATGCGACTTTCACGATAAAGAAGGCGAGTCGCTGGGCTAAGATGAGGCGCGTAAGCGCCTCTTTCTTTTTGGGCCCCAGTGGCTTCGTTTAAGCCCTTCCAGTTACGGCGAAGGGCTTTTTGATTGCCTCCTAGAAAGCCAGTCAAGTAATGCCCCCAAAAAGCGAGATGATGGATGATAACTTCTTTGAGCGCGGGTGACC
This sequence comes from bacterium, assembly GCA_018266105.1. Lineage (GTDB taxonomy): Bacteria > Vulcanimicrobiota > Xenobia > Xenobiales > JADMJV01 > JADMJV01. Next base: position 172,096 of record JAFEBA010000010.1, on the reverse strand, counting down.
GTCTCCACCAATTGGCCACCAAGCCCTTCGTGGCGCGCCGTGAATACTTTGGCTGTCTGGTTTACGATCGTCAGAATTCTGACTACATTCCCTTCGACGGAGAAGCCACCGGAATCTTCGCTCGCAGCCAGGACTATTCTCTGGACGAGGTCTATCGCGAACTGAGCGAGACCGTCACGCGTCAGTCCTTTGACACCTTTATCCAACTGTGCTCCAGCATTGGACTGGTCAAGGACGGCACCTTCCAGGGCGTCTTCTTGGATAATGAGATGGCCGAAGGAGCTCAGTATCTGTCGGCTCCCACCACCGTCTATCTGCAGTTGACGCGCTACTGCAACCTGGCATGCAAGCACTGCTGGGCTGATGCCGGCGCGGCTCGTCCTCGAGAACTGACCATTCTGGACATTCGCAAGACCATCGACGAAATGGCCATGATGGGTTGCTTCAAGTTGAGGCTCGGAGGCGGCGAGCCCCTGGGTCGTGGCGATGTTTTTGATGTCATCTCGCACGCCAATAGTCGAGGAATGAAAGTCTCCATTGCAACCAACGCCACCATGGCCACCCGGGCCGTGGCCGCCAAACTGGGCGAACTGGCCATCGACGAGATCAAAGTCAGCATGGATGCGGGGAGCGAAAAGAGCTACGACTACCTTCGTGGTGATCGCGCCTACCGCAAGGCGATGCGCGGCATCAAGAACCTGCAAGAGCTGTCCAAGGCGCCCATTTACTTTCACGCCGTCTTGCAGCGCGACAATTTGACCGAGATTCCCGCTCTGGTCAAGCAGGCTGAACGTTTCGAAATTCCCCGCATCGTCTTCGATATCGTGGCTCCGGTGGGTCGCGCCAAGGAGAATCCCAAGATGCTGCTCACCATCGACGAGGCCAACAATGCCCTGGACCTGGCTCGCCGAATCGGAGAAACCAGCCGCTGCAAAGTGGAGATCGTTTCTAAAGTTCCGCCGCCTTTTCAAAAAAAGCGCGTCTTCGAGGGCTTCGGCAGCGAAGACGGACAACTGCACTGCCACATCAACTCCGAGGGTCTGGTGGGCGGCAGTGGCTTCCTGGGCACGGTGCTCGCGGCCGGAAACGTGCGCGAGAAATCCCTCAAAGAAATCTGGCATCAGGGCCACGGTCTGAAAGTGCTGCGCAACAACCCGGGCAACAACACCTGTAAAAAGTGTGACTACTTCAAGTCTTGCCGAGGCGGAGACCGTTCGCGAGCTTATGTGACTTCGGGCACGCTCACCGACCCCGATCCGCTTTGCCTGATCGCCAAGCAGGCCGGAGCCCACTCGTGAGTATCGTCAATCAAGACCGGGGACGCCTGGTGCTACCCGACTGTCCCGGATGTGACGCCGCCCTGCAGCTGGAGAATTTGAGCCTGAACGAGCAGACGCGCTGCCCGCACTGTAATTCACTCTTATTGCTGGTCAAGATCGACGGCGTGGTGATGTTCCTGCGCGAAGGCTGGACCTAGCCTCTGGCTGGATCGGCCCGACGGTCGACGACCCGCGGCAGCAAGACCCGCTCCTCGCGGGCTCGCGCCTTCAATCTGCCTCCCGCCCTGCCACTGAGAGTCTTTCTTTATTTAAGCGGATTGCTGCAGGTCGTGGCCGATAAGGGGACAGGAGTGTTGCCGGTGGCGGCCGGGCTGTGTGTGGCCCTGACCGTCCTGGCGGCCTACCAGGGGAGGGTAGGGGAGGACGAGGGCCAACCGCTGGTCATGGCGGCCGTAGAGTCGCTGCTGGTGGGTTTCCTTTGTTACTTCGCCGGACCCGGCACAATTCTGATGCTGCCGTTGGCCTTGACCGCCCTCATCGCGATCGAAAGGGGTCAGCAGGCGGCCGTGATTTTTGCCTGGGTTAACTGCGTCTGCTGGCTGGCTCCCACCATTATGGACCGCAACCTGGCCCACCTTAGCCCACTCACTCTGATTTACCGAGTCATCACCCTGTGTGCCGCCCCCTTCCTGATTCAGGCGCTGCCCCAGGCCCGCGGGCGCTCTGAGGGCTCCGACGAACCCATGCGCAACCAGGCAGCGGCCCTGCAAAAAGCTCAAGAAGCGGCCCGCACTCACGGTGAAGCTCGTCTGGTTCAAGAACAAGAACTCAACCAGGAGCGGCGCAAACTTGAAGCGCTGATGCAGATCGCCCATCGAATGGCGGTTTTGCGCAACCCCGACGAACTGCTGTCGACCATCGTTTCCTGTGCCAAAGAGCAACTGCAGGTCAACATCGCCGTGATTCTTCTGCGCAAAGGTCAACAACTGGTGGTGGAGTGGAAGGAAGGCCTGACCGACAGCGCCTGCGTCAAGCTCAACGGCACGGTTGGGCAGGGCTTACTGGGACGACTGGCCGTGAGTGGGGAGTCCTTTTTCTACACTCAGACCGACGGCGTTGAGCCCATGCGACCTTTCTGGCCCCTCAACGGGTTGGACCAATTAATTCCGATTTTCCGCGACAAATCCAAGGGCTACCAGCCACATGCCGACGACCTGAAGAACTTTCTGATCGTACCTCTGCAGACGCCCATCGACAACACGCCGCTCGGTCTGATCTTGGTGGGCAACCGACTGGTCGGGGATCGCTTTACCGTTCACGATCAAGGCTACATGCAGATCCTGGCCACGGATGCGGCCATCTCCATTCGCAACCTGTTTTTTTTGGCCGAGCGGGAGCGCACTCATGAAGAGATGATTCGGGCTCTGGCCCAGGCCATCGAAGCCAAGGACCCATACACCAGCGGACACGTGGCTCGGGTCTGCACTTATTCATTGCGTCTGGCCCAAGCCATGGGCCTGCCCGCCAGTTTTCTCAAGGACCTGAATACTGCCGCCATGCTCCACGACGTGGGAAAGATCTCCACTCCCGACAGCATTCTGATGAAGCAAGGCTCCCTGACGGACGAAGAGTTCGACATCATGAAGCAGCATGTCGTACACAGCGCCAGGATCATCCGAGACATTCGTTCCGTCTCACCGGAAATTCAAAAAATGGTGCTGGGCCATCACGAGCGCTGGGACGGTAAGGGTTACCCGCAGGGGCTGCGTGGCGATCAGATTCCGCTGGGCGCACAGATTATGGCTGTGGCCGATTCCTACGATGCCATGATTTCCGATCGGCCTTACCGTAAGGGCATGGATCCCGCAGAAGCGATGCGTCGACTGGAAAAAGGAGCGGGAACCCAGTTCAACTCCGAGGTTGTCAGCTACTTTCTGGCCCTTCTCAACTACACACCCCAGGAAAATTCCCCACTTGTAAGGCTTGTGCACGAGGCTCGCCAGAAGGTTGGTGCGAATATGCTGCGAACACCCGCTGTTAGCCCAGTGGCTGCTCCGGAGGCTCCCGCCCCCGGTCCGGCAAGGCGCGGGCCAGAGCGATTGGAGTTAGGTCTTGACGGACAGTAGGGAGCTTCTCGGTGAAAGGTGATTTTCAGGTACCCCAGGCTTTTGTGCAGGCGCTGAGGGATAATAAGAGCTTCCTGCTGGTTTCCCACGTGGGACTGGACGGCGACCACCTCGGGTCCATGCTGGCCCTGCAACAAGCTCTGACCGTTCTGGGAAAGAAAGTCGTGGCCTATCTGCCCGAGTCCATCCCTTCTTCGCTCAGTCGCATTCTTTTTGGTCTTGAGCGAACCAGCGCCGAAGTTCCAGACGAAAAGTTCGACGCCGTCATCGCCCTGGAATGTCCCACTCTGGGCCGCATGCCCAAGGGTTTTGAGCCACGCAAGCTGGCCCCACTGCTTCTCAATTTTGATCATCACCAGGACAACGAGAATTACGGCGACATCAACTGGGTTCTGCCGGAAGTGGCAGCTCTGGGTGAGATGACCTTCGAGGTCATCCATCATCTCGATGTTCCGCTCGATCGTTCCATGGCCACCGCGCTCTATGTGGCCGTTCTAACCGATACCGGCTCGTTCCAGTATTCTCGCGTGACCCCCGCCACCCATCGGCGTCTGGCCTCCATGGTGGCCGCCGGAGTCGCGACCGATGAGGTCTCTCGCTCGGTCTACCGCAACAGTACACCCAATGTGCTCAAACTACTGGGTCGCATGCTCAACGACCTGACCGTGGATGAACGGGACGGTGTCTGCGTGGCCTGGGCGGAGATTACCCAGGCCTCCATGGACGAATACAATGTGCGGCCAGAAGAGATTCAGTTTTTTGTGGACGAACTCGACCGGGTCGAGCAGGCGGACGTGGTCGTATTGGTGCGCGAAGCACCGGGCGCCAAAATCAAGGCCAGTATCCGCTCCCGTAATCATCCCATCAACCAGGTGGCGGCTCTCTTCGGCGGCGGGGGACATTCGCGGGCGGCCGGAGTGACCACCGATGGCCAGTTGAGCGAGGTGCGTAAAGCCCTGGTGGACGCCGTGCACGCCGAGCTGACCCGACTCACGAAAGCTTAGTTGCCCAGCTTCTCAATCCATACCCTGGGTTGTCGAGCCAACCAGGCGGACTCAGAACAACTGGCCCAGATTCTGCTGGGGGCCGGTTTTCAAGAGGTTGCCTTCGGTCAGCCAGCGGATTGCCAGATCGTCAACACCTGCACTGTGACTCGCGAGGCAGACCGTAAGTCGGCCCAGATGGTGCGTCGAGCGGCCCGTTTGGGAGAGCAGGTGGTGGTCACTGGCTGCGGCGCTGCCCAAAAAGGTGGAACCTGGCAACGTGTTCCCTCCACCGCCCTACGCCTGCCCCCGGATCAGCGCGATCAGATTTTGGAAAAAATTGGAGCCAGGCATTGCCCGAGCGGGGAACGCCTGGAGCGTGGCTGGTTGCGCCGCGATCGCGCCCGCGCCTTGCTGCGCATTCAGGAAGGCTGCGATCAGTTCTGCACTTTCTGCATTGTGCCTTACGTTCGCGGCCGGGCCCGCAGTCAGACTCGGGAATGGGTGCTGCAAAATGTCTTAGAACTGGGAGCCTCTGAGGTGGTCCTGAGCGGAATCCATCTGTCCGCCTGGGGGCGCGAACGGGGCGAGGACCTGGCTGACCTGGTGGAATACTTGCTCCAGGAAACTCGCGACATCCGCTTTCGGCTCAGCTCGGTTGAGCCGGACTTGTTCCCTGAAAGAATGTTTGAACTGATGGGGGATCCCCGACTTTGCCCGCATCTGCACCTGGTGTTACAGCACGCCAGCGATCGAATTCTGGAGCGCATGCATCGGGGCTATGACCTGGCTCACTACGATGGTCTGGTGCAGAAACTCAGGCAGGTTCCCGGTGCCAGTCTGACCACCGACCTTATGGTTGGCTTCCCAGGTGAGACGGATCAAGATTTTGAAACGATGATGGGCTATGTTCGCCGCACCCCCTTTGCACGCATTCACGTGTTTCCTTACTCACAGCGCCCCGGCACGGCCGCGGCTCGGTTCCCGGCCCAGGTGGATGAGGCCATCCTGCAGGCTCGTCGCGATCGTCTGTTGCGTCTGGCTCAGCGCAAGCAGGTTGCCTTTCAGCGCGAAAATCTGGGGACGGTGCGCGAAGCCCTGATCGAGTCGGAAAGCGAAAGGCAAGGATGGATGAAGGCCACCAGCGATAATTTCTTACCCCTGCTTCTTCGAGGCGGACCCGCCATGCGGGGCCTGCGCTTGCGTTGCCGGCTGAAGCGCCGCTGGGGTGAACAAATCGTGGCTGTGCCGGAAGAAGGTTTTTGACCCCCCCAGTGGGGTAATGCTAGCGCCATGTCCATCTTCGATAAGTTTCGCAAACAAAAGCCGCGCATTGATTCCTCCGAGGGCGACGCCGTTCCGGCCAAGGCTCCGGGCTCTGACCTGTGGGTGAAATGCTCCGGCTGCGGCACCGCCGTCTATAAGAAGAACTTTCAAGAGAACTTGAAAGTCTGCGAAAAGTGCGGGCATCACCACAAAATGACCGCTCAAGAGCGCGTTCAGCAGATGTGTGACGAAGGCAGTTTTTTCGAGTGGGACTCGGACGTCATCTCCATGGACCCTCTGGAATTTGGACCGGAGTACCTCAACAAACTCCAGCAGGACCGGGCCAAAACCAGGCTCTCTGACGCCGTGTTGACCGGCAAAGCGAAAATCGAAGGCCTTGAAGTCGCGCTGGGAGTGATGGATTTCCACTTTCGAGGCGGTTCCATGGGTTCAGCTGTGGGTGAAAAGATTACGGCCATGATGGAAAGGGCCCTGGAGCTCGGGCTGCCCACCGTCATGATCACCTCCTCGGGCGGAGCGCGTATGCAAGAGGGCATGCTCAGCCTGATGCAGATGGCTCGAACTTCCGCGGCCGTGCGCCGCTTGAACAAGGCCGGTCTGCCCTACATGTGCATTCTGACCGATCCCACCACGGCTGGAGTGGCCGCGTCTTTTGCTTCCTTGGGGGACATCATCCTGGCCGAACCTGGCGCCATTGTTGGCTTCTCCGGTGCGCGCGTGATTGAGCAAACCATTCGTCAGAAGTTGCCCCCCGGGTTTCAAACCGCCGAGTTTTATGAAAAACACGGGTTCGTGGACAAAGTTGTCAAACGCGTCGAGCTGAAACGCACGGCCTATGAACTGCTGTCGCTGCTGACTCGGCCGCTGGAGGTCATCAGTGAGTCTTGAATTTGAAAAGCCCCTGTTAGAGCTCGAGGGCAAAATTGATGAGCTCAAAAAGGTTGCCGAGAGCGGCGTAGACCTCACGGGCGTGGTGCGCCAGTTAGAGCGCAAAGCGGAAGAGCTTAAACACAGCATCTACAGCAATCTGAGCGCCTGGGACCGGGTCCAGATCGCTCGCCATGAACAGCGCCCCAAGACGCTCGACTATATCCGCGAGCTCTTCACCGGCTTCCACGAACTCCACGGAGACCGCCATTACGCCGATGACGCGGCGGTTGTGGCAGGACTGGCCCGCTTCGAGGGTCGGGCTGTGCTGGTGGTTGGCCATCAGAAGGGCAAAGACACCAAGGAGAACCTGCTCAGAAACTTTGGGATGCCCGCTCCCGAGGGCTTTCGAAAAGCTCAGCGACTTTTCATCATGGCCCAGCGCTTCGGGCTGCCGATTATCACCTTTGTGGACACCTCAGGCGCCTATCCCGGCATTGAAGCCGAAGAGCGTGGCCAATACGAAGCCATCGCCAGCAGTATCGCCCTGATGACCGAGCTGACCGTTCCCATTTTGACGGTGGTCATCGGGGAGGGAGGCTCGGGCGGGGCTCTGGGCATCGCGGTGGGCGATCGGGTGCTGATGCTGGAGCACTCCGTTTACTCGGTCATCAGCCCTGAGGGCTGCGCCACTATCCTGTGGCGAGATGCCTCCAAGGCCGAGCAGGCCGCCGCCACTCTGGGTCTGACCAGCGAGACCTTGACGAAGCTGGGCCTGGTGGACGAGGTGATCCACGAACCCTTGGGAGGCGCTCATCGTGACCTGAGCCTGACCTACAAAGCGGTTCAAATGGCTTTGTCCAAGCATCTGGAGCAGCTGGTGAAGCTCGCTCCAGACGATCTGGTCCAGCAACGTTACGACAAATACAGAGCCATGGGCCGCGTCCAGCGCGAAGTCAAAGTCTAGTGAGCAGCTCTCCAACCGCTCGCCGGACTCGCATTGTCTGTACCATTGGTCCGTCCAGCCAGGACATCGAAACGATGAAAGCTCTGCTTCGGGCCGGCATGAACATCGCTCGCCTGAATTTCTCTCACGGGGACCACGAGAGCCACGCGCGTACCTACGCCAATCTACGCCTGGCCTCCCAAGAAACCGGTTTGCCTCTGGCCATTCTGCAGGACCTTTGTGGACCCAAGATCAGACTGGGGCTGGTGGAGGATGGAGCCGAACTGATCGCTGGTGAACTCTTCAGTTTGCGCGCTCCCGAAAGCGGCCAGGCGGGGGAGATGGGCACGAAGCACGCCGCCACCGTGACTTACAGCGGCCTGGCTCAGGAACTGATGCCCGGTAACCGCATTCTGCTGGACGACGGCAAGCTGGAGTTGCGCGTTGAGGAGTGCCACAACGACCACGTGGTGACCCGGGTCATTCAGGGCGGGCCTCTCAAATCCAAGAAGGGCGTCAATCTGCCGGGAGCCGTCCTTTCCACTCCGGCCCTGACGAAGAAAGACGAATCAGACCTTCGCTTTGGTCTGGAAATGGGCGTCGACCTGGTGGCCCTCTCATTTGTGCGGCGCGAAGCGGACCTGGATCTGCCCCGAGCGATTATGCGAGAAATGGGAATCCGACGTCCGATCATCGCCAAGATCGAGAAGCAAGAAGCTCTCAATGAACTGGCAGAAATCGTCCACGCCGCCGACGGCATCATGGTGGCCCGCGGAGACCTTGGTATCGAAGTGGCCCTGGAAGAAGTGCCGATCGTGCAGAAAGAAGCCATCAAACTGGCTCTCAAAGCGGCCAAGCCGGTGATCACCGCTACCCAGATGCTGGAGACGATGATCACCCAGAGCACACCCACCCGGGCCGAGGTCACGGACGTGGCCAACGCCATCTTCGACGGCACGGATGCAGTCATGCTTTCCGGTGAAACGGCCTCTGGAGCCTTCCCGGTTCAGACCGTGCAGGTGATGGACCGCATCGCCCATCGGGCCGAGCGCAACCTCAACTACGAAAGCGTGCTGACTGAGGTGGCCGGCCATGGTCAGAGCGGGGAAGTGCTGGCCCTGGCCGCTTGTGAGGTCGCTGAAGAACTCCAGGCCAAGGCTATCGTGGCCTGCACCGTCAACGGAACCACAGTGCGCCGAATTTCCAAGTATCGACCGCGGGCCCCCATTCTGGCCCTGACCCCCGATCCGGCCATGTCCCGCCAGCTGCTGTTGAGCTGGGGTGTAACTCCCCTGGGAGTCAGTCAGTATCAAACCATCGATGAGCTCCTGGAGCAGGCAGAAGCTGCCGCCTTGAAACAACCCTTCATGCAACCTGGCGACACCATCGTGGTGGTGGCCGGCATGCCGCTGGGCGCGCCCACCAACTTCATCAAGGTTCGCCATCTCGGTCAGCCGCTTGGATAAAGCAGTTAAGCCCATTTTCCGCTGGGCCTGGCTCCTTTTCTTCTTTTCTGGCTTCACCGGCCTGCTCTACGAAATTCTTTGGACTCGGCGCCTGACTCTGGTCTTCGGTCATTCTATTCTGGCCGTAAGCACAGTCGTCACCACCTACATGGGCGGCCTGGCCATCGGGAGCTGGTTTGGGGGGCGTTTTGCGGATGGCCGGCTGCGCTCCGGTTGGGCGGGGGGGCGCTTCGTCAGTTGCTATGGCGCCCTGGAGTTCTTCGTGGGGCTGTGGGGATTGCTCAGCCTGCACCTGCTCGACCGGGTGGAGAGCTTGTATTATGCGCAGTCTTCACTGGGTCTCAGCGGGCTGCCCCTGAATCTGCTGGGCTTCGGCCTGTCGGCTCTGGCGTTGCTACCTCCCACCATCGCCATGGGAGCCACTCTTCCGATTGTCGGCTGCCTCTTTTCCGCCGAGAAAGAACGCATCGGCACTCAGCTGTCGCGTCTCTACGGTCTGAACACTTGGGGCGCGGTGTTGGGCGCAGCCGGAGCCGGTTACCTGTTGCTGCCATGGCTGGGCCTCAAGTTGTCGGTCCTGGTGGCCGCCAGCATCAACGCCTTCATCGGACTGCTGGGCTTTTTTCTGGGACGGTCCTATCAAGAAGTGGCGCCTCAGCCTGAGGAGAACTCTCCCATCTCGGATGGCAGTCTGACCCTGCTGCCCCTCATCTTCGCTCTGGCAGGCTTTTCCTCGATGACCTTTCAGCTCGGCTGGACTCGTGGGTTGGCTCTGACGCTGGGAGGTGCGGTGTATTCTTTCACCTCGATCCTGGTGGTCTTCCTGAGCGGCATCGCACTGGGCAGCCTGCTTTATCCGCGGTTGCTCGGTACTCGCCAGGTTGGCTGGTCTCAGCTGGGTACAGTCTGCCTCGGTTTGGGTGTCAGCGCCACCCTGTCCAGCCTGGTGATGGGCTACCTGCCCCTGGCCTTCGCCTGGATCCTACCTTCCGTGCGCAACAATTACACGATGGTGGTGCTGGTCAATCTGCTTTTTTGCGCTCTCATTCTGTTAGCGCCCACCATCCTGATGGGTCTGTCTTTCCCACTGGTCACTGACATCTACCATCGCCAGTACGGAGGACTGGGCCGCAGTATCGGTAACATCTACGGAGCCAATACCTTGGGCTGTATTCTGGGCAGCCTCGGCTGCGGTTTTTTTGGCCTGCCTATGCTTGGTGTCCAGAATTCCCTGCGTCTGGCCGTGAGCTTAAATCTGTTGGCCGGGCTGCTTTGTTTCTTGCATACCTCCCGACGTAAATCCGGCTCTCTGCTGGTGGGGACGTTGCTGGTGTTCAACTGGACCACCCCCAATTGGGGCCGAGGTATCCTGTCCGCGGGCGTGGTACTTGGAAATCTGAGCCCAACGAAAGTCCTGAATCGGCCCGAGCCTTATTATTATAGCGACGGGTTAACCTGCAGCGTGGCGGCGGAATGGCCCGCGCCCGACTCGCCCTGCCTCAAGGTCAATGGTAAAGTCGACGCCAGTATGGGTTTGCTGGACCGGGCCAACATGATGATGATCGGCCTGCTTCCGTTAATGTATTTAGATGACGTGGGCCGAACCGGGGTCATCGGCCTGGGTTCTGGCGATACCCTCTTCACGATCTCTGGCTCTCGTCAGGTTCGCGAGGTCGTCTGCGCTGAACTCGAGAGCAAAGTGCTCGACTGCGTGCCCATCTGGAGCCCCTATCTGGCCGCCTACGAAAAACGCCCCAACGTGAAACTATTGGAAGCCGACGGGCGGACCCTCATCCTCGGTTCCCCGGGCCGTTTTGACATCCTCATCAACGAGCCGTCCAATCCGTGGATCGCCGGCATTGGAAATTTATACACCCAAGATTTTTACCGCGCCTGTCGTGGCAAGCTCAACGATCCGGGCGTCTATCTGCAGTGGTGCAACCTCTATGCCCTATCGCCCGACGACCTGAATATGGTCTTGCGCACATTCTTCGGTGTCTTCCCTGAGGGAGAGGTCTGGCTGGGAGGCACTGACCTTTTACTGATGGGCAAGACCCGCAAGCTGGACTGTCGACCTGAGCGCATCCGAGCTTATTGGGACGAGAATGCCGACTTCAGAGCCGCCATGATCGAACTGGGCTTTCTCGATCCCCAAGAGATCCTGGGACAGTATGTTTGCAGCTGGGATTATCTGAAGCGTCAGATTCCAGCCGGTCCGGTCAACACGGATGACCGACCCTTGCTGGAGTACTCTGCGCCAAGATCGCTGTATGCCAACCACGGCCAGCGTAACCTGGAAACGGTGCTGGATTGGCGGCGCAAGGCCGCCGAGTTTCCCAGCGGGATCCAACCCGATACCCAACAACTGATCAAGATTCGCCTGGGGAACGCCGCCTGCCAATCGCGCGAGCTGGCCGTGATCCCGCTGGATGCGCAGTTGCCCCCAGAGTTCAAAGAACTGTTTCAGAGTTTTCTCTCGGCCAGAAGTCAAAACGACATCCCGGGGCCACAGCATCCGCTCTGGACCAAGTACTCTGGTTTTGTGCGCGGCCGCCTGGAGTGGGCCCGACGGGCGGCGGGAGCCGACTTCCACCCCCAGGCCCTGGCTTTGCTGGCGATGGGTAAGCCAGATCCCACTCAGAAGTCAGAATTGTTTCTGTATCACTGGCTCTCGGCCCGTTCCAACAAGCAATTGGGGCGACGGGAAGAGGCCTTAGCCGACTATCTCAAGCTGATGGAACTGGTGCCTTGTTCCGTCTTCGCCTCGGAAATTTGCGACTGCTACCGGCTGCTTGGTGACCAGTCCAATGCCCGAAGCTGGAGTGATCGCGTCCTCAGCATGAACCCGCGCGACACCCGAGCCCTACTGGCTCAGGGTTGGTTCGCTGCGCAAACGGGCGACCCGGCCACGGCCGAGCAGAAGATTCGCCAAAGCTTGCGCATCTGCCCTTACTATATGGACGCCTGGTTGGAACTGAGCCGAGTCTATGCTCTGAGCAATCGTCTGACCGAGGTTCGCTGGGCCTTGAAGCAGGGCGAAAAGCTGGCCCCCAACGAGGCGGTCGCCGAGCAGTTTCGGACTCTTCAATCCCGACTTTCCGATTAAACGACCAGAACTCAGGCAGGAATCGCTGGTGACTCTCAGAATTGAAATCAATTCAAGTTCAGGAGGCGGCATCATGAACATCACCGGCTGGATCAGAAAGCCCACCCGAGGCCAATCGGGGGCGATGCTGGTGGCCGCCCTGATGTTCTGTGTCGTCTCTTACAATCTGTATTACTGCTGCCAGATCAAGCAACGCGAGCTGGAAGAGCGCCAGCGGGAACTGGTCAAGCTCAAGAGTGATATCAGCCTGGCTGAGTATACTAATTCTCAGCTCAAGGCCCAGGTCGAGTATCTGGCCACTGATGCCGGGGCCGAAGAAGTTGCCCGCGAGAAACTGGGACTGGTCAAGCCTGGCGAAGTCTCCTTCGTCGTGCTGGGCGGAGACGATCTGCGCAAGGCCAACCTGAAGCCCACCGTGGCCGTGGAAACCTCCGACCCGGGCCTGATGATGCGCTTCATGCACTGGTTCTTTTTGGGCTGAAGGACTGACCTGCGCGGGAGCAGAAGCCAAAACTCGCGCGGGAGTGGCGGAATGGTAGACGCACGGGACTTAAAATCCCGGGATCGCAAGATCGTGCGGGTTCGAGTCCCGCCTTCCGTATTAGCCAAAGACCTCCGAGGAATCGGGGGTCTTGCTCTTTGAACAAGCCTTTGGTCGCCCGTGGAGAGCGGGAGGGCATTTTCTATGGCACCCGCGCCGCGTACTTTCAGAATGGAAAGACGACGGTACCGACAGAGAGCGCTTCAAGCCGCTCCTGGGCACGGCAGATATTTTTCAGGGCCTTGAGCTAGATTTAGAGAATGGCCAAGATCCGTCCCCATCGCCCCAATAACCCTGCGGCTTATCATCCCAAAAAGCCGAAGAACACAGCCGAAGTCCAGCCTGAAGAAGGTGTGCTGACTTTGGTCACTTACAATCTGAAAAACTTCTACGACGGCGTGGACGCGGACAAGAGCAAGGGAACCGGCGAGAAGCCCGTCTGGGAAGTCAATGCTCTGACGAAGGTCGTGCAGCGTTCGGGCGCTCAGGTTCTGACCGGTCAGGAAGTGGAAACCAAAGAGATTCTGCAAGATTGGACGGATGCTCGACTCAATGGCCAGATGCCCCATGTCGCGCTGGAGCCAGGCAACGACAAGCGAGGCATCCAGGTCGGCATGCTCTCGAGCTTCCCGATGCTCAAGGTGGTGACACACAAGGATGAAGAACTCGATGGAGGCCGACGGTTTAGCCGCGATTTGCTGCGCGTGGACCTGGACGTAGCTGGGGAAACCGTCTCCGTCTACACCACTCACTCTCACAGTCGTCGCAGTGACGACAAGCGCACCGAGGCGGACGCCCAGCGCCTGGCCGAAGCTCAAGCCATCAAGCGCATCGTGACGCGCGAGATGGCCGAGTTTCCTAACCGTCTGTATGTCATCACGGGGGACTTCAATGACACCACTGAAGATCCGGCCCTGCAGGCTTTGATCAATGGACCGGGCGACCGATTGATGGACACTCTGAGCGGACAGGACGCGGAACAACGGACCACCTGGCCGTCCGACCCCGCCAAAGCCGGAAAGTTCCCGACCGGCCAGTTCGATCACATCCTGATTCCTGAGCGCATGAAGGACCGGCTGCTGGACAGCCAGGTCCTGGATTATCGAGAAATGACCCGGACGGCTTCCGACCACAAGCCGATCCGAGCACGTTTTAAGGTAGGCCCGGCATGAGCCGACCCCTCAATGCCCTGGAGAAGATTGAAGAACTGGTCGAGGGGCGTCGTTCAGGCCAGGTGGACCAGAGCGAGTTCCAGAGCGGCCTGGAACTGGTCAAGCGCAGCCTGGATACCGCCCTGGCTGGCATGCGAAGCGTGCATTTCCCCGATGGGGCTGAACTCGGACCCAACTTGCAAGGTCAGGCCATCGCGGCCTTTGAGAGCTTGGAAGAGTGCCTGGTGGAACTTTTGGGCGGAGACCTCAACGAGGCCCACCTGCAACAGGCCAGAGAGGCCTATGCCAGGCTGGAAGGCTCGCTTAAGGCGATCCAGGCCGCCCGTCAGGGCCAGGGGGCTTAATCTCGGTTTTCAGCGGCGGCAACCCGCCCGGCGACTTCATGTAGAGCAGCAGTCCCTCAGGCTTGCTGGCATTATCAAACTGATCTCGGGCCACCCCTATGATGGTCACGGCCAGACGCGGAAAACCCGACGGGAAATGATACTCATACTGAAAATTGCCCTGCGCGTCGGCTTTGACCTTGGGGTGCTGATCGGGCGGCAGCTGGCCAAAGTCCACGCCGTCCCGGAAAAACGTGTGTACGTGCAATTCCACCGTGGCCTCAGGAACGGTCTGGCCGCGCGCGATGAAGGCCTTATCCACTGCGGAACCATTTTCTGGGGTGTTCCAGCTGATGCTCAGGTCTGGAGCGGCGATGGTTAGCTGGCCTTCACAGAGCTGGCGATCCAGATCACCGTCCTTTTCCAAGAACACCTCGACTCTGCAGCTCTTGCCGGCCAGCTTGGCCGGAATCTTGAAGGTCACATCGTACTTGCCGCGCTCTTCTAGCATCTTGTACTTTTCAGGAAAGCCGGTCAGTTCAACCCAGGCCTTACCCATATTTCGCCCTTTCATCTCCACCTTGATCTTGTCGAATGCGCGGGGCTTAAAGGGAGCGGTGTACACGCAGCCTTTGATAAAGGAACTGCCGACCACCTCAAAGTCCCACTCCTGGCGAATATCGCCCACTTCCACCCGCACCTTATGCAGGCCACGCATCAGTGGCCGTGGAGCTTTGTAGCTGATAAACATGCCGGTGCGTAGGCACTCCGCGCTCACCTCGGTTTCATCTAAAAACATGCGAGCCTGGCGGTAGGGTAGGGCGGCGCCGGTGGGCCAGTAGAGAGCGATTTCAGGATGCAGAGAGACCACTTTCTCACCGCTCGAGGGTTGGTGTGTCCACTCCAGGGCGCAAGCTGGAAGGACCAGAGAAAGCCATAGAAATATCAATAGAAACCGCACCAGCTCGGGGTTCCCGTCGGGTCAGTTGAATCCTTTTCGGGGGCAGGACTGGGGATCACCGGCGCGAAGCCGCTCTTGGAATTTTTTCACCCCCAGGAGTCTGTATGAGTAGAACCCCACGCATCGTCGTCACCGGCATCGGCTGTCTCAGCCCGATCGGTCACGGCGTTTCCAATTTCTGGCAGGCACTCCTGGACGGCAAGAACGGCGTGGGCAAAATCACCTCCTTTGATCCCGGCGACCTGACCACTCAGATTGCGGCTGAAATTCACGATTTTAATCCCGACGACTACATGAACAAAAAAGAAGCCAAGAGAATGGACCGTGTGCTTCAGTTCGCGGTGGCGGCCGCCAAGCTGGCTCTGGACGATTCAGGTCTCCAGGTTGACGAGAGCAATTGCTATGATATCGGGGTCAGCATCGGCTCCGGCATTGGGGGGATGGGCACCTTCGAAGTGCAACACAAGGCGCTGCTGGAAGGCGGTTCGCGCAAGGTCAGCCCCTTCTTTATTCCCATGATGATTCCCAACATGTGCGCCGGTCAGGTAAGTCTACAGTTCGGCATCAAAGGCCCGAGCTTTTCGGTGGTTTCGGCCTGCGCCACAGGCGTCAATGGGATCACCTCGGCGATGGACACCTTGTTGACCGGGCGAGCCAAAGTCATGCTGGCCGGGGGCTCGGAATCTTCGATCTGCGCTGTGGCCATGGCCGGTTTTTGCGCCATGCGGGCCATGTCCACCCGCAACGACGACCCTGCCAAAGCCTCCCGACCCTTTGATAAAGAGCGCGATGGATTCGTGATGGGCGAGGGAGCCGGAGTGCTGGTGCTGGAAACGCTCGAGCACGCCAACGCACGTGGCGCCAAGATCTACGCCGAACTGGTGGGCTACGGCTGCACCAACGATGCCTACCATATCACCAATCCGGACGGGAAAGGCGCGGCCGAGGCCATGCGCATCGCCCTCCGCGACGCCGGCCTCAAACCCGAGGACATTGACTACATCAACGCTCACGCAACCTCCACCCCGGTGGGCGACCCCATGGAAACTGGAGCCATCCGGGAGGTATTTGGCGATCATGTCAACCACATGGCCGTCTCGTCCACCAAGTCGATGATCGGTCATACCCTGGGCGCAACCGGCGCTCTGGAGACCATCTGTTGCGTTCTGGCCGTGCAGAACGACGCTGTTCCGCCCACTATCAACTATGAATTTCCGGACCCCGAGTGTCCCATCGACTGCGTTCCCAACCAGGCTCGCCGCATGACTGTGCGAGCGGCCCTCAACAATAGCTTTGGCTTCGGGGGACACAATGCGGTGGTGGTGGTGAAGAAGTTCTCCCAGAACTAACTGAATGGACCGCCAAAATCTCGAAGCTCGACTGAACTATCAATTTCGTGACCAGAGCCTGCTGAGCCAGGCCCTGCGCCATGAATCCTTTGCTCAAGAGGTCGAGGAGAGCAGTCAGGAGCGGTTGGAATTTCTGGGGGATTCGATTCTGGGCATGGTGGTGGCCGAATTCCTGTTTCGCCACTACGACTTGCCAGAGGGACGTCTGGCCCAGATGAAGGCCGTGCTGGTCTCCACCGAGCATCTGGCCGAGAAAGCGCGACAGTTGGAGCTGGGAGAGTACGTGGAACTGGGCCGAGGTCAGCAGCACGAGAGCAATCGCCAGCGCGCCAATCTGCTGGCCGACACCCTGGAGGCCATCTTCGGTGCAATCTTTCTGGAATCCGGGCTGGACACCGTGCGAGAGTTGATCTTGCGGCTCTTCGACCAGGAGCTCAAAGCTGCCGGCGAGTGGCGCAAAGATTACAAAAGCAGCCTGCAGGAAGTGGCTCAGAAGCTCTTTCAGGAGCTACCTGAGTACCAGGTGCTGGAGGAAATCGGCCCGCCTCACGACCGCATTTTCGTGGTTCAGGTGTTGCTCCAGGGTCGTTCTTTTGGTCAGGGCGAAGGCCGTAGCAAACGGGAAGCCGGGCAGCGGGCGGCCGAGCAGGCTCTGGCCTGTATAGAGGAAGCAGACCTGCAGCAGGGCGAAGAGGCGTCCGGCACTCGACCCCCGGAGCGGGCTGATGGATGAGCTGACCATCAAGGTTCGCGTTATTCCCAACGCCCACAAGAGTTCACTGGTCGGGATGCAAGACGGTGTGCTGGTGGTGCGCCTGACCGCGCCGCCCGTGGACGGCAAGGCCAATGCGGCCCTGCTGGAGTTTTTGGCCGAACAACTGAAACTGCGTAAACAGCAGGTGCAGCTCAAGAGCGGACAAAAGTCCCGTCACAAAGTGGTCAAAGTTCAGGGGATAGGCAGAGCCGAGCTGGAGCGCCTCGTCCCACCAGGAAGTGAGGATTAACAATGGATTTTCAAACCGGCGGTATGGCTTTTCTAGGCGGTGATGCAGGCGGCGGTTCCGGCAGCGGACCCTTCCTTCAGTTCTCGGTGCCTTGTCTGGAGGTCATCGACACCGAAGGTAAACCCCCGAGCTTCAACTACCTGTTCTATGAGCTGCCGTTACCCGAATTCCCGTTCAAAGTGGATTTCTTTGTGGCTAACGGCTGGTGCAACGGCACCGGCAAGTTCACCCAGAGTATGATGATTCTCAAGCCTGACAAGACCACCATGGTGGAAACCGGTGACCAGCCCTTCGAGCTGAAGGAATCGGTTACGCCGTTTATGGCCGTCAACTTCTTCCAGGGCATCGTGTTTGAGAAACCCGGGACCTACTGGTTCCGCGTTCAGCTCGGCGGCAAGAAGGTTCTCGAATACCCGCTGACCGTGCGCGAAGCGGCCAAGAAGTAAAAAAACGGCTGACGATTCAGTTGAAGAGGCTGTCCCTGCAAGGGGCAGCCTCTTTCAACTGTGGGCCCCTTGAGAAGCCTGTTTCATGATCGCCAAACCTTTCTTTGGCGATCATGCAAAGATCTGACTCCGGACCTCGCCCGGCCACCGTGGCTCTCCTTGCAGGGCTGACCGACCGCCTGTGCGAAGCGCCAAAACCACTCATGGAAGGGAACTCTTGTCACTGATGGATCGCAAACCCATCTTTTTGCTCATGTCCAGCTTCTTTAAAGGCGGAACGCTCATCGAAGAATGCAAACAGCTGGGTATCCATACCATTCTGTTGACGGTGGAATCCCTCAAGGATAAGGCCTGGCCCTGGCACGCCATCGACGAAAAATTCTTCATGCCCAATGGCTTCGAACAGCCGGGTATCACTCACGCGGTCAGCTTCCTGGCCCGCACCCGTGAAATTGACCGAATCATCCCTCTGGACGACTTCGACGTTGAAGTGGCCGCCGGATTGCGTGAACATTTGCGCTCGCCGGGTATGGGTGACACGACCGCTCGCTTTTTCCGCGACAAATTGGCCATGCGCGTGCAGGCTCGTGATGAAGGCGTGCCTGTGCCCGATTTTGTCCACGTTCTCAACTACGATCAGATCAACCAGTACCTCAACAGCGTGCCCGGTCCCTGGGTGCTCAAACCGCGCTCTCAAGCCGGCTCCATCGGTATCAAAAAGTGCCACAACAGTCAGGAGGTCTGGGATCACATCAATAAGCTGGGCGATGAGCAGTCAGAACACCTGATTGAGAAGTATATCCCCGGTGATGTCTTCCACGTGGACTCCATCGTGTTTGACAACAAAATCCTGTTTGCGCTTTCATCCCGTTACCATACGCCTCCTTTCGACGTTTGGAACGGTGGCGGCGTCTTTGCCTCGCAAACCGTGGATCCCAAACACCCGGCCTACGACGGCCTGCTGGAAGCCAATGAGAAGGTCATTAAGGCCATGCGCCTGGTTCGCGGCGTCACCCACGCCGAGTTCATACGCGCACACGACGGGACGATCTACTTCCTGGAGATGGCAGCTCGCGTGGGCGGTGCCCACATCGACCGCCTGGTCGAGGCAGCCTCTGGTATCAACCCTTGGAAGGAATGGCCTCGTTTGGAACTGGCCTACCTGAAGAAGGAAAAATACAAGCTGCCCAAGGTCAAGAAGAATCAGGCCGGCCTGGTCATTTGCCTCAGTCGCAACGAGCATCCGGATCTTTCCGCCTATAATGCTCCTGAGATCGTCTGGAAAATGGCCGAGGAATTCCACGCCGCGGTCATCGTATCGGCTCCCAAATCGTCCCGAGTGGACGAGTTGCTGGACGAATACTCCAGTCGCCTTACCGAGGATGTGCTGGCGGTGGCGCCACCCACGCAAACCGCAGTCCACTAGAAAAGCCCCGCAAGGGGCTTTTTTTATGGGTCCTTAGAGTCCGATGTCTTCATTCCAGAGCTCAGGCTTGCTCTCAATGAACTCGCGCATCAGTTTGACGCATTCCTGATCGTCCAGGATTCGCAACTCCACACCCCGCACCACCAGATACTGCTCAGGCCCTTGAAAGGTGAAGTTCTCCCCCACCACGATGCGTGGGATGCCATAAAGCAGAGCGGTGCCACTGCACATGTCGCAAGGCGAGAGCGTGGAGTAGAGTGTGCAGCGTCGATAATCTTCAGCTCGCAGGCGACCGGCATTCTCGATACAGTCCATTTCCGCATGTAAAATGGCACTGCCGTTTTGCACTCTGCGGTTGTGCCCCCGCCCTATGATCTTCCCATCCAGAACCAGCACAGATCCGATGGGAATTCCCCCTTCAGCCAGGCCCAGACGGGCTTCGGCCAGGGCTTCGCGCATAAAATCAAGGTCGTCCATCAGGAAGTTTTACTGGCTTGACGCTCCCAACCCTTCCCTCTAGAGTGGCCAGATGCAGTTGGAGAAACTTCGCCAAACCCTGGAGCAGCAGACCTTTGAGCCCCTCTTTGCCACCTTGAGCGGGGCCCATCTCTATGGGTTCGAATCGCCTGACAGCGACGTGGATCTGCGCGGCGCATTTGTGCTGCCGCTTGATCAATTGCTCGGTCTTCGCGAGCCGGTTCAGACCATCAACAAGTCCTTTGACGAGCACGGCCTGGAGATCGATCTTGTCTGCCACGATATTCTCAAATACTGCAAGCTACTCAACAAGAGCAGCGGAGAGATTCTGGAGCAACTTTACTCGAACCTGGTGGTCTGGGACTCAGATTACCTGGAAGAACTGCGTGAACTATTTCGGCCCCACGTCGGCAAAGAGTTCTATTATCACTATCGGGGATTTTTGCAAAATCAGCTGCGCTTGATCGAGAGGCCTGAATCCACCGTCAAGGAGACTCTTTATGGATACCGGGTGGCGCTGACCGGGATTCATTTGCTGCGCAGTGGCCAAATGAATGCTCATCTGCCCAGCCTGCTGGAAGACTATCCTGAGAGCGGGGTGGGAGACCTGGTGACCCAAAAGCGCGCCACTTGCGAGCACGCCCCTCTAGACCCAGGAGCCCGAGAGCGACACCTGACCCGGCTGCGCCAGCTAGAACAGGAGCTTCAACAGGCCTACCAGGGCTCTTCCCTACCCTGCTCGGGCGGCGCTTTCCAAGCACTCCATGACTTTGTGGTGCGGGTTCGCCTGCAGTCAGGCCGCTGACGTGGATGGCCTGATTCTCCAGGTTCGGGCTGGAAGCCACGCCTATGGTCTGGCGGGCCCCCAGAGCGATGAAGACAGCCGAGGAGTGTGCATCCCTCCCAAGGCCGCCTTACTCGGACTGCAAAGTTTCGAGCAGATCCAGGACGAGAAGAGCGACAACGTCATCTTCGGGCTGCCCAAGTTTGTGCGCCTGGCCTTAGAAGGCAACCCCAACTTGATCGAGACGCTGTTCACCGAGGACATTCTCTTTATCGATCGATTCGGTCAACAGTTGATTGAGCACAGGCACCTGTTTCTGTCTCGCAAAGTGGCAGAGCGCTTTGGCCATTACGCCATTTCGCAGCTCAAGCGCCTGGAGAATCACTACCGCTGGTGGGCTCAACCGCCCCAACAGCCGGTCGCATCCCTCAATAGCCAGGGCAAAGCGGAATTCCCTTCAGCCAAGGCACGCCAGGCTTTTGACCAGGCCACCAAAGAGTGGAACCACTATCAACGCTGGCTTCGGGAGCGCAACCCGGCCCGAGCGGAGCTCGAACAGCGCTACGGCTACGACACCAAACACGCCATGCACCTGTGCCGGCTGCTGAAAATGGGCGAAGAAATCCTGCGTGACGGCCAGGTGCTGGTCCGCCGTCCTGATGCGGAGTGGCTCAAGGCGGTCCGTCAGGGCCTGTTCACCTATGAAGAACTGCTGGACTGGGCTCGGGCTCGTGAGGAAGGACTGAGGTCACTGCGTGAAACCTCACCCCTGCCCGAGGAGCCCGAGGCAGCCCTGGCGGAGCAACTTCTGATCGAGATTCAGGAAGGCTACTACTGGCCGCGGTCTTAGCAGCGCTGGCCTAGATGAAGAGTCGACTGGCCTCGCGCCGAGCGATATCGCCTTCCATCAGGGCGTTGTCCAGAGCCATCAGCTGGCGACGCGACACCAGCCCGACCACCTGATCACCGTCCACCACCGGTAGATGACGTACCTCGTTGTGCACCATGACGCTTAGGGCTGCCCAGTGGGAGTCATCGGGATGGATCACAACCAGGTCCGTGGTCATGACTTCGGCCAGGGAAGCGCTGGCTGGATCCAGCCCGGCGGCCACAACCCGATTGACCAGATCTCGCTCGGTGAAAATCCCGCAAAGCTTTTTGCCGTCCACGATCAGGACCGCGCCTTTTTTGGCTTTCTGCATGGCCTGAGCGGCCTCGCGAAGGGTCGTGTTAGGGGTCAGAGTCAAAGGAGAGCTTTTGCTGACGATCTCGCGTAAAACGACCTTGGTCTTAACTTCAGTCATTGAACCTCCTGAAGGACAAATTGTCCTTAATCAGGTTAAATTAACTCTAGCTTCTTGTCAAATTATCCTTGTTTGCGACAATTTTATCAATAAAGGCGATATGGGCTCGTGACGCTCGAGCCTGCAGTCGGGCCAGATCTGCCTCAGGAGGCTGCATCGAGAGCCCACTCTCCAGAGTCATCCCCACGATTCCGTGGGCGTGTTGAAGGTCGTTGGATATCCCGCTCACCGAGTAAAGTTCGGGAGCCGACATGACTCGGTAAGGCTCTCCTCCGGCCGCCTCGTTCATTGCCTTAGCCAGATCCTGATAGAAGGCCTGATCGCCCGCGGCCGGATAGAGCAACATCTCACCGCAGTTGTGATTGTCGACCACTCCTAAGATATTCTTATTCTCGATCTCCAGGGCTTGAAGCGCTTGAGTCTCCGGCTCGGAGGCTGGAGCCGGGCCACGGTACTGTCGCGAATTGGGGTCGTCGCTGGCCCCTTTGTCGTCATACCTGATTCCAGGCTTGTCGCCCTCAGGTCTCCACAAATGGGCGTGTTCAGGGCATTGGTCGCCGAAGTTCCGGTTCAAATCCACCGGTCCAGTGGGGTTGGCGTTCTTGCGATAAGTGTTGTCGCCGCTGCGGCTGATCTCGTAACCATCCGGATTCACCAGAGGAACAATCCAGATTTCCGCCTGCTTCAGGCGCGAACCGTCCTGAAGCAGCTTTTCGCTCAGATCCAGGGGGACGGCAATGCTGGCCCATTCACGTGCATGGGTCCCTCCAGTAATCACGATGCCAGGCTTCTCTCCGCGCGGGTGTTCGCTCAGGCGCAGGGCCCATATTTCCCGGCCCTGGTGGGACTTGCCTAAACTGATCTTTTCGCATCGGCCCGGATATTTTTCCACCAACTGGTCCAGCCGGGCGCCGAGCTGTTCATAGCTTGGATAGAGCGCCAGCTCCGGCAGAGGCGTATGGGTCCAGGCGTGCTTATACTCCAGGGTGTAGCGCTCTCGGTCCACGCGAAAGGGCATGTTTTGAGTGAGATACTTAAACTCTGCGTTGTCCACAAAGCGATCCTCGTCCACGTCCAGATCCACGCACTGATCATCGAACTGTGGAACCACGGGTACCTTCTTGCCGTCGAGTTCAAGGTAAAATCGGTTGTCGCCCTTAGGGCGGAAGTCCGACTGACGGCGCTTGAAGATATTCATCCAGGCATAGCATAGCTGCCTGACCTGAAAAAGACCTAAAGCCGAGGACAGACCCGATTCCGACCGGCATCCTTGGCTGCATACAGGAGACGATCCGCTGAGGCAATCAGACCTTCCCGGGTTGCTCCGCTCCCCCAGCACGCCACTCCGATGCTGATGGTCACGAGCAAAGGCTCCTCGCCAGGCAGAGCAAAGGCCTCATCGGCAATTCGGGCTCGAATGCGCTCGGCCACGATCAAGGACGCTTCCAAATCGCTGCTGCGCAGCAGCACTGCAAATTCCTCGCCGCCATAACGGGCCAGGGTATCTTCCAGGCGCAGCAAGCCCCGGACTCGATCAGCCACCTCACGCAAGACCGCGTCACCGGCCGGGTGCCCATAGGTATCGTTCACCCTCTTGAAATGGTCGATGTCAAAAAGCAGCAAGCCAAATTCTTGTTGCTGTCGCTGACTGAACGAAATCTCCTGAGCCAGGCGCTCAAAAAAAGTCGCCCGATTAAAGACCCTGGTCAATCCGTCCAATCGGGCGCCTTCGAAAAGCCTTCTTGCCAGTTCCACTTCTTCCGGCGCTTGACGGTCATAGCGCAGGAGGCATTCAGGCCCCAGTGAGAGGCTATCTTGTTCGTGCAGAACCTGACTGGTGACGGGGCGATCATTAATGAAAGTTCCGTTGGTGGATTCTTCATCGGCCAACACATAGTCGTGGCCCACCCGCTTCAGACTGCAATGAAAGCGACTGACACCGATCTCATCCAGGATGACATCACAGGCGGGGTCTCGTCCCAAGGTGATCAAGTCTTTTTCCAAGACGATGACCAGGCCCGCCTGGTGGCCGCTCAAAAGCTTGAGAAAGGGAATCCGTTCCGACGGCTGGGCAGATGGCTCCGCGCGACTCAGACGCGGGATGGCCATCGTTTTCTTGACCGAAGGATCCGGCTCCATCCGAGCCTTACACTTCGGCCGGGCGCGCCCCTTGAGGGCGCATCTGATGATAAGAAGTGCGCTGCTGGAAGTGATGGGAGAGTTGAAGCAGTCGGCCCTCCTGCCAGACCGGAGCCATCAACTGCAGACCGACCGGCAGGCCGGCCAGGAATCCTGATGGATGGGAGATGGCCGGCAGACCAGTAAGATTGGCCACCACAGTGTAGACATCAGACAGATACATGGACAACGGGTCGGCACTCTTCTCCCCGATTTTGAAAGCCGGAGCCGGTGTGGTGGGTAACGCGAAGGCGTCCACCGAGGCAAACGCCTGGTCGAAATCTTGCCGCAATACCGTCCGCATCTTCTGGGCCTGGGCGTAATAAGCATCGTAGTATCCCGAAGACAGGGCATAGGTGCCCAACATGATGCGCCGCTTGACCTCAGTTCCCAGCCCCTCTTCACGGGACCGGCTCATCATCGAACCCACGTCCCTGGCGCCTTCAGCTCGATGACCGTAGCGAACGCCATCATAGCGAGCTAGATTGGAAGAGGCCTCGGCGGTGGCGATGAGATAGTAAGCCGGCAGCGAATACTCCAAATGTGGGAGACTGACTTCAACCAGTTGAACACCCAGATCCCGATAGACTTGCAGGCCCGCCTCGAAGTTTTCCCGCATCTCGGCGTTCAGGTCTTTCACCAGCGCCGGGTCCCAGCCCAAGCGCAGGCCCTTAGGCTCCACCGCCATCTCAGCCGCAAAATCGGGGCAGGCCACTTGATAACAGGTGGAATCCAAGGGATCGGGCCCGGCGATGACCTGCAGCAACCGGGCACAATCGGCTGCACTGTAAGCCATCGGCCCGATCTGGTCGAGCGAACTGCCGTATGCAATCAGTCCGTATCGCGAAACCCGGCCATAGCTGGGCTTCAAGCCAGTAATGCCACAGAAGGCGGCGGGCTGACGGATCGAGCCGCCAGTATCGGTCCCCAGAGCCATATCACACATGCCGGCGGCCACGGCTGCGGCCGAGCCCCCGCTAGACCCACCCGGGACCCGCTCCAGATCCCAAGGGTTGCGCGTAGGACCGAAGGCGGAATTCTCCGTCGACGAACCCATGGCAAACTCGTCCAGGTTGGTCTTGCCAAGCAGACGGGCACCCGAAGCACGCAGCCGCTCGACCACCGTGGCCGTGTAAGGCGGGCGGAAGTTGGCCAGCATACGCGAGCCGGCCGTGGTCGGCCAATCCTTCACGCACAGGTTGTCCTTCAGGGCAATGCTGACTCCGCTCAGCGGGCCGCTGCCCGAAGGCTCCAGCGCCGCCTCCTCGGAAAAATACAAAAAGGCGTGCAGCTCTTGGTCCTGGTCTTGAATCGTCATCAGGCTTCTTCCAAAATTCGAGGGATCTGAAATGCATTCTGCTCACGTTTGGGAGCATTGGCCAGAACCCCATCCGGCCCCAGCGAAGGACGGGCCTCATCGGCTCGTAGCACGTTGGTGTGCGGTTGCACTCCCAGTGTGGCCGGTACGGTGGAGAGATCCACCTGACGCAGACGTTCGACGTAATCCACTATCGAGCTGAGATCCTTGCGGAAGCCTTCAATCTCTTGCTGACTCAGATCCAGACGAGCCAATTTGGCTACATGAGCCACCTGTTCCGTGGTCAGTTCACTCAACGTTGTCCAACTCGTCTTCCTCAGATGTGTAGCTGTCCCGACTCAGGTCCAGCTCGGTGGTGGTGCGCAGGAATTCCAGGCGCCCCAAATCGTTCTGGCTTTCGAGTTCGTAGTCATAAATAGCGGCATAGGTCTTCACCTGGTCGCGCCGGCGGATGATGTAGTAGTAGGCATTATCGTTGACGCGGGCGGCGGTGGAAGCCCGGGCAATCCTCACCAACAACCGATAGAAGTTGTGCTGTGAAATGTAGAGTGCGTCCTTACCCAAGAACGAACGATAGTTGATGGCCGCCGCCTCAAAGCGAAATGGAGCGTCGTGTTTGCTGCTGTACAGGTCCAAAAAGACGGATTCCTGGTAGCGAGGGGCCTTCGCCTCAGCTCGATCATTTTTGCCCATGATTTTGCCGACCACCTGTCGCATCATGCCCTTCGGGGGGTCCATGCTGCCCAGCGAGTGGTGAATAATACCCAACGCAATATACTCGATATCAGCCCAATCCACCTGAGCGCCCTCGAGATTCAGGCCGTTCTCCTCGAAAAAACCGGAGCGCACCCTGAGAGCCAGAGGAATACCGCGTTCGTGCAGCACCTGACCGCTAGACTCGCTGAATTTCTCACCCGTGGCAAATGTCTCGATCACTTCGACATCATCATCGTCAGGGCGCTGGTCGCTCATAGCTGATTCCTCTCCGGCTGGGCTGGTTCCCAGGTTTAATAGTCGTCGTTGTTGGCGCCCGCAAGGTTGACCGGCATCGAAGACTTGATTTTGAGGCGCATGTCGTTGGCGTTGTCGGAGTTGCGGATGGCCTCATCGACAGAGATTTTGCCCGCCCGGTAGAGTTCGATCAGCGAGGTGTCGAAACTCTGCATCCCTTCCGGAATGAACTGATCGATTTCGCGCTTAATCTGGGTCAAGCTGCCGGCTCGCATCAACTCGGCCATACGAGCATTGCCGATCAGGATTTCACAAGCCGCCACGCGTTTTCCATCGTGACCACGAATCAGTCGCTGAGCTACGATACCGCGAACGTTCAGAGAGAGCTGGGCCAGAATGCCCTGGTGCATGTCTTCTGGGAAGAACTGAAGGACGCGCTCCACTGTCTGAATGGCGTTGTTGGCGTGCAGGGTGGAGAGCACAAGGTGACCGGTTTCGGCGAAGTAGACGGAAGCCTTGACCGACTCCACGTCGCGCATTTCGCCGATCAGCAGCACGTCGGGTGCCTGACGCACCGCGCTCTCCAGAGCTTCCATAAAGGTTTTGGTGTCGTGACCGATTTCGCGTTGGCTGACGATACAGGTCTCGGTATCGGTGTGAAGGTACTCAATCGGGTCCTCGATGGTCAGGATATGTCCCATGGCCTTCTCTTTACGATACTTGATCATCGAGGCCAGACTGGTGGATTTACCGGAACCGGTGGGTCCGGTCAACAAGACCAGACCGCGCTTCTTCATGGCCAGCTCGCCCAAAACGGGGGGTAGACCCAGCTGTTCGAACTCGAGAATGTCCTCTTGCACGCGACGCATCACCATACAGATGCTGCCACGGGCGCGATAGGCATTGGTACGAAAACGACCGACGCGGTCCAGATTGTAAATGAAGTTTGCGTCGTCGATACCGCTGTCGAACTTTTCGCGTTGGTGCGAAGGCATGATCGTGTAGGCCAGGTGCTCGGTCATGGCCGGGGTCAGAGCAGCGCATTCGACCGGAGCAAGTTGCCCTTCGATGCGCAGAATCGGGGCTTTGCCGGCCTTAATGTAAACGTCCGAGGCCTGTTCTCGCACCATCACGGTCAAAACCTGGTCGAGCAAACCTCGGATACTTTCAATTTCCAGCATTCTCCACACCCTCCGGCGCCACGCGCCTTGCCCTTAGTCTCGGGTCCGTCATAGCGAACCAGCGGCGGAGTTTGACAGGAGCTGGCCGGAAACCTTCGCCGCTCGCAAGGACCGCTTTAGTCGATCTTGAGCTCGCGTCCCTGGGTCAGCCGCTCGAGGTTGTCGCTGTGGCGCAAAAACGCGAAAGCGGCGGAGGCGAAACCGAAGCCGACGTACTCCCAAGGGTCGCCGTAATAGACGAAAAGCAGAGGCATGGCCGCCGTGGCAGTAAGCGAACCCACCGAACTGAAGCGGGTCAGACCCACCAGACCCAGCCATAGCAACCCGGACAGAAGCGCCACTTTAGGATTCAGAGCCAGCACCACCCCAAAAGTCGTGGCAATTCCCTTGCCACCTTTAAAGCGCCTGAAAATCGAGTAGTTGTGGCCAAAAATCGCCATGAAGCCGAATGAAACCTTGGTCAGATTCAGCAGCACCCCAGGGAGCAAGGCGAAATAGGCTAAAATCACGGCCGCCAGGCCTTTGCCAGCGTCCAGTGCCAGGACCGTTAATCCGGCCTTGAGTCCAAGAATGCGGGCGGCATTGGCCGCCCCGGTGTTTCCGCTGCCCTGAGTCGAAATGTCCACGCCCAGCCGTCGCGAAACCAGCAGCCCAAAAGGGATGGCCCCTAAAAAGTAGCAAACCACAAACAAAAACATGGCCCAGAACGGAAACACGTCTATACCTCGAAACGTAAAATCAGCGGAGTCCCGACGAAGCCAAAGGCAGCTCGCAACTGGTTCTCCAAATAGCGGCGATAAGAAAAGTGCACCAACTTGGGGGAGTTCACTTTCAGCACGACCGTCGGTGGCTGGGTTTTCGGCTGCGAGACATACAGGACCTTCAACTGCTGACCCTTGTAGCTCGGAGGGGGCTGTAAGGCGACCGCTTCTCGCACGACCAAATTGAGCGTGCTGGTATCGACGCGACGGCCCCACTGTTCGTGAACATCCAGCGCAGCCGCCAGGATGTCATGCGTCTCCAGGCCGGTGCGCGCGGAAACGTAGATCACCGGGGAATAGGCCAGGAAATCCAGCTCCGTGGCAACCGATTGAATGTACTTCTGCTGGGCCTTGAGGTTGCCCTGTTTGAGCATAATGTCCCATTTGTTGACCACGATTACGGACGCCAGATTGGCCTTCTGGATCTCCCCCGCAATCCGTTGGTCCTGAGCCGAAATCGGCTCGCTGGCATCGAGCACCAACATGGCCACCTGGGAACGCTGCAGAGCTTGCAATGAACGCAACGAGCTATAATACTCGATATCCTCGTCCACCTTGCTGCGCCTTCGGAGTCCAGCTGTATCCACCAGGCGGATGCGACGGCCCTCAAATTCAAAGAGAGTATCAACGGCGTCGCGAGTGGTGCCGGCCTCGTGATGAACCAGTGAGCGCTCTTCACCAAGTAGACAGTTGAGCAGCGAGGATTTGCCGACATTCGGACGGCCCACCAGAGCGACTGCCATCTCTTCATTGCCGGTTTCACCAACCTGGCGCGGCGGCAGTAGTTGCAGGACCATATCCAGCATGTCACCGGTATAGGTGCCGTGAATCGCGGAAATGGGCACCGGATCTCCCAGGCCGAGCTGATAGAACTCAAAGCGTTCCGACTCGACCTTTGGACTTTCGGCCTTATTGACCAGCAAGAGAGTCGGCTTCTGGCTGCGCCTCAGCAGGTCCGAGAGCTCGATATCCAGAGGATGCACTCCGGCCTGGCCATCCACCACGAACAGCAACACGGCCGCTTCCTCCATGGCCACTCGAGCCTGAGCAAAGACGTGCTGCCGTAGGAGATCGGGGTCTTCCGGATCCATGCCGCCGGTGTCCACCACCGACATGACACGCCCTCCCCATTCGCAGTCACCGTAGATTCGGTCGCGCGTCACCCCTGGAATGTCGGCTACGATCGACTGACGTCGACCCGTCAGCCGATTGAAGAGTGCTGATTTACCGACATTCGGTCGGCCTAAGATGGCCACCACCGGCTTCTCGCCGGCTTCGGAGATGGGACTGGGCCGAGTTTCTTTCATGATGCCTTCTGATGCTCTGGATATTGATGAATGACTAAAGGTGCGGGCCTGTCCGGGTTGGGTGTATAGCGAGCCAAACCTTGTCCGTCGGCCAGGGTCTGCAGCCATTCCTGGCAGGTGCTGCCCGAATTGACAATGGTGACGCCAAAACGATCGGCCAGAGCCTGCAAGGAGATATCGTCCAGGAGCATGCCTCCGCTCCCCTCCCCGACCACGGCCGCATCTTTCAATGCCACCCCTGGCATCAGAACCAACGTTTCCGGAGTCAGAAACTCCTGTTCGCGCTCCAGTTGGCGCAGCAGATCGCGGCCGGCCAGCAGACCGCTGCAGCGCACCAACTCTCCAAAAAAATCGTTCTTGACCACGCTCAGCCTCAGCTCCAATCCGGGCACGCGCTGTTTTAGCTCTTCAATCATGGGGGGGAAAATCATGCCCCCATATTCGCCAGTCATCATCAAGACCCGCATGCGAGGCAGTTGTTTGGGCACAAATCGCTTGCGGCGATTGAAATCCACCAAAAAACGACGGACCATGCCGACCCCGTTCTCGTGCTGCGGGTAGTCACCATAGTGCCGATGGGGAGGCATGGGGAGACCGCCAATGAGGTACATCTCATCGGCCAGGTACACGATAGGGTCGCCATACTTCTCTTCGCACTCGCGTTGGTAAGGTTCCACCTGAGCAATGAGCGGAGGCACCATCTCCGAGGTGACCGGGCGCAGATTGGGCAGATGGGCGCGATATTTGGTCAGCCCGACGGGCACGACGCTGATGGTCTGCAGATGGGGCGTCAGACTGAGCAGGTCGCGCAAACTTCGGTCGAGCTGCTCACCGTCATTCAGCCCCGGCATCAAGACGATCTGAGTGTGTAACTCGATTCCCCACTCGGCCAGGGTGCGTAATCGCTCCATAATGGGCATTCGAGCCAGCTTGGTGGAGCCTAACAACTCCTCGCGTAGCCCTTCATCGGTGGCGTGAACGGAGACGTAAAGCGGCGAAACGTGCTGATCGTGGATGCGCTGCCATTCTTCCTCAGCCACATTGGTCAGAGTGATAAAATTGCCGTGTAGCGTGCTCAGGCGGTAGTCATCGTCACGGTAGTAGAGTGAACCTCGCATCTTTTTGGGCATCTGGTCCATAAAGCAGAAGACGCACTTATTGCGACAGGTCTTGACCCGATTGAAAAGAGTGTCGGAAAACTCGGCTCCCAACGGTTCATGCTCCAGCCTTGGCAGGAGCATCGTCAATTCTTGTTCTCCGCGCTGCACACGCAGAGTGGTTTCGCCTTCGTAAACCCTATCCATCAAATCCATCAAATCGGTAGGCGGCTGCCCGTTTACACTGAGGATCTGATCGCCGGCTTCGAGGCCAGCGCGCGCGGCCGCACCCTCGCTGTAGACCTCGACAAGGACGGCTCCCTTTGGGTCAAACGCTCCCACAACGCACCATTCCGGCGATTTCGTCCACGATCTCCTGAACGCTGAGGCCTGTCGTGTCCAGTTGCCTCGCTTCGGCCACGCACACCAGCGGACTGTCGGCTCGTTCGCTGTCAATGCGGTCGCGCTCGGAGAGCTCCGCTTCGACCTCCTCTTGACTCAAATGCTTGCCTTTGGCGGCCAGCTCCAGAGCACGTCGACGCGCTCGTTCCTTCAGGTCGGCGGCCAGAAAGATCTTCACTTCCGCGTCCGGTAGCACCACCGAGGCGATGTCTCGCCCCACCATCACCACCCCACCTCTTTGAGCGAAGGCCTGCTGACGGCAAACCAGTTCTCGGCGAACGGCCGAGCAGCTTGCCACCCGAGGGACCAGCGCGTTGATGCGTGGATCGTGCAGTTCATCAGTGACATCCTGGTTATTCAAAATCATGCGACAGGTTGGGTGGGGCTGGGCAACCACCTCCACCTGAAGGTCAAAACGGCGAACCAGGTCTGCCAGAACTTCGTCTTGCGAAGCGTCCAGACCCTCACGCAGACACTCGAAAGCCACCGAGCGATACATCAGACCCGTATCCAGGTAGACCAGTTCGAGCCGGCGGGCTAACTCCACGGCCACGGTGGTTTTGCCGCTACCAGCGAAGCCATCAATGGCAACATTTGCTTTTTTCATTATAGATCCCAATAAAAGATGCCGCGGGGACGAGCCACGATAAGGGTAGCGTTGTCCAAATAGCGGCGCGCCACCTCCTTGACGTCTTCGGTGGTGATGGTATCCAGGGCGTGCATGAACTGTGAATCGAATTCATAACTGAGTCCCAAGAGCTCTCCCTGGGCCGACTGAAAGGCACGGCCCTGATTGGTTTCACGCTCCTGCCAGTAACTACCAATCACTTTGCGCTTGCTCTCCTCCAGCTCCAGCTTGGAAATGCCGTCCTTCTTCAAGCGCTCGATTTCGACCAGCAATTGCTTGCGCGCAGGCCACACCTGTTCGGGTTTGGTCACAGTGTAGGTAAGAAAATGGGCGGGCCCCCGCAGCACCGGGTACATCGAGCCCAGCTCGTAACAGAGGCTGCGCTTTTCACGAATCTCGGTGAACAGCCGCGAGGACAGTCCCTCTCCCAGTAGAGCGTTAATCACGCGCATGGTGGCGTAGTCGCGGCTGGGTCCCGAAGGCGCCGGATACCCAACAAAAAGCCAGCCGAGTTGTCCTCCTCCGGTCAGAAAGACTTCCTTCTCGGTGGGCTTGGGATCCCAGCTGACATCCAGACTGCGGATTTCCTTTTGCGGCAGGGCTCCAAAACGCTCCTCCACCATTTTGACGGCTTCGGTTCGGTCGATGCGGCCCGAAATAGAGACAATCATTCGATTGGCGACATAGTATTGGTCCATAAACTCCTGGACCTGGTGAGCTCGCAGCCGCTCCAGCAAACCCTCAGCCAGACGCCCCGAGCGCTTATAGGGGTGGTAACGATAAAACTGTTGACGAAAGATGTCGTAGAGCTCGCTGAGCGCGCCCTGAGGAGACTCCAGGTTGGGCAGAATTTTCTTGCGCACTTTTTCCAGCTCGGCCTCATCTAACGGGCGCTTTTTGAAAGCCTCTGCCACCGCCGTGAGCAGGCCAGGGAAATCAGCTGAGGTGCTGACCAGACTGATGCGCATGTAGTCCAGTTCGGGAGTGACTTTCAGTGAGGCGGCGCAGTCTTCGATGCGGTCGGTTCCATCCGCACTGATGCTGATGCGCTCCCGCAAAAGTTCCTCGAGAATTTGCTCGATGCCGATGACGGGGGTCGTCTCTTCCATCGCGCCCACCTGAACGAGCAGCTCCATGGCAACGATATCCTCCTGGGGGGACTCGTTGACCAGCACTCGCAGCCCGTTCTTCAGAACCTGGCGCCCGACGGGAGTCGCCCTGGCTGCACGCACATTCGTATTGGCGGCATCGACCCGACCCGAAGCCCCCCGACTCGAAGCCGGGGAAGAAATATGGATGGAGCCGGGCAATGGTTGGGCAGCCAAGGTCCCGCTCAGCGCCAGACAAAAAAGTAGGGACCTCATCCGGGACCGGCCTTTCCTGCCGGCGTAAAGAGCAGGCGGTAGTGATTGCGCGAGAAATACTTCTCGGCGGCCGCGGCCAGATCGGCCCGGGTTAACTTGTTGATATCCTCCGCGTAGGTTTTGGCGAAATCGATCTTATCGATGGTTTCGTAAGTGCCCCAGTTGTCGGCTTTGCCGGCATTGGTCTCCTGGCCAAAGCGATAGAGATTCGTCAAGGTCTTTTTGGCCCGGAGGATATCCTTGTCGCTAAAATCACCTTTGCGCACCCGAGCCAGAACGCTGTCGACCTTCTTGAGCGTGGCATCTTCTTCGCCCGCCTTCGACTGAGCCGTGATGATAATCACTCCGGGGTAAGCCGAGGTCAGATACTCTACGCTCCCCGTCATCTCAGTCTTAGCCGAATCCAATTCCTTGCCCAGCAGGCTTCCCTTTCCGTTTCCGATGAGAAAACTGAGCAGGTCGACGCAGTGAACGTCTTTGTGCTCTTTAGCTGAGGGACCCAGGAAGGCCAGGGCGACCTGCCCCCCTCCTCCACGCGAGGCCTCATTCAAAACGACCGTTTCGGCCGGCACGGTCTGGACCGGCATCTTATCCTCCACGGTCCCGGAAGCCTTATAGTTTCCGAAGAGTTCGCGACATGTCATTTGCACTTCGGTGGTGTCAAGGTCTCCGGTGATGACCAGTTTGGTGCGCGAAGGCACGTAATAATCGCGTTTGAAAGCCAGGAGTTCGGAGCGGCCCACTTG
Organism: bacterium; assembly: GCA_018266105.1. GTDB lineage: Bacteria > Vulcanimicrobiota > Xenobia > Xenobiales > JADMJV01 > JADMJV01. The sequence continues at coordinate 138,315 of JAFEBA010000010.1, read as the reverse complement.
CTTGAGATTCTCTTCGCTGCCGATGATGGTTCGACCATAGGGATGATTCGAAAAGACCAGGTTGTAGATCTTATCCGAAGCCAGGCGGGCCGGCTGATTTAACCCCAAGTTATATTCCTCCAGCACCACAGCCCGTTCTGCGTCGACGCTCTCCTGGGAACATTCGGCGTTGATATAGGCGTCGGCCAACAACTCCAGTCCCTGCCGCAGGTACTGCTTGGGCAGGTTGATGTAAAAATGAGTGTAGTCGCGACCGGTGGTTGCGTTGGTGATCCCCCCCAGAGATTCAATGGCCCGTTTGAACTGGAGACCGGTCCGCGTCGGCGTGCCTCGGAAAAACATATGCTCATAAAAATGGCTGATGCCGTTGTGAGCCGGATTCTCGTAGACGCTCCCCACGCGGATGAAAATATTCAGAGAGACCGTGGGCGACGAATAAGACTCTTGCACGATCAAGGGAATCCCGTTGGGCAGTACGCTGCGCACCGGAGGTGGGGCCCCCTGGGCCCAGCCCGAGCCCAGCAAGCTAAGGGCCAGACAACCCATGCTGAGAAGCTTCTTCAAGTACGTCCTCCTCGAGTTCGAAAGGTTTGATGGTGGAATCGCAGTCAGGAGAAAAAAGTTCTACCCAACGCCGGTCTTTCCACAAACCCTCAAGGTGGGACGGCCACGGGGAACTCAGGCTCCGCTCAATTGCTGAAGCGCCCGTTCTTTTTGAGCAATTTTCATATCTTCCTGGATCATCAGCTTGACCAAACCGGGCAGGTCCAGCTTGGGAGTCCAGCCCAAGACGCGGCGCGCCTTGGAAGAATCCCCTTCAAGGTGGTCGACTTCGGCCGGGCGAGTGTAGGCCGCATCGAATCTCACGAAGTCTCGATAGTCCTTACCAAAGTGACCAAAAGCCAGCTCCAGAAACTGTCGAATGGTGTAACTCTTTCCGGTCGCCACTACGTAGTCGTCGCCCTTGGGCTGCTGCAGCATCATCCACATCGCCTCCACATAGTCGCCGGCGAAACCCCAATCCCGCTTGGACTCCAGGTTGCCCAGCACCAGCTCGCTCTGAAGCCCCGCTTCGATGCGACAGGCGCCCAGGGTGATTTTGCGAGTCACAAAGTTCTCGCCGCGCCGAGGGGACTCGTGATTGAAGAGGATGCCATTGGAGATGTGCATTCCGTAAGATTCTCTGAAGTTGACGCCAAAGTGAAATCCCGCCACCTTGGCCACCGCATAGGGGCTACGAGGCCAGAACCGAGTTTCTTCTGACTGTGGGGCCGGCGCAGAGCCATACATCTCCGAAGAGCCGGCCTGATAGAAGCGCGCCTGCTCGCCCGTAAAGTCATTATAGTCACGGATGGCCTCCAGTAAGCGCAGGGTTCCCGTGGCCACGATGTCGGCAGTGTACTCGGCTTGATCGAAACTGATTTTGACGTGCGACTGAGCCGCAAGGTTGTAAACTTCGGTTGGCTTGGTGTGGCTAAGCAACCGACGCAGTCCGCTGCTATCGGCCAGATCGCCGTAGTGTAAAAAGAACCTTGGATTAGGACCCTGCCGATAGGGCCGAAGATGGTCAATCCGACCGGTATTAAATTGGGATGTGCGCCTGACCACTCCGTGCACTTCGTAGCCCTTGCTCAGTAACAACTCGGCCAAGTAGGAACCGTCCTGCCCAGTAACCCCAGTAATTAACGCGGTTTTTCTCATGATGACTCCCTTACTCTAGCGACCTGGCCAGCGTTTTACCTTTGATTCCGTCAGTCCTGTCACCGACAAACAAGAAAAAAGCGCACCGGAGTGCGCTTTTTTGGTACCGCGTACGGGATTCGAACCCGTGACTTCCGCCGTGAGAGGGCGGCGTCCTAAACCCCTAGACCAACGCGGCAAGTGCAGGCAGTATAGCCGTGCACATCGTGGCCGTCAAGATCTGGGATCTTCTGGTCCGTTCAACCAGAGACTTTTTCCCGAGATTTCACCGTCCCAGCGCCGTCCGCCGTGAATTCGAACCATCTGTCCGGGCTTGGCGCGCTGAAAAAACTGGTAGTAGTTGAGCTTGTCTTCTTTGGTCCAGCCCTGCGCGTTGGTGATTTTGCGTGTGATATCAGTTTTAGGATCCACATAACACCAGTTCTGAGTGACATCCGGCTTGGCCTCCGGTAGTGCGATGCCAAAGCGCTGGTTGTTCTCATCCATCTCGGTGATGCGGTAGTCCCCGGTGACCAGCAACAGTTGCGCTTGAGAGCTGCGGGGGCCGGGAACTGCGGTTAGTCCCAGCAGAACGAGCGTGGCGCTCAGCAGTATTTTTTTCATCCTTGCCTCCTCAGCCGACCCACTTGGATGAGGTCGGCGCGAGGAGTTACTCCCACGTCCGCACACATGTTCCCTGTCTAAACTTGAGAAAAATTAATCAGCGGAGGGGGACAACTGACCTTCAATGACGTCCAGACGCTGATGAGCTTGCCAGTCCCGCAAGTCCACGCTGCCGCCCGGATCTACTTTCAATACCTTCAGGTCCCTATAGGTCAGGGGTTTACCGGGCTCACAGACTTCAGCCGGGCCCGGCGGGGTCACAAAGTAGGCGCTATTGGACCCCACCACCCTTCCTTTGCCGTCGGGAGTGACCAGCACGGCGGTGGCCTCATCCACGCCCAGTCCCCGAACATCCCCCCCTTCGTGAGCAAGAAAGCCTGCCAGTCGTCCCATCCGTTCCCGCTGCGAAAAATGGGTATCGGTCAGAATTCCGTCCATGAAAGGCAAGTCGACCAGGCGGTCCTCGATAGTAATACGACCGTCGCAGGGATTCTGCAAAACCTCTTGGGGGTCTAGTCCACCCTGCTGAGCGGAGAAAATCCGCTCGCCCAGAACAGCCAGCCCGGCGCTCGTGCCACCGATCGGAACCCCTCGCAGAACGGCTCTTTGCAAAGCTTGCTGCACCGGCGTATCTTTCCAGAAGTTACAGTATTTGGCCTGATCTCCGCCGGCCAGGAATATGGCTTCAGCTTCATCGATCTTGCTGGCGATCTCGGGAGCGAAGGAAGCCTCCCGGCTCTTAAACACGACCGATTCGACCGAATTGGGGTGAGCCAGATCCATCAGGTAGTCGTTGTAGCCGTCCGCCCCCGAGGCTCGAAGGATCAGTATATCGCCGCCTCCACCGCGCTCGACCAAGAACTGGAAGGCCTCATCCACGTCGGTGCCGCCCCCCATAAGAACAGCGCCGCCCTGACAGGTCGACTGCACATTCTCGGGATTGCCACTGAAGTAGCTCGTGTAATGGTTCTGCTGGTTGATTCGCACCTGACACGATTGTGACGGCGACAGCCCAAAAAAAACTGAATTATAGACTAAAGCTGGGTAGATTAGCGATCTCAGCGAACTGGTCCTTATTCAAAATCGTAATCTTGTGGCCCTCGACCGAGATCAGGCGACGGGCCCGCATGTCGCTTAGAACTTTAGAGACCGTTTCGCGGGTAGCACCGACCAGATTGGCCAGTTCCTGATGGGTCAGAGCCTGGGGAATCGTGATGGCTAAGCCCTGGCCGGAGACTCCCAGCTCCTGAGCCAGATTAACCAGCTTGCGGGCGGTGCGAGTGAAGCTGTCTAGAAAAGCCATGCTCGCGATGTCATCCGTTAGGACGCGCACGCGGCGCGTTAGCTGGCGAGTAATCGGTCCGTAAATTCGTGGATACTGGCTGACGACGTGTAGAAAGTCTCGTTTGTTCAGGGCCAGCAGCTGGCTGTCTTCCAGGGCAATGACATTGGCGGAACGCGGAAAGTCATCCAGCAAAGCCAGCTCACCCAGAAACTTGAAGGGCTTCAAAATGGCAAGCGTCAGTTCTTTGCCATCGGGATTCACCAGCTCAACCTTGACCGAGCCTTCGGTCACAATCAAAAACTCATCGCCACGGTCGCCCTGCTGGAAGAGCACCTGGCCGCGGGTTACGCTCTTGTGATAAAGATATTTAGCAAGGGTTGCCAAATCCTCGGGCTCCAGCCCGGAGAACAGCGGAACCTGACGAAGCAGGGCGGCGGTATCATTCATGGCCGGCTTGTTCCAGGTCCGATCGGATTCGTCCTGTCACCCGCGCCCACTGCCTCACCCCCTTTCTTAGGTCATTCAAAAGTCCATTTCTCCCGAGGGTAAACCCCACTGACGAGGTTCCTTCCCTCCTCCGATAGTCTGGAGGATGAAAGTTCTGCTGGTCGACGATGATGGTCTGTTCCGACGAGGTTTGAGGGGAAGCTTGAATCGGCTCGGCATCGATGTCGACATGGTCTCAAGTGCCAATGAAGCACTCAAGCTGTTGCGCAGCCAGGCCTACGATGCCTTGATTTGCGACGTTGTTCTGCCAGGCACCGACGGCCTGAGCTTGATCCAGGGTTTACGACGGGCGGGATTCACCCTCCCCTGTCACGTGATCTCCAGCACCGACAGCGCTCTAATGAGGGCCGCCGCCTGGGAAGTGGGGGCTCAGAGTTTCTTCCCCAAGCCGGTCAACCACTTTCAACTGGGAGCGACTTTGACCGGAACGAAGGCACCCCATAAACGTAGCCTGCCCAAGGGAAGCTAAGCCGTTCTAGACTTCCCGGCTTAAAGCTGGTAACATTTAGCTTTACGAATGGGGCGGGTCAGATGGGACCCTAAACTGGTTTTGGAACCCTCTCCGGTACAGGCATGTAGTTCACTGGTAGAGAGCCTTTTCGCCGCGATCGAACAGGGCTCTGGGTACACCTGTGTCTTGCTCGATGCCCAACCTCTGGCAGTCTCCCCGGGAGACTTTCCCGTCGTGATCGGTCCGGGCCGCAGCGCCACCCTACGATTGATGGGCTCTTCAGGTGGACTTCAGGCCGTGGGTCGCAGCACGGTGGTGGCCTTGGAACAGATCTTTCAGCGCTATCTCGAGCAGCAAGCCAATCTGGATACTCTCCGACGCCTCTACGAGCTCTCGACCACTCTGCACGAAACCATTCACCTCAACGACCTGCTTGAGCGCATTCTAACTTTCGCTCGTCAACTCGTGCGGGCCGGCAGCGCCACGTTGGTGATGCTGGATGGAGTCCATTCCGAGCTTAAGATGCTGCAGCAAACCGGCCAGGAACGCCCTATGTTAACCAGTACTCGAGTTGAACCAGGCGAGGAACTGCAAGCCTGGCTCAGGCAGGAAGGCCAGCTTCGGCGGACGCCCGGTGGTCCCACCACACCCTGCGTGCTTGGAATGCCGTTGCGGTCGCAGCAGCGAGTGGTGGGGTCTTTAACCTTGATCGGTGCAGTGGATACGGAGTTCACCGACACGGATGTGCAGGCGCTGACCATCCTGGCCGGACACGCGGCCAACGCGATTCACAACGCTCAGCTTTTTGGACAGGTGGAGCGACAGCTGAGTGAACTGAAAGCTCTGCAGCAGTTGAGCGAGTCCCTGAACCGAACGGCCTCGATGGAACAGGTTCTGGAGGAATTGCTGGACGAAACCCTGACTCAGCTGCAGGCCGAAAACGCTTCGGTCATGCTGCTCGAACCGGATGGGGAGACCCTGACGATCAAGCTTGCGCGGGGCCTGCCCGACGATGTCGTGGCTCAGACCCGGGTGCGGCTGGGCGAGCGCATCTCGGGTAAAGTTGCAGCTGAAAGGAAACCGATCGTCTACTACCAGTTCGATGAGGCGGACGAATCGGGAGCAGCCCTTTCCGTGCCGCTGCTCAAAGACGACCAGGTGCTGGGAGTTCTGAACGTCCGTCAGAAAAAGAACGGAGGGGACTTCTCGGCCGACGAACTATCGCTGGCCTCCCGTTTCGCCAACGTGGCCGCCCTGTCCATCTCCAAGGCCGGGCTACACAGCGAGCTCAGACTGCTCTTCGTCCACTCGATCCGAGCCCTGGCCAACGCCGTCGATGCGCGCGATCCCTACACCAGCGGTCATTCCGAGCGCGTCACCCGCTTCTCCGTGCTGATCGCCGAGCGCATGGGTTTTCAGGGTGAACGACTGGAAGAACTCCGATACGCCAGCCTGCTTCACGACATCGGCAAGATCAGAATCCGAGACGCCATTTTACACAAACCGGGCAAGCTCAACGACGAGGAATTCGAAGAAATGAAGCGCCATCCCGAATATGGGGTGGAGATCATGCAGCCTGTTCGCGCTTTCCAAGGCATCCTTCCTTACATGTTACATCACCACGAGCGTTACGACGGCCGCGGCTATCCGGCCGGATTGAGCGGAAACCAGATCCCCTTGCAGGCTCGAATCATGTGCGTAGCCGACTGTTTCGATGCCATGACCTCGGACCGACCGTACCGAGCCGGCATGCCTGTCGAGGCGGCCGTAGCCGAATTGCGTAGATGGCGTGGCACCCAGTTTGATCCAGAGGCCACAGACCTCTTTCTGGAACTGGTCCAGGAAGGCAAAGTTGGAGATATCGTGGAACCCCGCACCCAAACTGCCTGAAGGGGTCTACCTTGTCGCAAGCTTCCACCATTCCCTCTGAGGAAAATCGCCACGGGCTTTTACACTGTGAAATGGACGGCCTGTGGAATTCGCTGCCAGCCGAGTCGGTGGAGCACTGGAAGGGTCAGTTAGCCAACTGGACCGGCAAAGCCGAAGAACTCCGCCGCAACCTGCCCGTCTTAGACCTGCTCAACCAGTTTCGCGAATCCGATCTGGAGCCGCTGCGTAACATGGCGTTGGAACTGCGCGCCAATTGCGATGACATCATCTTCACCGGTTCTTCTCAGATGCTGGAATTGGCCCGCCTGCAGGAACTCTTCGACGGACCGGGCGGGAGGGGTCCACGACTGCACATTCCTCGCTCCAAAGCCTGGGAGCATCAGCTCTTGCCGGCTCTGGAGGGAGTGGGTTCCCGAGTCGGCCTGGTGATCCTGGGGTGGTGCCCGGGGGACCTGCTCTGGGAGCGCGGGGTTCAGCCGGCCCTGAACTGGATCAAGACTCGCTACAGCGAAAATGAATTGCAGCGACGGGTTGTGGCTCTCTCCGCGCGGCCGATCGCAAGTCTCTTGAACACGCCCCTGAGGCATTTAAGCGTCACCGAGCGCGCTTACCTGGCCCCGGTGTTTAGCGGTTTCGGACTGTTTCCGCTGTATGTTTCGGGCTTTGAGGCCAGCAGCCTGATTGAGGGCGCTCGCTCCCAGGTGCGCAGTGTAGAGAAGGGATTTAACTGGGACCACGCCACCCTTCGTTACGCCGCCATACGTCAAATTCTCACCATGCAAGACGGCTGGGTGGAAGCAGTGGTGACGCCGGATACCTATCTGGAGCCGCTGGGTCTATGGGCCAGGACCTTGCTGGAAACCAGTTGCCTGCAACTGGACCCGCCCATCCCCTACCCGTTTCCGCTTTTGCAGTGCCAGGAACACGATCCTCACCCGCTGGAGAGGCCTCACTACTACGAGTTGCAGCTGGATTATGCCAGTCCAGCCCTGGATAGCCAGAGCATGGACCGTGGGCGCCCCCGCTGCTGGATCGGGATGCCGCGACTGGATATGTATACGTTGGGGGGAACGGTCGCCCATCTGGCTACGGCAGTCGCCCTCAATCATCGCTGGAGCGAAATCGATAGCCCCGCCGTCGAGGCGGGTTAAGGAGGGTCACCCATGTCGGGTATTTTTAACGCTGAACAAGCCCGTCAAATCGTCGAAGAACGCGGTCTATCCCACGTCAAGGTCGGTGTCTTTGACATGGACGGCATTATGCGCGGCAAATACATGTCGAAGTCCAAGTTTTTCTCCGCTCTGGAGGGAGGCTTCAATTTCTGCGATGTCGTGCTGGGCTGGGACTCCAACGATCAGCTGTATGACAACGTCACCCATACCGGCTGGCACAGTGGATACCCTGATGCCTCAGTGCGCCTCTTGCCGGAGACCTGTCGAGATCTCATGTACGAAGAGGGTGGACTCTTCTTCCTGGCCGAGTTCTCGGGCGCGGCTGAAGCTTTGTGCCCGCGCGCAATTCTGCGCCGAGTGGTGGATTACTGTCGCTCGTTGGGCTTTGAGCCCTTCTCCGCAGTCGAATACGAGTTCTTTGTCTTTAGCGAAACCCCGAAGTCCGCTCAGGAAAAGGGCTATCGCAACCTGGAGCCGTGGACTCCGGGCAACTTTGGTTACTCGGTCCTGCGCAATTCCGTGCAGAACGAATTCTATCAGGAACTCCTGCGCCTGGGCGAGGTCATGGATTTCCCCATCGAAGGTCTGCACAACGAAACGGGTCCTGGCGTGCTGGAAGTCGCTATCGGAGTTGACGGTTCGCTGGCCGCAGCCGACAAAGCCGCACTTTTCAAGACCTTTGCCAAGGTGTGTGCCCAACGCAACGGTCTGATGGCCACTTTTATGGCCAAATGGTCGAACAGCTACCCTGGACAGAGCGGGCACATTCACATGTCGCTGCAGAAGGACGGCAAGGGGGTCTTTTTCGACGACAGCAAGCCCCACAAAATGAGCGACTTGATGCGACACTTCACGGCCGGATGTCAGAAATACATGCCTGAAGTGCTGGCCATGGTGGCCTCTACCGTGAACTCCTATTCGCGCCTGGTCCCCGGTTACTGGGCTCCGACCAACGCCACCTGGGGGGTCGAAAATCGTACCTGCGCTTTACGCGCCATTCCTGGTTCAGCCAAATCGCAGCGTCTGGAATACCGGGTTGCTGGCGCCGACGCCAACCCCTACCTGGCACTGGCGGCCGCGCTGGCTTCAGGCCTGTGGGGCATTGAAGAAAGTCTTGAACTGGGCCCTCCCATTCAGGGCAACGCCTATACCCAGGAGCAGCCCCCCGAGCTGGAACTGCCTCACACGCTCTGGGACGCTGCTCAGCGCATCAAGTCCAGTAAAAGAGCTCGCACTCTCTTTGGAGACGCTTTCGTGGACCATTTTGCCGCCACTCGCGAATGGGAGGAGCGCGAATTGCGCAAGACCATCACCGACTGGGAACTGCGGCGCTATTTCGAGATCATCTAACATGCAAAACGTAAACTGGAATTATCCCACCCCAATCCGTTTCGGCTGCGGGCGTCTATCCGAACTCGACGACTGCTGTCGAAGCCTGGGCATGAACAAGCCCCTCCTGGTGACCGATGCGGGCCTGGCGGCGCTTCCGCTGGTGCGCGAGTTGCTGGAGAAGCACCCACATTTTGGTCTCTTTAGCGATGTTCGTCCCAATCCTGTGGGTGCCAATGTGGAGTCTGGCGTGACCGCCTACCGCGCGGGAAGTCATGATGGGGTGGTGGCCATGGGCGGTGGCAGCGCTCTGGATGTCGGTAAAGCGGTAGCCCTGATGGTTGGCCAGGATCGCCCGCTCTGGGACTTCGAAGACCTGGGCGACAATTTCAAGCGCGTCAATGAGTCGGGCATGGCCCCCGTAGTGGCCGTGCCGACCACCTCGGGTACAGGCAGCGAAGTCGGTCGATGCTCGGTGATCACGGATGAGTCCACACAGACGAAAAGAATCATCTTTCACCCTCGGATGCTGCCGGGACTGGTGCTGGCCGACCCGGATACAACTCTGGGCCTTCCACCTAAAATAACGGCTGCGGTTGGCATGGACGCCCTCTCTCACAACCTGGAAGCCTGGTTCTCACCCTTCCACCATCCGATGGCGGATGGCATTGCCCTGGAGGGCTGCAGACTGGTGGGTAAGTCCCTGGTGAAGGCCTACCAAGATGGCGGCGATCGGCAGGCTCGAGCCGACATGATGGCCGCCTCGACCATGGGCGCGGTGGCCTTTCAAAAGGGCCTGGGTGCCATGCACTCACTGGCACATCCCATCGGTGCCCTTTTCGACACCCACCACGGATTGACGAATGCGGTGGTGATGCCCTACGTGCTGGCCTTTAATGCTTCCGCCACCCACGACCGACTGGATCGATTGGCCCGCTACCTGGGCGTTCCGTCGGTCCTGGAATGGGTGCTGGAACTTCGCCGTCAACTGCGCATTCCCGAGACCTTGCAGGCCCTGGGTATCCCCGCAGACCGCCTGCGCGAGATTGCGGAGAAGGCCGTGATCGATCCCACTGCGGCCACCAACCCTATCCCCTTGACGGTGGAGAACTGCTTGCAGATGTTGGACGCCGCCTGGTCTGGACGGCTGTGAGCCAACATGACGATGAAGCCCATTTAGAGAGCCTGGGCTACACCCAGGAGCTGTCGCGCCGCATGAGCGCGTTTTCCAACTTCGCCATGGCCTTCTCGGTCATCTGCATTTTGGCGGGCGGTTTGACCTCGTTGCACCTGGGCCTTTCAGCTGTGGGCGGTGGAGCCATTGGTTATGGTTGGCCCTTTTCTTGCCTGTTTTCGGTGTGCACCGCCCTGGCCATGGGTCAGGTGGCGTCCGCCTTCCCTACCGCAGGTGGCCTCTACCACTGGGCCTCTATCCTGGGAGGCAGGGCCTGGGGCTGGCTGACCGCCTGGTTTAACCTGGCTGGACTGATCACGGTGCTCTCCGCTATTAATGTCGGCATTTATACCTTTGCTGTCGGTTCATTGGGTCCCATCTTGGGTTTCCACTCCGATCCGCAAACTCAGATGATCGTGGTGCTTCTCATCACCCTCTCCCAGGCCTTACTCAATCACCTGGGCATCCGCATCACCAGTTTCCTGATCGACATCTCCGGCTACCTGATCATGGCCGTCACAATTGTGCTGGTCGCTGCTTTGCTGGTCTACGCTCCGACTCACGATCTGGGCCGACTGTTTACCATTCACAACTTCAGCGGACCGGCCGGAGGCGGCGTTTGGCCCCAGACCGAAAGTATTCTCTTCCTGTTCTTGCTGGGACTCCAGCTGCCGGCTTACACCATCACGGGTTTCGATGCCTCGGCTCATACCGCGGAGGAAACACGAGGCGCCAGCGTAGCCGTACCTAAAGCCATCGTGTTTGCGGTGATCTCTTCATCCATTTTTGGATGGGTGATGTTGGCTGCCATTGTGATGGCCATTCCCGATATGGCTGAAGGGATCGGTCACGGCGACAAGGTCTTCTTCTACACGATGGGCTCAGTTCTGCCCCAATGGCTGTGCGCCTTACTCTACCTGGGATGCGGCCTGGCCCAATATCTGTGCGGCTTGGCGACCGTCACTTCCTCCAGTCGAATGGTCTATGCCTTCGCGCGGGATGGCGGTCTGCCACTCTCCAGCAAACTCCGCCAGGTCAGCAATCGCTACCTCACCCCCGTCAATGCGATCTGGATGGTTGCTTTGCTCAGCGTCGGTTTTGCCAGCTTTTCAAAAGTTTACGCCACCATTGCCGTGGTCTGCACCATCTTCCTTTACATCAGTTACGTGTTGCCGATTGCGCTAGGTCTGTTCGCCTACCGTCGTTCCTGGAACAAAATGGGGCCGTGGGATTTGGGGGGATTTTTTCGCCTGGCGGCGGCCCTTTCCGTTGTCGGCTGCAGCGGCCTGATTTATATCGGAGTGCAAGACCCCCTGGCCCTCAAAGTGATTGGTTATTTTCTGGCCACCACCGGCTTGATCTGGTTTGGCCTGGAGCGGCGCCGCTTTCAAGGACCGCCGCTGGTTGGGATGGAGAAATGACGCGAATCTGCCTGCTGGCACTGCTCTTGCTTGGATGTGGCCGTTCCGACCCGTGGCCCAAGCAAATCATAGCCAAAAAGGACCCCGTACAGAAAGAGGTGGCCAAGAACCTTAAGCCCTGGACTCACAATGGATACCTGGTCCATCCACTGGCTGAATATGATATCACGGCCCGCGTGCTCCTGTTGGAGAAGTTTTCCAGTGGCCGCGAAGCCGACCTGTCGCCCGAAGACCTGAGCCTGGGCTGGGGCGAGATGTCCAACAGCGCCTATCTGAGCCAGATCAGTCTGCAGCACATCGAGCGATATTACCAGTGGGAAATCAAAGGCGAGGTGCCCGACAAAGATACAGTGATCCAGCACTCGGCCAACACTCACTTCATTCCGGCCAACGATAACATCGCGGCTGTTCTCAAAGCCGTGCGCGTCCACGACCTGATCCGTGCTCACGGCTACCTGGTCCAGGTAGAGGCCCCAGACGGCTGGAACTGGTGTAGCTCGACGGTTCGCAGCGATACCGGAACGGGAGCCTGCGAACTGTTCTGGTGTGATAAATTGGAAACTCTGCTCACCCCCCAGACCTAGCAGCGGCCTTTAAATCTCGAACTCCAGCTGGCACACCATCACCTCGCCATCCGGGCAGGCGGTCTTGGGTCCGTGGAGCTGAGGGGCAGGTGGGTCTAAAATGACCCGATGTCCGGCAGGCACACTGCGACTGAGAAAAACCCCACCGCCAATAACGGAACCGGTGCCAATCACGGTCGCTCCCCCCAGGATCACCGCGTTGGCATAGACGGTCACTTCATCCTCGAGGGTGGGATGGCGCTTGGTGGCAGCCAGCACTTTACCCGTGGCCGGGTCCTTGGGAATGGAGCGGGCCCCCAGCGTCACCCCCTGGTAAAGGCGACAGCCTCGGCCGATGACGGTCGTGGCACCAATCACCACGCCAGTGGCGTGATCAATGAAAAAGCGCTCTCCGATTTGGGCTGCGGGATGAATATCCGCGCCCGTCTGCGAGTGGGCCCATTCGCTGAGAATACGAGCCAGCACGGGCTGGCCCAGGTCTAGAAAGCGATGTGCCAACCGGTAAACAGTAATCGCCAGAAAACCCGGATACGCCAGGATGACCTCATCCACCCCGGTCGCGGCCGGGTCTCCATCCACAGCAGCCTGGGCGTCCCCGAGCAGTTTGCGGCGAATTTCGGGTAACGACTCCAAGAAAGCGAATCCCACCTCGTTGCCGACCAGCGTCTCCAGCTTGTGCTGGAGGAGTTCGAGGTTGGCCCCGACCAGACCCATCATATTGTCCTCAGTCAGGTCTCGGTGGCCAAAGTAGCCAGGAAAAAGAAGCTCCTGGCAGATGCGCAGAACGGCCAGACACTCCCCCACCGAGACCACCGGCTCTTGATCGATGCGCTGCCCTGAAGAGTGTTCTTGATAACTTCTGAGCAGGGCCTGTCGGGCCGCGAGAAGTCGGGCACTCATCGTCCGACGGCCTGTTCCACCTCGGCGAACATGCCCTCAAAAAGGGCTCCGCTCAGATAGCGTTCAGCCGCGTCTGGCAGCACGACCACAATCGTCTTGCCGGCCCATTCGGGCTGTCGGGCCAGACGTAGAGCCACGGCTGTGGCAGCACCGCATGAGATGCCGGCCAGAATGCCTTCTTCCCGGGCCAGCCGCCGGGCCATGTCGATGGCCTCCTCATTGCTCACGTGTTCAACTTGATCCACCAGACTGAGGTCCAGATTGGCCGGAACGAAGCCGGCGCCGATCCNNTTTCCGGCGCCGATCCCCTGGCTCTTGTGCGGAGCGGGCTGCAGGGGTTGATTCTGCAGGGTCTGCAGGATCACCGGACTGTGAACCGGTTCTACCGCTACCGAATGGAGCGGCTGGCCTTTGTCTTGCTCAAAATAGCGGGAAACGCCGGTGAGGGTTCCACCGGTTCCCACCCCCGAAACCAGAACATCCACCTTGCCCCCCGTGTCCTCCCAGATTTCAGGGCCGGTGGTGGCCTGATGAATTTTAGGATTGGCGGGATTGTCGAACTGCTTGACCAGCACATATTTGTCCGGTTCGGCCGCGGCCATGTCCAGAGATCTCTGGATGGCACCTTTCATGCCTTGAGACCCGGGTGTCAAAACCAGCCTGGCTCCCAGGGCAATCAATACCTTTCGGCGCTCCATGCTCATCGTTTCAGGCATCGTCAGAACGCATTCCACCCCCCGCGAGGCACAGGCAAAGGCCAGAGCAATGCCGGTATTCCCACTGGTGGCTTCCAGCACAGCCTTGCCTGGTCCAAGCAGACCCCTTTGCTCGGCATCCCAAACCAGGGCCGCTCCGACCCGACATTTTACAGAATAAGCCGGATTTCGGCCTTCAATCTTGGCCAGGATGGTAGCCTGACAGTCTTTGCCCAGGCGGGCCAGGTGAACAAGTGGGGAGCGACCGATGCTTTGGGAGTTGTCGCTGAAAACTCCGGGGTAGTTCGGATGTCTCATCCTGCAGCCTTTTACGTATCTCGCTTACGAACCTCTGGAGGAAAAGCATTCCTGTCTCACATACATATAGCTTACTATGAAGACCTCTTCTATCTTGATCATCGCGGCGCTGGTAGCCTGCGCCTCAGCCGAAGCTCCGAATTTGATCCGCGACGGAGATTGGGCCGAAGTTCCCCCACTGAGCACGGTGTCGCCCCTGGAGCGTCACGCCAATGCCGACTATTGGCCACAGCCCGTGATTCCTGGCTGGGAACTGGGCGGCAAGACCATCTTCATCGAAGTCAAGCATCCGGCGCTTCGAGCCCTGGATATCTCCGCCGGGAGCGCCTCCCAAACCATAGCGACCTTGCCTGGCTCTGCTTACCGCCTGACCTTCTCAGCCTCAATCAACTACACCGAGCGCAGCAAAAGCTGCAGAATGAAGGTGACCTGCGGCGACCAAACCTTTAACTATACCGTAGCACCCGTGGGCAGCTTCGAGGCGAGCTTTGTAGCCCAATCCACGCAGACCAAGATTACTTTTGCCGGGGTGGGCGACCCTGGCGGCCCACGCTTCTCAAGAGTCCGTTGCGTCGGTTTTGACGCCGCCGCCCGCAAGCTGATGGACCAGTTGGCGGACAGCTATCAGGCTCTGGACAGGGGCGAAAAATCGGCCCGCGATCTGGACAAAGCTCTGGCTCTCCTGGCGCCCGATTTTAGCTGGACCCCCTCCCAGGGCAGCCCGAGGGATCGAAGCAGCTACGAAGACTTGGTCCGCCAACGCTTGGACAAAAAGTTCAAGGTGCACACGGAGCTGCTCAATGCCAAGAGCCTCCCGGACGGCTCAATCCAGGTTGAGGTGGAGCGTCGTGAAACCCAGGATGGCGACTATGGTAAACTGGAGTCCAGCACATCCAGTTGGACCCAGGTTTGGGTCAAGAACGCCAGCGGCTGGCAACTAAAGTCAGCCCAACAAAACGAGTAGTCGAGTTTCTGAAGGTCCTAGGAAAAGAGGTCTGGCTGAATGGTCAGCCCCAGGTGCTTGTAGGCCTGGGGACCGGCCACACGGCCGCGTGGAGTCTTGAGCAAGAAACCATTGGCCAGCAAAAAGGGCTCATAGATCTCTTCCAGATTGGAGGCATCTTCGTGCACGGCCGCGGCCAGAGTAGCGATCCCCACAGGCTTGCCGTCAAAGCGGTGAATCAGGGCTTCCAGGATGCGCTGATCGACCCGGTCCAGCCCGGCCCTGTCAATGCCCATCTTGTCCAGCGCGTCCCGGGCTAACTCCTGAATGATCACCGGAGCAGAATCGACCTGGGCAAAGTCGCGCACGCGACGCAGCAAGCGATTGGCGATGCGCGGGGTTCCCCGACAGCGGCAGGCGATTTCGTGAGCCCCTCCCTCATCGATCAACAGACCCATGAGGCCGGCGGAACGCGTCACGATTTTTTGCAGGGCGGCTGCATTATAGTAATCCAGATGAAACAGAATGCCAAAGCGCGAACGTAAAGGAGCCGAAAGAGACCCACCGCGAGTTGTGGCGCCAACCAGCGTAAAGGGTTGAATCTTGTGCTTGACAGCGCCCTTTTTCATCCCTTTGCTGATCACCCGGTCGAAAGCCAGATCCTCCATGACCGGGTAGAGAATCTCTTCCACCGTCTTGGACAGTCGATGAATCTCGTCAATGAAGAGTACGTCTTTAGCGCGCAGGCTGTTCAGAAGCACCAGCAGATCGATGGGCCGCTCGATAGCCGGGCCTGAAGTTGTGCGAAGTTGAGTCCCCATCTCACGAGCCACCAGTGAGGCCAGAGTGGTTTTACCCAGTCCAGGCGGTCCGCTCAGCAGGATGTGGTCGACAGGCTCATTGCGCTCCCGAGCGGCCTGCAAGAAGACTCGCAGGTTGGTGACGATTTCTTCCTGACCAATGTACTCGTCCAGTTGCTGGGGGCGTAAGGTCCATTCTTGCTCATCTTCGCGAGCGCGCGTGCCAGAAAGACTGTGAGCGGGACGGTTCTCAGTCAAGGTGCCCACCTAGATGCTTCATGGCCTCGATGACCAGCAGATCAACGCTCCATTCGGCCTCGCCGGAGGCCAGCATGCAGTTTTCCAGGGCCGCGCGAGCTTCTTCCGGAGAGCAGCCCAGGCTGCAAAGCACCTGTTCTGCCTCGCGGAAGGCGCTGGAAGAGCCAACCTCGCTACGGCTCTGGTCCACCAGCTTGGTAATTTTCTCCGACAACTCTACCACGATTCGCTTGGCGGTCTTGGGACCCACGCCGGGAATGCGCACTAAGAAGGAGACGTCTTCTTCACCGATAGCCTGAGCCAGATCGGGCGGACTGACATTGCCCAAAATTCGTAGGGCCAACTTGGGGCCGACGCCACTGATGGAGGTTAACAAGCGAAACAACTCGCGCTCGAAACCGTGCGAAAAACCATAAAGATTCATGGCGTCCTGGCTGACCAGAAATTCGGTCGGAACCAATTTGTGCTCGCCGACGCTGCAGTTGGCGGCCAGACTGGAAGGGACGTGGACCAGATAGCCCACCCCGTTGCAGTCGATCACCAGCGAGTCCAGGTTGACCTGATCGATGGTGCCACGAAGCTGGGCGATCAACCCTCGATGCTCTCCCAGAACAGATGGCACAGGGCCAGCGCCAGGCCGTCAGCGGCGTCGTCGGGGCGGGGCTTTTCCTGCAGGTTCAAAGTGTACATGACGGCCTGGGTCATTTCGGGCTTACCGGCTTTTCCGGCCCCGGCCACGGCTTCTTTGACGCTCATCGGGTTATAGCTGCTGACGGCCACCCGATTCTGAGCTGCCGCCAGCAAAATCACCCCGCGCGCCTCTCCCACGGTGATCGCGGTGGTCACGTTCCGGCTAAAGAAGAGCTCCTCCACCGCGGCCACTTGCGGTCGAATCCGCTCGAACAAGGCGCTGAGCTGGCGATGCAGATCCAGCAAGCGCTCTTCGCGGCTGTGTTTGGGATTGGTGGAGATGCAACCGCACTCGACGAATTCCACTTCGTCACCACGCTGGCGGACTGCTCCATAGCCTGTCCGCCCGTTACCCGGGTCAAGGCCCAGAATGACGCGGCTCACGCGTCCATCGCTTCCACAGCCTCAGCGGATAGCTCGAAATTCGTGTACACATTCAGCACGTCGTCGTGTTCCTCCAGCAGGTCCATCAGTTTCAGAACCGCCGGAGCGTCAGCCACGCCTACTTCCACGGAGGTTTTCGCAATCATGGTCAGCTCACTGCTCTTGACCGGCACCTTGTTGGCCACCAGAGCGGTACGCACTTCGTGAAGCGAGGTCGGGTCGCAGCTGATAATAAAGTTCTCCTCGTCCATCTCCAGGTCGTCCGCTCCAGCCTCAATGGCTTTCTCCATCAGTCCGTCTTCGTCGAGTCCGGCGTTGGGACCGCTGATCTGACCTTTCTTTTCAAACAACCAGGCCACGCAGCCACTTTCACCAAAAGTGCCGGCGTTCTTCGAAAAAATTAAGCGGATCTCAGCCGCAGTCCGGTTGCGATTGTTGGTTGCCGCCTCGACCATGATGGCGATGCCCGCCGGACCATAGCCCTCGTAGACGACCTCGTCCAGCTCCGCGCCCTCGCCCCCGCCGCGGGCTTTTTCGAGGGCCCGCTCGATGTTCTCGCGAGGCATGCTGGCCTCACGAGCGCGTAAGATGGCGTCCTTCAGCCGATAGTTTGCCTCTGGATCAGGCCCGCCGCCCTGTTTGCAAGCGATCAGAATGTCTCGTGAGAGCTTGGTGAAGATGGCGCCTTTCTTGGCGTCCACGCGCCCCTTCTTGAGTCGAATATTTTTCCATTTTGAGTGCCCAGCCATGGGGCGGTCGTTCAATCTGGAACGTCTTAGTTCCTGTAAAAGTCAAGAGCCGCACGCATGTTCTGGGGGCGCTGGTGGAAACCGCCGTGGTCTCCCTCGGGATCCTTGATGAAGAGATCGACGATTGCACCCTTGGAGGCGAGCCAGGTGGAAGTTCGAGCCATGGCCTCAGGTCCAGACTTCTCCGGATTTTGCCAGTCCTTCACGCCAGCGTAGAGCACCCAGTGGGAACCTGCCAGGGAGCGCACCGCGGCCGTGGGCGGATAGTCGGTCTCAGCAGAACCTGCATTGGCAATGCACAGCCCAAAGAAGTGGTTGCCGGTGTCCCAGTCCAGGCCAGCCACAGCATAACTGTTGGCAGAGCCCATCGAAAATCCATGCAGGATGGCTCCGCCCGGTCGAGTCCCGGCCAGGGCCCGTTCGATAGCGGGATACATCTCTTGGGGCCTCAAATAATTTTCTTGACGCTGACCATTACCGAACCACCATTGCAAGGCCAGCAGACGCCAGCCACGCCGATCGAGTTCTTCTTTCCACATGGTCGCCTCGTCGGCGGCCCAACTTTCGTGTCCGTGCAGACTCACCACCACGGGCGCGTTTGGACGAGCCCCGGGAGGAGTGTAACTGAGGAAGAAACTGCTCCCGTCGGGTGTCGGTTCAATCCGCGCCCCGCTGGCTCCAGCCCGTTCCAGGCGCCCCCTGGAGTGGGCGCGACAGCGCTCCAGCACCGCCTTCCAACCTCCCGAGCGGCTGACTGCGGGCAGGGGCTGAGCCCAGCCCAAGGTTGTGAGCATCAGAAGAGTCACAAGGAGTTGTTGACAATGACCCCCTGTCGCTTGCTTTAGCGGCCTTTGCTTGGGGGAGCCAGATGACTCAAAGACGCCAACACCGATTTGCTGAATGTCAACAGCTCCTGGAATCCGCATAGAACCTTAAACCGGACTTTTCCCAAATGGTTGCGTCTGACTCAGGGGTAGAGGCGTGAGAGCATTCGTGGGAAAGGAATGGTTTCACGCACATGTTCCAGACCGCAGAGCCAGGCAACAGTTCGCTCCAGGCCTAGACCGAAACCAGAGTGCGGGACCGAGCCGTAGCGGCGAAGGTCCACATACCAGGCGTAGGCCTCTTCCGGCAGGTTATGCTCTTTGATGCGCTGTTCCAGGAGAGCCAGGTCGTCCATGCGCTGGCCGCCGCCGATCACCTCGCCATAGCCTTCCGGAGCCAGCAGGTCGGCTCCCAAAACCACTTCTGGACGCTCCGGATCAGGCTTCATATAGAAAGCTTTGATGGCTGTCGGAAAACGGTGCACAAAAACAGGTTTGTCGAAGGCTTCCGCGATGATGGTCTCGTCGCCGCCGCCGAAGTCGCCTCCCCACTGAAAGTCCACCCCCTTTTCCTGCAGCAACTTGACCGCGTCATCGTAGGAGAGCCTGACGAAGGGCGCCTTGATTTTTTCCAGCTTGGAGATGTCTCTTTCCAAGACTTTGAGCTCGCGCGCCCGTTTATTGATGACCCGCTGAACCACGTACTCGAGCATTTGCTCCTGCACGCACATATTCTCCTCGAAGTCGCAGAAGGCCATCTCTGGTTCCACCATCCAGAACTCCATCAGATGGCGACGGGTCTTGGACTTCTCGGCACGGAAGGTCGGCCCGAAAGTATAGACCTTACCAAAGGCCATAGCGGTGGCTTCGTTATAGAGCTGGCCGGACTGAGCCAGGTAGGCTTTCGACTCGAAATATTCGGTTTCAAACAGGGTGGTGGTGCCTTCGCAGGCGCTGGGAGTCAGAATCGGGGTGTCCACGCGCAAAAAGTCGTGGTCATCCAACCAATCGATGATGCCCTTCATGATCTCGGCGCGAATTTTGAGAATGGCGTGCTGCCGGTTGGAGCGCAACCAGAGATGGCGGTGATCCATTAAGAAGTCCGTGCCGTGCTCCTTGGGGGTGATCGGATAACCCTCAGCGTTATGCAAAACCTCAATATCAGTGAGGTGCAATTCGTAACCGCCGGGAGCGCGCTCGTCCGGATTGACCTTTCCCCAGGCGCGCAATGAGGATTCTTGACCGACGCTCTTAGACTTGGCGAAGATGTCCTCTCCCACGTCGGCTTTCGCCATAACCCCCTGGATATTGCCCGAGCCATCGCGCAATTGTAGAAAGCTGATTTTGCCGGAAGAGCGAATACGACTCAACCAGCCGCGGATCTCTACGATTTCTCCGGAATGCTCTCCGACCTTGTCAATGCGTACCCAGGGCGCGTTGCTCATTGTTTTCAAATCCGTCCTTTCGCCGGCGCCCACCTTCGGCCGGCCGAACCAGGCTTTGCGGGTCGACCGGGGCGCTCCTCTTTCAAATCTATTTGAGTGCCCTGTCCTAAGCTTGGTCTATGCAGATCCAGCCCCGCCTGCCCGACCGAATTGCCGGCAAGGCACTTCAGGCCCTGAACCTGAAACGAGAAGAACACGTCCTGCTCGAAGAAAATCTGGCCTGCTACGCCAGCAACTTCAAGCCCGACTTTCAGGCCGAACTGGAACGCCTGGAAGGCGATGAATTGCTGCGCCGGATGCAAACGGGCTGGGCCCAGGCTGAGCATCGCTGGGTGGACAAGATCCGCCGTGACCTCGAGAAGCCTTATTCAGACGCTCAAGTTCAGCAGCGCTTCGAGGAGCTGGAAAATCGTTTTAGCAGCGAAAGCCAACGCCTGGTGGCCGAAAATCAGGGTGGCTTCCCGGCGCGAGTCTATGTGACCGGCAGTCTGGTCAAGGGTCGTTTCGGAGCTCATTCCGACCTGGACGCCATCGGTATCTCCAAAGGTGGCTATCGACCCGGGGATCACGGGGCCGTGTCCTGGCAACTGACCGATGACAGGGGCGAAGATTTCATGCTCAAGTCCTTTCTGGGGGCCAAACAGGTGACGCCGGGCCAGCCTCTTTTGGGCCTCTATAGAGAGGGCCTGGCGAGCAAGGGCCTCAAGCTCGAAGAAGCCTCCAAATGGAGTATTCAGCGAGTCAACTACCCGGAACGCGAGCCAGAGCCGCAGCCCAAGACCGGTATGATGTGGTCTTTCTCCGATTTACCTTAAGCCAGAAGGAGCTGCCTAACAAGCTGCGACCTGCGCCAGCGCACATGTGGTCCCGTTCACGATCAACTTGAACGCCACTTCCTTTTGCGCCCCCGGTTTCGGCGCCATTCTCTTTGCTCTGGTCGGGGGCCATCAAGTCGGGCTGGTTCTGTTTACTATCGGTCTGGGAGTCCTGGCCAGTCGTAAAAAATTCAGCCCAGGCCTTGCCAGCTCTTGCACAAGGTGATATTATTCCGACTTCCTATAGGGAAAGGACGTCAAAACCATGCAAATCATCAAAACTCTTGAAGCCGAGCAGATGAAGAAAGAACTCCCCGAGTTCGGACCTGGCGACACTGTTCGCGCCTGGCTCAAGGTCGTTGAAGGTGGCAAAGAGCGTCTTCAGGCTTTCGAAGGGGTCTGCATCACCCGCAATCGCCGTGGCGGCCTGCGCGAGACCATTACTCTGCGCAAGATTTCTCACGGTGTCGGCGTTGAACGCACGGTTTTGATCCACAGCCCCCGCGTGGATAAGTTAGAAGTGGTGCGCCGCGGTATCGTCCGTCGCGCCCGCCTGTTCTATCTGCGCGATAAGGTTGGTAAGGATGCTCGCGTTAAAGAGCGCCGCCAGTAAGCCTGAACTGCATTAGCCGCCAGGAAGGCTCGTCCGCAGGGACGGGCCTTCTTTGTATTTAAGGACCATTGCAATGGAGTCACTCAAAGAACCACCCAAGGCCACCTTCTCTTGGTTCCCGGGGCACATGAAAAGCGCCTGGCGCATGCTGGAAGAGCAACTCAAGGAAATCGACGTTGTGCTTTTTCTTTTGGATGCACGCATCCCCCGCAGCAGTCAGCATCCCCAGTTGCTAGATAGTCTGCGAAAGCGCCCCGTGGAACAACTGTGGGTACTCAACAAGGTCGACCTGGCCGACCCCGAACGCACTCGCGAGTGGGCCACCGAACTGCGCAAACTCCACCAGGTGGTCGAGATGCAGTCTAAGTCAGGCTCGGGTCTTGGCCCCCTGAAGGGCCCGCTCGCCAGCATCCACGAGCGCCTCAGCCAGAAGCGCAGCGGCAGATCGCTACTTGAGCGCCCCCTTCGACTGATGGTGGTGGGCCTCCCCAATGTGGGCAAGTCCTCCCTACTCAACCGGCTGGTGGGTCGGGCCTCGGCCAAAACGGGAAAAAAGCCCGGACTGACCCGAGGCAAATCCAATTGGGTCAGTGGTCCGGATGGAATTTTGGTGCGCGACACTCCCGGAATTCTTTACCCTCGAATCGAGACCTGGACTCAACTGGCGCATCTGACCGCCTGCGGCAATGTCAAAGCTGACGTAATTCCCCGCTTTGAAGTCGCCACGATTTTACTACGACGACTGGTTGAACTCGAGCAACAGCACCGATTGCCGGCTGCCGCTCAAAGCCTGGAAGAACTGGGCCGCAAGCTCGGATTCTTACAGAAAGGCGGCATCGTAGACGAAGAACGGGCTGCAACCTGGCTGTTCAACCAATGTTTCGACGGCAAATTAGGCAATATTACCTGGGAGCCCATGCATGAATCTGAGCCGACTTAGTCGCCTGCAGGCCTATCAGCGCAAGGAATTTAAAGAAGACCCCTGGTGGACCAAAGAACGGTCGCGCCTGGATAGTCTATGGGAGCACGAATTGAGCGCCTTCCCTGGATGGGTCGTCGGCACGGACGAGGTGGGCCGAGGCCCTATGGCAGGCCCGTTAGTGGCCGCCGCAGCCACCGCCCAGGGTCCGGTCTTCATCCCGGGCCTGAACGACTCGAAAAAACTGAGTGCCGAGGAACGAGAATTATTGGTCGAACTGATCAGGGCCAGCCAAATTCGGGTTGAAGTTGAAGTGGTCTCAGTCGATGTGATCAGCGAGGGGAACCTTCACCACCTCTCCCTCGGCGCTATGCACGCGGCCCTCAAACGCCTGGGAGTCAAGCCAAAACTGGTGCTGGTTGACGGAAAATACCCACTACCCGATAAGAAACTCAAGCAAAGAGCCTTGATCGGCGGTGACCGCAACAGCGCCTTAATCGCAGCCGCGTCAATCGTGGCTAAGGTCACCCGCGACCGAATTATGCGCGAACTGGCCCGGGAGTATCCGGGCTACGGGTGGGAACAAAATGTGGGCTACTGCACGGGGGACCACCGGGAGGCCCTGCGGCGACTGGGGCCTACACCACACCATCGACGCAACTATAAACCCGTCAGAGCTCAAATGCCCGAGCAGCTAGACCTCCGTTTCTAGGAGCGTGGCCGGCTGTCCGGCCACGCTCCGAGCATCAGCCTGCATCCAGTTCTTCCGAAAGCGTCTGGCGTCGTCGCAATTGACTCCAGTCGGGCCGTTCGAGACTGGCCGTTGCCCAGTCTCCCATAGAGTCCCAACGAAGAAATAACTGCAAAAGCGAATGCTCTCGCCACTCCAGGCCCAGTCGCTGAGCCAGATTACGACGCAAACAGTCGGATTCGGTCTCCAACTGCTGAACCAACCGACCGAGCCGCTCGCTCTCTTGGTATGCAGAACCCAGAGCCCTCAAGGCGGTTCGAGTCTCCTCCCAGGCTTGGCGCTCGCTACCCCTCAGGACCTCCAACTCCTGAGCCAGACGAGCGCGGGCACTCTCGCTACCCTCCAGATCTACTCGCAAAGAAAAAACGTCCGAATCGAAACACTGATTCCGCAGAGAATCTAATTCTTGCTCCGCCTTCTCCTTGGCCTCCCAGGCCTGTTGAAGGGCCTCCTGAGCTTCCTTTAACAAAGCCTGATCACCACCATGATCAGGCTTCTCCATCAATTGTTCCACCGGCAAGTAAGGACCTTGAGCCCGATCATCCACGACAAGACCGTCCGGATCGATCATCCACTGCTCACCAAAGGGTCCCAATGTCAACTGACTGCGCACCCTTCCACTACGAATCCAGCGCCGAATCGTCGCCGTTGAGACCTTGTAATGCTCGGCCGCCTCTGTCACGTTCAACATCTTACTCATAATGAATAGCATTCAACAAAAGAGAGGCGACACCTCTCTACAGGTCTACGTGCAACCCTGTAAAGAGTCTTATTTACAGGGTTGCTCAAATGTTGATTAGGGGTGATTGCAGGGTGGCTATTTTTTGTTGTGGAAGCCTGCACTATCAGTCAATGGGAGGCAGCATGCCAGAGTGTGAAAATTGTAAGGGCCAGGTTTTGCCGGACGCGACTTTTTGTGAGGCATGTGGCCATAAATTGGGCACTCCGGCCGCAAAAAAGGCTGAACCAGGAGAAGCGAAGCCCGGCTCCCTGAGGGCGGAACTGGCTTTTCTGTCCGGCTCGATCGATCAGGCGAAAGTCCGCATCGACCAGTGGAAGCAAAAGGGCGACCAGAGTAAGCGCGCGGCCGAGCGCGAGGCGGAACAGCAGAGGGTCGAAAGGGAAGAAGCCGCCAAAGAACGCAAAAAGCGTAGCCCGTTTCGGGCGGTCATTCAGTTCCTGACCGGCCTGGCCGCGTTGGCAGCCTTCGTCTATCTGTTGATCAGGCTTCCTCGCAGCACCTCACCGACCTTGATCATTCAGCTGTGGAACTCCATCCAGGAAGAGTTCGGGCTGACTCGGGACTAACGAGAAGGCCCGGAACCTACCGGCCCCGGGCCCTCTCGTCGATCCCCTGATCAGCGGTTTACCACTGGCTATCAAGCCACTGGACCATGACCTGGTTGGCTTTATCCTGCTCGCTACAGCGAACTTCCTGAGGCTTCAGCTCCGGCTGTGGATTGGGACCCTTGATCTGGAAGGCGTCTTCACCCGCCTTGGTCAGTTCTTGCACGCCATACTGACAGAAGAAGTCGCCGGACCGCATTTTGTCTATCCATAAGGGCAAGGCTGCCTTCCCCAGGGCCAGCAATTTTTGGTATCCCTCCCCTTTCAGGTAGTCTGCCGGATTTGAAGACACGGCCACCTTGGAGGAGCTCCGCTCGGACTGCCACTGGCTGTAGGCCGAGCTGAAGGCCTGAGCAACTTCAGGCTCCACCGAGACGACCCGGAGGGCCAGTTTGGCGTCCAGACGTTGTCGGGCCTCCAGGGGAATCTCGCGCACAATGCGCTTGCCCTCACTCGTTTTCAGCCAGTAGCCGGCGATCTTGCCGTAGACTTCTGACTCCAACTCATCGCGACCGTGCTGAATCTGAGCGGCCTGGCCACACTTGCTTTCCCACCGTTCCCCGTGAGTGGAACCGGATACCGAACCATGGGTAGGACCGTTCGGGTCCTCCCAATAGGCCACCACCTCCTTGTCTTTGCCAATGTTGGCCGCCTCCTCTGCAGAGATGGGGCTGAAGCCTCGCTCGGTATAGTACTGCTGAAAGGCCTCCTGAGGGGTGCCACCGTACATCGAAGGCGGCCAATCCCAGCTCTGGGTATTGCCTGTGGTCCAGGAAATACAATTGTACTGGGGTGTGGCTTCGTGAGTAACGCGCGCAGCCTCGACGTCCAGGTTGGGAAACCAGGACTTGAAATCAGCCTTTTCATCCTCGGTCATGGGCCTCGGATAGGGGTTTTGCACGGGGGGCTGCTGTTGCAGCTTGGTGACCGGGTCACTCTGGTTGGGCGAAAAACCATCTGTCGGGTTTGCTGGCTGCTGCTCCGGGGCCAGACCACGCTGGCCGGACGGGTGGAGAACAGGGGCCTGAGGGGAACGAATCGGATCGATCACGTGACTACCTCCAAAGGGCGGTTAGATTCGGCGACTGGCCTGGCATCACCTTGAGTGGCAAGAATGAAGAGAGGCCCGGCCGAAGCCGAGCCTCTCTTCCGAGCTCGAACGAATCGTCAGGGCTGCTCTTCGCCCAGTACTGTGGCCAGAAAAATCAGGAACAGCGCATTGGCCAGCAGCCAGAGCGTCCCGATCAGACTGGGGATAAACATGACTGCAACCGTGCGGGTCAGCGCAGCGAAAGTCAGGTGAGCGGCCCAGCCGGCCGACAGACCGGCCACCAGGGAGCGCAGCGGGCGGATGTCCACGACCAGCAGCGACAGCACCACCGGAATAAGAGCCGAGAACAAGAGCGGATTACCGTGCATATGAGCACCCAGCAGATGCAAGCCCCAACTCGGGAGAGCTGTGGTATACATCCAGCAAGGAGCGGTGGGTGCCGAGGACATGAGCGGCAGGAAGAAGAGGCCGCTGGATGCCATCACGGCGGCGGGCAAGGCCATCAGAAGCCCCAACAGGTAGCCGCGGCGCAGCATAGCCAGAGCGGGTAGAGCAAAGAAGACTAAACCCAGAGCCAGGCGCCAGATGCCAAACTCGATGCCGGCCTTCCAAACGGCGCGTTGTGCATCCACAATGCCGGCCCCGTAGCCGCGTTCCTGACCCTCTTTGCCTTTGCTGCGAGCGGTGTTTTTCAGCAGCCGCTCGACCGCGGCCGGCTCAGTCACTCCCAGAGACTCGACCAGGGCCGAGACCCCAGCTACGTGCGGGCAGGCCATGGAGGTTCCCATAAACCAGAGGTAGTCGTGGCGGGTGGCCTGCCCAGGAACGGGAGCGTTCTGAAGCACCCCATCCGGGTAGCCATCGCCGTTCCGGTCTGAACGAGTGTCACCGCCCGGTGCAGCGATGTCGATGGCCGGACCATAGTTGCTGTAGAAGGTCAGGTTTTCCTGGAAGTCTGTGGCCGAAACGGAGACTGCTCCGTCATAGGCGGCCGGATAACTCGGGCGGCCCTTGGATTCATTGCCGGCGGCGCAAACCACGATGACGCCCTTGGCGTGGGCTTTGGCAACCGCGTTGCGCAGGGTTGCTTCAGCGAAACCGCCGCCCAGCGACATGTTGATGACCTTGGCGCCGTGGTCGGCCGAGAAATAGATTCCGTCGGCGATGTTGGAGAGGGTGCCACCGCCTCGGGCGGAGAGAACTTTGATGGGCATGATTGCGGCTGAGAAAGCCACGCCCATGACGCCTTTGCCATTGTTGGTGGACTGAGCCACCGTCCCCGCTACGTGGCTTCCGTGAGCGTGGTCGTCGATGGCCTCGGAGCGTTTATTGACGAAATCGTAGCCAGCCACCATGCGAGTGTTCTCGAGATCCTCGAGCGGCTTGAACTCCTTATATTCTCGGTAAGCAACCCCGGTGTCGATGACCGACACCACCACATCCGAGCCGGTCGAAATCGGCCAGGCCTTTTGAGTATTGATCTGGTTCATGTGCCACTGGTACTTGCCCATCGGGTCGTTCGGGAAGCCGTTGGCGGGCTGATTGCGGAAGGCCGCCGCAGCCGCCTGTTCCTCGACCGGGAGCTGGTAGTAGTAATTCGGGCAGCAACTTTCTACACAGGGTTCGGCAGCTAGCTTCTCCAGCAGTTCCGGCAGGCGCGACTCTTCCACATCCACCAGACGCAACTGAGCGCCTTCAGCATGAATCGAGTTCAGTTGGGTCTGAATGCCGTAGCGTTCTTGCAAATCAGAGATTTGCTCAGGCGTGACGTCATCTTTGAGGTCCAGCACCAGCTCACCGGACACGCGGGCCAAACCGGCCTCTCGGGGCCCTGGGCCGTCAGGATCAGCGTAGGTAAGATTGGCCTCAGCTTGAGTGGGTGGAGCGGAGTCGCGGGCCGTCTGGAAGTGGTGAGCTCCCTGCAAGGTGGCCAACAGTCCGGTCCCGAGCAAGCCGCAGGCAAGCAGTGAGCGAAAAGATGGATGCTTCATGAATCTCCTTGAGAGGTTACGATTCAGGATGCTTCGCTTTGGGCCGAGCTTTCCCCCTGCCCTTCGGCTCGCTCCAGAAGGCGCTGTAAGAGCAGCCGACACTGGCGCTGATCACCGTTCAGGCAATGTTGACGCAGCTCTTCCAACTGCTCCCCCGGCCATTCTTGGCCAGGGACCCGGGTAATCACTTTGGCCACCTTGCTCAGCCGGGTCGGCTCCGTGCTCTCATTCTGCCCCACCAGTTGCTCTTCCAGCTTCTCACCAGGACGGCAGCCTGTAATCTTAATGGGAATGTCCTTCTCCGGCTCAAATCCACAGAGTCGAATCAAGTTGTGGGCCAGGTCCAGGATACGCACTGGTTTGCCCATATCCAGCAGATAAATTTCACCGCCCTGAGCCAGCCCCGAGGCCTGCAGCACCAGCGTGACGGCTTCAGGAATGGTCATGAAGTATCGCGTCATGGCCGGGTCGGTAACCGTGACCGGTCCACCCTGGCTGATCTGTTTTTGCATCGTCGGAACCACGCTACCCCTTGAACCCAGAACGTTTCCGAAGCGCACCGCGGCGTAGCCAGGATGCGCCATTTGAGCCACCAGTTTTTCCGCCATCCTCTTGGTGGCGCCCATCACATTGTTGGGATTCACGGCTTTGTCGGTGGAGAGCAAAACAAATCGCTCCACCCCATACTTTTGGCAGGCGTTGAGGACAGCCCTAGTACCGAATACGTTGGTATAGACGGCCTCGGCCGGGGCGGCCTCCATCAACGGAACGTGCTTGTGGGCGGCGGCATGAAATACAAAATGAGGCCGGTGTTCCTCGAAAATCCGCTCCAGGATGCGTTCGCGACAGACGTCGCAGACCAGCAGAGTGGCCTGGGGCAGCTCCAGTCCGATCTCGTAGAGGCTGTTCTCTCCCCGACCCACCAGCAGAAGCTTTTCGGGTCCAAAACTGGCCACCTGACGGGCAATTTCCGACCCGATGGAGCCTCCCGCTCCGGTGATCAACACGCGTTTGCCGGCCAGCAGGGGACGCACCAGCTCGGGGTCGACTTTGATGGGTTCGCGTTCCAGCAAATCTTCGATGGAAAGCTGGCGCAGCCGGTTCATCTCTACCTTGCCCGCTACCAGGTCCTGCATAGCGGGCACCACTCGGAGCTTGACCTCCTTACCGCTCACCAGATCCATGACGCGTTTCACATCGGCTGGCCTGGGCTCGGCCAAGACCACCTCGGTGACCAGGTGGGAGTCGATCAAGCTGGGCAGATCCTCCAGTTTGCCCTGGACTGGCACCCCGTGAATGCTGATGCCCGCCCGGTCAGGACGGTCGTCCACAAATCCAATCGGGACAAACTTGCGGGATTTATCGCGAGCGATGGCTTCGCCTGCATCATTGGCTCCCACAATGATGACGCGAGTGGTGGTGATCGGCTTGCCCATCCACTGGCTGGCCTGGCGAAGCAGGAGTCTTACGCCACCGCAGATGTTGACGGTTACCAGCCCGGTCAGAACCAGGCCGCTGCGCGGGAAAATTTGCCCGCGATCGGCCAGCACCATCAATTGAAAAGGAATGAAGCTCCACATGCAGGCCTTGATCACCCCGACCAACTCGTGCACCCCGGCATAGCGCCAGACCTTTTCATACAGGCCATTCAGATAAAAGGTAAAGACGGTGGTCGCCGCCAGACCCAGAACGAAGGCCAGCTGAGCCTTGGACCAGAGAAACTGGGCCACCATGTGGTTCCAATCGAATTCTTTGCGCAGGCCCAGGGCGATTACAATAGAGGCCAACACCAGACAGAAGTCGGCGGCGGCCAGACCCAGCTTCTCGAGTGGCTTCACTCTCTACCCGTGCGATGCCAGGGCCGGAGCCTGCTGGTGGAGCTCAAGCAGGCACTGGCAAACTCGCTCAGTCTCTTCGTCGCTCATGAGCGAAGACATCGGCAGGCAGATCACCTCCGCGCACATCCGGGCCGTCACCGGCAAATCCAGCTCTTGCTTGTAAGCCGTCAACTGGTGACCAGGGGGGTCGAAGTAGGCTCGAGTCGGGATACCTTCGGCCAGCAGGGCCTTTTGCAGCTGGTCTCGGTGCAAGCCAAAGGCCGAGGCCTCGACAAAAATGGGAAAATCTTTGTTGGAGCTGCGCACGCCCTGGCGAATTTGCTGGAAGCGGATACCCGGTACCGCGCTCAGGCGCTGCTTGTAAATTTCTACCAGCCGTGCTCTTGCCTGCACGTAGCTTTCCAGACGGGGTAAACCAGCCAGCATGATGGCCGCATGAAACTCGGACATACGTGCGTTCAGGCCGGCGAAATCGCAATCGTAACTGCCGGGGTTTCCGTAGTCTCGTCCATTGCGAATCCACTGCTCGATTTCCGGGCGGCGCGTGCTCACCACCCCGCCTTCGGCCGCCGTCAACAACTTGGTGGGGCTGCAGGAGAAAACCTCGAAATCTGCGTGGTTACCTGCCGGGACACCGTCGATTAGAGTGCCGATTCCGTGGGCCGAATCGCAGAAGTGGGCCAGACCCTTCTCTTTGCAGAGCTTGTCGATGGCTTCAAGATCAGGCGGATTCCCGAAGACATAAGCGGACATCACCGCGCAGGTACGGGGCGTGATGGCGGCCTTCACCGCCTCCAGGTCGATGGTCAGAGAGTAGGGATTGCAGTCCACGAAGACAGGGGTCAGGTTATTCCAGCGCAACGCGTGGAAAGTGGCCATGAAGGAGAAGCTCGGAACAATCACCTCGCCACTCAACTTCAAGGACTGAATGCCCAAAATAAGGCCGCTGGTGCACGAGTTGACGCACACCACGTGTTGACTCTTGAGATGCTGACGAAGGGCTGCCTCCAGGCGAGCCAGACGAGGTCCTTTCGTCAGCATCCCGGTGCTCAAGATCTCCTCGAACTCAGGCGCCAGCTCGCTGAAGCTGGGCACAGCCGGCCGGGTAAAAGCCAGGGGCGGCTGAAATGTGGGGGGGCCGCCCAGGAGGGCGGCAGTTTTGCTGGTGATCACGGGAACCTTCCTTCTAAGTCTTTTTTTCCCATCCGTGGCCATAAATCCCATCCGGATTGATCACGGTGCCAAAGGTTTTGAGCAGAATTCGAAGATCCAGTGCAAGACTGTAGTCTTCGATGTACTTCAAATCAAGTTCGATCCGCTCGGGCCAGGTCAGCGAGTTGCGTCCGCTAACCTGAGCCAGCCCGGTGACCCCTGGCAAAACCTCCAATCGCCCTCGCTGGCGCGGGGTGTAGGTCTGAACCTGATACTCCAAAGTCGGCCTTGGCCCGATGAAGCTCATTTCGCCACGCAGGATGTTGAGCAGTTGTGGAACTTCGTCGATCGACCAGCGCCTCAGGAAATGTCCAATACGCAAGATGCGGCTGTCCCCCGCTTCGATCTCGAAACCAGACTTGTCTGAATCCACTTTCATGGTGCGAAACTTGAAGAAGGGAAACGACTTGCCGTCCTTTCCGATACGCGGATGAATGTAGAAAATCGGCCCGCCATCTTCAAGCTTGATCAGCACGGCCACGGTCAGGAAAACGGGAAGAGCGGCGAGCAAACCGAACAAGCCCAGGCTGAGGTCGAACAGGCGCTTGACGGGGTTATCCGGACGGCGATACCAGGGCTTCATGGATTCGCCTTCTGCCCCAAAGCAGGCGAGGCCTTTTCAAAGTGGCCGATTGCGGCAGGTCGGTCGAAGTCGTTCACAGAAATTTTACAAATCCCCCAAGTCAAGGAGGGCCAACCTGTTGTATGCTGGGATAGCGGAGGTATGAAGAATGCTTGAAGGTGTAGATCGTATTACGTCGAGGATGCAGCAGCTGGAAACCCAGCTCAACTCCGGTCCCATGGTGGACTCGGATGCCTTCAATCAGTTCATGGGTGAGCAGGCTAAGCCGGCCCCCAAGAAAGCAGCCCCATCCGCCAACGCGGCCCAAACCCATTTGCTGACCTCGCGGGGCTTCACCAGTGACCCTTCCGCATTTGGCACGGCACGCTCAGGCAGCCTGAACGTCACCCCCATCGCTCAGCACACCAGCGATTCTTGCGGTCAGACCAGCGTGGCCATGTCGATCAACGCTCTCACCGGCAAGAAACTGGATGACAACGACATCAATTCCAAATACGGCTACGAGCTACTCCGGGCTCTCAAAGAAGAGACGGCCGAGGCCGGTTACACCTGGAAGGATGGGGGCGAAATCAACTCCAACTGCTGGGAGTTGCTTGAGCATAAAGTCAACAACGAGAAGACGCCTGTTGTGGTGGCCTTGAATGGTCCAGAGTTTTCGGTTTCCGGCCGCGGACACATCGTCACAATTACGAAAATCGATGGCGACAAAGTGACTTTCGCCGACCCGGCCACCGGCACCGTGCGCACGACCACCAAGCAGAACATGAATAATGCCCCCAGCCACCCGCAAGGCAACTTCATCTTTTATGCAGACCGCCTGGAGAGTGGCGGAACGGAAACCGTAGCTGCCAATCCCTAAATGCCAGGAGATCGAACCCTGAGAGCAAAGCCCGTGGCCCATGAGCGACGGGCTTGTTCTTTTAATTATGGCCGGAGGCGCCGGGACGCGCTTTTGGCCCTGGAGTACCGACAGTCTTCCCAAGCAATTCCTGCAATTCGTTGGCCAACGCAGTTTGCTACAGGAAACCTATGAGCGCTCCCGTGGACTGTGTCCCATCGAAAACGTACTGGTGCTCACCCACCAGAACTACCGCGAACTGGTCGCACAGCAACTTCCAGAGCTGAAACCAGAGCAAATTCTCTGCGAACCGAGCCGGCGGGATACGGCCGCGGCGGTCGCCTATGGTGCCCTGATGGCTCAGAAGCTTTACGGCAATCCCGTCACCGTGCTGCTAACCTCCGACCACTGGATTCAGACCGTGGATCAGTACCAGGCGGCCATTCGTGAAGTGGCCTGGGGGGCCGAGCAGAGTCAGGCCCTGTACACATTGGGCATCCGTCCCACCTACCCGGCCACCGGTTACGGCTATCTGCAGCTGGGTGAGCGACTCAACTCGGAACGACCGCTCCCCCACCGCAAACTGCTCCAGTTCCGCGAAAAGCCGGCTCGTCAGGTTGCCGAAGGTTATATTTCCAGCGGTAACTATCTGTGGAACAGCGGTATGTTCGCCTGGCAGACCAACGTGATCTTAGAGCAGTTCTATCGCCATCTGCCAGCGCACCTGACGACCCTTCGGCCGGCCGTGGAGGGTCGCGCCGACCTGGCCGAGGCCTTCAGCAAACTGGAGAAGATTTCGATCGACTTCGCTATCCTGGAGAAAGCCCCCGATGTGCGCTGCGTAGTGCCCGACTTTCAGTGGAGCGACCTGGGCGGCTGGTTGGCCTTGCAGCCATTCCTGGAGGAGGCTGGAGAGCAGAACTACGGCCGGGGCAGAGTTTATAGCTACGAAGGGCAACGGAACCTGGTCGTCTGTGAAGACCCCGAAGAGACCGTCGCCTTACTTGGAGTTTCCGACCTGATTGTTGTGCGAGTCGGAAAGAAGACGCTGGTGGTGCCCAAGAGTCGCACCGAAGAAATCAAACAATTGCTGGCCAAAATGCCGGCCGAGGAATTGCAATGAAACACGCCTGCTTCAAAACCTATGACGTGCGCGGCAAGGTGCCGCACGAACTCAACCCAGAAATCGCCGAGAACATCGCCGCCGCCTACGCGCAGGTGCTCGAGCCGGCCCGTGTGGCGGTCGGCTATGATGTCCGCCTCACCAGTCCGGAGTTGGCCGCAGCCGTGGTGGAGGGACTCCTAAAACAAGGGGTGGATGTTTACGAGTTAGGGATGGGCGGCACCGAAGAGGTCTACCACGCTGCCTTCTCAGGCCAATTGGATGGCGGCATCATGGTCACCGCCAGTCACAATCCGTCCGAATACAACGGAATGAAATTCGTGGCCCGTCATGGTGCCCCCCTCACAGCCGAGCAGTTGGGGCTGATTCACCAAAGCTTGAGCCACATCAAGGGCAGTAAGCGCCGGGGGGCCAAATTGCACCGCGATTGGCGCGCTCAGTATCTGGACTTCCTGGCCGAAATGTTCCCGCCTCAAAGCCTGGCCCGCCTGAAGACGGTCGCCAACGCTGGCAATGGTTCCATCGGTCCGCTGCTGCAGGCCCTTGTGCAAAGATTTGAGCTGGACACCACCATCCTGCTGGCCGAACCTGACGGCACCTTCCCAAACGGGATTCCGAATCCGCTGCTTCCGGAGAAGCGCGAACTCACCAGTCAGGCCGTTCGTGAGCAGGGAGCTCAACTCGGGGTCGCCTGGGATGGCGATTTCGACCGATGTTTCTTCTGGGACGATCATGGCCAGTTTTTGGAGAGCTACTACCTGGTCGGGATGTTCGCGCGCCACTTTCTCAAGCAGGGACCGGCCGCCATCTGCTACGATCCCCGCCTCACCTGGAACACCATTGAAGTGGTCCAGGAAGCGGGGGGCACCCCGCTTCTGTGCCCAACTGGCCATGTGTTCTTCAAGCAAAATCTCCGAAAACAGTCGGCCGTTTACGGCGGAGAAATGTCCGGACACCATTACTTCCAGCGCTTTGGTTGCTGTGATAGCGGCGTCCTTCCCTGGCTGCTCTGGCTTCAGATCCAGGCCTCGCAAGACCAGCCCATCTCGGCCTACATCCAGGAACGTGCTCAACGTTTCCCGGTGAGCGGCGAAATCAATCGCTCGGTGCAGGACCAAAAGAAGGTATTGCAGACCATTCGCGAGCGTTACCAGGACCAGGTGGTTCAGAGCTGGGACCTGGATGGAGTCAGCTTCGACTTCGAAAAGTGGCGCTTCAACCTGCGCTCCTCCAATACTGAGCCCCTGATTCGCCTGAATGTGGAGTCCAGGGGCGACCGCGCCCTGATGCAGAGCAAAACTCAGGAAATCCTCCAGCTCGTGGATGAATGTTCATAGTCAGTCCACATTCTGAACAGGGCGCGCTTCTATAGTGGAAAGGTAAAACCACGAGGAGTGCGGTCATGCAGATTCAGCAATTTAAGTCCAATCAAAACCCGGTGCGGTCCTTAAAGGCTCCGCAGAACCCGACTCCTCCTACTCCTCCGCCGACATCCGGCGATCAGGTGGAAGTCAAGGGCCCCAGCTTGCTGGCTGGAGCCGGTGGGGTCCTGGCGGGCACGGTAGCCGGCCTCGCCAGCGGCGGTGCCGCCCTGCTGGTCACCCACGAACTTGGACGCGTCATCAATGCTACCACCCCTACCATCTCGCATCTGGCCCCGGGAACGACCGGAATCCTGCTGCAGGTTGCGGCAGCCGCTCTGGTGGGCACAGCCGCCGCAGCGGTAGCCGGTAGCGTAGCCGGAGCCCGGGTCGCCAACGCAGCTGCAACAGGCGCCACCAAGCCCGACATTACCGCTAACTCCAGCGCCGTGCAAGGAAAAAAACTGCTCGAGCAGGCTGGCGCGGAGTTGCGCGAGCATCTCGCTTCTGTCAAGTCAGCTCAAGGCACCAAGGCAGCGGCGGGGGCCGGCTTCAGGGCGGGAGCGGCTCTCGGCGGTCCCGCCGGTGCGGCTGCAGGCAAGATTCAGGGAATCATTTTAGGAGCCGCGATGGGTAGCGTGGCAGCCGTACCTCTGATGGGTCTGATTGCTCACCCGGCTGTGCTCATTCCGGGAGCCCTGGCCGGTGCCTGGTTGGGGCATAAGATCGGAGAACCCGTAGGGTATGCGGCTGGCGCCCTGGCCCTGGGCAGTCTGGGTGCGGCCGGTGGAGCCATCTACCACGGAGTCGCCGGATCCCAGGGCGACAACTAAAAGTCGCGGGCCTCCAGATCGAATTCGTAGAGCCGAGCGGGACGGTGCCGGCCTTGCAGATGAAGCTCATCGGTCTCCTTCACGCCGCCTGAAGAGAGCACTTTCTTGCGGAAGTTGCGCTTATCCAGAGTGCGCCCCAGCACGATCTCGTAGGTGCGCTGAAGCTGGGTCAGAGTGAACTTATCGGGCATGAACTGGAAAGCCACGTGAGTGTCCATAATCTTACGGCGCAATCGACTCAGCGCTCTTTCCAGAATTCGATCATGGTCAAAAGCCAGCTCGGGCAAATGGTAAATGGACCACCAACGAACGTGGTCTCCCTCAGTGGTTTGCGGGAGTTTGTCAGCAGGCACCAGGGCATAGTAAGCGACCGTGACCACACGCATGCGCGGATCGCGATGAGGATGCCCAAAGGTATGCAACTGTTCAAGGAAAACCTCTGAGACGCCGGTCTTTTCCATCAACTGACGATGAGCCGCCTGACTGATGGCCTCGTGCTCCAGCACAAAACCGCCGGGGAGCGCCCACCGACCTTTAAAGGGCCAGTGGTCTCGATGAATAAGCAGCACTTGCAGGTCGCGCTCGCTCAATGTGAAGATCACCAGGTCAACCGTGACGGCTGGATGATAGAACCGGCTGGGATCGTAAGCGGCGGCCTCAGAGGATTGTTTTTCAGCGGCAACCTGGGCTTCGATCTCAGCCAGACTGCGCACGGGGATCTCAGTTTCTTGCACTTTGGGGCCTTTTATCCCTCAGTCCTCCGGCCCCTGCTCAGGAAAGGAAATGCCTCGAAGGACGGGAACAGGCCCAAATGCCGGATACGCCTTCGAATCGCTTCGCCATCGTGGCCTCGGAGTCGCGAGAGAGCGCCCAGAAGGCCGCCGAACACGCTCGCGAACGCTTTACACAGGCTGGAGCGGAGGTCTTTAGCCTGGAGCAGGTCTTAGCCGGGCAGGACGTGGCGGCTCTGCTCTCACTCGGCGGCGACGGCACCTTACTGCACGCCGCACGCTTGATGGCTCCTCGCTCGATCCCGGTGCTGGGCGTCAATTTCGGGCGCCTCGGGTACCTTTGTTCGGCTCAGGCGAGTCAACTGAACGAGGCCGTGGATGTGCTCTGCAGTCACAGCTTCAAAGTTGATGCACGTGACATGGTGCGAACTCGGGTTTTCAACCGGCGTGAAGAAGTCTGGCAGGTCGACGCCCTGAACGAAGTGCTGGTGGGTGGCAGCACGCGGACCCTGACCCTGGAGCTCTCGGCCAACGGCGAACCGCTCGGATTGGTCCGCGGCGACGGCGTCATCATTGCCACGCGCACCGGTTCTTCAGCCTACGCATACTCTGCCGGCGGGCCCATCCTGCTGATGGAAGCGTTGATTATGGTGACCTCCAACGAAATCACCTCAGGCATCGCGACCCCGGTGGTGTTCCCACGAGAAACCACGCTGCGCCTTGCCAATCGTTCGCGAGGAGTTCGCCCCTACGTCATCGCCGACGGCCAAAAAGACTACCAGATCGACGAAGGCACCGAAATTGAAATCTTTACCTCCCCCATCAAGGCTCTGCTGGTGGACCCTGGCTGGGTGTCGGCGGTGGGTAAGCTAAAAATCGACCCGGGAGGCTCCGTTGCCTGAAGACTTTTTCTGCAAACTCCAAAATCAACTCAAAACCAACCTCAAGGAACTCAACCAACGCCTGAACGAGCAAGAGCAGTGGTTGGACGAACACGAGGACGACCTGGAAGAAAGAGAACACGAAGAAGCCGTTCGAAAACTGGAACAAATCGAGAGCGTCATCGAGTGCCTGGAAGAGGCACTCGAGGCGCTAAACAGCTAGGCGAGCAAAGCGCTTCAGGTGGGTGTGGCGCACGCTACTGAGACTACGACCCAGCAGTCGCGAGCCCACGCGTCCGAACTCATCGGGATCGCCACTCACCTCAATCAGATGAGAGGCTGCCGGCGTGCTGGTCACGCCCAGTCGCGTCAACTCCTGAAGCACATAGCTGGCCGGATCGATGATTTCGACATCCGGACCCAGCAATTCCTGAATGAGGGGACGCAAAAACGGGAAGTGAGTGCAACCCAAGATCAGCGTATCCACCTGCTCCATCTGCAACGGAGCCAGATATTCCCAGAGAGTATCGCGGGCTTCCCGACTGGTGACCTGGCCTGATTCAATCAGCGGAACGAGCTTAGGACAGCCCATTGGTAACACGTTGATACCAAAGTTCAGGCGCCCCAACGCCGTGCGACAAGACTTTTCATAGGCGCCGCTGCGAGCCGTTAGAGGATTTGCTATCAGGCCGATTCGACCGTTACGAGTGCGCAGAACGGCGGCCTCAGCAGCCGGGTCAATAATCCCCACTACGGGAACGGGACACCAGGAACGAACTCGGTCCAGCGCCAGAGCGTTGGAAGTATTACAGGCCATCACCACGGCCGAAGCCCCGGATTCCACCAGGTGCTCAACAATCGTCTCGACCAGATGAGTCACTTCGGCAGCAGGCCGGTCGCCATAAGGAACGTGGGCCGTGTCACCGTAATAATGGATGGCCAGATGTGGCGCCTCACTCATCAGTCGACCGGCGATGCTCAGCCCGCCCACTCCCGAGTCAAATACGCCTATACGTCCCGAACCCATTCGGAATACCTCCCAAAATTCGACCAGACCTAAAATTTTCACGCGCCCTTCGCAGTCGACCGGCGCCCCCCTTTATGAGAGTAGTCGCCGACCCGTAGAACTCAACAGGTTGCCCCGTACCGCTTCGACCCTGCAGAACTACTAAAGTCGAGGCGACGTGAATTTATCTACTGGTCACGTTTACCACACTTTCGTGTCTGGACTGTGACAGATGATGACATCTTTGTCCAAACTTCGGAAAATGCACACCCTACCTGAACCCGGATTGAAAGTTCTTCAAGTTATATGGGTACCCTGCGATTGCGATGAATTATTTCACCAGGTTTTTCAGAGAAACAAGCCCGCGCACAACTCCCAACTGTACGTGTCCCAAGCTAATTCCGCCTTGCAAATACGCGATATAGGGGGGACGTACCGGACAGTCAGCTGACATCTCCAGTGAGGAACCGGCGATAAACGTACCTCCCGCCATCAGGATGGGGTCTCGATACCCCGGCTGCACCCAACTCTCTGGAGTCGCCTTTGAATCCACCGGACCCGAGGACTGTACGCCCTTGCAAAAAGCGGCCTGAGCTTCCGGGGAGCCCAGCCGAATCGCCTGCACGATATCGGTCCGTGGCCCATCCCAGCGGGGCGCAACCTCGAAGCCTTCCAATTCCAAAAAGCAGGCCGCCCAGCAGGCACCCTCCAGGGCCTGGCCGACCACCACCGGAGCCTGGAAAAGTCCCTGCAGCATCGTACGAGAGAACCCGAGGCTAGCGCCCTGCTCCGCGCCAATCCCGGGAGCCGTCAGGCGATAAGAGGCGGCCGCCACAGCTCGGGTGGTTCCGGCCAGGTAGCCGCCCGTGGCGGCCAGGGTTCCTCCAAGATTCTTGATGAGTGAACCCGCCACCAGATCGGCCCCGACATGGGTCGGCTCCTGCTCTTCAACAAGTTCTCCGTAGCAGTTATCCACCATGATGACCGCATGCGGGCAGACCTTCCGCGCCCGCCTGATGGCCTCACCCAATTGTTCCACGGTCAGACTGCTCCGCCAGGCGTAGCCACGAGAGCGCTGCAAGAAAACCAGCGCCGTTTCCGGGCGCAGGAAAGTCTGGATGGCTTCCAGATCCAGGCGGTCATCGCGCAAATCGAGCTGGCGGTAGCTGACGCCCCACTCTTTCAGAGAGCCAGGCGAGTCGGATTTCTGGCCGATGACGGTGGAAAGTGTATCGTAAGGCTCGCCACTCAGGCTCACCATCTCCTGACCCGGTCTCAAATTGCCAAACAGTCCGCAAGCGATTGCGTGGGTTCCGGACACAAACTGCAATCGCACCAATGCCGACTCGCAGTCAAAAAGGTCTGCGTAAATCTCATCCAGCAATTCTCTCCCGGTGTCTCCATAGCCGTAACCGGTGGACCCCAGCAGGTGCACTTCGCTCAAACCACGCCCCTGTAGGGCATCCAAAACCTTCCACTGCAATCGATGAGAACGCTCTCTGATCTGTTCACGCAAATCACGAGTCAGGCGCGTTGCTTCAAAAAAGTTCTCGATCTGCTGAGCTTGCAGACCTTCGCGCAGCAGGCGCTCTCGCATCACTGTGGCCAGCCTTGAGAGGGCTCAGGTAGCCATTGGCCTCCACGGTAGCGCCGCTCGTGCGGATGAAATGAAGCTTTATAGCGCATCGACTGATTGCCTTCCACATAAAGTCCAAGATAAAGATGCTCGACATTGTTATCGCGACACCACTGAAGGGCCCGCATCACCGAGTAAATCCCCAGACTGCGCCGGGCATCGCAGTCCCAGACAAAATACACAGAAGAGATTCCCCCAGGGGTCACATCCACCCAATCCACTCCGACCAGCTCACCGTTCAGGCGGTAAACAAAGTCCAGACCCTCCCCCGGCTGCTCAAGATAAATGGCGGAGAACTCCTCAGGACTGATGGGTTGCTGCTTCTCCCATCTCTGGCGTTGATAGCGCTGGTAGAGATCGTATTTCTCCCGACTGAAAAGACTGGGCTCGACCGAGAACTCGACATCCTGATTGCGCTTCCAGATTTGTCTCTGGTTCTTGTTAGGACGGAAATCCCTCGCCGAAATGCGCAGCGAGATGCAGGCCTGGCATCCCTCACACATGGGCGTATAGAAGAGATGCCCCAGACGACGGAAACCCGAAAAGAGCAGACCCTGCATGTCCTGAGGATTGGCCTCCAACACGTGCAACGCCAGCGAATGCCATCGACGGTCAGGCAAATACGGGCAGTCGCCAAAATCCAGCAAACGCATCGGCGAGTGTTGCATTCGGCCCTCATTCCCAAGCCGTGCAGGGCTTCCTGCGCCGGCCCAAAAAGGGCCGGCCTATGTCTTTGAGCTATGAATTGCTGCACAAACGAGGCCAGGCTCGCCGCGGTCGAATCCACACTCCTCACGGGATCATCGAGACTCCCGAGTTCTTACCGGTCGGGACTCAGGCCACCGTCAAAGCTTTGACCCCAGAACAACTGGAGCAACTGAACGTACAGGGCGTTCTGGCCAATACCTATCACCTCTATTTGCGACCCGGTTCCCAGCTGGTGGAAAAGATGGGCGGGTTGCATCGGTTCATGAACTGGAATCGACCCATCATGACCGATTCCGGCGGATTCCAGGCATTCTCATTGGGTGCCGGTCGAGAGCACGGAGTGGGCAAAATCGGAGGTGTATTTCCCGGAACCTCTGCCAAAAAGCCACGCGCCTCGGTACTACCCAACATGGTCAAAATCTCGGAAGAAGGCGTACGTTTCCGCTCGCACCTGGATGGCTCAAGCCATCTGCTCACACCCGAATCTTCGATCCGCATTCAGGAAGAACTGGGGGCCGACATGATCCTGGCCTTCGATGAATGCACCTCACCACTGGCTGACAAAGCCTATACTGAAAAAGCGCTGGAACGGACCCACCGCTGGGCGCTCCGCTGTCTGGAAGCCCGCCGCGATACCCCCCAAGGACTGTACGGCATTCTCCAGGGAGGCGCCTATCAGGACCTTCGTGAGCGAACCCTGGATTTTATGCTCCGCCAACCGTGGCAAGGCTTCGCCGTCGGTGGCTCCTTGGGTAAGACGAAGGAGGAAATGCATCAGGTCCTGGACTGGACTGTCCCCGGACTGCCCGATGACAAACCTCGTCACCTGCTGGGGATCGGCGAATTCTCTGATCTCTTCGAAGGGGTCTGGCGAGGAATCGACACCTTTGACTGCGTGATCCCCACCCGCTTTGCCCGCAACGGTCACGTTTTCGTCCCGCCGGGAACTCCCGGGCGCAGCCCCCGCGGGACCTGGAATCTACTGAATGCGCGCTTTTTCGACCTGGATGAGCCTATTCAGAAGAACTGTGGCTGCTACACCTGCAAACACTTTTCCCTTGCCTATCTGCGCCACTTGCATAAAGCCGAGGAAATTTTGGCCTACACCCTGTGCTCCATGCACAACATCCATTTCCTATTGGCCCTGATGGGTGAAATACGCCAGGCCCTGGAACAAGACCGCTTTCCTGAACTAGCCCGGCTCTACGGGCACAATTTCGGTGCCGGCCAGGGAGCGGGCCCCCTGTAGCAGATGAGCCGGGTTGGTGATCACCACCCGGCCGCCGGTGCTCTCCACAAAATGCAGACCTGATTCCACTTTGGGACGTAAGGAGCCAGCCCGAAAGTGGCCATCCGCCAGGTAGTTTCTTGCCTCCTCGACCGTAATTCGTGAAAGCGGCCGAGCTTCGGGAGTATTCGGATAAAGGAAAAGCTTCTCGGGCACGGCGCAGAAGAGGAGCAAGCTGGCCTCCAACTGATGGGCCAGCAAGATTGCTGTCAAATCCTTGTCCACGACGGCCGTGGTGGAGATCAACCCTGAGGCGGACGGGATGACTGGAATCCCCCCACCACCAGCACAGATCACACAGGAGCCCGGGCTGGCCAGTTGACGAATGACTTCCATCTCGACGACCGCCTTCGGCTTGGGAAAGGCCACCAACCTCCGCCATCCGCGTCCGGCATCTTCAGTGACCTGCCAGCCATCCTCTTCACGCCTGTAAGTCGCGGAAGACTCGTCCATAAAGTAGCCGACAGCCTTGACCGGATTGGCGAAAGCAGGGTCATCGGCGTCCACCTCGATCTGGGTCACGAGTGCCACGGCATGACCGGCCAGGCCTCGAGTGCGCATCCGGTTTCCAAGACCTTGTTGGAACTGATAACCAAGACTGGCCTGCGTATCCGCAATCGCCAGATCTAGAGTCAGATCTTCAACATATTCCCGGCTAATTTCCGAACGCTGCAAGGTCTGACCCAACTGCGGGCCATTCCCATGAACAAGCACAAGAGCCCAGCCTTCAGCCAGCAGTTCGACAAGCTGAGCGCAAACATCCCCAATGATCTGGCTTTGATCGGCCAGGCGCTGGCGCGCACGCGCGTCGCGGACGAGGGAATTCCCCCCCAGAGCGATGACGGCCGTTTTGGGCATGAAACCCTAGGGCTGGACTTCCTTGGCCAGACACCTGTCGATGTAGTCCTGGATGGCTTTGGCGCTATCTTCGTTGAGATCGTGGAAGCGTAAACCCACCTGATAGCGACCCGTCCCCACTTCGTCTCGCCAGACCACCTCGGCATTCATGTGCACGGTGGGCAGGTCGAATTCCAGAAAGATTTGCAACGGAAACGTGCTACCGATTTCAAGCGACTCGTCCAGCCGGACTCGCATCCCCTCAACCGACAGGTCCAGGGCCAACGGATACAACCAACGTGTCTGTTCTTCCAGGCCGATGCCCACGCCCAGGACTCGATTTAAGCGGAAGCGCAGGCGCTTGCCTTCAGGGGAGCAAATCTCAAGGATTTTGGCGACGCAGGCTTTGGCCGCGTCGCTCATATCCAGGAACTGAAGACCTGAGACAAACATCCCACCCAGCAGACGTTTACTCCAGACCACCCGAGCATTCACTTCCATCTCGGGATACTCGGAACTGACTTCGCCGCCGAAGGACTCTGTCTGAAGCTTCAGAGTAAACTGTTCACTCTGAGGAAATTCTACGTCGCCATTGACGCGGATGCCGCCTGAGGAGATGTCAACAAGGTGTAGGTAGAGCCCGGTACTCTCCC
Source organism: bacterium (assembly GCA_018266105.1). Classification (GTDB taxonomy): domain Bacteria; phylum Vulcanimicrobiota; class Xenobia; order Xenobiales; family JADMJV01; genus JADMJV01. Next base: position 95,177 of record JAFEBA010000010.1, on the reverse strand, counting down.
CCGCGTAGACCAACTGGGCCATAATCAATTTATTGAGACGAACGCCTTTACGCTGGGCAATTCGGCGTTCTGACTTGGCCGCGGCAGCAGACTTTTTATCCGCTTCCGACTCCGCCCCCCAGACCGATTGAGGATCAAGCTCCTCTTCGCTCACGTCGGCGATAGCCGCCGCGACCTCCCCGTCCGCCTCATTGGCTTGAGATGGAGAAGTTTCGACTTCACCCGCAACCGCGACTGAATCGTCCTGAGAAGTGTTTTCGCCCGACATAAGCTGGCCTGTTCGTCCCTTTCGTTTCTAAGTCCTGGCGGAAGCCAGAGCGGCCCGTTCACGGCTTGCGTAGAGCGGAAACTGTCGGCATAATTCACCAACCTGGCCACGGATCTTGTCCAGCCGGGCGCCGTCTTGAGCGTGCTGCAAAGCTTCTACAATCCAGAGTCCGATCTGTTTCATTTGGTCTTCCTTCATCCCCCGGGTTGTCAGGGCTGGCGTGCCGAGCCTGACTCCACTGCAAACGGCTGGGGGATTCTTATCAAAGGGGATAGCATTTTTATTGCAGGTCACACCAGCGTGCTCCAGAGCAGCTTCAGCGTCCCGACCGGTCAGACCCAAGGGCGTCACATCCACCAACATAAGATGGTTATCTGTTCCGCCTGTGACCAGGCGAGCGCCGCCATCGCTCAAGGTGGCCGCTAGTTGCCTGGCGTTCTTGACGACCTGTTCCTGATAGGCACGGAATTCGGGCTGCAGAGCCTCCTGGAAGGCCACCGCTTTACCCGCAATGACGTGCATCAGCGGTCCTCCCTGATAGCCAGGAAAGATGTTCTTGTCGATGTTCTTGGCGAAAGCTTCTTTGCACAAAATCATGCCGCCGCGAGGGCCGCGCAGAGTCTTATGAGTGGTGGTGGTGACCACATCGGCGTATTGGACTGGATTTGGGTGCAGTCCGACGGCCGCCAGCCCTGCGAAGTGAGCCATATCGACCATAAAGATGGCCCCCACCTCGTCGGCCAGCTGGCGAAAAAACTCCAGATTCAGAGTGCGCGGGTAGGCTGAATATCCGGCCAACAAGACCTTGGGGCGGTGCTGTCGGGCCAGCTCACCGACTTGATCGTAATCGATAAGTTCGGTGTCTGGCCGGACCTGATAATGAATAATCTCGAAATGGGTGCCCGAGAAATTGACCTTGTGACCATGGGTCAAGTGACCGCCATGGGCCAAAGACATGGCCATCAACTTGTCCCCGTGCTGCATGATTCCGTAGTAGGCGGCAATATTGGCGCTTGAACCGGAATGAGGCTGAACGTTTGCGTGGTCGGCACCAAAGAGCTTGCAGGCCCGCTGCCGCGCCAGTTGCTCGACCACATCCACGTGCTCACATCCGCCGTAGTAGCGCTTACCGGGATAGCCCTCAGCGTATTTGTTGGTCATAACGCTGCCCACCGCTTCCAGCACCGCTTCGCTGACGAAGTTCTCTGAAGCGATCATTTCTAACGTACCGGTCTGACGAAGGGTTTCAGCCTGAATTGCCCGGGCAACTTCCGGGTCGACGGCGCTCACGTGTTCTAACATAGGGTCCTCTCTCCGCGCTACCAGCGCTCCCAAAGATTTTCCGCCGCCGCACGGCAGCGAGCCTTGAGGTCGGCGGCATCTACTCCAGCCACCTGACCTTTGAAAAAAACGCAGTCTCCCGCCACCCAGGTTCCCCAGACGGGAGCAGTTCCCATGCCGAACAACCAGTGCCCCAAGAAATTTCCTCCGGTCAAAGGTGTGGGCGGATCATAATCCAGCACCATCAGATCGGCTTCAGCGCCGACCTCGATCACGCCAAGCTTGCGCCCGAATCGAGCGCTGGCCAGACGAGCAGGCTCCAAAAAGGCCACCCGATAGATGTTCTCCCACGCGAAGCCGCGCGGGTCAGCGGCTTGATGTTTGTGAATCACGGCCAGTGCCCGTGCGTCCTCGGCAGGGTCCTGACTCATACCGTCTGTTCCCAATGCAACAGGCACTCCCCGCTCGAGCAGTTCCTGCACGGGGGCACAGCCGACCGCGTTATTCATGTTGGAGCGGGGGTTGTGCATGACGGTAACACCGTGGACAGCCAGAAGGTCCTTCTCGTGAGGTTGCAGGTGAATGCAGTGCGCGGCCCAGACCGGGCGGTCCTTCAGGCCCTCCTCCAGCAATCTCTGGAGCGGGGGGCGCCCGTAAGTCTTGAGACTATGTTCGACATCACACATGTCTTCCGCCACGTGTACATGCACAGGAACATCCTCGGGCCATTCAGTCAGCGCCAGACTCAGGGTTCTGGAATCGACCGTTATGGATGCGTGCAGTCCCAAGGCGGCGGCCAGTCGCCCATCCGCGGAAGACTGGCAATGCCGCGCGAAGCGGAGGTTCTCCATGACACCCTGCCGAGCACCCGCCTCTCCGTGACGGTCGGTGGTTTCGTAACAAAGACATGCACGCAGACCAACCTGCTGTGCGGCCTCGGCCAGGCGATCCAGGCTGCCATCAATGCAGGCGGGGCTGGCGTGGTGATCCACCACCGTGGTCACTCCACGCTGCACGGCTTCAGTGAAACCCAGCAACGAACTCAGATAGCAATCCTGGCTGGAAAGCGCCTGATCCAGCCGCCACCAGAGCCGTTGCAAAATCTGCAGAAAATTGGCCGGAGCTTCATCTTTCAGAGAGATCCCGCGCGCAAACGCACTGTACAGGTGGTCGTGAGCGTTGATTTGGCCCGGCATCACCACCCGGCTCTGGAGATCCAGTTTGGAAACAGGTGGAGCCTGAGCGAGCACCTCTTCTGACTTTCCAAAAGCACGGATCTTGCCGTTCTCAATCCAAATCGCCCCACCCGCAATCACCTCTGGGGTTGGGCCCAGTGTCACAATCGTGGCGTTGGTCAACAGGAGAGTTCCCGGCATTCATACTCCAGAACGAGTGATGGGTTCAAGTCTGCCTAGAACGAATGCCTAAGCAGGGAAACGGCCTTCGGCCGTGGAGGCAAGAGCCCCTCTTTGCCCGACAGCTCTCAGAAAGCGCAGAAAAAAATTCGCAACCTGAGGCGAACCACAGGTTGCGAATATACTTTAGGAGGCGAATGTGTTCTCAATAGGCCAGGGTCGCTCCTCCCAACTTTAAGGAGTCAGTTGAAACAGAATAAAGTCAAACTTTCCAGGTGTGTTCAATCCCTGATTGTCACTGCCACCGCCTACCAGATTCCCATCCGCGCTTCGCGACCGCACATCCAGTCGATCATTGCTACTGGCATCGGTCGAAAAGACAAAGTCCTCGGTTAAGTCCAGAGCCGTAAAGAAAGACCCGCCGGTACCTGGCAGCGCGAGAGGACTATCGCTCAACTCGGTCAGCTGACCCGAAGACGCACTGGAGTTATAGGAGTGCACCGATGGAGAAGCGTTCTCGCCAAGATAGTATTGTCCGTTAAAGGCGAAGTCACCGGTGGTGGGCCTGAATCTTAGATTGTGAACCGTGACAGCGCCAGGGAAACCGGACTGGTCCAGATGGTAGGTGCGCACCGAATCATTCCCCTGGACTGAAACCGCCATGCTTGTCCCACCCGGACGCACGTCCAGATCCATGGCCACATCTCTCTGACTGGCCAAAGCGGAATCAACCGACTGAATTGGATTGCCCTGATTCAAAACAAACGACTGAATTCTGCCGACTTCCGGGATGTGCAAGACTTCCCCGTTCCGGGAGAAGTCCCCATCCCAACCACAATCGGCGGCCAGGAGCACGTCTCCCCCCTGGACTTTCAGCACACCCTCACTGGAGACACTGTAGGTGCGCAAAATTCCGCCCCCTGCAGCATAGGCCCATCCTCCGGAGGGATGAATGAGAAGAAACTGGGTCTGCGATGGACACGAGATACTGCTCAACAATCGATTCCCGCCGGTAACATCCAGCGCGAACTGCGTGATGACGTTCGAGTCGCGATTCACAACGTAGAAAACCTTGAGGCTCGGATGACTACGCACCAAGACCGGATGAGTTCCGTAGCTTGGCACGGCCGGGTTGAGCACCTTGGTGAGACCGGATTTCAAACCAACCTCTTTGATCGTCAGACTATCGCTCAGAAAATTGGGAATGACCATCAGTTCGCGAAGCTCAACGCCAGGATTTAAGGGGTCGGAACTGCTACCAAAGTTGCCGCAGCCAGCCAGAATCAACAGAGCGGTGAGGGCCGATATCTTGCGTGTCATCGCGCTCGCTTCGACTATTCAGCCGATCCTCCAGTCGACTAAATAGAAGATTTTTCAATTTCACCTCTGGGGTCTTGCTCCGCTGAGAACTCAGGCCTGATATCGAAGCTGCCACAAAAAAAGGCCCCGGCGGAGCCGAGGCCTTTTTTTGTGCTTGACGTACTGAACTTAGAAGTTGAAGTTGAAGTAGTCGAAGCCCTGCGGAGTGCTCAGTCCCTGGCTGTCCACGGTTGAGCCAACAAACTCGCCGTTCTGGCCGCGGAAGCGGGCGGTCAACAGGTTGTCGGCACCATTGGTGCTGAGGATGAAGTTGTTGCTCGGGTCGAGGTTGACGAAGAAGGTGCCGGTTCCGGTTCCAACCTGCATCGGATTGGTCGCAAGGGGCGTCAGGGTGCCAGTGGTGTTGTCCACGTTGTAACCGAACATTCTGTTGACACCATCGAAGCTGCCAACATAGTACTGACCATTGCTGGAGAAGTCGCCCATACCCAGGTTGGAGTTCGAAGGAGGAGTCAGAACCTGACGATTCGAGAGAACGCCATTGGCGACAGCGAAGCTCTGCAGGTTGTCATTACCATTGCGGGCAACAGCGACCAGAGAGGCCTGTCCGGGGCGGACGTCGACGTCACGAGCGAGGTCACCGGCGGTGGCCAACTGTGAAGCAACCGAGGTGCCCAGGGTTCCGTCAGCATTCACAGGGAAAGACTCAATGAAGTTTCCGCAGGGCACGTGGAACGTGCCGCCACCGAAGCTAAAGTCGCCGTCCTTTGCAGCCAGGAACACACCACCCTGGTAATTGTTGGTGGTGGCCTGAGTTGCGCCAACAGCAGTGAGCAGACCGCTGCTATTGACCGTATAGCGCTGAATGATACCCACGGAGTTGGTGGTAGCAGCGCTACCGATTACATAAACCAGACCGCCGGAGGGGTGAATCACCATCAAAGATGCGTTGGTGGGGGTCGCAACAGTGCCCTTGAAGTCCAGACCGCCCTGCCCGTTCATGGTGAACTGACTGATGGTGTTGGATCCCTGATTGAGAACATAGACTACGTTGATGTTGGGGTGAGTCTTAACAATCAGAGGGTTGGTGCCCACGCCGGTGGTGAAACTGTTGTTCAGAATGCTGCTGGTGCCGTTCTGAAGATTCACTCCCTTCACGGTCACACTGTTATTGCCGCCGTTGGCGATCACAGCGTACTCGCGGATCGTGGAACTGCCTACGTTATTGACGAAGGTTGCATCATCGCTTCCGCAACCGGTTGCAACCAGACCCGTCAGAGCCACGAGGCCGGCGAAACAAAGAGCGCTAAGGTTCTTTTTCATAAAAAACTACCTGGACTTTCATAGTGTTGGGCCGCATGGCCCCCGACGGTTGGTTTGACTACTCAACCGTGAACGCGGAGGCGCTTCTGCCTGAGGGCACATTTACCTCCCGCTGCAGTACTCGATTTACCAACTTTTTGTTCGACCAAATCCAGAAAGTCCCAAAAAGCAAAAAAAAAGCCCCGCCATAGGCGAGACTTCTTTTCGGCACTGAACGGTCGACTTCAGGCGACAAGTTCGGTGGGTTCGTAGCCGGGCGGCGGAGCAGTGTCTTCACGCATGAAGACCTCCAACATCTTGCTGGCCTGCTCCGTCTTGGCTTTGAAGGCTGCTGGCGAAACATTGGAAGCAACGGTGGTGGTGCCGGACTTTTCACTACTGTTGGTCTGCCCGGACGAACCCGTCTTCAGGCCCTGCAGAGCCTGCAGAATCTGACGGGTGGCGGGACGATTATAGATCTCGCCAGCCTTGTCGCCGGTATGCTGCATGTAGTTGTTCTGCTGATAGGAAATCAGACTGTTCAACATGCGCTTCTGCCGGGCCTGGGGACTCAGAGCATTGTTGGGATCTTGAGCATTCTGGTTCAGGCGCTGCTGGTAGAGGAAACGGGTTTCAGCTAGTTTGCCCTGCTCGTTGAGTTTTTGCTGCGCGACCTTGCGGCCAATCTCTTCAGGGGTGGTCTTGTTGAGCTTGGCTTCCTTGGCTTCCTGCTGAGGGGTGGTCTCAGCCTTCGCCTTGGCCTCGCCCGTCTTCTTGGAAGTCAACTCACTGAGTTTGACTCTCTTGCGCTTAACTTTTTGCTTATCGCCCTGGTCAAACTTCGCCGCAGCCGCGCCGCCGGACTTACCAGCGCCGTCTTTACCGGCCTGCGGCCCTTTATCACCCTCTTCGTCGTCGCCGAGGGTTTTGGTTCTGGCCTCCTCCGCCTTCTTGTCGGTTTTCGGGGCCTTCGGTTGAATATAGGACTGGGCTATGCCTGTATTGGCTGCAATATCACTGGCACGAGGTAAGCTCACGGCGAAACCCTTTCATCTCTTGTATCTTGTTTCCATTATGGGGTAAAACCGCTAGAACGAGGTTACGGAGAGGTTGAATTTTTGTTTCAAATTTGTAAATTCTCGTCCCCAGGCCTTTCGTCACGGAAGCGGAAACAATAGGCTGAAACGACATGGCGAAGAGTCAAAGCATCCGAAGAAAGAGGCGCTGGATTTTGGCCGCGGTCTCCCTGCTGGTTTTGGTAGGAGCCGTGGTCCTGGCCGTGTCTTTCCGCTATTTCTACAGGCGCGAGCTACTCCCCTGGCTTCCGCCCAATACCAGCCTTGTCAGCTGGCGCCTGGACGGCCTGGAACGAGCGCCCCAGGCCCTTTTCGACTTCTGGCGCTACGGCGACTCAGGCTATCGGCGCAAGAAGATCATCGCCCTCACCTTCGACGACGGCCCCTATCCGCTCTACACCCCGTTGCTTCTGGACATCCTGAAACATTATAAGGTCAAAGCTACTTTTTTCGTGGTGGGTATCCACGTGCGTGAATTCCCCGCTCTGGCTCGCCAAATTGTGGCCGACGGCCACGAAATCGCCAACCACACCAATCGTCATCGACGCGAGCGTGATCTGAGCCAGGAAGAACTGCGCGAGGAGGTACTGGGCTGCGAGCAGGCCATTTTAGATGTAACAGGCCAGCGCCCCCGCTGCTTCCGCCCGGCCGGAGGCAATCTGAGCGACGAAGGTATCCAAACGATCCAGAACCTGGGTTACACCTCGTGTAACGCAACCGTCAATCCCGGGGACTGGTGGCAGCGTGACCCGGATAAATTGATTGAATGGAGCTTTCACGGGCGTAGCCGGGAAGGCGTGACCCTCATGCATAGCGGGGCACTCGGAATTGTGAGAGCCCTGCCCGGCTACATCAACTCCTTAAGAGCCAAAGGCTTTGAGTTCGTGACTCTTTCCGAGCTCGCTCATGACATCGGCCAACCCCTGCCCGAGTTGCCTAAGCGAACTCACATAGCAGAACCTTCAAAGGCGGGTCCGAATCCTGGGCTGGGAAGTCCGATTCCGGAAGCAGACGACGAATACGCTCCGTAGGTCGTCCAGCCTTTTGAGCACAGCGCTCAAGAGTCTGACGAAAATCCGCCTCACTGACACCGGCCAGATTGTTACAGGCCAGGATCCTCCCCCCCGGGGCCAGGAGCTCCAGACAAGGCTTGAAGAGACTCTGATAATCGTGCTTGACATCCACGGCCCCAAAGTAGCCCTTGGCCAGGGCCGGGGGGTCGAGAAAGACCAGATCATACTGGCGAACCGGCACTCGGCGAGTCTGAGGCCGCTTGCGAGCCCGAGCAGGAAGGGGGCGGCCAGCCAGTTGCCAGATGACCGGGTAGACTTCTTCACAGCAAAAATGTTGACGCTTACAACCGTTGGCCTCGGAATTCTCCTCACCACGTCGAAGCGCCTGAGCAGAGAAATCGACGTTCATGACCTGGCTGGCGCCACCGGCTTCGGCCGCAATGCCGGAAGCACAGGTGTAGCTGAACAGATTCAGCACCCGAGCTCCCTGGCAATGATGGCGTAAATACCGGCGGGCGCAACGCATGTCCAGGAATAGGTGAGGATCCTGACCACGATGATGAGCATCAATCTTAAACTGCTGTCCCATCTCCTGGGCCCAAACCGGTTCGGGCGCCTGCTCAGGATAGAGTAACTGGGGACGCTGGCCGGGACGACGCTGCCAGACAACCAGTTGAGTCGCCCCCACCTGTTCCTGGCACCAGCGCTCAAGGTAATCCCAATCCAGGTCGAGCACCAGCGGGCGAAACAACTGAAGCAAGACCATAGGACCATAACGGTCGAGCGAAACCCCAGGGATTCCCTCGGTGGTCCCGTGAAAGATTCGATAGCAGTCTGTTTTTTGCTGGCGCCAGGCCAGGGCGTCAGCCTGTCTTCGCTGCCAGGCCTGACGCACAAAATCTAGAAAGCTCAGGGCTTCTCACCGACGAAACTGCCGCTTGCAATGCGCTTCTTCTTGCCAAAATGCTCAGCCTGCGTCGAAGAGTGAATCACCACGTTGCGACCAACCTCCAGTTTGTCGGGCAGCACCGCGTCCTTGCCGACCAGAGTCAGTCCGGTATTGAGCCAATCCGGTAACTCCTGATTGGCCGTATTGTCGTCCCCTACTCCGAGCTGACAGCCCTTGCCGACATGCACATTCTTGTCCACGATGCAGCGATCCACCACCGCACCAGATTCGATCACGGTGTCATGAAGTATGATGCTGTTTCGCACGACTGCTCCTTCAGCCACCACTACGCCTGGCGATAGCACGCTGTGCTCCACCACTCCGTCGATGCGACAGCCGTTGGAGAGAAGGTTTCCATCCACTTTGGCCACCGGTCCACACTTGACCGGAGCACGCTCCATACTTCGAGTCAACACGGTCCAATGCGGATCGTAAAGGTCAAGCGCAGGATTTTCTGCCAAGAGGCTCATGTTGGCCTCCCAATAGGCTTGAACCGTGCCGATGTCGGCCCAGTAACCCGGGAAGTTATGAGCCCGGACGTTCATGTTGCCTTCGACCATGGCTGGCACCAGGTGACGGCCGAAGTCAACGTAGTCGTTCTTTTCCAGCAAAGAGATCAGAACGTCCTTCTTAAAAGCATAGACCCCCATGTTGGCCAGTGCCTCGCGAGCTCTACGTGGTTTCTCTTCGAAACCTTCCACAACGTCTTCCTGACCCAGTGCCACAATGCCGTAGCGATGGACATCGTGGGGGCTAACCCGGCGCACAGCCAGGGTCAGGTCGGCCCCGGTCTGTTGATGCTGGCGCAGAAGGGGACGATAATCCATCAAATAGATGTGGTCACCAGAGAGCACCATGACGGTTTCCTCTGGCTGCTCCTTGAGGTAGTCCAGGTTCCGTCGAACGGCGTCGGCCGTGCCACGCTGCCAGTCACCGAAGCGCCCACCCTGGTATGGGTGAACCACCCGCAGGCCACCCGTCATCAAGTCAAGGTCCCAGGGCGCTCCCGTTCCCAAGTGCTCGTTCAAGCTCTGCGGCAAATACTGAGTGATGACGGCTACGTTGTAAATATCGCTGTTCACGCAGTTCGAGAGGGAGAAATCGATGAGACGATACTTTCCGCCAAAAGGGATGGCCGGAGCCACGCGGATCTCGCTCATGACGCTGAGGTTGGGGCTGGGACCGCCAGCCATAATCATTGCCAGTGCTCTAGACATCGCCGCTCCTTAAACCGTCTCGCCGTCTTCAACGACGTTGCTCTTGGGGAAGTGGTGTTCCTCACGATCGCTATTCACCAGAACATTGCGCCCCAACTTACAGCCAACCGGAATCACCGCACCCTTGCCTATGACTGTCAATCCCGTGGTCATCTTATCGGTGAGCAACTTGTTTTGAACCGAATCGTCACCCGGGCCGACAGTGACTCCTGCACCCACCACCACTTGCTTGTCGATAATGACGCGGTCCAGCTTGGCGCCTGGACCAATCCAGCAGTCATTCATGATGACACAGTTTTCCACCACCGCTCCGGGGGAGACGTGAACCCCGGGACTGAGCACGCTGTTATGCACCAGACCTCGAATCACGCAGCCATTCGAAATGAGGCTGGATTGAACTTTGGCCTGGGGTCCGAGCCGGGCCGCAGGGCGCTCCTCCGACCGGGTCAATACGGGCCAGTGGTCGGTAAACAAGTCCAGAGCGGGATTGGGCCGGGTTAGCTCCAGGCTGGTCGCCCAATATGAGTCCAGAGTGCCCACATCTACCCAGTAACTTTCGTAGCGATAAGCGACACAGCGATACCCGCCGGTAATGAGAGCCGGGATGACGTGTTTGCCGAAATCTAGATCGGGGTTTTTCTGACGCTCGACCTCCAGCCGCTCTTGCAGAACCCGGCGACTGAAGATGTAAATCCCCAGCGAGGCCAGATTGCCCTTGTCGCGCTTCTTAGGCTTCTCCGTAAATTCCGTGATGTTGGACTGCTCGTCGATGGTCATGATGCCAAAACGATCGGTCTCCTCGATCGGGACCGGCATGACTGCAACTGTGAAGTCGGCCTTGCGCTGAACATGGTAGTCGATCATCTTGGAGTAATCCATCTTGTAGATGTGATCGCCAGAGAGAATCAGAACCGCGTCGGCGGCCTGGTCTTCCACAAAGCCCCAGTTCTGGTAGATGGCGTCAGCCGTACCCGCATACCACCGCTGGCCTCCCCTTTCCTGATAGGGCGCCAGCAAGCGCACGCCACCGCGGCTTCGATCCAGGTTCCAGGGCTTGCCGATGCCAATATGCTCGTTCAAGCTGTGGGGTCGATACTGGGTGAGCACGCCCACGGTGTAGATGCCGCTGTTGACGCAGTTGCTCAGCGTGAAGTCGATAATTCGGTATTTACCGCCGAAAGGCACGGCCGGCTTGGCGCGCTTCTCGGACAAGACGGTCAGGCGGCTTCCCTCGCCCCCGGCTAAGAGCATGGCAATCGTTTTCATAGGCCGCAGCCTTTCGAAAACGGCTCCTGGGTTTCCCTCTACAGTTTCATGCGAGCGGCTTCAGCGGAGGGCAAAAGCAAGGTGAGATTGCCGAAGATGGTGGTGACTCCGCTGCCGTCGACATATTTAACCACGCCGTTACCGTAGCGTGGATGGGCGAGACGATCGCCCACTTTTAGCTGACCGCCTCCCCCGCCCGCACCGGCAGACTTGAGAAACTCTTGCTTCAACTTCTTCTGGCCCTTTTCAAAAGTGACCGTGACCACGTCTTTGTCTACGGCATCGACCTTACCCGCTCCGAAAACCGAGTGAGTCACGTCATCGCCGACTTTGAACTGCGGCTTGGCCGCGGCCGCGGGCGCCGGCTGAAAGCCCTTGGCGACTGGACGTGAGGATTGTTGCTGTTGGCCCCAGCCTTTCCAATTGCCCGAACCAATGGAAGGCGGCTCCTGAAAAGAAGGGCGTTCCGGAACGACCATATTGGTCAAATTTTTGGGGATTTCACTTAAGAAGCGGGATGGGCGACGGGGGATGCGCGCCCCGTGAAGCTCGCGAGACTGGGCAAATGTCACGAACAGTTGGTCTTTGGCCCGCGTAATGCCAACATAGCAGAGCCGACGCTCCTCTTCCATCTGGTCGGGGTCCTCCATCGAGCGAACATGGGGGAAGGTTTCCTCTTCCAATCCCGCCAGAAACACAACGGGGAATTCCAGGCCTTTCGCCGCGTGCAGGGTCATGAGAGTGACGGCCTGGGCATCCTCTGCGTAGGTATCCTGATCGGAGAGCAGGCTCACCTCCGCCAAAAAACCATCCAGTGACCCATCCTCGGCGTTGCGATCATACTCACTGGTAACGTTGATGAGTTCATCCAGGTTTTCAAGCCGGACTTGGGCCTCGACCTTATCATCATCCAACAGCCACTTGCGATAGCCGCTGTTGTCCAGCACTTTCTCCACCAGCTCGGTGACTTTCAGTCCACTGACCTGCGCCCTCAGTTCAGTCATCCAGCCAACCAGATGCTCGATGGCTGAGCGGGCTTTGCCGGCAATGTCAAAACGAGCCGGATCACTCACCACATCCCAGAGTGCCAGTTCCCGCTCGGCGGCAGCCTGAAGCAATTTCTCCATGGTGGTGGCTCCGATTCCTCGAGTGGGGGTATTGATGATGCGCCTCAGGGCGATGCTGTCGGCCGGATTGATCAGCACAGACAGGTAGCTGAGCACATCTTTGATTTCCTTGCGCTCGAAGAAGCGCAAGCCACCCACAATTTTATAGGGAATACTGGCCTGAATCATGGCTTCTTCGAGCAGTCGGGACTGAGAGTTGGTGCGATAAAGAAGGACGAAGTCCTTATAGCCCTTGCGACTGGGCAGAAGTCGCTTGATCTCGCGAGTGACGAATCGTCCCTCGTCGCGTCCGTCGGCCGCCTGAAAGAGATGGAGCTTCTCTCCGCCCACACGCTCGGTGAATAGACGCTTCGATTTGCGGGCCTGGTTGTGAGCGACCACAGCATTGGCGGCGTCCAGAATGACCTGTGTGGATCGGTAGTTTTGCTCAAGCTTGACCACCTGTGCGTCCTGAAAGTCCTTTTCGAAGCGCAATAGAATCGAGACATCGGCTCCGCGGAAAGCGTAGATGCTCTGGTCGTCATCACCCACAGCGCAAAGGTTGCGCGTACGTGCGGCCAGCAAGCGCAGCAGCTCGTATTGAACCGCATTGACGTCCTGGTATTCATCCACCATGACGTAGCGGATTCGCTCCTGATAGCGCTCGCGAACGTCGGCGTGGTCACGCAGCATTTCCACCGTCTTGAGGAGGATGTCGTCAAAATCCAGGGCCTGATTCTGCTTCAACTTACGCTGATACAGCTCATAAATCTGACTCAAATGGCGCTCGAAAGCGTTACCCGCCCGGCGCTTGACTTCATCCACGGTCACCATCTGGTTTTTCCAGCCAGAAACCATGGTCAGCATACCCCGGGGGGTGAACTTTTTGTCGTCCAGCCCCATGTCTTTAATGGTCTCTTTCATGACCACCAACTGTTCCGCGGTGGCGTAGATGGCAAATTGAGAATTGAGCCCCAGGACTTCGGCTTCGCGTCGCAGCCAGCGGGCACAAACCGAGTGGAAAGTGCCCAGATCCGGAAATCGACCCTTGCCACACAAGTGGGCGATGCGTTCCGCCATCTCCTTAGCGGCCTTATTGGTGAAGGTTACCGCCATAATCTGGTTGCGCCGCGCCTTCTTGCTGGCCAGAATGTAGGCGATTCTGTGAGTGAGGACCCGCGTCTTACCGCTGCCCGCCCCGGCCAATATCAGGAGCGGTCCTTCCGTGATGCTGACAGCTCGAGCTTGAGCCGGGTTCATGCCGGCGGTAAAGGTCTCTAAGATGTCTTCGGGATTCCAGTCAGTCACGGGGTGCATGGGGTCGAGCGTAGAGTTGGTCATGGGCCGGTTTTCCGCGCCGTGGCGACGCGCTCCTCGCGAAATATCGTTCGTTGAACGATGTTCCACTACTCCGGAAGGTCACTTCTGGCGAAAAATCAGGCTAAAATTGTTCGACGGCATCTCCACCTGGCCGTCCGCAATCAGACCCAGGTTGTCGGCCAGGGCAAGCACTTCCTCCAGATAGCGAACCCCCCAGTCTGGATTCTGACGACGCAGTTCCTGATCGAAAGCCAGGTTTGAGGGAGCGTTTGCGCCCCGCTTCCGCAGGTAAGCGCCATAGAGATAAAGCCACCCACCACTGACCAGGTGGGCCCGCGCCCCCCGAAATAGACCCAGTGTGGCGGCCCAGCGCGAAATGTGCAACAGGTTGATGGCCACGATGCCACCCCAACAACGCTCCGGCCACTCCCCCGCCACGTCCAGCTCAAGAGCTGGTGGCAGATTCGGATTCCAGGCCCGGATCGAGTCCCGATGCAGAGGCTCCAGGTCGCTGCCCTGCCACTGTTCGTCCGGCCTCAGACTTGAAAAGAAGGCCAGGTGTTGGCCCGAGCCGCTGGCGACTTCCAGGACTGGGCCTCGTTTCTCATCGACCAGTGGACCCAGCACCTGCCAGATCGCCTCGCGATTCTGGGTTGTGGCAGGGAAATCCAGGCGCTGTGGGTCAGTGATGATGGCCGCCCGGGCCGTGTACGTGCCCGTGCTCAATTTCCTCTGGGCTGGCGGGCCGGATGTCCAGAATCTCCACTTCGAAGTGGAGGTCGACCCCAGCCATCGGATGGTTGGCATCCACTTCAATCAGCTTCTGATCAACCGCCACAATCGCTGCCATCATTCGGTCTCCGTCTTCAGCGTGAAGCTCCAGCACCATCCCTGGCTGGATCTCCACGTCGGAGGGAAGGTGAGAGCGCTCGATGCAAAAGCGCTTCTCGGAATCATACTGACCGTAACCCTTGTCCGGACTGACATGAACCTTGAGCTTGTCGCCGACCTTCTTGGACTCCATCTCTGACTCCAGCCCGGGCACAATATTGCCATGACCATGAAGGTAAAGCATGGGATCTCCCCCAACCGAGCTGTCGATCTGTTGGCCTTCCTTATCTTTCAGGGTGTAGTGAAACGTCACTACCTGATTCTTGGTGATCACTGACACGGCCAACATCCTCCTTAAAGTGCAAGGGCACAGCCTTGGACTTTCAATCCAGGTTCCCTTCAGAATGCCCTCGAGCTTGAATTTTTGTAAATAGCAGGCAGTAGGAAATTCAAGAAAACCGAACAGGCGATCTACAACCCGGTCTCCGGGGGAGAGAAATCGGTTTATTGTTAAACAATGGCGACTCGGTATAGAGGTGAACTTAAAGAGGTTGCCAGCCTCGACGTCTATATCAAACTGATGCGGGCCAGCACCTCGGTGCTCAATCAGGTGGTGCCCCGTTTGCAGAAAGCCGGCCTGACCTTCAGTCAGTTCGGCGTCCTCGAGGCTCTCTACCACCTGGGTCCGCTGTGCCAGAAGGAACTCGGAGACAAGCTGCTACAGAGCGGCGGCAACATCACGATGGTCGTCAATAATCTGGAACGTCAGGGGCTGGTCGTTCGGCTCCGGGACGAAATCGACAAGCGCTATATGGTTGTCCATCTCACCTGGCGCGGCACTCAACGAATTCAAGAGCTCTTTCCACTGCATTTGCAAGACCTGGTCCAGAGTTTTCAGATGCTTTCTGAAGAAGAACTTGCAACTTTGAACGACCTGCTGAGAAAAATCGGCAAAGGCTAGCAATCTACAAAATATCAATTGAAGTCTAAATGAGTTTCCGGGCTCTTGCGGGGAGGAGCTGTCCGAAGTCCTTTGGAAAATGGAGTATTGTGTCACTCGTCTCTGCGAACCTGATTCCGCGTCGCGCCTGGCGCGAGGTTCTCTCTAAAACTCGAGTTCATCACCTGGCCTCAGGAGACATGCTCTTCGAACAGGACGCTTCGGCTGAGAGTCTCTGGATGGTGCGACGCGGAACCGTCGAGCTCTTCAAGAGCTTTTTTGGAGAGAAGCATCGACTTCTCTACGTAAGTCGTGGAGCCGTATTGGGGGAGGCCGAGCTTTTTGGCCGGGAACCTAGATTCGCCTACGCTCGGGCGGCCACGGACGTGATTGCCTATGAGCTCCCCTCCCGATATGCCAGAGAATACCTGGTTCGCTTTCCCGCCGCCACGCTGGCACTTCTGCAGGCCAGCACCCATCGCTCCCGAGACATTGCCGAGTCTCTGGTGGAACAACTGGTTCAGCGCAACCTGGAACTACAAATGCACCAGGCGCGACTGGACCCTCAGATTCGTCGACGAGTCAAGGACCTCGAGCAAACCAACGAACACCTACAGCAATTAGCCTGGGTCGACGCACTGACCGGCTGTCACAACCGCCGTTCACTGGAAAAGGTGCTACAAATGGCCTGCGAGGCTGGCGAACCCTTCGCCCTGGCTATGTTCGATGTGGATCACTTCAAGCATTACAACGATACCAACGGACATCCGGAGGGAGATAGGGCCCTACAGACCCTGGCCCGACTGCTGCAACGTCGTCTGAGGGCCAACGACGTGCTGGCTCGCTACGGCGGAGAAGAGTTCTGTCTGATTCTGAGAGACGTCGGCCCAGAGGTGGCCCCGGTTGTATTGGAGCGCCTGCGCAGCGCGATTACAGAGTACCCCTTCCCCTACGAAGAGCGCCAGCCCCTGGGAGACTTCACCGTAAGCATGGGCCTGGCCATGTTCCCCGGCGACGGCACCAGTCCGGACCGACTGATCAAATCGGCAGACGAGCGGCTCTACGAGGCCAAAAGACAGGGGCGAAATCGCCTGATCGGTGGCTCCAGTGCCCGCCTGTGACCACTGCGGCAAAGTTGTCGCCAAAATTCATGAAAACCATAACGGGCGCACCAACCTTAGGCTATGCCCGATGTGCCAGGCCGAATTCGAACTTAAACAGAGTAAAGACTTGAAACCTGGAGATTTTGAGCCGTCCTCAGAGCCCTGGTACCGACGCTGGTGGCGAAAACTGACCGGAGGCTAAAAGCTGCTCCAACGGGGATTTGAGTAAGGTTGAGCCACGCGCACGAAAAATTCCCACTCGCAGAGGCCCCGCTCCTTGTTCCCACTGTTGATGGCCGAGGGCAGATTGCAACCCCTTCCCCGCAAACGCCCCAGGATTCCGTTGCCGACTTCGGGGTGGAGAGACTGCAAGGCCAGAGGAGCCCGACTGGTGGCCGCCATAGGCGCGGAGGCGCCCAGCGCGTAGGCAACCAGACCGCGACAGATGCGCAAAGGATCCTGCTCCACCGCGCGACGCAACCGAGTGACCGGCTCCAGAGAAGGGAAGTAATATCGCTCCACCGCGTAGGCCAGATCATCCACGGGTAACTGCCGCTGCTCCCGCAGCCAGCCGGACAACCACTCTCCAGACTGTGGATGAGGCTCGTTCAGGCTCCGGTAGTTCACGAAATCAAGAAAATCGCTGATGATGCGTTCGCGGAAGCCCAGCTCGGTCAACTGGCGCATGCCCTGGCCCGGGGGTGCCTGCAACAGCAAATAACCGAAGCGCCCCATTGCCTGAACGACTTCTTCTACCTTACTGCGCGTCAATTCCTTAAAGAGATTGGACGCCATCAACTGGCCAAGGTCGCGAGGGAGGCTCAGCAGCAGGATTGCCGCTTGCTCAGACTTGCCCAGTCGGGAGGGGCGACCCTGTTGGAACTGCAGCATCTGGTGCAGCTGGTCGGCAAGCTCCGCAGAGCGGCCCAGCAAGAACATCTCAGAAGCGGACAAAGTGTCAAACCACATCTGCTCCAGTACGGCCGGAGGCATATTCTGCACTTCCAGCATACCCAGCGCGAGATTCTCCAGGCTTTGAGGGTCACTGCGCGACATCAGGTCGCCCGAGAGATGTTCATTCCAAAAATAACTGTAGAGCAGGGCCGAAGACACAGGTGTGGGAGGTTGTTGAGCCTCTCGCTGGGAGCCGCGTGGACTGGAGTCCACAATTCGGCGGGCAATCGATTCAATACTGTCGCCTCGCAGCAGTCCGTTGCCAGCCAGAAACAGCACTCGGGCGGGATCGCGCAACGAGCCACCCATGGCCAACACCAGCTGCATCAATGAGGCCAGTCTGCCCTGATTACTTTCCAGCACTCGGCGGATGGCCCGAACTTGAGAAGATCTCTCCAGTCCTTGATTGAGGTATTGCTGGCAAAACTCGACCGTGACAAAGCTGGTCGTGTTCTGCCAGATAGCGTGACGCAGGTGGTGGGCAAAGACTTCCAGGCCGTCTTCACAGCGAGCCTTGTGGGCCAATGCCAGAGGTAACTCATTGGCCGTAATCCAGAGGGTGGTGGTGCCCGTAATGGGATGCCGAGAGAATTCCCGCTCTCCAAGCCACTCCGGCTTACCCTCCACGGAAACTAACCAGTGCGCGGGCAGAATGCTTCCTCGCGCAAGCTCCTTGCTGCCGAAAGTCAGCGAATATTCAAACGGCTGCAGGCTTCGCTCCTGAACGACCGTGATGCTGGGCATCACCATCCCGGTATCCAGATAAAGCTCTCGACGCAGCCAGGTAATCTGATTCAGCAAAGTCTGGTCGAGCGAGCTATGGGTCTCAAAGTAGCTGGCCAGATATAGTCCCAGGGCCAGCCGACCTTGCAACACTGCGGCCGGACCGGCGGGAGCCGTGAAGCGCGGGTTGGCGTTTGTCCGCCGGAAGAGGCGCGAAATCCAGGCGCTGAAGCGCTCTTTCCAGCGCCGGAAACCGCTGGTAGGGGCAGGCCGGAAGCCGATGAGCAAGGTTGCTGTCACGCAGCAAACGCTAATCATCAAAACGAAAGGATTGACGGCTTCGACCATGGCGTTCAAGTCAAACGTGTCCTCCCTGAAGGCAGAGGTAACGGCCTTTGACCAGGGCTCCGCGGGAACTGTTCTCCCAATCGTCCGGATTCAGGTTGGCTCGCCCCTGGGCGTCCTGTTCTCGCAGCGACTGACGACGAACCTTGGCGTAATGGTAAATCATAAGCCCGTCATACAGGTTAGGTTTTGAAGATGCATATCCTGCTACGCTCCCGGAAAGGTAGAGCAGCTTGGAGCCGCACGGATGCAGGGCGTCCCCTTTGGACCACTGCCAATCTCCCAGTTGCTCCCGCCAGTCGGCAAAGTCCCGATCGGGCGTGCCGGAAGTGAAAACGACGCAGCGGTCGTGGTTGGGCAAGGAGAGCGGAATCCGACCGGAAGTCTCCCAACTTTCCTCACCCAAGAGACGCAACCACCAGTTCAGCTTGGGGTAGTAACAGAAAGTGTAGAGGCATCGCTGCTGATGACGCAAGGATACGATGGTCGAGAAGTAAGGGAGCCCCTCTACAAAACGCTTGGTGCCGTCGATGGGATCGATCAGAAGTTGATACTCCGATTGAGCTGCGAACCGACCCATTATGGGAGCCAGTTCAGCCGAAGACTCCTCGGCCACCAGCTGGCAGCCGAGCAATGGAGTCGAGGCAAATGCCTGCAAGAGCTCATTTTGGACCCAGTAATCTGCCTTGGTGACGACATCGGCCGCAAAGCTTCCCGTATCGGATTTGCGCAACGACTCCACCTGCCCCTGAAATTCAGCCCCGTGATTCGAGATTTCAATGATCCGCGGCTCGAGCTCGAGCAAAACTTCTTCCATCATCAGCGATCTGCTCCACGTGGGCGCAGCACGGGTGAATTGCACTGAGGACAGCGCAAAACGCCGAGCAACTCGCGGCAGTCTTCGGACCAATGCGGAAAGGCGTATTCGCCGTCGATAAAATGAGAGCACTGCTCGTTACTGCAAAAGACGACGAACGGGTCGCCGTTGTGATTGAGTGGGCGCGTCACCATCTGACCCGGACCGTTCATGGGGTCGATTTCATAGTGGGTGACGCGCACTTTACGTTCGGACTGACTCATTAAGCAGAAGGTTAGGCTCGCCGAGCAAATCTCCTGGGCGGGGAAATCCGCCTGCTAACGGGGAATAATTCTGGCTGCGGCGGCGACCGCCTCCTCAGGAGGACATTTTGCGCGTAACACTCGTTCTAACCCACGATTGCAACCTGGCCTGCGACTACTGCTACACGGGCGAGAAGTTTGCCAGAAGCATGCCCGACAAGGTCGCTTGGGAAGCATTGAGACTCGCTTTCCAGCAGGCCCGCCGCCAGCCAGACACGCTCTGCGTATCCTACTTTGGGGGCGAACCGCTGCTGGAATTTGCAGCCATGGCGCGCTACACCAGAAAGGCCTTTAACTGGGCTCGCCGTTGTGGACAGCCTATCGAGTTCCAGGTCACCACCAACGCCACCATCCTTAGCCAGAAAATCATCGATTTTTTCCTGCGATATCCATTTCGGGTCGCCTTTTCAGTGGATGGCCTGGAGCATGACCACGATCGTCACAGGCCTTTTGTCTCCGGTCGAGCTTCCTCGCCGGTGGTCTGGAAGAACCTCGAAATGGCCGCATCCCGATTGCCGGCCACCATTCACATCGTGGTCAACCCCGACACCCTGCGGGGGGTCGAAGCCACGGTGACCCGACTCCATCAGCTCGGCTATCGCGACATCACCTTGCTGCCAAATATGGACACCTTGTGGGACGGCGAGAGCAGGCAACTGGCCCGCCAGGTATACCGCAATCTCCATCAGTCCAAGACAGATGGCCTGATGGTGGGGCCCATTTACGACGCCCAACTGGAACAGCCGCGTCTGAAAGCCTGCGGCTTCGGCAACGGCGACCTGGCCGTCTCCCCCACGGGCGCACTCTATCCGTGTGCTCGACTGGTGGGCACTGACCAGAGGGAGCCATTACACCTCGGCCATGTCAAGACCGGTCTGGATGAAGGCAAGGTCAAGAACCTGAAAGCCCGAGCCCGAGCCAAGCAAGCCGGGTGCGGTAGCGAAGGCGGCTGCGCCTGCGCCACCTTCATGCCCGGGGACGTGTTGCGACACATGGACAACACCCGCTTCTTTGACCAGCTCCTCAGCTCGCTGGGAGGGCAATCGTCGGCCCCGGCTTTACTGCAAATTTAGGAGGGACTCCAATGAACTACACTCGCCGACGGTTCTTAACCGACCTCCTGTTCGTGGGGGGCGCGCTGACCGTGGCGGCCGGAATGGCCGCCACGGCTGAACCACAAAAACCCAATCCCCAAACCGGATCTGGGGAGACAATCCCAAGCCAGAGTCCGAGCCCTCCTTCGACGGATTGCCCAAAACCAGAGGTGGGCACTCAACCTTCCCCTCGCCCAACCACCAGTTATCCGACGCCGGGCCGAATGGTGCCACACCGCCCGCGTCGTTAGCGAGGTTCTACCCCATCTTCAGATTGGGTAGAACCTCGCGAGAATATTCGTCGATGAAGGTGGCCTGGTCCCGCCCGCAGTTATGCACGTAGACGGCGTCAAAGCCCAGGTCGTAGAAGTGCTGAATGAACCTGGCGTGCTCGCTCAGGTCGTTGTGAATGAACACGCGGCCTTTAAAATGTTCCGGTCGCACCATCTTGGCCACGGCTTCGAACACGTCCGGATAACGGAAGTCGGCCTTGGCGAAGTTCATTCCCCCGTTCGGCCATTCTTTGACGGCATTCTCTTCGGCCTGCTCCATGGTCTTATCCCAAGAAACGTGGAGCTGGATATAACGGGGCATCTTATCCGGGTCTTTGCCCGCCGAGCGGGCGCCTTCTTCGAACTTACCCGAAAGCATCTTGAGCTTCTCGTCGGCCGCGCCCACCGTGATGAAGCCGTCGGCCAGTTTGCCGGTGTTCTTGCTCATGACAGGTCCTGAGCTGGCGATCAGGATGGGCGGCGGGGCTTCCGGCATGGTCCATAGACGGCAGGTCTCCATCTTGAAGTGCTTCCCTTCGTGGCGCACGTCCTTGCCCGTGAAAAGTTTGCGGATGATCTCCAGTCCCTCCAGTAAACGCTCCACCCGCTCGTGGGCCTCCGGCCAGTAACCGCCCAGAATGTGCTCATTGAGAGCTTCGCCGGCACCCAGACCCAACCAGAAACGTCCTGGATACATTGCCTCCACAGTGGCAGCCATATGCGCAACCACAGCCGGATGAAAGCGGTATCCGGGCGGAGTTACAGCAGTTCCTACCGGCAGGCCACAGCGTTGACCATAAGCTCCTAACCAGGTCCAAACGAACGCGCTGTGACCCTGACTGGGGACCCAGGGGGCGAAGTGATCGGAAGCCATGATGCCTCCAAAACCGCGCTTCTCCGCCTGAACGCACCAGTCCAGCATATCGTTGGGGTGGAACTGCTCGAACATGGCGCAAAAGCCCAGATGTTTCCGTTTGAAATCCATGGATCACGACTCCTTCTTTTAGCTCGGCGTGAAGGGTTTGCCACCCGAGCAGTTTTCCCCTGGATGAAAAATGACTCCAGCCACCATCGCAGAAAGTGGACACCATGAAGAACTTTGTGTTTTGTGTCGCCCTGGCGGCCACGCTCCAACTGGCTCAAGCTGATGAACTCTCAGGTCCAGGCCACAAAACTCTGGTCAATGAGGAATGGGGCACGGTTTTCTGCTCGGACAACTTCGCTACGCGCAGCGACCCGTTCGGGCAGCGACATCAGGTGGATTCAGACAAGGGCAAGATTTCTCTGAGCAAGACCGTGGACGGTTGGCTGGTTCAGTCACCCAACCAGAATATGCGTTTGCGTCGCCAGCAAAATGTCGATGGAACCGAGCGGATTCTGGTCACCTTTAATTCCGCCACTTACGTTTTTGAGACCAAGGCCAATGACTATACCTGGATCTTCCCCGGTGACCGCGTTTACTTCACTCTGCGCGAAGGAGAGCTGCGTGGCGCCCTGGGCAGCGAAGGCGCCTACAAGATGCACAAAAAGTCAGGCGGGGTGGCCTACAACATCGAAAGCGAAGCGGGTGAAAGCCAGGTCCTGCTGGGCCGCAAGAAATACACCAAGTTTCCAGGCTCGCACTATGTCATTGTACGCAAGGACGGGGAGGATCTGGCGAGACACCCCTATCTGGTGCACGGCGTGGTTTTCGACAATGGTCCGGTTGGCATCTTTGTACGCATGCCGCGCAATCCAGTGCTGGACGCACTCGACTTCAGCTTCGTAAAATCGGTTGCTTCCAAGGTTCCCTACCCTGAGCCCAAGGTCGTGGAGACTCCCACCAAGGAGCGGGACCCGCTGCAGGCGGTGGAGCCTGACCCCAACGAGGATCCGCTGGGCTTGAAGCGAAATGAACCTCCAAAGAGAGACATGAAGAACCCGGAGAGCACACCACACGACGCGAAGGGAAATAATCAGTGGAACATCGTGCCAAAGTAGGTACACTGACGCTCGCTCTGCTGGCTTTCTTTCTCCTGATCTCGGCACCGGCCCACGCCCAAGACTTCTTTGACTTCAAGAACTTCGCCCTTCCAGACATCAAACTGGAACCAGCCAAAGGTTCTTCCCTCCCCCCCAATCTTCAGATCTCCTTCTTCATCATTAGCCTCTCGCTGATTCCCTATACGATCGTCTGCTGCACTTCGTTCATCCGCACCACCATCATGCTCTCTTACCTGAAGAGTGCCCTGGGATCCACCCAGGCGCTGAGCAACCAGTTGATGATGGGCATCACCATGTCCATCACCTTCTTCATCATGTGGCCGGTGGGACAGCGAATCCACGATACAGCGGTTCAACCTTACGTTCAAGGGGCCATCGATCAGCCGGCTTTCTTCGATGCGTTTATCCAGCCGGTTCGAGACTACATGCTGGCGCAGACTCGGGACGAGGATCTTATTTTGTTTGGTCGGCTGGGCAAGATCGCTTTCAAGCATCCCCAGGATGCGCCGTTCCGGGTGATTATGCCCTCCTATATCATGTCCGAGATCAAGACCGGCTTCTTTATCGGTTTCCTGATTTATCTGCCTTTTCTGGTCGTAGACATGGTTGTGGCCTCGGTGCTGATGTCCATGGGAATGTTCATGATCAGTCCGACCACGATTTCTTTGCCGTTCAAGCTTGTTCTGTTCACTTCACTGGACGGATGGCACATTCTGATTAACGGTCTGGTCCGCAGTATCAATCACCCCAGGTGGTGGCCAAGTTAACCGGACCCAGGACCCGTTGACATTTCGCCCTGCGCTCGATCTTGGGTCCCTCGCCTCAAAGAGCCAGATGGCTCAGATATAAAAACTCGCTGAATGTTGACAGCTCCTAGCGGCTGACTTTTCCCAGACTGCGGTATCTGGTAACAGCGAAGCGGCGGCTGGTGCTTAAGGGAGAATTTCGCACCATTGCTGCCCGCAGATGACGTTCCACCAGATGCTGCACGTGCTCAATGGGCAAACTGGCGTCCAGCGTGCGAAGAAGTCCCAGCGAGCGGAAGAATTCGATCACCGGCCGAGTCTGCTGATGAAAGACAGAGAGGCGGGTGCGGATGGTCTGTTCATTATCATCCTCGCGGTGCTGCAGGGCCGCCCCATCCGAGTCACAAAGACCGTGTAGAGTTGGAGGATTGGTCTGCAAGTGATAGACCCGTCCACAACTGGGGCAGCTGCGGCGCAAGCTCAGGCGTCGTACGATTTCCTCATCCTCCAGGTCAAGCTGGATGACCGCGTGCAAGGGTTGCTTGAGCTGGCCCAGGGTAGCGACCAGGGCCTGACCCTGAGCGCGACTGCGGGGGAAACCGTCGAGCAAAAAACCGCGGGCCACGTCCGGTTGCTGCAGGCGCTGGGACATCATATCCAGGATCAAAGTGTCCGGGACCAGCTGGCCGGCGGCCATCAGAGAACGGGCCTGCAAACCGAGTGCAGTCTCGCGGCGAACTTCCTCGCGCAACATATCCCCGGTGGAGATGTGGGCCAGCCCATAGCGCTCTCTGAGGACCGAGGCCTGAGTGCCTTTGCCGGCGCCGGGCGGCCCGATCAAAACGATGCGCAGTGCTTGCAGACGGGCTGTTCCAGTGACTTTACGAAGATCGATTGCGTTCATGGTCCCCACCTCGCTGGATGAATCTCCCGAGTTTGTTCCCGGACATTGATACTAACGAAGGCGTATCGAACAGGTATGAACAGGTTGTTTCCACCAATTCCGGACCGCCAAATTGCAACCCCCGTGCAATGCAAGCAGAACCGGAAGAGGGGGGGCCCGACGCGAGTCCGAATCGAGGCGCCATGGCCTCACCCCAACCCCATCCCACTCAGGTGGGCGCCTTTTCAATTCTGGCGCTGCTTGGCGTAGGCGGCATGGGCAAAGTTTACCTGGCCCGAGACTGCGAGGGAAAGCAAGTCGCCCTCAAGGTTTTGCTTCCGGAGCTGACGGCCGCCACTCTGGACCGACTGCGTTTCGAACGCGAATTTGACATCGCCTCGCAAATGGACCATCCGGGCCTGGTCAAGGTTTATGAGCGCAGTTTTGAGAACGACCTTTGTTACTACAGCATGGAGTTCGTCCAGGGGGTGGACCTGGGACGACGCTTTCAAGCCAAAGCCGGCCAAAACTTCTCTCGCCAGATTGGCCAGGAGGCACTGGACGCCTTTATCCAGCTGACCGATGCGCTCCACTATCTGCATCAGCACAACATTATCCACCGCGATCTTAAGAGTGAAAACGTTCTCGTGGACGGGACCAATCGCGTTCGTCTGCTTGACTTTGGGCTGGCCTGCTTTCATAAAGTGGCCAGTAAGGCCAATCGAATTACCAGCCCCGGTATGGTGCTGGGCACCCCGTATGCGATGGCGCCCGAGCAAATCGTAGGAGACGGTGCCGACGTGCGCAGCGATATCTACAGCCTGGGCGTGATGATGTATCAGGTCTTTTGTCAACGTCTCCCCTTCGAGGCCCCCGACCCCATGGCCGTGCTCTATCAAATTCTGAACCAGCCCGTGCCGGCTTTCAACGTGGAAATTCCCGCTCCCGAGGGGCTCGGGGCCCTGGTCACTCAGTTGCTCAGCAAGGAACCTCATCAGCGCCCACGCGACGCGGGCGAGGTGAAGCAACGCCTCGAAGCACTGAGCGCAGCCTGGACCGGACAGGTCGAGGTAGCCAGTTCACCGGTGCTGGTCGCTCCCGAGCCGGTGCGTCGTTTGGTCACCCCCCGCTTTGTGGGACGGCGAGCCGAGGAGACCTGGTTTGAGAAGCGTCTGATTCAGGTGATGGAAGGTCGAGGAGGCTGGGGGGCGCTCATTGGGCCAGCCGGAGTCGGGAAAAGCTACCTGCTGCAGCACTGGGCCGCCACCGCCAAAAGCCACGCCGTTACGGCCGTGAAGGTCCAGCCCGTGACCGGCTCCAGAATCCCCTACCAGCTCTGGACCCCGATCTTGCGATGGGCACTGCATGAGCAACAGGTCCCTCAATCCGTACTTCCCTTCGTGCCCACGCTCAGTCTGCTGATCCCCGAGCTGGCACCGGCCGGCAGCGAACATTTTGCTCCCATCGACGATCCGTTGCAGCGCTACCACCTCTATGAAGGAATGGCCCGGCTGATTCTGCATCGCGCCCAAAATGCCAGCGTACTGCTGCTGGACCAGATCCAAGAAGCCGACCCGGCCAGCCTTGAGTTTCTCCATTACTTCCTGGAGACGCGCTACTACGGTCAGGATGCGCTGAAGCTGCCGCTGATCATTTTGGCCCTGAATGGCGAGGACCATCCTCAGGAGCTGGATGCACTGCGCCGCCTGGCCGAACAGCAGAGCAGCGCCCACCTGCTTCCTCTGAGCGGATTCCAACTCAATGAAGCTCAGCAATTCTTGGAGAGCTTGCTGGACCATCAGGCAGTGCACCCCGAGACTCTACGATTTTTACACCACGAGACCGAGGGCAAGCCACTCTATCTGCAGGAGTTAGCACGCTTGGGCGTGGAGGGGGGCGCCTGGCAGTGGCGCGAGGGCTGCTGGCACTTCCGCACTCCCAGTGGAACCAGCTCCTGGGGTAGCGGGACCTTGCGCCTTCCGGCCCGTCTTCAGGCAGCTCTGCGCAAGCGCCTGGAGGGCCTGGGAGAGATGGAACTGGAAGTTCTGCGGATGTCGGCGGTTCTGGGGCCGCTTCTGGCTTTTCGTCATCTGCAAGCCCTGTGCGGCATGGCCGATCGGCCCCTCTACGAGATCTGCGCTCAACTGGTGCAAAGACGACTTTTGAACGAGGGGAGCGATTTCGAAATTGCCAGCCAGGGCACAGCCGAGGTGGTGCTGGAATCGATGTCCTGGGGAGCGCGCAGAGGCTACCACGCGCGGGCCGCTGCTTACCTTGAGCGCACTGAGAAGGCCTCCCATTGGGAAGTGGGGCAACACTGGGGCCTGGCCGGTGAACCCGAAAAGGCCGGGCTGAGTTTTCTGGCCGCTTCCCAGGCGGCACTGCGCAGCTACGCCTACGAAGAAGCCTGCCGCTGCCTTCAGGAAATTTCCAACCTCCCTCCCCTAACCCAACCGCTGACTCACTGGGAGTTGGAGGAGCTTTGGGCGGACGCGATGCTGGGCGCGGGCTTCGCCCAGCAGGCTCTGGAAAAGCTGATTCCCTTAGCCGAAGCGGCCGATCCCGACCCGCTCAACTCTCTGCGCCGCCAGCGCAAATTGGGGGCGGCCTATGAAACCCTGGGACGGCTGCGCGAATCCTTCGAGGTCAATCATCGGGGACTGGAGCGCCAGGCCAAACTCAAGAGCAAGAACCTGGAGAGAGCCCAGGCTATTTTGGAGGAGGGTCTGCGCCTGTGTGAACGGCAGTCGCGGGTGCTCTTTCTTCTACGCCCGCCGGGCTGGCTGGACGATTTCACCCATCTGGTGGTGGCCCAAATGCGCCTGGCGATTCGCCGCAGCCAGAACCGCCAGGAGAGCTGGGCGCAGGCGTTTATCTACGGAGGTTTCTGGTCTCTGCGCAGACTCAAATGGTCGGGCGGAGCCCTGCTCAGCCTCAACAACGCTATGAGTCGCATGGCCAACCTGCCTGACAGCGAGTCGAAAGCCCAGCTGATGAGCGATTCCGGCTATTTGATGCTGCTGTCAGGATCCACTCGTAAAGCTAAGGTTGTGCTGGAAGACACCCGAGACATGCTCAATCGACTGGGATTAGCCACTGGCATGTGCAAGAACTTCCTGCAACTCCATGGCGTCTGCTTTCATCAGGGGTGTATCGGAGAGGCCTATCAGTACGGCTGCCAAGGTCTGCAACTGGCCCGCCGCCTGGGTAACCGTTTTGAGGAGGCCCTGGCCTTGAGCACGGTGATCTGGTCCAGTTCTGCCCTCGAACAGACCGAGACAGCCGAGAATTACCTGGCCCAGCTCCATCCTCTGCGCGAACAATTTCAGGCCAGCTATCTCGACCTGATCGCCGAACTGGCCAATTGCTATTTTCTGTGGACCAGCAAGCGCTACCCCGAACTTGTCGAGCGGGCCAGCCGTAATTACGAAGCCTGTAAGCAGGCTCAGGAACTCCCCCATCAAACCCTACATTTTGGAGTGCTGGCCCTGGAAGGTCAGGTGATTCATGACCCCACCGGCGCCCAGGCCATGCTCGAGGAAATGAACGCGGCCACCCGCGGTCAGCGTCTCTACCGGCCTGTTTTCAAACGCCTGCAGGCCATGGCCCTGATGGCCGAGGGCAAACGCAGCCGCGCTTTTGAAATTCTGGGCGAATGCACCCGACGCGCGGAGCAGGCCGGCATCCCCTGGGAACGCTACCGTTGCCACACTCTGCTGGGAGACTGGCTGGAGGAGGAAGGTCTGGGCGAACACCATCGGCAGGAAGCCGCCCGGGCCTGGGAAGACGTTAAGGGGCCAACTTCGTCAGGTTTTGCAGACTTCGGGCGATAGCCAGAGCGCAGGCGCGCGCTCGACTTCCCACTTCCAGAGGCGGACCAACGCAGCTGGGGCAACCGTCCTCGCAGGCGCAGTTCTCCAACATCTGACAGGCCTGCTCAAGCACCTCCGGAAAGAGGTCATAGAGCTGAGAAGCCAGGCCCATTCCCCCAGGGATACTGTCGTAGAGATAGAGAGTCGGGTCGAATCGACCCAGAACTTCTGAAGGCAGGCTTTCCAGCTTATCCCCCTCCTCCACGCCGATGCGCAGCCAGTTTTCCCCCTGCGTATCGCTGTCATCAGTGGGGACCAGAGCGAACTCGTAGCGCCCCTGAGAGGAGGCCTCCGGACGGACAAACCAGCGGCCGGCCCGCTCGCCCACGCAGTGGTCCAGGTCCCGGCTATCGCACATCAAGTAGAGGGGAGCCAGGTGATGCAGGCAATGGGCCAGTCCCACCACACCCTCCAGACTGTCGGCTCGACCCAGGCCAAGATCGTGGAAAAACTCCTCGCGAAAGGTCAGCCAGAAGGAGGTCGTGTGCATCTCGTGGTCCGGCAGATGCACCTGCCCATAGCCCACATTCTCCCGACTATAGAACTTGATTTTCTTGAAGCCGGACACACGCCAGGCCACATGCACCTCGCCGTGCTCGCGAACCACCCGTTCTTCTGCGGGAATCGACTGTCTTTGAAAACTATCCAGCACCTTGACCGCGGTGGAAGTGATGGCGTCAGTGTAGTAGTCCACTTCCACCGCCCGCACATAGGCGCGCCGCTGGGCGTAGTCTAGACGCTTGACGTTGTAGGTTTTGGCTTCGCACATATAAATGGCATCTTCGTAGACGGTCGAACGAGCCGCATTCCAGTCCACCTCGGCGATCACTCGATTGTTTTGGTCCATGTCCATGATCACGAAATTTTCCGGGCCGGCGCTACGCAGACTGATGTGGTCAGCCGGATAGACTTCCTGAGCCCAGTGTAACTGGTCCCCTGATTCGTGCACCACCTGTTTCTCGACCAGGTAGCGGGCAATCTCGTCCACATCCGCCCTTCCCAGGCGCTCGCCCTTTTCCAGCGGCAATTCGAAGGCCGCGCACTTGACATGGCTGAGTAAGATGGCCGGATTGTCCGGGTTGATCCGGGCATGCTCGGGGCTCGATTCGAAGAAGTATTCCGGGTGCTGCATCAGGAACTGATCCAACGGATCGCTACGCGCAACCATCACCACAACCGAGGAACTCTGACGCCGGCCGGCCCGTCCCGCCTGCTGCCAGGTGCTGGCCACACTGCCTGGATAGCCGGCCAGCACAGCCACATCCAGACCGCCCACATCGATGCCAAGTTCCAGAGCGTTGGTGCTGACCACGGCCAGCACCTTGCCCTGACGCAAACCGCTCTCGATTTCGCGGCGCAAGCCAGGCAGGTATCCACCTCGATAGCCGCGGATCAAGCCTTCATCGGCTTCAGTCCGTTCGAATTTGTCTTTCAGGTATCGAGTCAGGACTTCTACATTCAGGCGCGAGCCCGTGAACAGGATGGTCTTGTGATTCTTCTCGATAAACTTGCCCGCCAGTCGGCGCGCCGAGGTAACATAGGAGCGCCGAATGCCCAGTTCCTTGTTGAGCATTGGGGGATTATAGAAGAGAAAGGTCTTCTCACCCTGGGGCGCGCCACTGACGGTAATCGCGCGAACCTCGGATTCGAGCAAGCCTTCGGCCAGCTCGCGAGGATTGGCGATGGTGGCGCTGCAGCAGATGAACACGGGCCGGGACCCGTGAAACTCGCAAATGCGGCGTAAACGCCGAAAAACGTTGGCCAGATGGCTGCCAAAAACGCCCCGGTAGGTGTGCAGTTCGTCCACCACAACGTAGCGCAGGTTGCCGAAAAAACGACTCCACTTGGTGTGGTGAGGCAGCACTCCGGTGTGCAACATGTCCGGGTTTGTAATGACCACGTGAGCCTTAGATCGCACGGCTCGGCGTGCATCGGCCGGAGTGTCACCGTCATAGGTGAAGGCTCCCAGGTTTAAATTCACACCTTCCAGCCGCTTGCACACGTCCTGGAGCTCAGCCATCTGGTCCTGAGCCAGGGCCTTGGTCGGGAAAAGATAGAGAGCGCGGGCATTAGGGTCCTCGAGCACGGACTGGATGACAGGAAGGTTGTAGCAGAGCGTCTTGCCTGAAGCCGTGGGAGTCACGATCACCAGGCTTTCACCGGCGATGGCCGACTCGATGGCCTGGCTCTGGTGGGAATAGAGCCTTTCAATGCCCTTTTGCTGAAGTGCAGCTTTGATCTCCGGACGCAAGACCTCGGGCCAGGCCCCAAACTCAGCCGGTTTGGCTGGGAACTTCTCGATTCGGGTGAGAGTGTCGCGCTTGCCCTCAATTTCCAGCAAGTCTTCGAGTACGTCGGAAAGGCTCATGCTTGAAACTACCTCAACTCAACTCAACCTTCCTACCAAACAAAAGTCGTGTTATACTCGGGCGATGCGCATTCAGGCCCAAACTTCTAAAGTCCGTCTGGCGGCGCATTCGCTCAGCCTGGAACCCTCGCGGCTGCGCCTGCTCACACCAGAAGGAGAGGCACTGAGCTTCCCGACCGACGGTTCCAGCTTCTGGCTGGGAAGTGGCGACAGCTGCCTGATTCGCCGCGATGGAGCCGAGCCCAAACACGCCGAGGCACGCTGGCGCGAAGGTACTCTACAGGTGCGCGGAGAAAATACCCTGGTCAACGGGCTCCCCTGCAAGGACTGGAGCCCCCTGGGCGACGGTGGCCACATTCAACTGGGAGATATCAATCAACCCGCACTGTCCCTGGCCGCCCTGAGTGAGCAGCCAGACCGCACCAGTGAGCAGCCTCTGACCATTACCTACTTCGGCGACGCTACGGCTCCCAACATCGCGCGCGGGGTGGAACGCCAACCGCTGAACTTCAACAAGTTTTTGGCCGGGGGCACGCCTGTCCAGGTACAAGGCGTGCTGTTCCAAGGGAGCAAACTCAGCCATCTGGCCCAGGCCGGACTTCCACTTGCGATGGGAGCGGCGGCTTTGGGAGGGCTGGGGGCCTGTGTGGCCGGCCTGGTTCACGGAATCAATCCGCCTATGCTCTTGATGGGCGGCATCATGATGGCCGGTGGAGGGCTGGCAGCCTATAGCAATCGCCAGGATATTTCCGAGCACTGGGGGGCGATGACACGCAAGGTCGAGTTGGGAGGTTTACCCTCTCAGCGCGTCCAGGTGACTTTCCAGGCGGCCGGCCCATCCAAGGCCCGTTTTGACGAAGCCTGGCAAAAATCGCTCAGCAACTGGCCGCAGTCCCGTCACATTATTTACATCTCCGGTCATGGTTATCAAGACAAGGCAGCCGGCCTCTATTTCCAAGACCTGGGCAAGAGCGTGCGCGGAGCCGAACTGGTCATGCTGGACGCCTGCAATGGCGGCCAGATCGAAGCCCTGATCAAGCTGGCTGATTCTGCCAAAGTGGTGGTCTGTTCGGAACACACGGTTCGAGCCTCCGGTTTCCCGCTTCAGTCGATGTTCGGGAAATCTGAGTTTCCTGAGGATCCAAAAGCTCTGGCAACGGCTTTGGTGCAGTCGGGAGCCAAGGGGCGTCCGGCCGAATCTCTGGTGGCAGTGGATTTGCAGGCCCTCAGAGACCGACTGCTGCCCAGCTTGGACAAGTTGGGCAGGTCTCTGCAGGGTTCGGACCTGAGCCTGGCCAGACAGGCCCTGCAGGCCAGCGAACGGACCGACACCAGCAGTAAGAACACGGTTGACCTGGGCAGCTTTCTGGCCAACCTGCCGGAAATACCAGAGGTTTTGGCTGCTCGCCAGGCTCTTAATCAGGCCGTTCTGGCCATGACCGGGCATGGAACGATCTCGTTCGACACCTATTCTCCGGGCCACATGCCCGAGGGCTGGCGTGACTTCACACGACAGCTAAGACGGTAGGGGATCCTCGCCGGCTTGGCAAATGATCAGACAGGATTTTTAGAAGGAGCTTCGCGTGTTCAGCTGTGGTCTTCAGATTCGTGTTTCCCAAGGACCCGATAAGGGCCGAACCTTCCCGCTAGATTCAGCCGAAATCACGATCGGGCGGGCGCGTACTCCTGGCGATCGCGCACCTGGCTGGGTTCTTCTAAACGATCCTCAAACCTCACGCATCCACGCCGACCTTCAATGGAACTATGAAGCCCGGCAGTATATGCTCATTCATCGGTCTGACACCAACCCCACCGAGGTGAACGGGGTCCCGGTGCAGGAGGCGGTCACCTTAAAGATTGGTGACCACATCAGGTTGGGCTCGACGGTTCTGGATATCCAGCAGGCTGATTTCCGTTTTGGCGGCGTCGCCCCCGAAAACATCGCGGCCATCCACGAAGCTCGGCGCACTGGCAACACCGTGATCAATCACGAACTGGCCTTTCGCGACCCGGTGCGCGAAGGCGAAGCCCGCGGCAACACCAAAACGGCCGGTCGCAAAATTGCGCTCTCCACCCGGCCCAAGCTGAGTCTGGAGATTCTGGGCGGCAAACAACAGGGCACCAAGTTGCCCATGACCGGCTTTCAAATTCAGGTTGGCGGAAACCAGGTGGAAGACGTGGCTGACGGCCCACAATGGTGGGATCAGGACCTGGCTTTGAACGAGGCGGCTCTGCCCTATCGGTGCATGGCCTGGAAATGGCGCGAACTGGATAAAGCTTTCGAAGTTCGCCTGATTCGCAACCTGACCATGCCCATCACCCTCGAGCGGCGCGTAGACGGGACCGAGTGGATTGGAGAGATGCCCCCCAACGCCGTGGTCACAGTGCGTCCTTATGACCTCCTCTACATCGGAAACACTGCCCTTCAGCTGGTTGTCGACCGCTGACAGTCGAGCTTTACTGGTTCCGGCTGGACGATCCGGGCTGGACCGACTCACAACTGGACCCCTGGTTATTGCCCGACGAAATCGAACGCTGTCGTCGGCTGCTTTTCGACCATCATCGGCGTCGCCAAAAGGTGGCCTGCGCGCTGCTGAGGCGTTTGCTTTCAATGCACCTGGGACGGCCCCGAGAGGAATTGGTCTGGCACAAGGCCGAGCACGGTAAGCCCTATCTGGCGGACGGCAGCTGCCACTTCAACCTCACCCACTCCGAGGAAGTGGCAGCCCTGGCGGTGGGGACCCACGAACTCGGCCTGGATATTGAAGACCGCCGACGCAAAGTTGATTTTTACGCATTAGGGCGCCGATTCTTTGCTCCGCCCGAAGCCCTGGAACTGGAACGTTCCCCCGACCCGCGCACACTCTTCTTTGAAATCTGGACCGCCAAAGAAGCCTACATCAAAGCCCTGGGAGATGGTCTGACCCACCCTCTGGACCAGTTCCTGACCTACCACCGGGGCGAGTGGGGCCTGTTTGATGTGCAGGGCCATCCACTGACCTGGAGTCTGTCGCGCCCGCACTGCCCTTACCCGGAGATCAGCGCAGCACTGGCCGTGCAGGTGCCGGCTAAAACCCGAAGCTACGAGTTTGGTCCGGCAGGGACCCTGGAGCCAGTGCCCGTAGCCAGCAGCCGATGAACTTCAGTCTGGTCATTCCCACCCGCAACCGGGCCCAGGCCCTGCGTCTCACTCTGCAACACCTCAGTCTCAGCGATTATCCGTTTGACGATTTCGAAGTCCTGGTGGTAGATGACGGTTCCAGCGACGACACCCTGGCGGTGCTGGGCGAATGGTCTCAGAAGCTACCCTTGCGCTGGTTCGCCCAGGACCACGGAGGCACCAGTCGGGCTCGCAACCGCGCCATCCAGGAGGCGCGAGGACGACACATCCTGTTCATCGACGATGACGTGCTCATCCCCTCGGATTTTCTGCGCCGGCACGCTCGGCTTCAGGCGGCTCATCCTGGGAGCCTGGTGCGCGGACCCGTGGTCAACGTGCCCCGTCCCCTCTATCCTCCCCTGCCCGCCCTGTCTCGCCCGTGGCGCCATTTTTCCAAGAATTACCTTTGCACCAGTAACGCTTCTCTGGAGCGGGAGTTGTTGCTCAAGGCCGGCCTTTTCGACCCCTCCTTCGCGCGCTGGGAAGACGCCGAACTGGGCGTCCGACTCAAGCGACTGGGCGTCCCCCGCCTTTTTGACAACAAGACTTTCGTCTATCATTGGAAGCCACCGCTCGACCATGAGCAACGCTTGCGGGTGGCGGCCTTGGACGGCCAGGCCGCGGCCCAACTCTACAAACGTTATCCGAGCCTGCGCATGTGGTTGCGTTCGGGCCTGCACCGACTGAATCGCTGGAAGAACGCATTTCTGAGCAGCCTCTCCCTGCCCGGTCCCCTCCGGCGCGCAGTGGCGGTTGAGCGGGCTTACCTTGAGGCGGGCTGGAAAGAGCTGAAGGCATGATCGACATCAGCATTGGAATTTGCAGCCGGAATCGGGCCGCAACCCTGGAGCAGGTACTGCTTTCGCTGTGCGATCAGAGCCTCGGTAGCGATCGCTTTGAAGTCGTGCTGGTCGACGACGGCTCGACCGATGACACTGCGGAGATGGTGCGCCGCGTACGCTCCCAGATCAACTATAACCTGTGCTATCTCTGGCAACCGCACGGCGCTCTGGCGACGGCTCGCAATACAGGCATCCGTGCCGCTCGCGGGGAGGTCATGCTTTATATCGACGACGATGTGATGGCTCATCCACGTCTACTGGAAGAGCATATGAACGTCCACCGCCAGTTTGACCGCTGCGTCTGCAACGGTTGGGTCAATCATGTGACCGAGGCCAAACGTCCGGAACATCCCAAATTCACGGCCGCGGATATCTCCACATCCTTCTTCTGGACCAGCAATGTCTCGGTCAAACTGGCCCACCTCAAGGAAGCTGGCTCTTTTGACGAGGACTTCAAAGAATATGGTTGGGAGGACCAGGAACTGGGGCTGCGACTGATGGCGATTGGCCTGAAGAAGCGGAACAATTACAAAGCCATTGGCTTTCACATCAAAAAGCCACCTACGCAGGCCAGTGTTGCCGGAGCCCTGGCGCAGGCTCAAGCCAAGGCGCGATCGGCGCGCATCTACATCGAGAAGCACCCGCGCCTGCGCTCACGCTTTTCAACCGGCGCCCACCCACCCCGACTGGCCCTTGCGAATTTGGCCAACCTGGGGGGCTGGTGGGAACGATATCTGCGCAGCCAGCTGCCCTCGGGCCAAGATCCTGAAATCCCATTGACCCCCCATCAGGCTTACTGCCTGCGCGAACTGGCCACGGTCGAGTATTTCCGAACGCTGCAGGGAGGCTAGCAGCCTTACCGGTAGAACAGGCGAGCATGAAACAACACCTCGTCTTTTCTTTGCTGGGCCCGGACCGCACCGGGCTGGTCGACCGCGTCACCCAGACGCTGGCTAAGAACCGCGCCAACCTTGAAGACAGCCGAATGTCGGTGCTGGGCGGAGAATTCTCAATGATGTTTCTCTGCAGCCTCGATGCTTCGTCGGTCGGCTCATTGGTCCAGGAACTGGACGCCGTAGCCCGGGAACTGGAACTCTTGATTCAGCACAAGCAGACCACGGCCCGCAAGAGTCACTCGGGCATGATGCCGCTGCAAGTTTCAGTGCGTGGGGCTGACCAGGAGGGAATCGTTCACGATCTCGTTCACCATCTGGTGGAGCAGGGTGTCTCGGTGGACAATCTGGAATCTCAGCTCGTCAATGCTCCCTACAGTGGAGTGCCACTCTTCGAAATGCAGATGCGGGTCAGTGCCCCGGCTTCTCTTTCGCTCTCGAGCCTGCGCAAAAAGCTCCAGACCGTCGGGGATGAATTAAATGTCGACGTTGAGATCGAGACCGTATCGGTTTGAATCAGGCAGGGGGGGGATAAGATAGCCTAATGTTGGTGACACTTTCCGATCGAACCACTGGCCAGGTACTGGGCCAGATCTCCAAAGCGGACTTGACCGTGATTCAAGAGATCCTCGAAGAAGAGACCGAAAGCGATGTCGATTATTACATCCAGGAGACCGCCCTGGAGTTGCTATCGCAGGCCGGTCTCTCCCCCGATGGACATCTGTTGCTGACCAAGGCTCTGGGAGACCACGCAGACCTCGAGTTCGGCTGGGAAACTCCCCTGGAGACCACCACCGGTTTCAAGGGAAACATCACCACCGAAGGTGGTTCACGACCGGCTGTGGGCCTGGCCGTAGAAGCTCGATTTGAAAACGAGCGATACTGGACCTTCACTCGCGAGGATGGCTCTTTTGAGCTGCTGCTGCCTGAGCTAAACAGAACCTATCACGTGCGGGTGGCCATCATCGGAGACAAAGAGATCTGGTCTGACCAGCTCGACGCCGAAGCGGGAGAAGTCAGCCGCCTCGGCGAGTTACCCCTGGAATACATGGTCGAGCAGGGCTAAGCTCTAGCGACAGCGGCCGCGGAAGCCTCCGAAGCCTCCTCGATAGCCTCCCAAAAAGACCGGAAATCCCATCCCGTAGCCGTACCAAGGCCGCCCCCAGTAGGACCCAAATCCCATCCCAAAACCGATGGTGGGACGCGAAGCGGCCACTTGACGAGAGAAATTCTGGTCTCGTTCGCCTCGAGCGGCCTTGTCGATCTCCTCGACCTGAGCCACCATCTGTTGGCCAACCTTCTGTCCCTCCTCATCCAGAGTGGACACAGGCAGGCTCATGCGCACCCGATTGCTGGCGACTTCGAGTTCCATAAAGGTCGAACGGGTATTCTCCCAGTCAACCTCTTCGGATTCTGTGACCTGACGAACGGCAGAGGCGGCCGTGGCCAGGCGGCCCATATCATCCACCGCCATCTTCTGACCCCAGCTCAGGTTCGGATTTTCGGGTCCCATCTTTTGCCGCAGAACCAGCGCCTGCTCTTCGATGGCCCGAGCTTCGCCCGCCAGAGGGTGAGCCAGAGCTGCAGAAGTCAATAAATATAAGCAGAGAAGACAATTCAATCGCATGACCTCACTATACAACAGGAACGCTGAAAATGACAGAGAATGGGCCGCTCGTGGTTGCAGACTCTAATTCAAATGTAGGCCAGTTGGTCGTGCCCTGGTGGGCCGGGACTCTGGTCGGCGCCGGAACCGGCGCAGCATTCATCCACTCGGCGGGTATTCCGCCGACGAGCGGGATCCCCGCCATTCTTGGATTTGCCATCCTCGGCCTCTTCTTTTCCCTGTGTGCCAATCGCACAACTATCCTGGGATACCTTTTGGTCGGCGTTTTTATGGGTATAAACTGTGGCATCTTGACCAAGTTGGTGACGGTATTTCGTCTCGACGACGCCTGGCCTCTGGCTCAGGCACATCACACCAGCTGGATACACTGCTTTGGATTCGGCGAGGTACTGGCCCTCACCGCCGTCCTTTTCTCCCTGATTCAAGGGGCTCCGGAGCAGAAAACCGCACCGAAGGACTAAAACCTATGAAATCCGCAATGCGCACCATCAATGAACTGATGGGCATGCTCTGGAAAGAGAAGATGTGGTGGTTGATCCCCATGCTGCTCATCATGCTCGTATTCGTCTTTATCATCGTGTTCGGTAACTCCACTGGCCTGGGCCCGTTCCTCTACACGTTATTCTAAGTTCTAAGGAAACCCCTATGTTTGGCTACTTGAAAGAGTCATTTAAGGCCATTGGTGAATTCCAGTCGCGCCTGATCCTGACCGGCTTCTATTTTCTGATAGTGCCGATCTTCGCACTCCTGGCGCGGATGGGCGGCGACGCCCTCGGCTTCAAAGGATTCAATCAGTCCTCTTCCTGGATCAAACGGAACAAGGGCGAACACACTCTGGCGGAAGCTCAAAGGCAATATTAACGATGAATATCCTCGGAATCTCCGCCTACTACCACGATTCAGCCGCCGCTCTGTTGGTGGATGGCGAGCTGGTCGCGGCCGCGCAAGAAGAGCGTTTCTCGCGCATCAAGTTCGATCATCGCTTCCCCACTCTATCGGTGGAGTACTGTCTCAAGGAGGCCGGCCTGCAGCAAAAGGACCTGGACTACATCGTCTTCTACGAGAAGCCGCTGCCCAAGTTCCAGCGCATCTTGCTGACCCATCTGCACACCTTCCCTCGCTCCTGGCGTCACTTCCGTGAAGCCATGCTGGCCTGGTTTGGCAACAAGCTGTGGGTCAAGGGGGACATCCTGGCCCAGTTCCCGGACTATCCTGAAGAGAAAGTCCTTTTCGTCGATCACCACGTCAGTCACGCGGCCAGCGCGGCCTTCTGTTCTCCTTTCGAAGAGATGGCCGTGCTGACTTTGGACGGCGTGGGCGAATGGACCACCACCGGTATGGGCGTTGCACGAGGAGACTGGACCACGGGTCAGTCCAACAGTCTGGAGTTGACCGAGGAGATCCGCTTCCCCCACTCGTTGGGTCTGCTCTACTCGGTCTTCACCGCCTGGCTTGGCTTCAAGGTCAACTCCGGCGAGTATAAAGTGATGGGCATGGCCCCCTATGGCCAACCCAAGTATATGGACAAACTGTCCAAGATCTTTAAGTTGCATAACGATGGTAGCTTCTCGCTGAATATGGATTACTTCAGCTACCACGAGAGCCTGACTGACGCGTACAACGAGAAGTTCGTAAAACACTTTGGCCCGCCCCGCGAACCGGAAAGCCCGTTCTTCACCAAGAGCACCGGCGACGACATCCGCGGCCGAGAAAAAGAAGCCGAGATGAACCAGTACTACGCTGACATGGCTGCTTCTCTTCAACTTCTCACCGAAGAGGCCATCCTCAAGATGGCCAACCATCTGCAAGCCAAAACCGGTCTCAAGAAACTGGTTATGGCCGGCGGTGTGGCCCTGAATTCGGTGGCCAACGGGCGCGTGATGCGCGAATCCAACTTCGATGAAGTTTACATTCAACCCAACGCTGGCGATGCCGGCGGCGCGCTGGGCGCAGCTTTGTATGCCTATCACGTGCTCTTCAAGAAGCCGCGTAAGTATGTCATGAAGCACTCTTACTACGGACAGTCGTTCAGCCTGGCCGAAGAGAAGGCCGCCATCGAGAAGGTAGGATTACCTCACGAGCAGGTTGACGAGGTCGAAAAAATCGCCGAACGCGCGGTGGACGCAATGCTCAAAGGCCAGGTCATCGCGCTCTTCCAGGGCCGATTTGAATGGGGCCCGCGTGCTCTGGGCAATCGCTCCATTATGGCCGATCCTCGCAAAGCCGAAATGCAAGAAGTGGTCAATACCAAGATCAAGTTCCGTGAAGCCTTTCGCCCCTTCGCGCCGGTCGTGACTGAGGAGAAGGCAGAAGAGTACTTCAACCTGGATAAAGCCGCCAACCAGTATCCTCAGAAGTTCATGCTGATGGTCTGTCCCATTCCAGAAAGCAAACACAAAGAAATTCCGGCGGTTTGTCATAACGGCACGGGCCGACTGCAGACAGTGGACAAGGAATCTAATCCCCTGTACTACGAGATCGTCAAGCAGTTCGGTGAGGCCACTGGCACACCGGTGTTGATGAATACAAGCCTCAACCTGCGCGGCGAACCGTTGGTCACTTCACCTCAGAACGCGTTCTTCACCTTTGGAGAGAGCGACCTGGACCTCTTGATTCTGGACAAATTCCTAGTGACCAAGAAGTAGTTTTTCCCGATAGAGCTGGTCCGCGAACTCCGCGGCCATAGCGTCATCGGGATGCCAGCTATCACCGGCCGTTTCCACCATCTTCTCGTGGTTGGAGGCGGCCTTTTCCATGGTGGGCAAAAGGTCGTAATACTGGATGTTCAAGTCTTTGAAAATCTTCAGTGACTGCTCGCGCGACCAGGTTTCGCCCTTGTACCATTCGGCAGTGGGCTTCATCAGAGGCAGCAAAACCACCCGGAAGTCCACCTTCTGTTCTTTCAGCAGCTTCTGAAGCTCGGCCAGGTTTGCCTTGACCTCTTCGGCCTTCTCCTGGTTGTCTTCGCGCCACGACATGCCCAACCAGAACCGATAGAAGTAGCTATTGTCAAAAAGCCACATGTTCATTTTACGCCGATCGCGCAGCGGAGACATGATCTCCATTTTGCCGTCCTTCTGGTAGACGATCGGAGTCTGCATGAAGTCGTTGTTGTGGAAGGTCAGAATCACCTGATCTGGCTTGATTTGCGAGTTGTAACGACGATACAGGACCAGCTCCTGGAGTGTATTAAAACTCTCCACGCCGGCGTTCCAATACTCATAACCCTTCTCGCCATAGAGCTTGCGTAGCCCGTTCAGAATGCGGGCGCGATGAGTGACCGAGTCCCCCATAAAAAGGATGCGCTTGACGTCCTTGGGTTTGTCCAGTTTGTACTGATTCCGAATGCAGCCATAGGCGTCATACTCTTCCGAGTTGGTCTTCGGCAGATAGCCGGCCTCTTCATCGGGCTGAAAACTGGCCAGCGTGCCGGCCGCGAAGTTCATCTGATGGCCTCCGCTACTCAGGCGGGGAGAAAGCACTCGGAGCCCCAATTCGGCGACAACTAAAGCAAAGAAGAGACTACTAAGCAACAAGACAAGACGCAGAGCGATTTTTCGCACGCCCGCCGCTTCCCCAGCCTCTTGCCTTTCCCTGCGCTAGAAGTCGACTTCCAGAGAGGTCGAAAGCCGATAGCCGTTCCAGTTGAATGGGTGGGCGGTGCTGCCGGCACCGATGGGCAAGCCAATGGGAATACTTGCGGACACTCGGTCCCGGCTGTAATAAAGCATAAACTCCCCGTTGAAGCGGACCCCATCGCTGACGCTCCAATCGGTCTTGAGGAAGGGCATGGTCTGCACCAGGTCGCGAGTGCGAAAATCGACATCGCCGGTCTCGATGGCGTAAGCGTTGTAGAGTCCGCCCGGATCATAGTGACCCTGACTGGTGGCTCGATTGACGCCCAGGCTCAACAAGAAATCCTCATTGAACTTGTAACCGACCTCCAGGCTGGCTAAAGCCTGGGTCAGGTCCACCCGATTCTGCGAACCCCCCAGTAGCGCGGGCAGGGAAGTCGAGCGCCGGAAAGTCCAGCTGTCGTACCCGGCCGAAACTTTCCAAGGGGTGCCTGTAAATACTTGGGAGACCTTGATGGCCGCGCTGTTCACATGTCCCCGCGGATTCTCGAGTGGATTGTAGTTGGCATCGAAAGAAAGCGGTGAGAACTCTCGGAAGACCACATCGATGAAGCCCGGCGAAAACCCCAGTACGTCGCCGGTTGGTGTGCCAGCTCCCAAACTTCCACCGCGCACGCGCACATCCTGAAGGGAGGTGCTGACCTGGCTCAAGTTGCGGTAGTTCAATGTCACTGAACCATCGGGGTCATACTGAACTTTCGTCGTAAACCAGAGCCCCTGGCGGTTATGCGGAAAATTGTCGGTGTTGTGTAAGCTCCAATAAAGCCAGAACTGGTCGGCATCGGGAAAGCGATGATAGACTCGCAGCGGAGTGATGCTCCCTTGGAGCGGATTGCCAAACTGCAAAATCATGGGATCGTAACGAGCGTCGGTATGCCTGTAGTCCAACTCGACGTGAAGCTTGTCTTCAAACCAGTCGGCCGCGCCCCCGACGCGCCAAAGAGTGCCGTTGGTGGAGTAGCCGGAATTGCGGCTGGGACGGTAATTGGAAAGGCTATAGTCGACTTGAAAGAGATAGCCCTTGGGCGCGTATTCCAGATGCGCCCCCCCCAGCGTGATGGACTGCGGTCCGAAGCTGGCTCGAGGCCCTCCCAGATCAAGCCCGGGAACCCCCCCTAGCGGGCGCGCGTCGGTGCTGGAGCCCACTCCGGCCACCAGCGGACTTCCTGCTCCCCCCAATTGGTTGACGTAAAAGCCGGGAGGATTCACCCAGTTGAGCGTACCCAATCCGCCAAACTGATTCGAATTCAAAGTTTGACCGGTCGTCAGCGCGCCGGCCTGGGCATTGTCATCGAAAGCCCGAAGCGCGCTTAAATTACCGGTCCATTCACCATTGTGGTAATTGACCGAGGCACCCAGGGCGTAGCTTCGATAAGGAGTGGTCAACCCCGGGTTCCCGTCATAGAGACGCGTGCCAAAACCCTCCCAACCCCATCGCCCATTGTCCAGCTCACCGCTGATTTGCAGTCCGTAGCTCTCGAGAATACGAGGATTGCCCACGCGCGGGTTGACCGTGCCCATGTAGACTTGGGGAGACATGAAGCGCGGCACGAAGCTCCCCACCACCAGGCTGGTGGCGGTTGGTGTGTGGGTGACGGCCAGACGGTCCAGCCCCATGCTGGTAAACGGGGCGTTGGCCAGTCCGAAAGGGTTGGAGGGAATGGGCTGCTGCACTCCCCAGACGGCGTCCACCAGGGGATTTCCCTGAGAACTATAG
Source organism: bacterium (assembly GCA_018266105.1). Classification (GTDB taxonomy): domain Bacteria; phylum Vulcanimicrobiota; class Xenobia; order Xenobiales; family JADMJV01; genus JADMJV01. The sequence goes on along the minus strand of JAFEBA010000010.1, from coordinate 52,597 downwards.
GCGAAGACTCGCAGCTCGGCCAGGAGCTCGTCGCTCAGATCGGCTTCTATATTCAACGTCAGGACATTGGTAAAGCCAGTCCCGTTGACCAGCGGCCGTCCATTGGAATAGTCCAGCACCGGTTGCGCGCCCAGCGCGTTCAAAGGACTGAGATTGGCCCCCTCCACGCTACCCACCAGGTTGCCGTAGTTTAGTGCGGCCGGTCCAAATCCGCTGCGTTCTTGACCGACGTTGTGAGCACCCATGGAGACAAAGCTCGAGCGAAACTGCCCCGAAAAGCGGATCCGCCCCAATTCTTCAACTCGCTCATCCAGATTGGCAACCCGATTTTCCAGGTTGTCGACTCGTACTCCCAATTCGGCCAGCTCGTCCTTATAGGTCTGCAGCAGTTTTTGAAATTGCTGCAGCTCGGCTTTGCTGAGGAGCGGCGCCAGGCCCGCTTGAATCCGCTGCTGTGCCCGGGCCAACTGCATGGCCACTTCCCAACGCGTGCTGGCCCGACGGGCATCGCTGAGGCCCATTTCGCGCAGCCAGCGGTAAGCATCCTCGTTTCCCGGAAAGAGCGGTGCAGCCACGGACAAGCCGCACAAGCCCAGGGCCAGACAAAACCCCCGAAGTCCAATCACGCGGGCCAGTTCTCCTTCCATTCCCATGGGCCTGCTACCGCGGTCCGGGGAAAGGAAGGATGACAGTTAGCTCGTAGCAGCTTGAGTGCTTAAGCGTTTGGGGGCCTGGCTCGGGATGGTGCTTCTGGCATCCCCCCTCTGGGCAGGCGATCTGGAAGGGGTTGTAGAGATCCGCTCGGCTTTGGGTCGCCGCCCCCGAGGAAAGCAACAACGCATACCCGGCCAGCAAAATGGAGCTCTTTACCAGGCGCCGGCGCGCCTGACCACGCCAGTGGATGAGGTGACCAATGTGGTCATTTACCTGTTGGATACGCCGGGTGGGCCAAACAAACCAGCCCACTTCAAAATCAACCAGAAAAATCGACAGTTTTCTCCCTACGTATTGCCCGTAGTGCAGGGCTCGACAGTCGACTTCGTCAACGGAGACGTGATTTTTCATTCCGTTTACTCTCAGTGCGACTGCGGTCCCCCCTTCCACCTGCCCGAGTTTCCTCAGGGTGAGTCGCGTTCCATTACCTTCAATCAACCTGGCGACGTAGAACTTTTCTGTGCCATTCACAGTGAAATGAATGCTCACGTGCTGGTCCTGGAGACCGGCTACTTCACGATGCCGGACGCCGAACACAAATTCAAACTGGACGGAGTACCGCCTGGAAAGCGCATTCTGAAAGCCTGGCACCCCCTCCTCAAGAATCCGGTGACCCGAATTGTCGAGGTGCCGGCCAACGGCAGCCTGCGCATAGATCTCAGCCTGTAGGCGACTGTGCGCCTTCGCTCCCGCTTGCTTTTGCTCATTGCCTTGCTGGTGAGCGCGGCTCTGGCCGCCTCCTTTTGGGTCATTTTTCGGGCTGTCCGCCTGCAAACGTTGGCCGACCTCGACCGCTCCCTGGAGTCCGCCCAACATGTGTGGCAGAGTCTAAGTCGGGCTCAGGCCCAGAGCCTGGCCACCACCACTTCAGGGATGGCGGCAGAGGCCGGATTTGTTCAAGTGCTGCGACAGACGGACCGGGCCACCTTGCTGGACTATCTCAGGCAGACCCAGGAAAACAACCCCAGCCTGGACCTGCTGGCGGTCTTTGACGAAAGCGGCAAGCTCAGAGTCTGCACGGATCCTTCCTTTCAACCTGGGGCCTCTGACCTGCTGCTGAATAGCGCGCTGGACGGAACCGTGGGGGCCAGCTTCTGGCAAGGAAGCGATTCCCTCTTCCTGGCTGCCGCCGCCCCCATTTACAAGCAAGACAGTCGGCTTGAAGGCGTTTTATTGCTGGGCACCCGGCTTGACAGTCGCTACGTAGAAACGCTGGCCCAAGATACCGGTGTCCAGGTGGCGCTACTGCCCAATCGGGGGACGGGCTTTACCACCTCCAGCCTGCTACTGGGGGTGCAGCCACCCTCGCTGCGTCTCCGCAGCGCCCCCCTCCCGGACTACGCGGGCAGTTCATTGGGACGGTTCGTTTTGGGTCGAGACCTGAACGCCGCTCTCGCATACGTGCACACGGTCTATGGCCAACTTTTCGGCCTGGGAGTGGCGGTTCTGGGGCTGGCCTTTCTGATCTCGATCCCGTTGGTTGGGCGCATGACCAATCCGGTGGTTCTTCTGGAAAAGACTCAGGCCGAGATGGACGCGGTCTTTCAGGCCAACTCTGACGGCCTGGTGGCCCTGGATCAAGAGGGGCGGGTGGTACACGCCAATCCCGCCGCCGCCATCTGTTTCGGCCTGGAGCTGGAGCGCCTGGCCGGCCAGAACTTGCAGCAACTATTGCCCGAGGAGGTGTTGGCCCGACTGGTGGCGACCGCGCCCAGCCAAGGTCAATTGGTCCAGCGCTCCCTTTGGCGGCGTGAAGGCAGAAATTTCCAGCTTACGCGAACCTTCGTAGCCAGCCAGCATCTTGAAGTGGGCTCGGTGCTGGTTACGCGTGAGCTGGCAGCGGAGGCGGACAGTGACAACCCGATCGGGTTACTCAAGGGACTGACCACGCGCCCACAGTCCCCCGAGGAATGGCTTGAGTTCGAGAAAGTGCGCGCAAACCTGCTCTGGCTGAGCGGCCAGCGCGACAGCGACCAGAGCAGCCCGGCTGACTGGGCTTCTGCCTTTCAAGAGATGAGCTGGCAGGCCCCTACCTTGAGGCCCAATGTCAGCATCAGTCGGGATTGCCTGCGAGTCATTTTGCTCAACTTCTGGCCGGGCGAGGCACCTGAGTTGGTCGCCGAGGAGGGCGGCTGGTGGCTGGTGGGGTCTCGTCCGCCCCTAAACTTGGAGCGAGAAGTGCTGTCCGGCGTGGCTCAAGAAAACGACGGGCGCCTTTTGGAAGGAAGCGACGGGCGGCCGCGCCTGTGGTTGCCCTGCCAGCTGCCATGCTAAAGAACGTGCGCTCTCACGAATGGCCCAAGCTAAGGTTCCTGCTGGTGCAAATTTTGCTGACCTGGACCGGTCTTTCCATTGCCATGATGGTGACCGACACACTTTTGCTCTCCACCCTGGGAGTTCGCTACCTGCCCATCGCCCTGCTGCTCACCTCAGCCTTCACCCTCTCCAGCTCACTGGGTTATACCGCCCTGCTGGGCCGCTATCAGAGCGCTCAATTGCTGCAGGCAAGCCTGACGCTGAGCGGGAGCTTGCTGCTGGCCGCATTCGCCGGGCTGAAGCTTGGAGCGAACTGGCTCTGCCTTCCCTTACTGGCTTTTTATGGAGCCAGTTTCTCCATGCTGGCCACCCAGAGTTTCGGACTGGCCAGCGAATGCATCGATACTTACTCAAGCAAGCGGCTCTTTCCATTATTGACCGTCGGCGCGACCTGTGGCGAGTTACTGGGTGGTCTGCTGGTCGCCGGTGGAGCTCGCTGGCTGGACCCCGCGGGCTGGGTTCTGGTCTGGTCGGGCTTCCACTGGCTCGCGCTGCTCTGGCTGCAGGCCCACCGGCGGCCCGTCCAGGATTGGCGTCAGGGGGAAGTCGGTGGACGCCTTCAACGCCAGGGGGCGGTGCTGAAATACTTGCGAAAAGCACCTATGGCCCTCTCCCTCACCATGCTCTTGCTCGGGATGGTGCTCTGCCAGGGAACCTCTCAATACCTCTATTCCCAAGTTTTCTCCCGCTCGTTTCCAGACAGTCGAGACCTTGCGCGCTTTCTCGGTCAACTCATGGCCCTGACCAACCTGGCGGAACTGGTCATTGCCACTCAGGCCACCCCAAGGCTGGTGCACTGGCTTGGAGTCGCCCGGGCCGGTTGGATTCATCCGCTGCTGATGTTGAGCGGACTGACTATGCTTTCGTTCCACTTCAGCCTGGGGCCGGCCATCTGGCTGTGGATTTGCCGTCGAACCCTGCAAGACAGCCTGGCCACTCCGGTCCGAAACCTGCTTTATAACGCCATCCCGGCCAGAGTAAGAGGGCATCTACGCGCCTTCCTGGATGGACTGGTCTTCGCCTGCGCCCAATCAGGAGTTGCGCTGCTGCTTATGGCGCTGCAACATTCCTGGTCAGTCGAGCGAATCGTCTACGCGGGAATTTTTCTGGGCCTGCTCTACCTGATTGGAGCCGCCGCCGCCAGTCGCAACTACTTGCAGACTCTGGTGGTGGAACTCAAGTCCCAAAGTCTCAACCTGAAACAGACGGCTCCCGTTCAGACCGGGATGCAGGTGAACAGTGAGCAAGCCCCTGCCAGCCTCAGACTTTTAGAGCAGCAGCTCGATACAACGTTCGCTATGTCGGCGCTGGCGGTACACCCCGACCCATTGGCTCTGCAGATCCTGGCTCGAGGTCTGGCTTTGCCCCGACCGACCACTCGTCATCAGACGGCCGAGCTGCTGGCGACTCGTCGCGAAGCAGGGGTGCGGGCCGCCCTCCCCTTTCTTTTTTCCGACCAGGCTGACACCGTGGAGGCAGCTTTCCAAGTGTTGGGCAGCAGCCAGACTGCCTGGGGCCGCTCCCTGCTCCAGGGTCAACTGGCCTCTCGCACCCGGGCCGCGGCCCGGGCCTGGGTGACCTCCTACCTTCTGCAGGCCGAAAGCCTCAGCCAGTCCTTTTTGAAACAGGCCCTGCTGCAGGAATCCCAACGCCACCAACGTCTGGCATTCAGGGTCCTGCACTGGCTGGAAGGCGAAGATCTAATGCATACACTGAGACTGTCCGTGCTTGCCCAGGGAGGGCGCCGCGCCAGTGCCCTGGAGGTGCTTTCCAATCTGGGAGATCGCCAGGTGGCGCAGCTATTTGTGACCCTTTTAGAACCCAATCAGGATGAAGACCGCGCCCGCCTGCTGCAGGAAGCTGCTGGACAGAAACAGCTTATGGATCCATCTCTTTCAGACGACCCCTGGGTGCGCTGGGCGGCGGTGCGTGCGCGCCAACCCGGGCGGGCCTGGGAACTGGGGAAGATGCAGCAGCTGCTCAGACTCCGACAGACCCCCCCTTTCCACCGGCTGGATTTCGACCAGTTGGAGAAGGTCCGCCTGCGCATGATCGAGATGCGCTGGGCGGAGGCTAGGACAGTCTGGCGCGTGGGGGACCAGTTGAGCTACGGTTTAGTGCCTCTGCAGGAAGAATTGGAAGCCAGATTCCACGGCGGCGTAGAGCTGGCCGGAAATCTACCTGCCCGCTCAGACTTTACTATACCGGGCGCTACGCGAGTGCTGGCGTTAGCCGCCAGCGAGTGGCAGCGATTGCTGATCGAGCTGCCAGCCCTGGCGCTGGGAACCTTTCAGTGGCTCAATGGGGAGCTGAGGCGGGCTGAGAGCTGCGAGTGATGACGTAAAAAGTCATGGCCAGAGCGGCGGTGGCCGCGATGGAAGGAAAGCAAGCCCCAAATAAGATCGAGCACAGGATCCCCATCGGGACCGTTCTACCCAGAGTAATCATCAGTATCAGGCTGGAAAAAAACAGGAAGGGCAGAAAGGCTTGAGTCAGATAGGCCAACATCCCAAACAAAGCGACAAACAGGCAGGTTTTAAGCATCCATCTCATAGATTGATCTTATTCCCGCTTCACTGCCCGCTGTAGGAGGCGCTGTCCCTCCTGCCGCAGGATGCTCATACCGGAGGACTTCACTTGAGACCTGGGAATTCCGACCAGGTCGATAAGACAATTCAGTCTACGGAGCACTTTATGAAACTTTACGCTCTTCTCCCTTCCCCCAACACCTTCAAAGTTGTCGCTCTGGCCCACCATCTAGGCCTGGACCTGGAAGTCATCAATATGGATCTCAACGCTGGAGCACACAAAGCTCCAGAGTACCTGGCAAAGAATCCGAATGGCTTGATGCCCACCCTGGAAGATGGTGACTTCTTTCTTTGGGAATCCAATGCCATTCTGATGTACCTGGCCATGAAGAAGCCCGAAAGCGGCCTGTGGCCGGGCGAGACTCAAAGCCAGGCTAAGGTCCAGCAGTGGCTGAACTGGAGTGTTTGCCATTGGGGTCCGGCCCTGCGTCCCTTTATCTACGAGCGCATCGTGAAGGCCCGCTTCGGAATGGGTCCGGCCGACGAGGCCGAGATTTCGAAAGCCACCGACGCTTTCCCCAAAGTAGCCGATGTACTGGAGACCCACCTGAGCAATCAGCAATTCCTGGTGGGCCAACAGGTAACCATCGCTGACTTTGCCGTGGCCGCGGCCGCGCCATACCTGGCCATGGCGGGCGTCCCCCTGGACAACTATCCGCAAATTAAAGCCTATGCCCTGCGGATCACCAGCACCGAGCCCTGGATGAAGGCGCTGGCCCCTCTGGACGCCATGAAGTAGCCCTAAGGGACGGACAGGACCGGTCCCAACTTACTGACTCCCGTCTCGTTGAAAGCCTCGACAGCAAAAAAGTAAGCCTGGGACTTGGTGAGGGCCCGGATTTCCAAGGGTCCCTGATGGTCAGCCCAAACCTGATAACACTGATGAAGTTTGTCGGGACGGATTCCCCAGCGAACGTTGTAGCCGGTGGCACCCGCAACTCGGCTCCAATTGACAAAAGCATTGCGCCGGTCCTGGTCGCGCCGCGCCTCCGCTTGAGACGGGGGTTGCGGCGCTTTTCCAGGAGCCACACCGAAGACCCGAAAATCCGCGATGGAGAGTCGGGGTGCAGCCACATGCTGGTGCACATAGCGGACGTAGCGAACCCGCGCTGGGCGGACCAAAGGCACGTAAGCGCAAGCCCGATCCCGCCGGGGTTCTTGGCTCAGATCCGCCAGGGTCGTCCAACTGCTGCCGTCGAGGGACCCCAGCAGCTTGAAACTGGTGTACACGTTCGGCCCGTTGTCGAAGACATCGGAGTGGTCGTCAGCATAGTTGACCTGGACGGCCCGCACCAGGCAAGAACGGCCCAAATCCACCGTCAGGCTCTGACCCGGTCGATTGTCAGCGGCGCTCCAAAAGGTCCTCAGGTTCTCGTCGCTGGCGCTACTGGGCGGATGCTCGGAGGACAGGGTGGTGGAGGCCAACATAGGCTTCGAGTGTGAGAGCAGCATCCAGCCGGCGAATCCCCCGTCACTGCGATGCGGGAAATCTCCAAAGCGAGTATCGCAAAACATCTGTCCGTCCCGATCAAAGCCTGCCGGATGCATCACGATGCGCCGCTCCATACCCCAGTTCAGGCCAATCCAGCAGGTGCCCGTGAGCCAGTGGCGACCCCGGTGGTCCTGAAAGAAGTTGCCGTGGCCGGTCCCACAGGCGAAGCCACCTGGCCGATAAGCCACCGGATTGTAGCTGGCGTAGCGAAAAGGCCCCAAGGGATTGTCGCCCACGTAGGTGCCGGTGGCATAGACATTGTACTCGGTTCCAGGAGCTCCATACTGAAGGTAATATCTCCCGGCGTGCTTGGTGACCCAGGCCCCTTCAGTAAAGGGTTTGATGTCGCCGCGGTGGTCCTGTCCAAAGCGCTCCCAGCCGTGCTCCTCCGGATCCAACAGAATCAACCCCTTGGGAACTCCCTTGTAGGTCAGCCTTTGTTTTGCATCCAGCTCGATTCCGTAGAGCGGAAAGACATTGGAGGAGCCAAAATACATGAACCAACGGTCTGTATCGGGATCGTGAAAAATAGATGGGTCCCACGGCCCGTCGGCCCCCTTCATCATGGGCAGCCAGCGGTTGAAGAACTCGACCTTGCCACGGTCCGGGTCGCGCAGCTCTAGAATTGGGCGTTGAGCGAAGGTCGACTGGAAGAGCAGAAGTTTGTTCCGCACCGAGACAGCTGCTGGCGCACACATATCCTCAAAGGGCCATTTGTCCGGCTGAACGTAGGTCCAGTGAAACAAATCACGCGATTTCCACCAGCCTCCCGAGATGGTGACAAACAAATAGTAAGAGCCTTTGTGGGGCACAATCACGGGGTCAGCCCCGGAGCGGTAGGAAATCCGCTCAGGAAGCTGTTCAAAATTGTACTTGTAATCGATGTCCAGCGGATTACAGTAGCTGGGCTGGGCCGCAGCCAGACCGGATAGGGCCAACCAGAGCAGGGCTTTCTTCATAGCTGAGAGCTTGCAAAAGGAGGGTCGAAATTCCTGGAGTAAAGCCTGGGCGTGGAACTCTCTTATTCAACTGACCCGAACTGGTGCTCCAGGTGCAAGCATCTGCCCTGTGCCTGCGGTGCCAAAAAAAGGGCGGCAGCTCCCGCCGGCAAGAGCGAATTTATCAAGCTCAGGCTGGAAAAGAAGCGAGGCAAAGCCCAAATCATCGTCTGTGATACAGGCATGAACGAGATTCAGCTCAAGGAACTGCTCAAGCAGATCCAGGCCGCCTGCGGCACCGGCGGTTGCGTGAAAGATGGCAACCTGGAAATCCAGGGAGATCACCGTGAGAAAATCGAGCAGATTCTCAAGAGCCGCGGCTTAAAGAGCAAGCGAGCTGGTGGATAGGTAGGCCTGTTCCAGTCGCTGACAAATTTCCGGTAGCCACTGAAGATGCTCCGGCTTCATCAAACAGCTCCGCAGACACGCCACCCGGGGCTGATCCCAATCCAGCTCGGGCCATTGCCCCCCCTGAGAGAGCTGGGTGACAGCCAGGTGCAAATCGAGCTCGGCGGCACGATCAAAGATGGCCTGGGTCTGTCTCGATACCTGGCTGGCCGATAAGCCCTGCGGAGCCCAGACGACCAGGTCCAGCTCCGGCTCAAAGAGCAACTTCCACTGTTGGGGCCGGGCCTTGAGCCAGGCGGCCAACTGGCGAGCCGCGCTGAGGGACTTTTCCAGGCGCTCAGCCATTTCTCCATCGAGCTCTAGCGGCAGCAACCGCTGGGTGGCCCACAGGGCGACGGCTGCGGCTCCGGCCCGCGAGCATTCCAGACTGATCTCCCCCAGATGCAGCTCGTCCGAGCTGAAGTAGGTATAAGGGGAATCGTGCTTATAGTAACGTCCGACAGAAGGATCGCGGAATAGAATGCAGCCACAGCCGTAAGGCTGCATTCCGTGCTTGTGAGGATCGATGGCCACCGAGTCGACCTCCGGTATGGCGGCAAAGGCCTGAGCGGCCTGTCCGTTCAGGCGCGCCAGGCGGAAATAACCGCCGTAGGCCGCATCCACGTGGACTCGCACACCGGCCTGGCGGGCCAGCGGAAGAATCTGGTGCAGAGGATCCACTGCGCCCACGGCCGAGGTGCCCAACGTCACCACCACCGTGCCCACGTCCCCTTTGGCGAGCTCCGTTTCCAGTTGGGGAAGGGAGATTCGGGCATTGGTGTCGGCCCTCAGCGTGTCGAAAGGGATCTGCAAAACACCGCAGATACGCTGGTGGGTGTAATGAGCCTCAGTGGAAGCCAGCACCCGCTTGCCTGGTTGCAGGCAACCCGCAATCCAGAGGCCTTCCAGATTGGCAAAAGTTCCTCCGCTGGTGAGGTGCCCCAGATGCTCCTTCCAGCCAAACATAGCTGCGATCTCCCCCACCGCTTCCTTCTCCAGGGCTGAGCTGGCTCGCCCGCCGTCCAGCGCATGATTATTGGGGTTGAGAAATTGGGCCAGGGCATAGGCGAGTCGCGCAACCGGGTGAGGCGGCTTCAGCATCTGCCCGGCGTAAAGCGGATGATGGTAAGGATAGTTGTCGCGCATACGGGCGGCGACCTCTAACAGCACCGGACGCAAACGCTCGTCCTCCAGCGGGTTTTCGGCGGCGGGCAGGGTTGTAAACCCATGACCCAGGTGGTTGAGGGCTTCCTGGAGCAGGTCCAGGCCAGGTTGTGAAATCAGCATGAGGTCGCCTTTTCCCTGGAAGGAACCCCTCCCTTCAGCGGGAAAGCCCCGGCAGAGTTTTCTCGAGGAGCAGGTGCAGTGGCAAGCAAGCAGGCATTAGGAATGATTGAGACGATGGGATTCGTAGGTGCGGTAGAGGCGGCCGACGCGGCCGTCAAAGCGGCCAACGTCAAACTCACCAAGTATGCCTCGGTCGACGGCGGCCTGGTCTCCATCCATGTTCGCGGCGATGTTGGAGCCGTACAGGCGGCCATCGACGCGGCGGCTGAGGCCGCCCGCCGGGTTGGCTCAGTTTTTGCCGCTCACGTCATCCCCGCTCCCCACGAAGATGTGGACGACAGCGTCTACGGTAACAAATAGTTCATCTTTCCGGCCACTCGTCAGCATATAAAGAGCTCAAGGGTGGGGTGAATATGAGGAAAGCTGATGCAGCAAGACTCTAGCGCCACGGTCTACACAAATGGCCTGGGCACGTCCAATCGTTTCAGCGGCGTTTATCGTCCGTAACCCATCAGGAGACCGCGAGGTCTCCTGATGGCTTTCAGGACCATCAAAGAATTTTAAGCCGACCCGCAACCTTTTTTCGTCCGGCAGGTTCAATCTACCACAGGATTGGAGGTAGACCTTATGAACTGGGTTGTGGCGCTACCGCTGGGTCAGAGACTGCCCGTCGGTAAACCAATGACTCATAAGCGGGAGGCGGGTCGCGTGGAAGACGACGTAGACCTGATGTTACGGGTGAAGGCGGGCGAAGCCGAGGCCTTCAATCAGCTGATGGAAAAGTATCAGCGCACCGTGGTCAATCTAGTCTTTCGCTTCACCGGCGATGCCGAAAACGCCGAAGATCTGGCTCAGGAAGTCTTCTTACGAATCTATCGCGCCGCTCCTCGCTACGAACCCAAAGCCAAGTTCTTTACCTACCTCTATCAGGTCACCCTCAATCTTTGTCGCAATGAGCGCGAACGCAGCGGCCGCCGAAAAACATCCAGTCTCGACAGCCGCACCGAGAACGACCGGCAGTGGGATGTACCTGATCCCGAAGGGGGCGCCGAGGCGCTGGTGCAGCGTCAGGAGACTGCCACTCAGGTGCAGGCCGCCATCCTGGAGCTGCCCCAGGAGCAACGCCAGCTGCTGGTCTTGCAGCGCTTCCAGGATCTCGGCTACGAAGAACTGGCAGAAGTCACTTCTCAGACCGTATCAGCCGTGAAGGCCAAATTGCACCGTGCACGTCTGGCCTTGAAGAAAAAGCTTGAGCCTTTGCTCGGAAAGGAGCGTGACCAATGAAATGCAACCAGGCCCAGGAATGGATGAGCGAAAAGCTGGATCACGCCCTCGACGCTCAGCGAGATCTGCAACTGGAGCGGCACTTGCACGACTGCGCTCAGTGCCAGTCTGAATGGATCGCTCTCAGCCAGAGCTGGGAACTGCTAGGCAGCCTCCCCGAGCTCTCTCCATCACCGCTGTTTCGCGCTCAGGTTTGGGAAAAGATCCGTCACGATCAGGCTCCCGCGCCGCTGTGGAGCCTGAAGCGCTGGCTGAGTGGATTGGGGTTGAGCCTGGCCGGACTGATGCTGTGCTTCAGGCTAACCGCCCCTCCCCCACTAGCGACGCCGACTTTACCTCCGCCCACCCCGGCGGTCGCAACCCAGTCGCTGGCGGCCAGCGAACTGCAGGAGTGGGACGCCAGTGTGGAAGTGATGCCTGGCCTGGATTCTGTGGCTCAGGACGACTCGCCCCTGGCCAGTCTGCCACTGGGAGATCTCAGTCACGATTATTTTGCGATGGATGAAAAGCTTGAGGAGTTTTAACCTGATCAAAAGCGCCCTGGGTGTTGTGCTGCTGATGGGGCTGAATGCCCCCCCTGCCCGGGCCTTGCCAGAAGAGGACAGCTTGCAACTCAGCCCCGTGCAGGCCCGGGCCTTGCGCTCGATCCGTTCACGCTTCGAGGGGCGACTTCAGGACGTGCAGATGCGCCTGGAGGGCCGCCGCCTGGAACTGGCTCAAATGATTCGCTCGGATAATGCCGACAAGGCCACGGTGAAGGCCAAGCTGGACGAAATTATCAACCTGGAGCGGGAACGGCAACAGTTATTTGTGGACCAGCTATTTGAGGCCAAAGGTCAGCTCAGTCAGTCCCAGTGGGGGCCTTTTCGCCAGCGGGTGCTGCGCCATCTGCTGCAGGAGCGTCGCATGGGCGGACGACCTCAAAGACTCGGATCAGACCCGACTTCCCCTTAAAAGACTCATCACCGAAGACCTCCAGCACAAAGTCAGAGACATCTTTGCGAGCTTCCGCGCTCAGCAGAATGCCGGTGTGGCGACCATCCCGAGAGCGGTCCTGAATCCGTGCCGCCAGGTTCACCGTATCCCCGATCAGAGCGAATTTGGAGCGGTGTTGAGCTCCGACCTCGCCCTTCACCAGCTCGCCGGTGTGCAGACCCAGCCCCTGCTTGAGAGTGGCGAACTCCTCATGCACTCCACTGGCTCGCAAATCTTCCAAAGCCAGTCGCATCTGCCAGCAGGCCTGGACCGCGCGCTGGGCTCCGGGGGCCCCCGGGCGATCCTCAAAGTCCGCCAGAATCGCGTCGCCGATGTATTCGTTAACGTCTCCGCCGTTGGCTTCAATCACGTCGGTCATTCTGGACAGGTAGTGGTCGAGCAGCTTCATCACCTCGGGTGCCGGTAGTCTCTCGGACAGACTGGTGAATCCGCGAATATCGGAGAACAAAACGGTGGTGCGGATGCGTCGAGCCTGAACCCGGCCCCCCTCGGTCTGATCTTGTTCAATGGCTTCACGAGCCTGCTTAGGAACCATTTTGGCCAGCATTTCCTTTTGACGCAGTTGGTGCACCATTTGATTGAAGCTCTCAGTCGCGGCCCGGACTTCCAGAGGCCCGGCCGGAGGCAAGTCCTGGCCCAACTCCCCGCCGCCCACCTCACGCATGCGGGCGGAAAGCAGCTGGATCTGGCGAGTGACCGACTGAGTGGCCAGAAAAATCCCCAACAAGCCGAAGGCCATCGCTCCCAGTCCCAGTCCGGCGATTCCCTGGGTGACGCTTCGCAGGTACGACTCAACGCTATTGAGCGAACGCAGCTCCCAGAGAGTGGAAACGGCCTGCTGGGGCTGGCCCACCTCCGGCAGAGATTCACTGTGCTCAAGATAAGGGGCATCGGTCAGACCACTCTGGAGCGACTGAAGCGGGTCCGCGCCTAGACGAAACTCGGCGCCCGGAATCTGGCGCTGCAGGTTGGTTAGAAAGTGCTCATCCAGCCGATGACCCAACACCATAAGACCTCCGGTATTAAAAGGCTGGATTCGAACCAGGTAAATCAACCCGTCCCCATGCCGCAAATAGCCTTCGATCGGTTCTTCCGTGCCTTTCTTCAAGAGGGCCGCCAGCTCGGGGGTCAACTGAGGAGCTTTCCAGGCATCTTCAGCCCCGGGCTTCGTTCCATCGGCTGTGGTCCTCAATTCCAGAAACGGTGTCCCGGTCTTGTCGGTCAAAATCAGCAATTGCAAAGCACCTTCGGACTCTTCGAAAAGGGTCACTCCGGTGTCACGCAAGAGTCCTTGTAGAGCCTGCCAACAAGCGAAATGATCAGCCTCAGCCCCGTGCCGATCTGGGTTGAAATCGGATCGGGTCCAGGCTTTGCCATCATCTGGTGCGGCCGTGCCCAACTCTTTCAAGACCTCGGATGCAGGGGCGTGCTCCAGCAACTTCTGATACGGACCGTTGAGGGTGACAAAGATGGAACGATACTCGTGCAAAGTGGGACTGTCGATGATGCGGTAACCAATTACACGAAGCTCTGAGAGCAGTTCAGGCTCGTAGGTCCCCCTGGCACCGCGCTCAAGTTGAGCCTTCACGCGACCGGTCAAATTGACCAGAGCCTGGTGGCGAGCCAGGGTGCTGGTGGCCAGCCCGGTCAAGACCAACAACGAGCCGAAGAGCAGCAACAGCCAGGAGCGAAGCCGCATAGAGCTAGAGCTTAAGATCCAAATTGACCGTGCCGGTTGCGGGCACGGTCACGCTTCTCTTGGCCGGCTTTGGCAAGCGCGGGTGCCAGAGATACAGCGCATACTGTCCGGCCGGGACTCCAGAAATTCGATAGCTCCCTGAGCGGTTCACGGTGGCGTAATAGTCGCTGTTTAGAACCATAATGTAGGCGTTCATTTTCGTGTGAATGCCGCAAAAAACTTCGACTTCCCCGGGATTACCGAACTCCTGGCTGCGAACCGTTGAGCCATGCTTCACAATTTCAAAGCTGCCAGGCTGTGAAACGGAATAAACGTGGTGTGGGAAAGGGTCCTGGTTGCGAAAATAAACCTTTGAACCCTTAGTGATGGGCAAAACGTGGGGCAGAAACTCCTTGTTCTTTTGAATAATCGTATTCTTGGCCGAAAGCTTGGTCTGAGGAGTGCATTCCAGGTTTTCGCCCTCCAGGTAGATCACGACATCTTCCACCTCACTCTCAGAGGGTGGGGGCACGTCGCCCTTTTCGTATCCGGCGCTCCCGCGGGTTTCACCGACTTTACGGGCGCCAGGGGTGCTTTCCAGGCTCACTTTGCCGCTGATATCGCCGGCCAGAACTGAGGACGCCAGAAGGCCCAAAAAGGCTGCAGTGAACCAGGTTTTTCGCATTGCCAGCAGTTCTCTCTGGAGCAGCAGGTTCCCCCCGGATGGAGGCGAGAACTATGCCCGATGGGCACAGCGGGCATAGTTAGCGCCAAAGGGTTATCCGTCAAGGCGGGCAGCAATGTTTTGATCCAGCCACTCAACCTGAGCTTCTGCAGCGGAGAATTTGTGGGTGTGCTGGGTCCTAGCGGTTGTGGCAAGAGCACCCTGCTGCGCTGTCTGGCCGGTCTGCAGGCGCCCAGCACAGGAGAAGTCTATTTGGGCGGGCAAAAATTCGAGAAATTGACCCCTCAAGAACGTCGAAAAATTGGCTTTGTGCCCCAAGATGACGTGGTCCACGGCAGTTTGAAAGTAGAACGAGCCCTGAACTACACCGGCCGTTTAATGGGCCTGACCGGCCAGGAATTGACTTCCCGAGTGGCCCAGGTGATCGAGCTGCTGGAACTCCAGGAGAGGCGGGCCGTGCGCACCGATCGACTCTCAGGCGGTCAACGAAAGCGTGTCAGCATCGCGATGGAACTGTTGGGCGAGCCACAGGTTCTTTTTCTGGACGAACCCACGGCCGGACTCGATCCCGCGCTGGAGGACAGTTTCATGGTGAACTGCCGGAAGCTGTGCCAGGGAGGACGAACCTTGCTGATGAGCACACACGTCATGCAGAGCCTGGACGCGCTTGATCTGGTGCTGGTGCTGCTCAAAGGTCACCTGATTTTCTTGGGCCCCCCACAGCAAGGCTTGAGCTACTTTCAAGTCCCCTCACTTTCGATGATTTACAAGCAACTGAGCCAACAAGACCCGCTGGCGGCCCAGCAGCGTTACGCTGCCAGCTCGTTATTCCAGACCTACGTAGCAGGCCGAGCCCCTTGAGAGTCGAAGCTTTTTAGCATGGCGGCATCCCAAGGCGAACAGCTCAATGTGCTGTGCGAGCGCTACCTGGAAATCGTCTTCAGTGATCGCGGCAACACCTTCTTGCTCCTTATGCAAGCCCCGCTCATCGCTTTGCTGATCGTGCTCACCTGGCGGGATGTAGATTCTGCCACAGACTCGCTCTACTACGTAATGGCCCTGACCTCGCTGTGGTTTGGCACCTTTAATGCCTGTCGCGAAGTCGTAAAGGAAGGCCCAATCCTGGATCGCGAGGCCCGCCTGGGAGTTCAGCCCGGACCCTACCTGCTGTCCAAGCTGCTTGTGCTGGCCCTGATCAGCTTTGTTCAATGTCTCTGCCTGGCCTCTATCGTCAACCGCAGCGTACCTCTGGGTGGCCCTCCCCTGCTTCATTTTCTTTACCTGTGGTTGACTTCCTTAGGCGGAGTGGCGCTGGGTCTGGTGGTCTCCTGTTTAATGTCCAATTCCGACAAAGCCGTGGGCTCCGTGGTACTGGTGTTGATCCCGCAGATGCTCTTTTCCGAAATGGTGCTGTCCCACGAACATTCGAGTAGCGCCATCAAATGGGCTGAAGACTTTACCTTCCTGAGCTGGGCCCACCAGGGAATGAAAGAACTGACCAAGGCCGACTGGTCCTATGTCACCCTGGCCCAGTCCGCTTTCATGTTGTTTTTGCTCACGGCCGGCCTGCTGGCGGTCAGTCTGTTCTTGCTGACTCTTCGAACCGGAAAGGCACAGTCGTGAGAAAGATTCTTGTTCTATTCATTCTCTTAGCCGGGTTGGCTGTTGGGGTCTTCATCGTAGCAGGACGAGTTCGAGGAGGGGACGGGGTCGACACCGGCTCTTCCGCCGACCGGGGGCAGATATCCCAACTCTCGCTCAAGTTCATGGAGGACCTTCGCTTCAAGGATTTTCAGCACGCGGCCAGCTACCACTCCAGCGAAGACAGGAAGAAAGTCAACATTCCTCAGCTCATCGAACAGTGGTTCGCGGTCAAGCCCGAGACCCTGGACATTATGCGCTACGAGATCCAGAAGGTGGACATCGATAGTACCGGCAAGCGCGGGCGGGTCAAGGTCAAAACTGTGGTCAAGATCCTGAACATGAATGAAATCAAGGAACCTGAAATCATGCTCTACTTCTTCAAGGATCCGGCTGAGGGCTGGATCATGGAGCTGGAGTCGTCGCTACATTAACAATTTGGAAACATTCGCCTCTTTCCATGTCCCGCTGCCTGTGGGATAGTTGAGAGGTATATAAAGGACATAGGAGATCGGCATGTTCTGTGGAGGTTTAGGATACGGTGGTTTCGGTGGCTTCGGCATGGGTGGTCTGGGCTTCGGCGGCCTGGGCGGCTTCGGCGGCTGTGGTTGGGGTGGTGGTTACCTCAACAGCATGTGCGGTGGCTACGGGTACTACAATCCCTACGGCGCTATGATGGGTGGCTACACGGGTAGCAGCATCGGCGGCGGGCTGGGCACGCTGGTTGGCGGCCTGGCTGGATTTGGCCTGGGCGGAGCCTGGGGCGCAATGGGCGGAGCGATGCTGGGCAACGCGCTGGGTTCATTTGCTGGCTGGGGCATTGGCTCCAGTATCGGTAGCCGCTCCTGGTGGTTCTAGACCCTACGACTGAATGCTAGATCTGGGTCCCACCGGCTCGCCGGGGGTCGACGCGCTGGTGCGCGCGGCCGAATCCATACTCAAAGAGCCTGAACTGAAAGAGAGTCTGCAGTTCCATCGCCATGTCGAGGAGCTACAGGCTTTTCGTCGTTCCCTGGAAAAACAGTTTCGCGACTCCCTACGATTCTACCCCAGAACTGCCTTATTCCAGCAACTGGAAGGCCTGCTCGACCAGGAGTTTGAGCGTTTTCGGGGGGGCGGACGCCGTCTCGAAAGCTTCCTGGAAAACTCGAAGAACGAAGACCTCAAGGTTGGATGCCAGCGAGTGCATCAAGCCGTGACTGAGCTTCAGGCCCTGGCGGCCCGCCTGCGAAGTCAGGAAGAGAGCTGGAAGCAAGAATTTGGAGTCGGTCTGGGCGGAGAACTCCGCTTCTTCGTCACCCAGGCCATAAAGGGTACGATCCCCTACCAACAGTGCGCTCAGATTTTGGACAAGACACTGGAGTCTTGCCGCCAGATGGAACAGGCCATGAGCAAAGTCAAGCCAGAGAATGACGCGGTCTCAGAAACGTTGGACGTTTGCACCGTCGGACTGGCTTCGATGGTTCGAGCCTTGCAGAGGGCGAGTCAAAGCTTGCGCATGCAGCACACCTGGGAAATAGAAGAGCGCCTGACCGAGCTGCTTGAGGCGACCGACGAACTCGCCGGCGCTCACCGCCAATTGATGAACGCCCTCTACCCCGCCGTCATCTGTCCCAAATGCGCCAGCGAGCAGCCAGGTGACCGCCCGGTTTGCGCCGGATGTGGGGCGCGTTTACCGCTCCCGGCCAGCTCTCAACTGCCGCCTCCCCCTACTCCTGAAGCCAGGGCCCGCTTTCAGGCCTTCGCTGAACTGGACGGCAAGCTTCATCAGCTTTCCAATGGGGAGATCGAAAAGACGGCGATCGTGGCCTGGATCGACCAGTTTCGCCAACGCTTACTCCAGGGAAAGCGTCAGATGCAGGCCGACAATCAGTTGGATAAACGCCTGAAAGAGGCGATTCTAGGCGCAACTGAAGCCACCGAGTCAGCCATGGGGAACTTGAAGCGGGCCCTGCTGGAGGATTTGGATCTGGACGATGCCCTGGACGAAGTTCACCAGGCCGAAGAAAAAATGGATGCAGCCCGTCAGTTAGACCTGGCTCACTCCACCCCGAATTCCTGAATGAGTTCATTGAGCCCGGTGCTGATCTGCTCGTAGACGGACCGGGTCTCCTTTTGCAGCGCGTCCACGACCGATTTATCGGCGGTGCCGACAAGGGAGCGGGTCAGTTCTCGAACTTCCTTCACTTCCTTGATTAGGTGGGCTTCCAACTTGTTTTTGCGCAGCCTCAGGCGGTTTACAATCTGGATCCTTTCGAAAGGATCCCCGTCTTCTAGAGATTCCTGAGTCTCCTCGCGGTAGATCTCGATGGCCTTCAGCATTTCCGAGCGCAAAAAAGCCAGAAATCCGTGCAGCTCTGATCCAGGTGTCTCGGTGTATTCAGCTAGAGCTCCCACTTCCCGTATGGCTGGAAGCTTCATTTCTTCATCTAAGTCCACACTGAGGGGTTTGGTGAAGAGGCCTCCGTCCCCTGCCGAAGCGTGGGTCAGAAAAAGTACAGAGGTGGGCTGTCCGACGGACCCGGAGTCATCAAAATAAGCTGGCTACCCCCACGCACTTCCAGAGCACCAGAACTCCGTAACCAGCCGCTGCTCGGGGCTTCAATCTTGGCGTCGAAGTTCAGGTGCAGGCCTTTGAAAGGCGAAGTCGCCTCCTTCCAGCCGCCCTTCTCGAATTTAAACCACTTGGAGTTTTTCACCAGAGTTTGTTGGTCCAATGAAGCCGCCAGGAAAGGCATCTGGTCGGAAACCCGAGCGAAGTTGACCGTTCGGGTGCCCTTCTGCAGTCTGGTCAAGTAGCCGTCGTGAGCCGGGTGAGGGAAACTCAAAAGGTTCTCGACCGCTCCCATCCCGCTCCGGCCCAGACCGATCTGGTCACCCTGACGGAAAAATCCGTGAGCTTCCAATACCATCACCCCAGGTGAAACTCTCGTGGCCAGCTGCTTCTGCTGCTTTTGATTGAGAAAATAGAGGGACACAACTCCCACCACTAACAGCAACAGGAGCAGCAAGAACATCGTCTTCTGCCCCTTGGATTCACCGGAATCCTCGACCACCGCGCTGCCGAGACGCTGTTGCGATTCAGCCTGGATGGCCTGACGTTGGAAGTCTTTCTGAACAGAAACGCTGTTGCGCAGAGGGTCGTAGAGACCAAAATCCTTTAAAGGATCCTCAGCCTCCTTGTGCACGCCTTCGATCTTGACTCGCTGGGTCGGCCTCTCTTCTTGTTGGAGCTCTTCGGTGGGTCCCAGCAGCTGCATCCTGTCCTTGGCCTGATCCTGAAGCTCACGGTTTTTCTGGTGCTGCTCCAGTTGAGGCAACAGATTCTCCAGCTGGCGGCGAAACTCATAAACGGAGTCGAAACGGTCTTCCTGTTCGGCCTGAGTTGACTTCCTGACGACCCAACACAGTTCGTGGGGCAAATCCTGACGGATCTTATCCAGGGGCTCGATCTGCAGGGGCAGAGGCTGCTGGCCCGAGAGCATAAAGTGAAGGGTGACCCCAAGAGAATACTGATCGGTGCGTGTGGTCGGTCGACCGCGATATTGTTCGATGGGTGCGTAGCCGACTGTTCCCACCGCAGTTTTGGTCGAGGCCCCGCCGCCCACCTCGCGAGCCAGGCCGAAGTCCACCAGGTAGATCCGGCTGTCCTGATGGCGCACGATGATGTTAGCCGGCTTAACGTCGCGGTGGATAATGGGCCGCGGACGGTGAGCGTGCAAGTATTCCAAGATCTTTGCCACCTGGATGGTGTATTGAACAGCCAGTAAGGGCTCCAGGTCGGTGCCCGCCAGGGCCAATTGATCCATGACTTGCTTCTCGAGATCGACGCCCTCGATAAACTCCATGACGATGACGCGACGGTCGCCATCCAGGAAACTATCGACGAAAGCGGGAACCCCGGGAACGCGCAGGTTCTGGAGCAGTTTGCACTCTTCTTCAAAACGCTGGGCCTGGTATGCGGCACTCTCGTTGGAGCCATCGCTAGGAGAATCCACCAGCATGCGCTTGATGGCCACGGGCATCCCGGTGGAGCGGTCGACAGCCCGGTAAACCTCGCCCATACCTCCACTGCGAATGGCGCGTACGATTTGGTAACGGTCGTGGAACTCGGACCCTGCCAAAAGGGTAGACTGCGACACGTGGGAATAGTTGGCACATACTCAGGCGACACCTGCCGTTGAATATTAACTCCGGTTCTTGAAAGCAAGAACTACGAGCAATCAGGGCGGACACAGGTCGCATAAAATTTGAAATTGCGGTTGCCGTGGCGCGGTAGCCCGGCATGGGGTATTAGAATGAGAATCAATCGTGTGGTGACGCGGACTGGAGACGGCGGCAAGACCGCCCTGATCGGTGGAGAGCGGGTGTCCAAGGGAAGTCTGCGGGTCGACAGTTACGGTGAGGTGGATGAATTAAATTCCAGCCTGGGATTGGCGGTGGCCCTGATCCATGACAAACCGGCCATGGATCTGATTCACGCCATCCAGCATCGACTTTTCACCCTGGGAGCCGATCTGGCCGCACCCGAAGGCGTAGCCGTGCCTCGCATCACGGCCGAACATGTCCAGGAACTGGAAGAGTCGATGGAGCCCTTAATGGATGAATTGCCCCCTCTGGAAGAGTTCATCTTACCGGGAGGCGGACCGGGCGGAGCGGCTTTGCACATGGCCCGGGCCATCGCCCGACGGGCCGAAAGAGCGACAGTGGCCCTGGCTTCCCATGAACCCGTCAACGAGCACGCAATCATCTATCTGAATCGACTCAGTGATTTTCTCTTCGTGCTGGCCCGGGTCGTCAACAAGCGCCAGCAGCAGGCGGAAACTCTGGCCGACTTCTCTCAGAAAAAGGCACGCAGATCGAGTTAGCGAATCTGGTCGGACATTCTTCAGTCGCGGAGGCGTCATGCTGCAAGGTCTACATTTGATGGGTGAAGCGGAACTGAGTGAACTGGTCAAACTCACTCATGCCAAACTATCGGACAACCTGGAAGAAGACCAGAAACGCCGCCATATCCTGACCTGGGCAGGCAAGGTGGTGGGTTGCTCCAGTCACGACCCGGTGGAGATTGAGCGCGAGTGCTTGCTCTGGCTGGCCGGACACTGGGCGGTGGAGACCAAGGGCCTCGAAGATACGGATGAACTGGAGCGAGCCCTGCGCATCCGCATCGCAGATGAGGCTTCCGACTACCTGGCTCCGGTCTGGTGGATCAGTTGCGCCCTGATCGCGGCAGGACCGGCCGATGCCATCAATCCCAAAGTCCGACTTCTGGATAAGGCGGCCAGCCTGGTGGTGCCCTCCCGCTCCGCCCGCCATAAACTGAGCGAAAACTGGCGTATCAAGGCCAGTGAATGGGGCTTCAATAGCCTGAACCAACCGGAAATCCAGCAGGCGGTGGAGCAACTCAAAAAGACGCCCGAAAAAGCCGACCAGGCTCTCACCCTGGCTCTGGTCATCAGCCTGGCCGACGGGCGCCTCTCCTTCGAGGAAGACCGCCTGGTCAAGGAACTGGGGGCCGCCTGCGGCCTGGCTCCTGAGATCTGTAGCGAGAAGATTCGACACGTGAACTCCATCTATTGGGGCCACCAGGTCGAGGTGACCCCCAAGCGCCAGATCGAGACGGCCGAACAGGACAAACGGGTCGCCATGCAGGCCGCCCAGATGACCCTGGAGAGTGCCGGCACGCTCGAAGGGCTGTGCCTGGAGGCGTGCGATAAAGTGGTCGGAAGAGCTGAGGGAGCGGAAGAACACGCTCCCAAATCCGGTTGGCAGAGGGTTCTGGGGACCGTCTCCGGTCTCAAGCAGTTTTTCGGCAACAAGATGCGCGGCGACGAACAGGTCAATCTGGTCCGGCTGGTCTACCTCGCCATCATTCATCAGCACGCCCAGGCGGCGGCGGCGGCCGAAGCAGCCGCAGCCGCCCAGCGTCGCGCCAATGCCCCCGAACCTGTGGCCCACGCTCCGGCTCCAAGCACCAAGGACCCGGTCAAAGCCATCAAGCTGGACTAGCCTCGGTCGCGTGCCACGCCATCGATGAGAATCAAACTTCAGGGCACGCGACTCCGTTGGTTCCCAACTCCTGTTCGGTCCGCTGGAGACTTACGGCTCACAGGTTCGCCTCAAAGTCTCCTGCTTCCCTGAACAGGGTGTTTGAAACTAAGAGCTTGGCCGGAAACTACCTGGACAGGCGTGAATCCTACTGCTGGGTTGGCGGAGGCAGGGAGGCCCCCCCGTCCCATTCGAAGACTGAGAAGTGAAAGCTCAGGTCCAGGTCGAGTTTCCTATCTACGTGCTGACAGCCCGGCTGGAGAACGGGCTCATATGGACCGAAGGCCTGTTCTTCCCGGAAGTGGCCCGCCTGGGACGCAGCCCCTCACGTCAGGCGCTGCTCGGCAGTCTTAAGAAGCGCCTGGAGCGGATGACTCCGCTGCAAATGGTACAGCGACAGCGGCCGGCGCGTGTGAAACTCAAGCGCTACGAGATCAGCATCGCTCCGCCCAAGAAAAGCCAGCAGCTTTGGAAAGAGCCCATTCGATTGCAGGTGGACGCGGTAATCTATCCGATCACGCTGGGAGGCAAAAAGCTTCTGGCGGCCCACCTTCCCCAATTTCAATTAGAAGTGACCGGGGAAGACCCGCGCAAACTGAGGCTCAACCTGGCAAAGGAAGTAAGATCCTTGCTGATGCGCGCTAAACTGCTGGGCCAGCCCGGCAAGTTAATGCAACTGCAGCGCTGGCAGAGCCTCAGCGGCAACTTCACGCGACTCAGCGTAAAATCCATTGACCCCTCCCAAAAGGAAGAACAAGAGAAGCAACTTCCAAAACTGACCAGCCGCCTGGTCCAGGAGGGTCCGCCGCGAGCCGTACTGGTGGATGAGCAGCTGGCCCAACTGGCCGACTTGCTGGCCGACCACAATGTGCTGCTGGTGGGCCCGTCCGGGTGCGGCAAAACCGCTCTCATCCACGAACTGGCCCGGCGGCGCGAGGACTTCCAACTGGCCGGAACCAACTTTTTTGAAACCAGCGGACCCAGGCTAATGTTGGGTGAAGTGTCTTTTGGCGGTTGGCAGAGCCGTTGCCAGCAGCTGATCGAGGAGCTGGCAAAAATCAAAGGCGTGCTTCACTTGGGACACCTGCAAGAGCTGCTGGAAAGTGCCCGCCACAGCACCAATCCTTACGGGCTGGCCGGCTTCCTCAAACCCTACCTGAGCGGCAAAAAGCTACAGGGCCTGGCCGAATCCACTCCCGAGCAGCTGGCGGTCATAGAACGGGAGTATCCGCAACTTTTGGAAAGCTTTACAGTGATGCGGCTGGAACCGGCTTCGCCAGAGCGGACCCGGGCAGTGTTGGCGAGGGTTTTCCCCAAGCTGGCTCCTCAAGCCCTGGAAGCGACGGCCGAAATTCACGGCCGCTTCGCCAGCTCCTCGGCCTCGCCCGGATGGCCGGTCCGTTTTCTGCGCAACCTTTTTCGCCAACACCCGCGACCCATGAGAGCCGAAGTGATGCGGCACTTTTCCCAGCAAAGCGGGCTGCCTTTGCTGTTCTTAGAAGACAGTCAAGCCTTTCTGGCCGGCCAGGTACGCGACTGGTTTGGACAACGACTTCAAGGTCAGGACCTGGCCGTGGAGCGCGCCGTGGATCGCCTGGCGGCCTTCAAGCACGGATTAACTCGAGCCAATCGACCGATCGCCAGCTTTCTGCTCATCGGACCCACGGGCGTAGGCAAGACCGAACTGGCTCGTTGTCTGGCCGAATTTGTTTTTCAGGACCGGGAGCGCCTGACGCGATTGGACATGAGCGAATTCTCCACGCCCTGGGACGTAAAACGTCTGATCGGCGGCAGCCAGAACGGATTGCTTGTGGCTAAAGTCCGTGAACGCCCCTTTCAAGTCCTGCTCTTTGACGAAGTGGAAAAGGCCCACCCTGACTTCTTCGATTTGTTGCTGCAAGTCCTGGGCGACGCCCGCTTGAGCGACGAGCGGGGCGAAGTCGCTGACTTCAGCAACTGTCTAATTCTGATGACCTCCAACCTGGGGGCCGACAGCTTTCAAAAGGGCAGCCTGGGCCTGCGCGACCAGTCCCATCAGGGACAGTTCATGAACGCTGTGCGCGCCGCCTTTCGCCCAGAATTACTGAATCGTATTGACGAAATCATTCCCTTTCACAGCCTTTCACCCGAGAGTGTGCTGCGCATTGCCCAATGGGAGCTCAGCCGCCTGGAACAACGTCAGGGGTTGCGCGGACGCCCACTGGAGCTAAAAATCGCCCCTGGCGTGGATGAAGTGCTGGCCCAGCAGGGCTATCACAAACTCTATGGGGCCCGACCTTTGAAACGTTGCCTGGACCGGCTGCTGC
Organism: bacterium; assembly: GCA_018266105.1. Taxonomy (GTDB): domain Bacteria; phylum Vulcanimicrobiota; class Xenobia; order Xenobiales; family JADMJV01; genus JADMJV01. The sequence goes on along the minus strand of JAFEBA010000010.1, from coordinate 28,177 downwards.
TGGCTCCCCTCAGTCAACAATTGAATGCGCATCCGGCTCAAGTCGCCCTGAAGGTGCACGTCGACGTCAGCCAGACTCAGCCGGGCGGGCTGCTGGTCCGGGTCTATCCTCAGTCCACCCTGGAACGTGCGAACGCACTTCAAGAACAGCAGCGCCAATCCAATCATCGCATCTCCCAGCTACGCCGCCGCTATCGCCGTCTGGATAAAGGACCGGTCCTGAACGAACTGCGCAACGAGAAGGTGCGTCACGAGCATCGCCACAAGACGGGCTGGCCACACCGCCAATTCCTGAGCAACTTCGAGCAACTGTCGGAGCGGATCAACGGACTGGAGGAGCTGGCCCTGGGAGCCCTGGGAGACTCCTTGCTCTTTGAGGAGTTGCCGATGCGCACGGGCGAACTGGAATCCGAAGTCGACCGTGCCCTGTGTCAAGCCTACTGTCTGGTGCAACCGGAGCCGCATCAGACGATCCTGGCGATCTACAGCGAAAGCCAGGGGGCCCTGGACTACCTGGCCGAGCTCTATCGGCAGGCATTAGAGGAACAGCAATTTGGCTACAAACTGGAAGCCATCAGTCTGCGCAAAGGCCCTCTGCCGCAACTAAGGGGAAGCCTGCCGACCCGCCTGGAAGCCGAACACGAGCAGCGTCCTTTCACCCTCACGGAATCGGGCTGGACCTGGCATCCCCAGCTCGAACGTGGATTGATCGAGCCGGCGGAGCTGGGTCGTCAGACGGCCCTGGGATACCTGTTCGAGGTATCCGGCAAATTCTGCGCCCCCTGGCTGCGTGGCGAGGGTGGACTTCACAAAGTCTTGCGCCGGGGACGTGAGAATACGGTTCTGGTCGAAGTTTCCTCAGCCGCGCGCCTCAGCGGAGACGAAAAGAATCCCTATGTGCCACCGGCTTACCAGCCTCCGCTGGAGGTCCACCGCAAAGGCAGCCTGCAACATCCGGTCAGTCCGCGCACCTGGAATCTGGACGAAGGCTTCTGCCAGGACCAGCTGCTCTCGCGACGGCCGCTGCAATCCGACAGTCTCAAGCTTTGCCTGGACAAACGCCTGCTGCGACGAGCGGAAGAGGCGGCACTACTGCCGTGAAGGTCTGCATCCCCCTTTACGTTCAACATCAAGGCGCCGAGGGCTATCAGGCCTTTCCCCTTTTCTGGCCGGCCCTGTTCAGCGTGCGTGCACCTCTGCTCAACAAAGTGCTGCAGTTGAGCTCACAGAGTCTGCGTCAAAGCCTTGAGGAAGGTCGTAAAGAAGAGCGTCTGGAGAAATTCACTCGTCTGACCTATTGTCCGGAACTGCGCGAACACTTCATCCAACTCAAGTTCGAATTTGAGCGACGTACCGCCAGCCTGCGTCTGCTCTTCGTCAGCTTTGAGGCTCTGGGTCAAAAAGTCGCCTATACCCCCAGCCTGAATGACCTTTGGTTCCCCTTGCACGACCTGTGCAGCCTTGAGGAGCAAGCCAGCGAGGCCGTACGCCAGCACCTGAGGCAGTTGAAACGCGAAGGATCGGAGATCGAACCCGAAAGTCTGAGCGCAGGTCAACGCGCCTGGGTCCAGTTGACCAACCTGGACATCGAGACCCCGGGCATTTCTGAACCTCCGGCCAAACAGAGTCTCTTTGCGCTCCTGGGCGGAGCGCCGAACCGCTCTGGGGCAGAAGAACTGGCCCAGTGCGGACGCAACCTGGAACGGAGGCTCGAGGAGTCCCCCGAGACCTTTCTGGGCCGCCAACGGGAGTTGGAGGAGATCAATCTCTGGCGGAGCTCCTCGCCGCGCTCCGGCCTGATTCTGTTGGGCCCCCGATTGGTCGGCAAGAGCGCCCTGATCCGCGCCCATGTCAGCCAGCGACTGGAGCAAGTGCCGACGAAGGGGGTGAGCAAGAAGAGAAAGGCCGCTCGCTCAGGCACCTTCCTGATCTCGCCAGGCCGGCTAATCTCCGGCATGTCTTATGTCGGCCAGTGGGAAAACCGCTTCTTGAATATTCTCAAGCACTGCCGCAAGCGTGACCACGTCCTGGTTTTTGATGACTTGCTGGGGCTGCTCACAGCCGGGGTCAGCCGAGACTCGGCCCTGAACGCAGCCCAGTTGCTCAAGTCCTTTATGGACCGCCACGAACTCCGCGTGATCGGAGAGATGACTCACGAAGCCTACCAGTTGCTGAGGCAACGCGACCGGGCCCTGGCGGACCACTTTCAGGTGCTGCTGGTCGAGCCCCCGGAGCCCGGCCTAAATCGCAGTATCGCCCTGGCCGCCGCCCGGGCCACCGAAGAGAGTCAGGAATGCACCTTTAGTCTGGAGGCCGTTCATCAGGCTCTGCAGATCGGCGACCGCTACTTGAGTGACGCCAGCCACCCGGGAAAGGTATCCAGACTGCTGCAACAGGTTGGAGCCCACTACCGTAAGCAGGCCGTGGGTGGACCCGATCTACTGCGATGGTTCGCCGAGTACTCGGGAATGTCGCTGGAACTGCTGGACGAGCGCACCACTCTGGAATCCCAGAGCATTGGTGACAAGATCCGTCTACAACTAGTTGGTCAGGAGGAAGCCGTCGCCTGCTGCGTTGAGCTGGTCGCGTTAGCCAAGGCACGACTACAATCGACCAATCGGCCACTGGGCAGTCTGCTCTTTATCGGACCGACCGGAGTGGGCAAAACAGAATGCGCCAAGGCACTGGCCACGGCGCTCTTCAGCACCCAAGAACGATTGATTCGTATCGATATGAACGAGTATGTCGGGGAAGACTCCATCGCTCGCCTGATCGGCACATTCCATCGACCTGAAGGACTGCTGACCGAAGCTGTGCGCAGCCAGCCCTTTTCGGTGCTCCTTCTGGATGAGATCGAAAAAGCTCATCCCCAGGTTCTGCTCCTCTTGCTGCAACTGCTGGGAGACGGACGACTGACCGATGCGCGCGGGCGAACCGTCGATTTTACCCAAACGATTGTGATTATGACCTCGAATCTGGGAGCAGATCAGACCCAGTCCAGCCTGGGGCTGCGCAGCCGGGCCCAGCAGGAAGAACTCACTTATCGTCGAGCCGCCGAGGACTTTTTCCCACCCGAGTTATTCAATCGTATCGATCGAATCGTGCCCTTCCACCGCCTCGACCGCCCCACCGTGGCCAGGGTGGCCGAGCGTATCTGGCAAAAGCTTCTGGAACGAGAGGGTCTGCGCCGACGCCAGTGCCTGCTGGAAGTCGAACCTCAGGCTCGCGAGCGGGTGGTGGACGCGGGCTTCCATCCCCAACTGGGAGCCCGCGCGCTCAAGCGTACCGTAGAAGAGAAAATCGTGGGGCCGGTAGCCCGCCGTCTGGCCGCCCTCCCGCCCGAGGGGCTCACTCTCATCCGAGTGGATGAAAACCTGGAAGTGCAGGTAGAACGTGTGACTCCAGCCCTCGATTTGAATTGGGAACTGGGTCAGCCTTCCCGCTCAGAACTGGCGGCGCAAATTCAGTCACTGGAAGAAACCCTCAAGAGCGAACTGGCACCCGAGCACGCCACTCACACCCAGGAAAGTCTGTGTGAGAGCGAATTGCTCTACTTTGAACTCAAAGAAGAGCTGCAAACTCTGAGACTCCAGCTCAATCAGTCGCCCCGGACAGGCGCCAGGTCCAAGGCCCCCGCTCCGCCCCCGCTTTGCCAGCTTCAGCCGCAGCAACTGGAGAAACTGCTGCTCAGCCTGGAACTACAGATGCAACTGGAGGAATGGCTTCACGAGAGCGAGCCGGTTGAACTGGCCGGCCTGAAACTACGAGTAGACTGGCTACAGCACCGTCTGGCCGAGCCTGAGAATCAACGTGTCGAACTCGAGCTATCGGGACATATGGCCAGCCAGCGGCTACTCCTCAAAGGCTATCAAGAAGCCTTCAAAAGCGGCGACTTGGAGTTCCAACAACGCGGAGCAGTCATTAGCCTGCAGGGGCCTCGAGCTGGGGCCGTAGCCAAGGGAGAATGCGGATTGCATCTCTTCCTGGAAGGGGGCGGACTCCACTGTGTCTGGGTGCAGGCTCGGGATTTCCAGGCCCGGCTCGTACGGATCTACCTGGGCCAGCGGGCGTGCCTGGACCTCGCCAGTCGCCTGCTGTGCCGCAAAGGCTGGTGCCTGGGCAGTCTGGTGCAGACGCGATGAGAGTCTTACGCTATCACGCCGGCCTATTTCCCACCAATTATGGCTATGTGGCCGTGCTGCTGGACGACCCCGCCTACACAGCCCAGGGTCCGGATGCCGAGTCAGCCGAGCGAGCCTTGTCCGACCTCATGTCTCTGGCCCACAAGGAAAACCCCTGGATGTCACCGGGCGATTGCCAGGACTTTCAAAGTCTGGTGGTCCCGGTGGAGCTGCGACCCGAATACCGCATCGGCAACCAGGTTTTACCCCAGGAATTCTACTGGGAGTTTCGCTTTCCATGCGCCGTCGGCGAGGTGGCCAGCGGGCTACGCATGTGCGTGGTTCCGTGGCTAGGACTCCAGTTCTACTTCGAAGCAGAGCGAAGTCTACGCGAGCTGGTGGGTCATTACGTCCAGGAAAGCCTCAAAGGGCTGAGCCCGGCCCTACTGCTGCGCCATGTTTGCGGCGAGCAGTTGCAGATTCGGCGTATCCGGGTCAAGCGCCCCACCCGAACTCAAGACAAACAGAAGGAGCGCTGGAAAGACCTCGAGAGCGTAGCAGAACTTGCCCACAGTTCCGGAGAGAAAGGCTACGGGCGCGAGGAAGCCCTGAAAGCCTTGATCAAGAATCTCCAGGCAGGACTATCGGTGGCAATCATCGGACCGGCCAGTGTAGGCAAGACCACTTTGATCAACGAAGCGGCCCGGCGATCCAGAAATATCTGGCGCACCTCGGCGGCCCGCCTGGTCGCCGGTATGACCTACCTTGGGATGTGGGAAGAACGCTGCGAACGGGTGATCTCTCAACTGGGTCAGGCCAATGGCGTGCTGGCGGTGGAGAGTCTGGCCGATTTGATTCGCCAGGGAGGAAGCGACCCGGGGGGAAGCCTGGCTGCCTTCCTGACCCCCTACATTGTGGACGGGCAGTTACAAATGGTGGTAGAAGCCAGCGCAAGCGAATGGCAGGCTTGTCGGCGACTGCTGCCGGGTTTTGCCGATCTGTTTCGAGTCCTGCCTTTGGAAGCGATGAATGACGTCCAGAGCGGGGAGGTATTGGCCTGGGTGCGCACCGGACTGCGCATCCAACTTGACCTGGACGAGACCTTACTCAGCCTTTTTCGTCGCTTCTCCCCTTACGAGGCATTACCCGGGAGCGCGGTCAGGTTCTTGCGCCATCTCGGTCGAGGCCCCAGGGCGGCGGAGCTAACCCGCGCCAAAGCCATTTCAGCCTTCTCTCAGAAGAGCAGCATCCCCGAGGAATTCCTACTGGACGAAATCGCTCTCGACCCCGAGGAGCTGATGGCCCGCATCTCTGCTCGGGTCATCGGTCAACCCGAGGCCCAGCAAGCCGCGCTAAGGATCATCACGGCATTCAAAGCGGGGCTACAGGACCCGGGACGCCCCTTAGGAGTGCTTTTGCTTTGTGGTCCGACCGGAGTGGGTAAAACCGAACTGGCCAAAACGCTGGCCGAAGTCCTGTTTTCAGACGAGAAGCGCCTGATTCGCCTGGACATGAGCGAATACGCGGGCACTGGCGCGGCCGAGCGTCTGCTCGGCAGCCTCTACGACAAATCTCCAGCATCCTGGCTACGCGAGCTGCGCCAGAAGCCTTTCTCGGTGGTGCTGTTCGACGAAGTTGAAAAGGCCCACCCGGAAGTCTTTGACGTACTGCTGCGGGCGTTCGACGAGGGACAACTTTGCGACCCTTGGGGCAGGGTCACCAGCCTGCGCACGGCCGTCCTGCTCCTAACCAGCAACCTGGGGGCGGAGCAACAAAACGCACTGGGACTGCGTCAGGTTCAAGCTGGAGACTACTCTCAGGCGCTCCGCCGGTTTTTTCGACCCGAACTCATCAACCGAATGGATGCAGTAGTTCCTTTCCGTCCCCTGACTCCCGAAGTGGTGCGTCAGGTGGCCGGGCGGGAAATCGAGCAATTGCAGAAACGTCCGGGACTGCAACGAAGAGGCATTGTTCTGAAGCCAAGCGAGGCTTGCCTGGATTACCTGGCCCGGGTGGGCTATGACCTGCGCTTGGGCGCGCGGCCGCTACAGCGCTTGATCGAACGGCGCCTGATTCCCGAGTTAACCGCCCTCTTAAGCAGGCAAGCCGCACCTGAGCACATCATTGTAGAGATGGACGGCGACCGCTTTATCTTGACCGGCTTTTGACCTACTGTGGCAAGAGTTCGGGGGTCGGGGCCGGGGCCGGCATCTGATAGTCCGGATCCAGAGGTGCTTCGGCCGAACTGGGCAGCAAGGCCACCGGGAGAGCGTTGGTGTGATCGTAAACTGGAGTTCCGGCCGGGGGCTGGCTGACCACCGGTGCGGCCGTATCGGCGGCTCGCAGATAGACTGCCACGATATTGGTCAGCATGCGGCGGGGACGAGTGACGAAGTATCCTTTGTAATACATGGCGGTGGAACTTCCGCCATCCAGATTGAGCGCGTCCTGGGCCCCCAGACTCTTCATCATCCAGGCCAGGCGCTGCAGACGCACAGGTTTGCGCACCGTCACCAACACCAACTTATTGTGCTTGGTAATCCCGATGGCACTGCGGGGAGCCAGTCCAAACAGACCAGGATCACGGAAACCCTCCCGCCAGGGGGTCAGGGTCGTGTGGCCGGCGCGCACCAGCGTGGGACCACTGGACAGACCGAAGGCCCAGTCGCTGAGCTTGAGAGAACGACCAGGCGTACCCGCCGTACTCACCAACTGAGCCCGGTTCTGAGCATCGATGCGTAGAGAGTGGCCCACCCGGCCTTCGCTGAGCAGCTTGCCGCTGGAAATTAGATTGCAGATGATGGTGGCCGTAGCCGGGTCGAAAAAAGTCCCGTTGATGGCCGCAACTGGCTGATTCTCACGAATAAAGCGCCGGAAAGATTTGTAATGACCATTGCTGCTGTGGGGAACCAGGGAGATCCGCCGGCAATTGAGGTCAACCGTCACCACGTAAGCGCGCACACCGTTGATGACCACGCGCTGATAGTTGACGGGACTGTTTTTTTGAGGCGGGGCGGCCAGGCCGGGCAAAGACCCGAGTACCATGAAGAAGACCAGAAGCGGTAAAAACCAGCGAAACCTCAGCACAAAACCAACCTCCCTGATTTGAAATTTATTCAACAGCCAAGATTAACACGAGCTGGAGCCGATTGTAAAGAGAGTACTCCAAACACTTGTTTCTAGTGAACAGATTTATTAAAAGTGACACCCTTTGTCAAAGGACAGATTCTGTCACCTGTGAACAAATCCAGCTATTCATATCCTGGCAACATTTAAACAAGACCCAGGGTGCATTATGAGGCCGAACCCGCGGCCGAGTGCAGCACCACCCCGGGTGATATGCTTCGACCTCGAAGCAGACAGGGCCCAAGGCGGCCCGTCCCACAAAGTAGTGGGTAGGATTTTTTCGGAGGAAACCGTTATGAGCAGCCTGATCGCGCTGATTCTCGTCATGGTCTGGGCGTTGACGCGCCCCGACGCTCGCCAACTATAGAAATAGAAAAGCCAACCCGGACTGGCCGGGTTGGCTCAGGACACACAGTTTTCAACCAGGGTCAGGGAGTGGAAACGTCCACCCAGGCTCCGTTGATAAAGTTTTGGTCGAGTACCAATGCACCACGCTTCACCGAACGGTGGAAGTAGGGATTATCCGAGTTTGGCGCCATCGGACCGGCAATAATCTCGAACGAGTCCGAAGGATACTGCACCGTCACCATTTGCCCGTTGCGCAGGCTACTGCAGTTGACGGGCTGACCGGCAACCAGGAAGGTGGCCGAGACCGGGACCCGGTGGGCGGTGGTGTCCGGCGTGCGGATGTAAACTGCGGTCGGTTCCACCTGATAGACGGTGCCCACCACTGTGGTGCCCTCGGGCGTAGTCTGAGCCAGGGCGGCTCCGGTCATTGCCAGGGCGACGAGAAACTGTTTGAATTCCATAGGAGCTGGGTTCCTTTCTAAGTGAGACGGGCCTGCGCCCTTCGCACCTATACTGCACCCTGACCGACACGCACCCCAGGGGATCGCGTCACGGCCTCAAAGGATAGCAATACTGCGATGGCAAGGATTGTCTGCCTTTCTGATACACACGGCCTCCACGATCAGGTCACCGTTCCCACCGGAGACTTGCTCATCCACGCTGGAGATCACTGCAACTACGGGACTTCTGGGGAGGTCAAGCGTTTTGACAAATGGCTCGGATCTCAGAACCATCCCCACAAACTGCTCATCGCCGGCAACCACGACTGGCCCTGGCACAAGCGCCCCCGCTACGCCCGCCTGTGGCTCCACCACGCTCGTTATCTGCAAGACCAAAGCATTGATTGTCTGGGCTTCAAGGTGTATGGCAGCCCCTGGCAACCTGAGTTTTGCAACTGGGCCTTCAACCTGCCTCGGGACGGCTCGGATCTGGAGAGAATCTGGTCGCTGATTCCGGATGACACTGAAATTCTCATCACTCACACGCCTCCAGCCGGAATATTGGACCACCCGGAGGCTCAGGGTTGTGCCCTTTTACGCCGTAGGATCGAGCAGTTGCGACACCTGCGCCTGCACGTTTTCGGCCATATTCATGCTGCCTACGGACAGCTCTGCCGCGAAGGGACAATTTTTGTCAACGCCAGCATTTGCGACGAGTCCTATCGTCCTAACAGAGCACCCATTGAAATCAATTTACACAAACATGTTTCTGACTGAACAGGCTGGGTAAGTCATGGCCGGCCGAAAGAGCGGTGACTGATTTTGTCACAAAAGACAGGAGTTGTCATCAAAACACTCTCACGACCCAATCTTCATATCCGGGTAACATGTTGGCAGATTCGCTGTGCCAGTATGTGGGGGAAGATTCGGAAAGGAAACTCCATATGAGTGGTATAGCACTGGTGCTGGTCATGATCTGGGCATTAACCCGCCCCGACGCCCGCCAATTATAATCAACACACACTGGTCAAAACAGAGGAAAACCTTACAACAGCCCTAAAGGGCGCCTGAATAGCAGCCTTCCGTCGGGAGAACGGGGGGCTTTCGTTTTTTAGGCGCGAAGCTTTGGAGCAAGTGCGTAGGCTTCGCTCAAAGCACTTTCGATCGAGGCGCAGGCCTGACCGTCTGAATGACACAGAAAGACATTTCCGTGACGGCGAGGGAGCTCCAGCATCTGCCGCACCACTCCTCGTCGTGAACAGAAAATCTGATGACCGTAGCGGGTCAGGTTGACTTCTTTCAGGGCTTGCTTGGGGAAGCCCGTGCGCAACTGCACATCCTCCACCACCTTGGAAGCCAGCGCCCGCCCATCTCCCTGCAGCAATAAAGACCGACCCACCATGGCGTCGCGGAAGGGTGCATAGACGGTAATCACACTTGCATCCTTGACTGGATTGCCGGCTGCATAGTCGGCATCCACAAAGTCGGCCCAATGATTGTTGCCTGGAGCCCAGTGGTCGTAGCCCTGATGAAAGACCTGGCCTTCGAAGCACATGTTGACCACCAGGTACGAGCCATACTCCAGGCTGCGCATGACCTTGGTGGCAGATTCGGGAGCCCAGGGCAACAGCCGTGCCGCAAAGTAGTAAGGGCATGCCAGCACCACCTTGTCGGCCTCGATGCAGCGCATCTGGGGCTTCTCGGCGTGAGTATCAAAGAAGCCCACCCTCACCTTGGAACCAACGGGCTCGACCTTGTAGACCGATTGGCCGGTCATGATTCGATTGGCTCCGGCCTTATTGATGCCGGCCTCCAGCTTCTTGGCCACGGCCGCGTTACCACCCGGAAAGGCGTAAATGTCCATCACCAGCTCGGAAAGCCCACTCAGGCCGATGTAGGCCGAAATTTTCTTGCAGCTCCCGCCCAGCGCCGTCCAGCAGTATTCATCGGCCTGAGGCACATAGTCGGGGTAGTCCTTCTGCAGCCAGTCATAGTAACTGATGTCGTCCAGCTCCAAAGCTTTGGCACTAGCTTTCTGGATGGGAATGGTCGGATAGTCTGGCCCGGCCATGATCTTTCGCATTTCAGCTTGAATTCGCTCGATGGTTTTCGCTAGAGGACCCTTCTCCAACTGGACAAAGCCGCTGGGAGTCCAGACCGACTCTCCGGGTTGCGGGATGGGCGCCAGATTCATTCCCAGCTCACGGTAAAGATCCCCAAAGGGCTTTTCCAGGTCGACCAGATAGGCCGAACCCAGGGCGTATTCGATGCCTTTGTAGTTAGCACTCTTGGCATTTCCGCCGGCGCTGGACTCACGCTCTAAAATGAGCATGTCCATGTCGCGGCAGAGGTAGCCAAGTCCCATCCCCGACAACCCCGCCCCAATGATTAGCAATTTAACCTTGCGCTCGGGCGCAGCTAAGGGCGCGCTAAATCCGTCGCGAATCTTGTGCATGGGGACGAAGCTGTCGCCGGTCCATGGGCCGATCGAATAACCATAGCCGTCACCGGGGGTCGGCCCTGAGGAGGTGGAGGGAGTGCATCCGGTCAAATTGGCCAATGCCAGGCTCAGGCCAGCCTGGCCGCTGGCCCGTAGAAAATCTCGACGTCTCACGCGGCCGACTGCTGACCTTTACGCTTAAAGTCGTAGACGGTCTTACTGGTGTCCAACGCCACGCCCAGCAGCTGCCCCCCGACAAAGGCCGTCATGGCGATCGGATTCTGCAAAGACGTCACCAGCGGGAGCATGGACGCGGCCGTGGAGACCACATCTCCTGCCAGGAGGTGCACCATATCCATGGTGCGATCCAATTTGGTGGCTTTGGGATTCTTGAAGGTTCCGCGGGTTTCGCGAATATCGGCGGCGATGGCGATGACCCCCGTGGCCGTATTGAGGGTATTGAATACCGCCAGCACACCATTCATCGAAGGAGGCAGGACGCCATAGTTGGCGGCGATGCTCATGATGGCGGGAGCGTCGCTCACGCCCAGGTGCAGAACCAGGTTATTGGTGTATCGGGCGGCCTGTTCGCCGCGATGTATAACAACCGTATCTTGAGGTTCCGCTACGGCTTCCTCGCTCGGCGCCTCCTGGGCGCGCAGATTGAGACCACGAGAAAAATGAGCGGTATCAAGATGTTGGATATTCATGTCCTGACTCTAGCGAGCCGACCTTATGGGAATCTGAAAGCCTTCGGCGCAGCCGGCGCGCGCCCAGAAAACATAGTAGCAGGACCAGGGCAGTCAAGATCTTGAGCACCAGAGGTCCTAACCAGAGCACGGTGGCGATGGGCAGGTGATTAACCATCCACCACTTCAGAAAGAACTCACTGACCATCAGTCCACCCACGGCATAGCTCAAATGATGAATGAAGGCTCTGCCGTGAGGATTGGCCCACAACTGTTCAACTCGCCGGCGCTGTTCGTCTTCCACCGCCTGTTCGCGCATAATCAGGTAAACCAGCGGCCGGCCCACCAGCACCGAGCCCAAGAAAAGACTCCCAAAGAGGGCGGTGCAAAACGACTCCCGGATCTGTAGCATTCGTATGTCTTTGGAAACCAGGGCCGAGATCAGACTGAGCGCCAGACTGAACAACGAGAGGCCTGCCACCAGACTGAAGCGTCGTTCTTTGAACAACACCACCAACCCGTAGACCACCGGAACCACCGTCACCCAGAGCAGGGCTTTGAAATCGCTGAAGCCCCAGCTTTTCTGGAGGAACTCATAGCCAAACCAGGGCAGCAGCATATTGCAAAGGAGGTCGATCATGAGAGCCCGGCGTGTCACAATTTTGTCTTCGACGCCTCCCCTTTCGGAGCTTTTTCAGTACCCTCTGGCAAACTCGGCCAATGAACATCGCAGCACCAGCCCAGAGAGTCGGACAAAAAGCAGCCCGCATGGTGGCAGATCAGATGTTTGGCGACGGACCCAGCGCTCGGGCGCTCTATCAGAGCGAGCTAACCCTGGCTCGGATGCCCCAGCCTGAGGCCACCTCTTTGCTGGTGGATAGCCTGGTCAAAGGGGAGCCGGGAGCCGAAAAGGTCTACATCAGCACCCCGATCACCGGCGGCAATAAGCTTTACGACTTTCTCGAAGCTGAGCATGTTCACTCCCGAAAAGAACTCGACCCCAGCGACATGCCCGCCTACGACAAGCAAGTGATCACCGTGAACTGCCAACACGCCCACCGCATCGCTGAAAAGTTGCGTAATCAGGGTGTCTGCGCGGTGGAACCCAGCTCCATCCAGTTCCCGGGCTGGAGCCAGACGCTCTACAACCAGAACTGGACAAGAGTGGTGAACGAAGTCCCTTTCTCCAAAGTCGTCGTCTGCGACGGCTGGGAACTGAGCTACGGGTGCTTACTGGAAGTGCGCGCAGCTCTGGACAAAGGCATTCCCGTAACTGATGAACACGATCAGAAGATTGACAAGGCCGGTGCGCTCAGGAGGATCGCCGCAAGCTCCGCGCAGTTAGTGGCCAAGGGCTTTACGGTAGCGCATCTCTCTCAGGCTCTGACCGCCCCCTTCGCCAGCCTTCCGATGGAAGCCTGATTTAGCCGCCGATTCGCAGTTTATGGCCGGGCCAGCGGTCCGGTCGCTCCCTTAAGGAGCGCCCGAAGACGTCACCGATGAAGCAGTAGGCGAACGCGACCCATACCAGCATCAAAAACATATTCATGGTAACTGAATCCTAGGGTGCCTCAGGTCAAGCCGGAGTCACCGAAGCCTGGGTGGAGGTCAAGAACAGGTCAAGAAGCCTTAGAGGACGCCCGATCTGATCTTCCGAAGCGGTTGCCAGCAATTTCTCAGGAGGTGCCTCATGAATCCCACCACCAGCGTGGACAACTCCACCGCCACTCGAATCCAGTCCGAATGGGACAAAGTACACGCCGCTTTGAAAGACTTCTCGGGCACCGAACTCAGCGACCCTCTGGGCGAGGACGGCCCGGTTACGGTTGTCATGAAATTCTTCAAGGCTGCCGGTGGTGGCGAAGTTGTGCTGCGTAAAGGAACGGCCCCCGGAGACCGGCGCTACACCCGGTTCAAGGCCTACGGCAGCATCATCGAAAAGAGTTCATTCCTCAAAAAAGAGAACGGCACCACCGAGTTTCACAAACGCAAAGTGGAGCCAGGAGACAAGGTCACCGCCCTGGACGCGCCGGACGGCGACGACCAGGCATGGTGCGATTCTCTGGCCTGAACCTTACGAAAGTACTTTCGCTCTCAGGATCCTCCACCTGCACGGTGCGCCCCCTTTTTGCCTACACTGAAGAGGTAGAACGTGTGAAAAGGTGGACTTACAAATGCATTTTATTCTTTTTTTGATTGTGGCGGCAATTTGCGCCATCATTGCCAGTGCTCTGGTGCCCGGACGGATCCCCGGTGGCTTCCTGGTCGCGATGGTATGCGGCTTCATCGGAGCCTGGATTGGCGGTAGTCTGATGGGTCATTTTGGCCCTGCCCTGGCCGGTGTCTCGTTGATCCCGACTATCGTCGGCTCGGCTGTGCTGGTACTGTGTATGTCGCTGATCTCAGGGATGACTCGCGAGGTAGCTTAAGCCATTAGAGGGAAGAGCAGAGCCATGCAAATAGGCCTGCTCTTCCCGCAAACCGAAATCGGAACGGATCCAGGCGGCATTCGGGCATACGCCCAGGCCGCCTATTCTTTTGGTTTCACTCATCTGGTCAGCTACGAGCACGTACTGGGTGCCGAACCCGCCCGTCTGCCCAAGGACTATGCCCCTTATGGGCTGGAAGATGAATTTCACGAAATCCTGACCACCTGGGCCTATCTTGCTGGTGTGGCTCCCGGGCTGGGGCTAGCCACCAGCATTCTGGTTTTGCCTCAGCGCCAGACGGCGTTGGTGGCCAAACAGGCGGCTCAGCTTTCTCTGCTGAGTGGCGGCCGTTTCCGGCTGGGCGTGGGCATTGGCTGGAATTACGCTGAATTTGAAGGAATGGGCGTGGACTTCCGAAGCCGGGCCCGCCGATTTGAGGAACAGATCCGTCTGCTACGGCGCCTGTGGACAGAACCGGTTGTGCGCTTTCAGGGCGAGTTTGACCACATAGACGGCTGCGGAATCCGTCCGCTTCCCGCCTCCCCCATCCCGATCTGGATCGGCGGCTCGGCTGAATCCGCTTTGCGCCGGGCAGCCCAACTGGGCGACGGCTTCTTCCCTCTGCGTCCAATGGAGGGTGGTTGGCCCGCCACTCTGGAGCGCATGCGCACCTGGAGAGCCGAGGCCGGACTGGCCTGGGAAGGATTCGGAATAGAAGCCCGAGTCACCGTCAAACCGGGCTGGCGCGATGAGGTGGAGCAATGGCGCGAATGGGGGGCCAGCCATCTATACCTGGCCACGCCTCCCGGGATGGAAGGCGCGCAGGCCCACATCAAATTCCTCGAAACGCTGGTCTGATTAGCAATTTTTTTGGGGCCCCTTTGGGGCCCAAAAAAATTGCTAATCAGAAGTCAAAGACGTGTTCGACCGGGATTTCTTGAATCACTCTGTGCAGTTGCGAAATGGGAACTCGCAGCACCACCCTTTGCCTTTGGGCCTGGGTCAGCAGCGGCTGAGTGAAGAGCAGCGCGCTGGCTTCGGGAATCAAGGGCGGGCCGGCCGGGGCCTGGTAGCACACCATGATTCCCTGGCGATTGCCGGCGATCTCCTGAAATTGGACTCCCGAACGGGCCAGCTTTAGAGCTTCCCCCTGGAAGGCCTGGTAGCGAGGGAGGCTGTGAGACTGTCCAGCAGAATCTACCACGACCGTTTGCGGCACTTCAGGTTCATAGGAGGCGCGTGCCGCTTTCCACATCAGGTAACAGTAACCGCTCTTGAAAAGATACTCAGTGCTGAGGATATAACGACGCTCCCACTTGCGCAGAAAGCCGGATCCGAAGACGGGCAGACGCCACAACCCCAGAAACTCCTCAAAGTAGGGATAGTCGTAAAAAGCCTTGGTGTCCAGCAACTTGGAATAGTCGGCGCTCATTCGAGCCGAGAAACGGTCTTCATCGGTCAGTTGTCCAAAGGCAAGCGCATCGCTCACTCGACCCACAGTCCCTTCGTAGGCCGCCTTGATGAGGAACTCGGCCGTAGTGCTGGCCCCGATGGTCCAATCCATTAAATGGTAATCAAAGTTGAAGCCATAGGCTTGAGCCTGGCGATTGGCCACCGCATACCCACCCCAAAACTGGGCCAGATGGCCTAGAAATGGGAAGTCCGTGGGGGTGTGCTCCTTCACGTACCGGGTGTATTCGCGAGGACTGAAAACCAGAAACCATTCTGGATAGGTCAGATAGGTATTGCTGGGCAGTCGACGCTGCGTTTCCGGGGTCAAAGGGGAGGTCTGGTCCGGGCTCAAGGGCGGCGCAGGCCCGGGGCGAGTGTAGTCGCTCCCCCAAAGCAGCAACGCCAGCGAGATGGCCAGACTGACCAGACTGCTGATGAGCAATTTTCGATCCAGGGAGTTCAATTCTTGCGGAAGGCCATCAGGGTGTTGAGAGAGGGGTCACCATCCTGCAAAAGGCGCTTGCCGCTGTCAGTAAAACCGTGGCCACAGATGTAGGCGGCCCAGTCTTCGGCGGAGCGGAAGAGCTTGGTGTCCTGGGCTTCAATTTCCCACTCGACTTTAAGTCCCAGGTTGAACACGGTGTGCACCAACGAAACAAAGGTATGCATCTCGGGAGTGCGCACATCGTGGTCGCGCATCACGAACACCCCTCCCGAGCGCAGGATGCGAGCGATCGAGCTCATAAAGCCGTCCAGCTTCTGGCTTTGGCAGTGGTGCAATCCGATGTAACAGGTAACCAGGTCGACACTGGACTCGGCAATCCCGCTGATAGGTTCATAGTTGTTCAGATCGATGAAGTGGCCAATTTTGGCGATCTGGCCGCGCTCGACCAGGTCGGGTGGAGCGTAACTGGGCTCTACATCATTGATGAGATAAATGGGCTCACTGATCTTCAGATGCTTGCGCAAGTCACTGATGTAGCGCCCTGTCGAACCAATTTCAACGTAGCCCTGAAAGGGTCGATCCAGTCCCAGTAAATCCACTGTCTCCCTGGACATCTCAGCCTTCTGCTCTTTCAGGGAAGGCAGCGCGTAGGTGAGTTCGGAGAGGAAGGGCTTGATACCGGGCAGGTCAGCCAGCACGCTCTTATAAATGGCTTCGTCCGTGTTGAGCCGCCCGGTGGTTTCCTGAATCAAAGCGTGAAACTTGTCTTCTGGGTAGAGGTGAAAAATGTTCTTGAGAAACAGATAGAAATCCTGATTGCTCTTGGGTTGATCAAAAACGGCTTTGAATTCAGACATCCTGGCTCCTTGGATAGTACTTGTCCCACAGGGAATTGCGGAATCGGTAATTGGGGTCATATTGGTGCTTGAGAGCGAAGAGTTCCTCCGCTCTGGGATAAGCACGATGAAACTGCTCGTGACTGGCCCAGGGCTGGTAGGGCAGGTAATAGCGTCCGCCGCACTGGAGAGAGGCATCGATCAGTTCCCGAGTCCAAACCCCTACATGGGCACGCGACTTGGGGTCGGTGCCTTGCTTATAGTAGAGCACGAAGGCAAAGACCTCTTCGGGTGCCCAGGCCAGTAAACTGCCGGAATCAGCAAATGCGTGACGCACCGAAATGTTTACGACATTGGCCCGATGCTTCTGCAGAATACCCGCCATTGTCCCGGTAAACTCGTCAAATCGATCGATGGGCACGAAGTATTCCTGCAAGACATAGGTCTTGTGCTTGCGGGAGCTCGGCTCCAGTTCGCCGACGCAGTAGCCAGCCTCAAAGTTGCGCCAGTAAATCAGAGCCTTGCGGTAAAAGGCCGGATCGAAAAGGTGCTCACGGCGCCATTTGCCCAACGGCGTCTCGGTCACGGCCCAATAAAAGTAGCGGTGAATTGGGTAGGTGGTCTTGCCGCTCTGTAGCCGCTGGCTGCGCCGATGAGGCTGCTCGGTGCGACTCCAGGTCACCGCCAGAAGCCTCTTGTAGTGGGGTGGGTAGAGGTCGGCATTATGAAATACGGCCGCCTGGTCGCCGCGAATCTTTTCTTTGAAAAACTTCAGGTATTGATCGCGGTCCATCTTCTGGGCCGTGCGCACGATGGGCAGGTTATCGGTGAGCTTCAGGGTGACCTCGGTCACCACACCCAGAGCCCCGTAGCAACCCACCACCGCATAGAAGAGCTGTGAGTTTTCCTGCGGGCTGGCAAAATGCTCATTGCCGTCCGCAGTCACAAACCTGAGAGACTCAACCGAGAGAATCAGCGGACCCAGGCCGATATAGCGACCGTGACAATTGACCGACAGCGAACCCCCGATGGTGAAATTGGCGTAGGTCTGCATCACCTGAATAGCCAGATCGTGTTCGTCCAGAGCTCGTTGCAGATCGCACCAGCGAACCCCCGGCTGCACCCGAGCCGTCTTCTGTTCGGCATTGACTTCCAGAATCTGATTCATCCGGCGCATGTCCAGCAAAGTGCAGTCTGGACTGGAGGTCTGGCCCCCCATACTGAAGCGGCCTCCACCAATACAGCATGGCCCCTGGTCACGTCGCAAGAAGTCACTCAATTCAGCAGCGCTCTGAGGCACAAAGACGTCTTTCACTTTGACCGGATTGAGCTGGGTCACATCGTTGATGACGGTCTCGCCCTGGCCAGAGCGGTAGCTCTCCAGTTCGACATGAGGGCAGTCCTCGGGTCCGCCCCAGCCAAAGAAGAGCCAGAGCGCCAGCAGCACCGGTCCCACCAGCGGTATCAAGACCATCAGCAGCCACCAGGGCGACTTGCGCGTGTCGCGCATGCGCTTGCTGCAAACCACTCCGAAGACATACAACCAGCTCACCGCCCAGAGCAGCGATAGCAGCCCACGAGCCGCCCCCAACCGATCGATCACCCAATAGCCATTAAGCAGACCAGAAAAGAGTAAAATCTGACAGAGCAGAAAGCGGCGCCGGTTGATGCGACCGCCGGGGGAAAAGAGGAGAGCCATCATCTGTCCGGGCGCTTCGCCGCCGACTTCACGATTCCTTAATTTCTTGAGTCTCCCCTGCCCCTCGATGGATCAGGCGCACACCCCATTTCCAGGAGATATAGGCCCAACCCCAGCGCAGCGAAACCAGGGCCCGATTCTGGAAGTCCACGATGCGCAAGAGATGATGCCACAGCCAGGTAAACCAACCGGCCGTGCCGCTAATATGACGCTTGCCGAGCACGGCCACCCCCTTAGTGCGCCCGACCGTGGCCATAATGCCCGGGTCCTCATAGCGGAAAGGCTGAGTCGGACGGCCCTGCAGGAATGCCAGTGCGTTGGCTGCAGCCACTGGCCCCTGCTGCATGGCCACCGGGGCCATCCCGGGCAAAGGCTTGCCGTCTGCTCCCGCGCAGAAGCACATATCCCCGATGCAAAAGACTCCATCCAGACCGGCGACACTGAGATCTGGCTGAACCGGGACACGGCCTCCGGCAAGGGTTGGCAGTCCCAACCGCTCGGCTAGAGGGTGGCCTCCCACTCCAGCGGCCCATACCAGTGTGTGCGCCTCCAAACGACCTTTGTCGGTGAGCACATACCCTTGACCGATCTCCTGAACTCGCTCGCCCGTGCGCACCTCGACTCCCAGCCCCTCCAGGTCACGCCGAGCGGCCTCGCTCAGGTCGGGAGGAAAAGCCGCCAACACTCGAGGCCCACCTTCGATCAGCACCACCCGAGCCAGCTCCGGATGGATGTCGCGAAAATCCCAACGCAACACGTGACGCCGCAACTCAGCGAAGGCTCCTGACAACTCCACCCCCGTGGGTCCCGCCCCAATCACCGCGATGGTCATCAGACGCCGACGTTCTTGCTCGTCCCGACACTTCTCGGCCTTCTCAAAGGCCTCCAACACATGCCCTCGCAGCCAAAGCGCTTGCTCGATGGACTTCAGCCCCGGCGCAAACTGAGCCCACTCGGGGTGACCGAAGTAGTTGGTCTCTCCGCCCAAGGAGAGAATCAAGGCGTCGTAAGCAACCTCCAGCCCCCCCTCCCCATCTAGATTAGCAATTTTTCGGACCGCATCGAGGCCGGTGAGTTCGGCCATGATAACCCTTACATTTCGATAATTACGAAACAGGCCTCGCACCGGACTGGCAATTTCCGAGGGGTTGAGGCCGGCCGAGGCGACCTGATAGAGCAGAGCCTGAAAAAGGTGGTGGTTCCGTTTATCCACCAGGGTCACTTCGATGCCGGGTTTTTGGGCCAGCCAACGGGCTGCGCCCAGGCCCCCAAAGCCGGCCCCGACCACCAACACTCTCAAGGCTTTTTAGGCTGCCGCTGAGGGGACTTCACTTCGCCTTTGACCATCGGAGACGGAGCCATTGGCTTTCCGCCCAGCGGAGGCTCGGGCGGACTCGGGGTTGGACTGGAGGGCAAGGCCACGTCTCCATCCAGCTTCCGATTTGGGT
Organism: bacterium; assembly: GCA_018266105.1. Lineage (GTDB taxonomy): Bacteria > Vulcanimicrobiota > Xenobia > Xenobiales > JADMJV01 > JADMJV01. The sequence continues at coordinate 8,705 of JAFEBA010000010.1, read as the reverse complement.
CTGAAGTGCAAGTCGCCTTGGGAGTATCCGAAGGCGAGGGCTTCTTTTCGGCTTCACCGGCCTGAGCCAGCAAAGCCGCTGCCGTCACCGCCCCACCCGCGAAGAGCAAATCCGCCAGGAATCGACGTCGATTGATTTTGTCGCCACTCATGCTGCCACCATTTCCAGCGCGTTCTGACACGCTTCTCCAGTGATCTCGGTAAACATCGCCACGTTAGCCAGTTGGGCCTGCTGATCGCCGGGCATCAGAGCCAGGCATTTACAGCCTCCCGTTCCACAGGAATTCATCTTTTCATCCGCTTGAAGCTGCAGCTGCGCAATCCGCTCCCAATCCAGACCATCAGCCAGGCTACCGATGCGCACCTCGGTGCGCCGGTCGGGCCCGACCAGACGAGCGCAGGGATAGAAATGGCCGGCCGGCGAGACGGCCAGTTCGTCCGCACCGAAGCCGCAGCCTCCGGAACCCTCGGAGCCCGCCAATTGAGCTGGATGCTGCTCCACAAAGGGACTGATCCACATGGGCTCGTCGGTCAACATCGAAAGAAAGCAAACCCTGGCCAGCTGCTGGTAGACCCGAGTGAGCAAAGCTCTCGAGTTCGACCAATCGGCTTCGGTGTCGGGCAACAAGGAGACTTTGCTGACCCCCATTCGATACATGCGCTCGACCGCCTGAGGCAGGCTTTCCAAAGTGCCCGGACGGATCACCATGAGCACTCGAAAATCCTCGAGCTGATGGCAAAATGCCTCCAGGTTGCGCCAAACCAGTTGGCCAGAACCTCTTCCGCTCAGAAAGGGACGCTGGGTGTCCTGAACCTCCTCGACCCCATCCACGGAAACCCCCACGAAGAAGTTGTAGTGACGCAGGAACCTCAGGTGCTTATCCTTGAGAATGGTGGCATTGGTGGTCATCGAAAAGCGAATTTCCCGGCCCGCCCGGCTGGCCCAGGTTGAGGCCACTCGCGTCAGGCGAGCCAAAGAATCGAAAGCGATCATGGGCTCTCCGCCAAAGAAAGAGACCTCCACCGGGCCCGGCCGGGAAAAGGCCAGACGCAGACTCCGCAGGCCAATCTCCCAGCTCATGCTGCTTTTGAATTTCTCGCCCGCGTAACAGTAGCTACAGCCAAGATTGCATTGATGGGTCAGTACGAGACAGACTTTCAAATCAAACCTCCTCCCACCCAGTAGCAGATGATTAGCAATTTATTGCGAAGGCTTCTGCGTGCTGATCATCACCCAAAACCTATGGTTCGACAACCATGAGCGGGAAGCCCGCATGCAAGCCCAGGCCAGACTTTGGCAGGAGCTGCAGCCTGACGTCATCTGTGTTCAGGAAGCCACCCTGGCCTGCCTGCGCCACCTGCTGCCTCTGATTAGCAATTTTAAATCCACCGTTTCCATCGAGAGTTCGGCTCAATGGCAGGGGGTAGTCGTGTTTTCGCGGACTGAGCCACAGCAGGTGGATATGCTGGCCCTACCGGGAGAGATGGGCAGACGCCTGTTGCGGGTTCGCTTTAACAACCTGGAAATCGGAGTAGTGCACCTGGAAAGCACGGCCTCGGCCGCGCCGACCCGGGAGCTACAACTTAAGACCGTCTTCGCACACTTGTCCGCACGAAATAGCCTGCTGGTCGGCGACTTCAATTTCTGCTCGACTTCGGACGAGAACGCTCGGCTGCCGGCTGACTGGGTGGATCTTTGGCCGCTGATGCATCCTGGCCAGCCTGGATGGAGCCTGGATTCCCAACAGAACAAATTGCTCCGAGGTCCAAAGCAGGCTCGTTACGACAGGATGCTGCTGCGTTCGCTTGACTGGCGATGCCAATCGATCGACTTGATTCGCAATGGTGCCTCCGATCATTTCGGGTTAGTCGGGCGGCTGGAGTGGCAGGGCTAGGGCCAGCCTTTGCGGAATCACTGCGAATGACGCACAAAGCCACCCCTTTAAGCATCCGCGCGATCGCCATTGGCTTCGCGACCGACATGTTCCTGACTCAGCTCTTTGTGCTGGCATTGATGATTGTGCTCTTCGACCCGGGGAGCAGCTCAGAGTGCCTGGCCCAAAGAATCGACTTCCACCTACTGGACCTCCTGGGACTGAGCTGGGGACTGCTCTTCACCGGCCTGGGTGGCTTTGTCACCGGCCGACTGGCTCCAGCTTCCCGCTACTCGAGCGCCTTTATGACCGGAGGCCTTTCTTTGCTGACCAGCCTCAGCATCAACGGAGAACCGAGCGAGTGGAGCTACATTCTTGGCCTGGCATTGACTGTTCCCGCAGCCCTCGCCGGCGCCTGGGCCAGTTCACGCTGGCGCGACTGAACTTCCAACAAAGTTCGAGAGAGCGCGCCCTAAGGGCGCGCTTTTTTCTTTTCGGGGCCTGGGTCCAAAGAGCAACGAGTCCACCAGATTGCGACTGGACAAATCCCCGAGAGCCTGGTCATGGTCGAAATTGTATCTCCCCGAGCGTGCAGTCCAGTCCGCGGAGTTATAGAAATGAACCGCAAAGCCCCTGGCCAGCTTCTGGCCGGTCTGCTCAGATGCGGAAACCTCAAGCAGCGCTTGCCCAAAACGATGGAAACGTGTTCAACCAATCCAAGCAAGGCTCGCCCCTGAGGAAGGGCAGATACCGCGCCACAGTCTCGGCTTCCAGCATGTCCATGCGTTTACACAAAAGCAATAAAAACCACGACCAAAAGGCGACTCGTTAACAATGTTTACTCATTTGTAACCTGAGCTTTAAAAATCTTAAGCCCGTTTGAGACACAATGAGAAAAATCAAGCAAGGGATGGGCGCGATGTCGATCAAAACCAGCACCAAGTCCTCAGGCGGAAGTCATACCAGTAGCACCAAGCGGGCGGCCGGCAGCCGTCCCGCCGCCAAATCGACCAAATCTACCAAAACCCAACAATCAAAGCCAGCGGCTCGGGCCGACAAAAGCAATGTCAGCAAGGACGCGAAGGCACCCCAGCCCAAAAACCCAGTAAACTTCGAGTCATGGAGCGGGGGACTACTGAAGAATGGCGCCCAGGGCGGCCAGGTGGCCACCCTGCAGAAGGCTCTCAACGAAAAAACCGGCGGTAATCTCGCGGTTGACGGCAAGTTCGGCAAAGAGACGCAGGCTGCCCTCGAAAAGTTTCAGAGCAGCCAGGGACTCGAGATCGACGGCAAAGCCGGCGATAAGACCCGAGAAAAACTGATGGGTGAAGCTGGCGCTCCCAAGCAGCCGGCTCAGGCTCAGCCCGGGGCCAAGAAGGCTGACGCCCCCGCCCAAGTCGACGGCCCGGCCAAAGTGGACACAAGCCCTTCAAGATCCGGATTCGGAGATAAACTGGCCAAAGATGCTCGACGCATCGCCGAAAGTGGTGTAGCCGGCAGTGGCCATAACTGCAAACGGGGCGTCCGCATGGCCTTTGAGAAAAATGGAATGACGCTGAACGGCGTGTCCGCCTACATGGCTGCTGACCAGCTGGCAAAGAACAAGAACTTCCACGAAGCCAAGGGCCTCTCGCGGGAAGACCTACGCGAACTCCCTGCCGGCTCGACGGTCGTCTGGAACAAAGGCAAGGGGCATCCCCATGGACATATCTCCATCGCTATGGGGAACGGCCGGGAAGCCAGCGACGTGATGCGCAACCAAATTACGAACTACCCCAGTTCATACCGCGTCTTCTTGCCCAACTAGAGCCAAGATTAGCAAATAAAAAAGCNNGCTTTTTTATTTGCTAATCTTGGCGCGGAGTTCCAACAAAAGCTCCGAATCGAGCCGCCCGGAGTTCACCATCCCCAAAAGCTCCCTCTGCACCTGCTCGGCTCTCTCGTCCTCTGGCACAATGTCCCGCAGTCGCCGGGCAATCGAGGAAAACCCAGATTCAGCTTTGGCGGACTGGGCGTGCCACTGGCCAAGCTGGCGCAGACAAGCCTCCAATTCGCGACCGCCGGGCTCACCTTCGCCTGCCAACTTCGCCAACTGGCGAAGAAAATGGGCGCTAGCTTCCCGGGAAGAGCCAGACTGCAAAAACTGTTGACAGGCGGCCGTAAACCGACCGTCTGCCACAGCCCGAATCAACGCAGAAGACCCGGAACCATTGGAAGCTTCTAGCAGTTTCTTGACCTGCTTGAGGGAGTGACCTTCAGCCTGAAGTGCGCGGATCTGGCGGAGCCGTTCCAAAATGGAAGGCTCATAGTAGTGCACACGAGCGTCCCCACTCCCTGGGGGACGCTTCACTGGTCTCGGAAGCAGTCCCAAGACAGAATAGTAACGGAAGGTTCGTTCGCTGACTTCAAGCTCAAGCTTTTCAGATTCAGCCAAAACGTCTTCCAGACTCAGAAGACCGGATTCCAACTTAGGCTTCAGCCATTTCTGAGAGCACGTGCTTGTTGTTCTGAATCACTTCCTCGACCGCGCTTAGAATATCGTTGGCATCCTCTCCCAGTCCCACCGCGCGCCGCAGACGCTCTTCGTCGTGGTCATCCAGGAACAGAGTGATTTCATCAAAGCTCTCGTCGAACAGAGACAATGATTCAACCATGAGCTCCTGAACTGCCTGAGCACCATCTGGAGGTGGCACGTTGTACTGCTCGCGTACCCCGTCCAGGTTGTCGCGCACGGCACCGATGAAATCATGCATCTCATCCGCATCGAACTCGGTGGTCAGCATCAGCCGTTCCACCAGACCGTAGATCAGTTCCAAAAGGTTCAGGGTCGGTTCTTGTTCCACGAAATCGCTTACCTTTCCGTCGAGGGGGTTCGCAGGCGCTGCACGTGTTCGCCAGCGCGTTGGTAAAATCCGGCCACCGAATTTTCGGAAGCGCGAGCATTTTTCTGGACCAACCAATCTTTGACCACAAGGATCAGGCTTTCCAGCACGTTCCTGGACAGGCTGGCAGGCAGCACTCCTCCAACCTCAGGCGCGTTCTGTAAAGCGACGATATACCCTAACGCCGCCAACACCTCCGAAGCTTCGGGTTCTGTAGAGGGGCGCGACTGGGCAATCAGCTCGTCGATGATATCTAGTAGCTGCTGGTTGGCCATGCTCAATTCAAATCGGCATTCAAGGGCCGCAATCCTTTGATGGTGCCGCGATCAAAGTCATCATCCGCAGAGCGGGCCCTCCACCAGGGCTGAGGAAGGATTGGATGAAACGGGTCTACGGGAGGATCCGGGAAATGCCACCCTGGAGGCTGACGTCGATCCTCATAAACAGGTTGCCCATTTTCCTCATAAATCTCGGTTCTAGTATCAGTGCTGCCGTCTTCACGAGCGGTGGTGCGCTGGTAGTCCTCCTCGCCTGGACCGGTGGTTTCCCGCACGGGATTCCCATTGAGGTCGAGACTGTAAGCATCGCTGGTGGTTTTCCCATCCACCCCCGTGCTGGCTCGGCTCACAGATGTGCCATCCTGGTGAAGTTCAGTTGAAGTTCCATCTGGACTGGTGGTGCGGACATCTACAGAGTTAGGCTTATTGCTGTCGAAAGTCACCGTCTTGGTGGTGCCATCCGGCTTGGTGGTGGTCACTGTCTTCTTACCGGTGGCAGGGTCCTCGCTCACATTGACCCTGTCTCCATTGGACAGAACGTGATTGCCGGGCCCTAATTTCTGAGCCTCGCGCTCAGCCCGGGCGCGCTCACGCCTGGCTTCCCGGTAAGTTCTCTGATATTCGGAACGCAGATCTCGGGCCTGTCCGTTATCGAAAAGATGGGGCGCGGTTGCATCTTCCACGCGCTTGTCATCATTGCGCCCGGGAAAAAGGCGGTCCCAAACGTCGGGGCCCATGCCAATGCAGTTCCCTACAGAACCATTCCGAACACCGTCAACATCGTCCACCGCCTTATTGTAAAAGGTCTGGTGAGCTTGAACCTCGGCAGGCGACAACTGCTGAGCCGAGGTTAGGGTTGCTTCACGAATTTTTTGTTCCGTGTCCAGTCGACGCGGCTGCCGAATATCGGCCTGATGATAGTTTGACCCGACCGAGTTGGATGAAATCGCCATGTCCTACTCCTTAACCTGCATTACACTCTCCACTGTTAGTATCACTCAGAACTGACACCCAGTCAAGCCTCGATTAGCAATTTCTCCGGCCAAGCAATAGTGGACAACTTTCCTATCCAAGCGCACACTCCCAACGTTACCCATCGCAAGATAAGTCTTTTTACCCAAGGAGAAACGAGCACCCAAACCAAACCCTTGCCCATGCTCACTCCCCTTGACCTGCTGGCCCGCGCCATGCGCGAAGCCAGGAAACACCACGGATTAACCCAGCGACAGGAAGCCGCCGCCGTGGGCTGCGACCAATCTTATATTGCTCAGATAGAGCGCAATCATCGGCCTCCCTCGCCCTGGTTAGCCAGAAGGCTTGAGGAGCTCTATGAATTGGAACCGGGCACCTTCTCCAACTCCCCCTTCTTTCGAGGACGGCCAAGGCTCTCGCCTGAATCCAAATTGGTGAAGAGGGAGCTGCGGCGGGCAAGGCCGGTAGCCAGGCCCTTTGACTATCCTCTCGCCAGACCGCGCTTTCCTAAAGCGAACGTCGTGTATGGCCTGGAGAACCCGTTCGGAAACATCAGGCCTGACACCACTCTGGCCAGAGAGCTGAATATTGTGGAAGAGATGAGAAGTGGTGACGGACGCTTCTGGAAGCAAGCCCATTCGATTCGCTACGATTCGTTGACCGAAAAAGGCTTTGTATTGAAGCTCGCGCTGCAAGGAGCTCAACTGGTCGGTGTGGGCCAAGACCAGCTGGGTGGCCAACTACAGATGGTATGCGGCAAAAAGGGCACTGTTTATCGTCGCAGAGCACCGGCCGCCTTTCTTATGCAGGTCGAGGAGTTGTCCATCGCCTGCTACCCTCAGCGCTGCGTTCGCACTGAGGTTGGCCATCGATGGCCCGATCACTTGCTGGTGGTAGCTCGCCACGGGCGAAAAATGACTTTGATCGTCGAGATTAACGGGCCCCAATGGCACCGAAACAAAGCCCGCGAAAACAGGAGAGATCGACAGCTTGGGGTCCCGGTCTACCATCTGTGCGCCAGCGAGGTCAACCACCCTGACGCTCTGGCCAGACTCTGGAACTGGATTCGGTTTCAATTTGAGAGCGCCTGAGCGCTCCCGCTAATCCAGATTGGGGCGAGCGGACTTGCGTGGCGCAATGGTTGCATAACCGGTCGTCTTTTGCTGACAAGCTGCCAACAGGTCCCTCATTTGCACGAACACAGTCGCCCCGCGCAACTGCACAAAACTGTTCTCTTGATTCAAGGCTTCGAGGGCGTGCCGGGAAACTTCCACGCGGTCGGATTGGCGACTGATAACGAAGCCGGCTCTCTGGAAAGAGGTCGAATTGGTGGCCAGAATCTGACGGAGTTCGTCCTGACAGCTCGGGCAGCAGGCCACGCGCGCTTGAAAATCAGTTCCGCAACGCCTGCAGTTATGCCCCGTGCGATCACCAGGCTCAAAAAGACTGACGGGTTGAACTTCCTCGAAATTCTTAGCCTTACTGGACATCGGTGGCTCGACTTCGTGAGTCCGGGGCTTCGGCTTGGAGATTTCCTCAATCGTCTCGCCCTCTTGACTGGATTCAGTGACCACTGTCTCTTTAAAATTCAGATGGGCTTCTTGTTGAATCAGGGGCTCGAAAGCCCTACCCAGTAGTGTCTCCTCGGAGCCAACTGAAGCGCTTTTCATCCTGATACTGTCATCGAGTTCAGCCTGAGAGCCAGATTTCGGCTCAACCTGAGCCACCTGTTTAACCGAAACCTGAAGTGCTGAGGCTGCGAGCTGCTCAATTGAATTCGCTAATATCGGGTCCTTGCTGGCCGCGGATTGAATGAGCATCGCACTTTGCTCGTTTTCTTCCCTGGCCCTGACCCGCATTGCCTGGATGTGTTTGGCTGCAATGGGGTCCTTTGAGAGGGACACATTCAGGTGGGCCAGGGCGGCGCGCCCTTCCGGAGTGGCAATTACCTGTGCTTCGATCTTAACGGCTCCGGCGGCATGGCTTTCGTTCAGGTTCGAAGCAGCCTGACCGAGAGCAATTCGGCCTGGCCCGAGTGTGGCGGCCTGGGCGTGAACCTGGGCCACCGCCAAAGCCAGTTTAGGGTCACGAACAATGCCCTGATTGAGAAGGGTCAGAGCGGTAAGTCCCTGAGTGCTCCGGCTTGCCTGACTTTGGACCTGCACCAGGGCACTGGACGCTCCCGCATCCTTGCTGACCGCACTGAACAGGCGAGTTGAAACGACTCGTCCTTCTGGGGTCTCTACGGCCTGTGCCAGCTGGCTGACGGCGGCTGTGCTTGCCTCAACGGAGCGAGCCGACTGAAGCGTCTTTTCTCGGTAACGACTCAAACCTCCCGGCGTAGTCAGGCCAGCCAACTCGACCTGGATCGAATTGACAGCCAGAGCATTCTTGGAGTCCACCGGTGGAACCGGAAGGTCGGTGCCGCCTTGAATCGGTCTCGTCAACCTGGTCTCGGGCGATAGAATCTTGACCGGAGTGGGGGGCGGAAAAACCTTGATCTTCTGAACAAGGCTCGCTTCCGGGTCACCGGACGCCTTCCGCTCTCGCTCCGTAGTCGCTCTCCTGGCGACTGGAACCTCGCCGCGCTCCAGCACCCTCACTCCATCCCCGGAGACAACCCTGGCCTTGACATGAGGCGCGGCCAGGCCTCGATTCAGCTCGGTCAAAGTTTTGCGGCCCTCCTCGGTCGAGGCGGCC